>NZ_JAHXDO010000003.1:0-300044 GCF_019891195.1 Bacillus sp. YC2 | reverse complement strand
TCGAGGACTTAACCTAATTTGAATGTATGCTTACTGTTATCTAGTTTTGAGAGAATACTTAAAAAAACTCTTGCTTTTTCTGAAATACATAGTATAATAATACATGTCACTAAATTGTCTGGTGATGATGGCGAAGAGGTCACACCCGTTCCCATGCCGAACACGGAAGTTAAGCTCTTCAGCGCCGATGGTAGTCGGGGGTTTCCCCCCTGTGAGAGTAGGACATCGCCAGGCAGACTTCATTCCGCAGTAGCTCAGTGGTAGAGCTATCGGCTGTTAACCGATCGGTCGTAGGTTCGAATCCTACCTGCGGAGCCATTAATGGAGAGCTGTCCGAGTGGCCGAAGGAGCACGATTGGAAATCGTGTAGGCGGTAACCCCGTCTCAAGGGTTCGAATCCCTTGCTCTCCGCCACTAATGATTTATACATAACAAAAAACGAAAACAATCACCAGGGCCCGTTGGTCAAGCGGTTAAGACACCGCCCTTTCACGGCGGTAACACGGGTTCGAATCCCGTACGGGTCACTTATATATATGATGGAGGATTAGCTCAGCTGGGAGAGCATCTGCCTTACAAGCAGAGGGTCGGCGGTTCGAGCCCGTCATCCTCCACCATTATCATCGCGGGGTGGAGCAGTTCGGTAGCTCGTCGGGCTCATAACCCGAAGGTCGCAGGTTCAAATCCTGCCCCCGCAACCAAATTTTAAAATGGTCCGGTAGTTCAGTTGGTTAGAATGCCTGCCTGTCACGCAGGAGGTCGCGGGTTCGAGTCCCGTCCGGACCGCCATTTATATTCAAGGCTCGGTAGCTCAGTTGGTAGAGCAACGGACTGAAAATCCGTGTGTCGGCGGTTCGATTCCGTCCCGAGCCACCATTTTGCCGGCCTAGCTCAATTGGTAGAGCAACTGACTTGTAATCAGTAGGTTGGGGGTTCAAGTCCTCTGGCCGGCACTGTTTTTCAAATAGAATACGGAGGGGTAGCGAAGTGGCTAAACGCGGCGGACTGTAAATCCGCTCCCTCAGGGTTCGGCAGTTCGAATCTGCCCCCCTCCACCATCTTATTATCATAGGGGCATAGTTTAACGGTAGAACAGAGGTCTCCAAAACCTCCGGTGTGGGTTCGATTCCTACTGCCCCTGCCACTATAATTTCAATTCATCTTAAGACTATGGCGGTTGTGGCGAAGTGGTTAACGCACCAGATTGTGGCTCTGGCACTCGTGGGTTCGATTCCCATCAATCGCCCCATATTATTATTGGGCTATAGCCAAGCGGTAAGGCAACGGACTTTGACTCCGTCATGCGTTGGTTCGAATCCAGCTAGCCCAGTTGTATTTTTTAAAAACAAACTGAATAAGTTGTAATAAGTTCTTTACATGCGGAAGTAGTTCAGTGGTAGAACATCACCTTGCCAAGGTGGGGGTCGCGGGTTCGAATCCCGTCTTCCGCTCCAAATGATGGCGGCATAGCCAAGTGGTAAGGCAGAGGTCTGCAAAACCTTTATCCCCGGTTCGAATCCGGGTGTCGCCTTTCTTTTGCCGGGGTGGTGGAATTGGCAGACACACAGGACTTAAAATCCTGCGGTAGGTGACTACCGTGCCGGTTCAAGTCCGGCCCTCGGCACCAATTTAGCTTTGAACGGATGACGTTAAATTGGTTATTATTTTTAACATTATATAACACTTATACGAGAGTGATTTGCATAGCGCAAATCACTTTTTTTGTATCATTAAAACATTATCATAAGCTGCAGAAGTGCAGTCGGTATAAGTAAACCAAAAAACAAGAACGCTTCATCTGGCGGCGTGCGGAAAGATGTCGAAAAACATGTGCATTAAACAAAAAACTTTTCTAAAACCGTTGACAGTATAGAAAACCCATGATATATTTATATACGTCGGTTGTACACGACACATTGCTTGCCGGTGTGGCGGAATTGGCAGACGCGCACGACTCAAAATCGTGTTCCTTCTGGAGTGCCGGTTCGACCCCGGCCACCGGTATACGAAAGCTTCTACAAAATGTAGAAGCTTTTTTTGTTGTATAAAAAGTTATTGCCAGCCGTATCAAAGGGCAGTTACAGACTTATTATAATCATGATGCGCCTGCGTATAATTGCACTTTTTTCAAAGATACTAACAAAAAGTTCTTTAAAAGAGGTGTTTTTATGGCAGGTACTTGGGCTTGTCTTATACCATTTATTCTGGTCATTCCCATTTCAATCATGACGAAGCAAGTACAGTCTGGCCTGTTTGTTGGCTTGTTGGCCGGGAGCTATCTTTTGCATCCCAGCTTGCTTGGCGGGATTGAACACATGGTTCATTATTTAATCAGCAACATTGTCGTAATAAATAATATTCGAATCATTGTTTTTCTATATTCATTTGCCGGCCTTGTGGGGATTATAAAGTTAACCGGAGGGATAAAAGGCTTTGTCCATTTGATCAGTAAAAAGGTTAAAACCAAAAAAGGCGCGATGCTGCTTGCATGGCTGTCGACATTTGGCACGTTTAGCGAACCGGACTTTCGCATCGTCACCATTGCACCGATCATGAAAGCTTTAAGCAGGCGTCTGGACCTGTCGAAACAGAAAATTGCTTACGCCATTGAGTTTACAGCCAACCCTGTCATCGCCTTAATTCCGGCAGCAACAGCATTTGTCGGCTACATGGTTTCCATTATCGGACAAGCTCTCAAAACGTCAGGAATAGATCAACCGGCTTACACAGTGTATGTGAAAAGTATTCCTTTCAATTTTTTCTCCATTGTGATTATTTTAGTCGGAATTTATTACAGCTTCTTTAAAAAACAAAAAGAAGATGAAAGCTTAGAAAAAACAGAAAAGAACGGACAAACCTCTTCTCTGAAACATAATCAAAATGTGGAAGCGATCCCGCAGAACAGCGGTGTTTTGCTTTCAGCAGGCCCCAGCACATTCAACATGGAAACAGGGACGATCTCAGATATTCACGGAGAACACACGGGGATGTTCGAAAGGGATGCCGATGAACATGCTGACCAGCAGGAAGAGTTAGACGCGGCGCACCGTGCTTATATTAAGGAAACACCGATTCGGCCATGGAATTTAATGATTCCAATCGCGCTATTTTTACTATTAACACTGTTTCTGAGCTGGTGGGACGGCCATTCAAAAGCACAAGGGTTTTTGAATGCTTTTATTAAAAGTGATATGCTTGGCGTCATGTTAACTGCATTATTGGCAGCAGTAATTGCAGCATTTGCTCTTTTTATGTTTCAGCGTTTTTCAGCAGGCGAGCTTGTTACTCATTTTATCAAGGGCGGAAACGAATTGGTAAACGTTATTATCATGTTATCGCTGATTTGGGCCGTAACAGCAGTATCTGAGGATCTGGGATTTTCCAAATATATTACTTCTCATTTAACGTCATGGATCCCCCATATGTTTATTGCGCCATCTCTGTTTATACTCGGGGCGGTTATATCCTATTTTATCGGTTCATCTTGGGGGACTTGGGGACTTTTAATGCCGCTCGGCGTAACGCTGGCGGTTCAATCGCATACCAGCTTATTATTAGCGATTGGGGCCGTGTTTGCCAGCGGAACATTTGGAGCGTTTGCTTCTCCTCTCAGTGATAATACGGTGACAACCTGTACGGTTCTGGGGATCGATGTTGTGAAGTATGCCCGTTCGAAACTTGTTCCGGCGCTTATAGCGGCGGGAATCTCCGTTGTTTTATATGGTGTCTTTTCATTCTTTAGATAACAAAGAAATTACATGTGTCAGGAAACGGTTTTTTAATATTCAATATACCGCCTTAGAATCCAGCCTTTTACGACTGTGACTTCAATGGTATCGGCTTTGGCGACTCCAAGGCTGACGTTCGCAAAAAAGAGGGACCTGGTTTACATTCAATGCCGTTTTCAAGGATAAACTAAGGATCAAGTTTGTACAAAGGAGTGAGGCAGGATTGAATATGGAAAGCAAGGTAGCTGATGAACTGCATAGAATGTTTTTAGCGGGTGAGCTGCAAATTACTGTAGATGAAGATATTAATGAAATATCTGAAAGATTGAGAAATGGGAAGGCGTTGTATCTCATCCCGTATACACCTGTTACTTGGATGGTGCCGCATTTTCGAACGGCTTGGGCTGCCATAACGAGCGCACCCATCGCTCCGCCGTGCATTTTAACGCCTGTCGCCAGAAATTCGAGCGGAGACATTTTACCGTCCATTCCGACGCAGTCAATGACAACATCTGCGCCGCCTTGTGTGATTTCTTTTAAATAAGAGCCTGTGTTTTCTTTCTGTTCAAAATTAATGATTTCCACATTGTTTGTTTTTTTGGCATGCTGGAGGCGGTAGTCGATATAATCAACTGCTATGACTCGTTTTGCGCCTTTGAACCATGCAAATTTTTGTGCGAGCAGCCCGACAGGACCGCAGCCGAGAACAATGACTGTATCTCCCTCTTTGACTCCCGCGTTGTCTACGCTCCAGTAGGCGGTAGACATTGCGTCCGCAAGCAAAACTAATTTTTCATCTTCTATTTCGCAGTCTTCAGGAATTTTGAAGGGTGTAAAGTTGGCATAGGGCACGCGCATGTATTCAGCTTGGCCGCCTGGATAGCCGCCTGCCGTGTCCGAGTAGCCGAAATACGCTCCCATCTCCCCATTGGCGTTGGAGTTGTCACATTGGCTTTCGAGCTGGTTTTTACAAAAGAAACACTCTCCGCAGCTGACGTTAAAAGGAATAATGACTCGATCGCCTTTTTTTACCTTATGGACCTCAGGACCCGTTTCTTCGACAATGCCCATCGGTTCGTGGCCGATAATGTAGTCTTCCGGAAAGTTTGGAATCATGCCGTGAATTAAGTGTAAATCTGATCCGCAAATGGCGGTGGTTGTCAGTTTCACAATGATATCATCAGGCTTTTGGATTTTCGGCGCATTGACTTCTTTCACTCTGACATCTTTAATGCCTTGATATGTGACAGCTTTCATTCTTCATACTCCTCTGTTAGTTATATGGTGTAGCGAATGTCCCGAGCCGATTCGTATTGTCTGGAAACAGTTTGAGGCCTGCGATATCAACCGCGGTTTGGGCGGATTTTAAATCCAGTGCAAATTGTTTTTTCGTATCAGTTGGAGAAAGCCAGCCTTTTTTGATCATGAGCTGTGTGAGCTCGCCGTGCAATTGAATAGCCGTATCCAATTGAGTGCGCAAGACTTGCCTGAGTTCTGGGGTTGCGGTTTCAGTAATTGCAATCGCGTAATCTTTAATCCCGCTTTTTACAGAAAGCAAAAATTCAAGAGCGAGAGCTGAGTCTGCAAGATCGGGCATGCCTATTGAGTTCTTGGGGTCTAAAAAATCGTTCAATGCAATTCACCTCCGGTTATTGTCGGCGCCTTTTTGTAAAAGGTCTGCAATTCTTTAATATCTTTTACGGACTGCTGTACGTTTTTTTCCATAAGCGCTCTCAGTTCTTGATCAAAGACTAAACCTTGCATCATTTTTGATTTCAGTAAAGAGACGGTTTTTATATTCATGATTTCATGGGTATCGACAGTTTCATGATAAGCTAAGCGGTCATGTTCCATATGGTTCACCTCCTGATTTTCTGTATTTTTTGCTTCACGCGAAGCTTTTATGCGAAATGGGCTGTTATACTTGAGAAATAAAGAGGTGACTACGTTGAAACAGATTATCGCAATGGGGGGCGGAGGTTTTTCGATGGAACCCGATAACCTTTTGCTTGATCAATATCTTTTAGAACAGTCGGTGCGATCAGAGCCGAAAGTTTGTTTTTTGCCGACGGCAAGCGGCGACGCGGAAAACTATATCAGACGTTTTTATCAGGCATTTCAGACGCTTCAGTGCAAGCCGTCCCATTTGTCCTTGTTTAAACCGCCTTCTTCACATATCAGATCCTTTTTGATGGATAAAGATATTATTTACGTTGGCGGCGGCAATACGCGAAACATGCTTGTGCTTTGGAAGGAGTGGGGGCTTGACCGCATTCTCCGTGAGGCATGGAAAAACGGTATTATATTAGCGGGTCTGAGCGCCGGGGCAATCTGCTGGTTTGAAGAAGGGGTGACCGATTCAATCGGAGAGCTGACAGCGCTAAAAGCTTTAGGGTTTTTACCGGGCAGCTTTTGTCCGCATTATGATGGGGAAAAGAACCGCAGGCCGGCGTATCATCGGCTCATTTCTGAAAAAAGGCTTCAGGGCGGCTATGCAGCTGATGACGGCGCTGCGCTTCACTATATAGGCGATCAGCTGTTTCGTGCTGTTTCTTCCAGAGCGGATGCCGGGGTTTATCGCGTTTATGGAACAGGAGAGAGCGTCGAAGAAACAGAGCTGAACATACTTAAATTATCTGAATGTTGATAATATGCTTTTTTTTGTGAGAACATTATGTTACGATGAAAGCGAAATGAATAGTTACTGGGGGTGCCCCTTGGCGGGCTGAGAGAGAAGCGGCTGCTTCTTAACCCTTTGGACCTGATCTGGTTCGTACCAGCGTGGGGAAGTAGAGGTTTTATTATTGTTGATGAAAGACAATAATAGTTTCTTTTCTGACTGCAAAACCGGGTTCTCAATTGAGCCCGGTTTTTTTGTGCTGGTGCTGAGCTTGATTCTGTTATTCGAATTGATAAAGGAGAGATTTGTATGCAAAATCAATCAGTACAGCAAGCGAACATTTCCATTATGTCGAGTTTTTCAGGAAGCAAAAAGGTATACACGGAAGGTTCAACACCTGATATTCAAGTCCCGATGAGGGAAATCAGCCTGAGCCCGACAACGGGATCATTCGGTGAAGAGGAGAATGCGCCTGTCCGTGTTTATGATACGAGCGGGCCATATACCGATCCGAATGTGCAGATTCATATACATGACGGCCTGAAACCGCTTCGCACCAAATGGGTTGCCGGACGCGGCGATACGGAGGAGTATGAAGGACGGGCCGTTAAACCTGAGGACAACGGTTATAAGAAAGAAAACAGGGCTGCTGCATACCCCGGTTTAAAACGGAAACCGCTTCGTGCTAAATCGGGAAAAAATGTGACGCAAATGCATTACGCGAGAAAAGGAATCATTACACCGGAAATGGAGTTTATCGCGATCCGTGAGCATGTCTCACCCGAATTTGTCAGAGAGGAAGTAGCGAGCGGCCGGGCGATCATTCCTTCTAACGTAAACCACCCTGAAAGTGAACCAATGATTATTGGGCGGAACTTTCACGTGAAAATTAATGCGAATATCGGAAACTCAGCTGTCACATCCTCGATTGAGGAAGAAGTGGAAAAAATGACGTGGGCGATTCGCTGGGGAGCCGATACGATGATGGACTTGTCCACGGGGAAAGACATTCATACGACACGGGAATGGATCATCCGCAATTGCCCTGTGCCGGTAGGAACGGTGCCGATTTATCAGGCGCTTGAAAAAGTAAACGGTGTTGCGGAGGATTTAACATGGGAGATTTACCGTGACACACTGATTGAGCAGGCGGAGCAGGGAGTGGATTATTTTACGATTCATGCCGGTGTTTTGCTTCGCTATGTGCCGTTAACGGCAAAACGCACGACGGGAATCGTGTCACGCGGCGGGGCGATCATGGCGCAATGGTGTCTGGCACATCATCAAGAAAGCTTTTTGTATACCCATTTTGAAGAAATCTGTGAAATCATGAAGGCATATGATATTGCATTTTCTCTCGGTGACGGTCTGCGTCCGGGTTCAATTGCCGATGCGAATGATGAGGCCCAGTTTGCCGAATTAGAGACGCTTGGAGAATTGACGCAGATTGCGTGGAAGCATGACGTTCAAGTGATGATTGAAGGACCGGGGCACGTGCCGATGCACAAAATTAAAGAAAATATGGACAAGCAGCTGGAAATCTGCAAAGAAGCGCCTTTTTACACGCTCGGTCCTCTGACGACTGATATCGCTCCCGGCTATGACCATATTACATCAGCAATCGGCGCTGCGATGATCGGCTGGTACGGAACGGCGATGCTTTGTTACGTTACGCCGAAGGAGCATTTAGGACTGCCGAATCGTGATGATGTAAGAGAAGGCGTGATTACTTACAAAATCGCCGCTCATGCGGCAGATCTTGCCAAGGGGCATCCGGGCGCGCAGATGCGTGATGACGCACTTTCTAAAGCGCGGTTTGAATTCCGCTGGCGCGACCAATTTCATTTGTCTCTTGACCCTGAAAGAGCAATTGAATACCATGATGAAACCTTGCCGGCTGAAGGCGCAAAAACGGCTCACTTCTGTTCGATGTGCGGGCCGAAATTTTGCAGTATGAGAATTTCACAGGATATACGGGATTACGCGAAGGAGAAAGACCTCAGTGAAACGGAAGCCATTAATGAAGGGTTAAAAGAAAAAGCAAAAGAATTCGTGAAAACGGGAAGCCATTTATATCAATAAATGAACGGATGAAGATGGAGGGTGTTCCATCTTCATTTTTCTTTTAGAAAAATATTGACCGGCGAAGCGGCGGAATGCTTTGCTCAAAGCGGAATACGTTTTCTGGGTCATATGTCGTTTTTACTTCGCGGAGGCGCTCAAAATTGTCTCCGTAATATGTTTTTGGCCAGTTTCTGATAGCTAAATCGGGCCAATTCACGTAGTCTCCCATCGTTTCTTTGGAAAGAGCAGTTCTCAGCTCCTCAATCCAGCGGACATTTTGTCTTTTTTCTTCAGGTGATGTCCAGTTCGTTAAATATTCCTGAGCAATGATTGCATCACGATAAAAAAATGCCGTCTCGTCGGGGGCGATTCGTCCGGCTGCCCCGCCGAGCGATTGCTGCCAGACGCTTGCGTTTTGATTCGGTGCGTGCTGTAAAAAGTGTTTAACGGTTGAAATCGCATGTTTTGATAATGGCTTTTCGATGAAAGAGCCTGAACGTTTTTTCTTTTGCGGCTGATTGCCTCCCGGGCTGTTAAAAAAGGCAGCTGCTTCGTTAAACGGCACTGTTTTTACCATACCGCTTGTCGGTTTTCCTGCTTTTAGCAAAGGTTTTAACAATTCTTTTAACTCTGTTTTTGTCCCGACAAATTGTCCGAGAGCCTCTATGCGGTTTACTTCCTCGGGCCAAAACTCAATGGATGAGGTAAGCCGTTCATCCGTAAAAGGAGCCCAGTGCTGCCACGCATTAAAAACTTCCTCAAAATCCTTCCATCTCCAAGTGATAGAAAAAATAGACACTCGAGAAATCGGCACTGCTTCAAACGTCATGGACGTGACAATGCCGAAATTGCCTCCGCCTCCGCCCTGAGACGCCCAGAATAAGTCAGGGTGCTCCGAGCGGCTTGCCGTTATCAATTCAGCGCCCGTTTTTTCGTCTGCTCTGATCATCTCGAGCTTTAAGAGGCGGTCGCAAGTCAGGCCGGCAGTCCTTGTTAAATATCCAATTCCCCCTCCAAGCGTTAAACCCGTGAGTCCTACATTTGCAATATTTCCCGCAGGAAGTGTCAAGCCGTACCGCCAGAGTGTCTGATAGACTTCCCCCAATTCGGCGCCCGCCTCTATTGTAGCCAGCTGGATGTTCTGATCGACCTTTATTCTGTTCATTTCACTCAAATCAATGACAAGGCCGTTATTTAAAAGGGAGAAGTTCTCATAGCTGTGTCTGCCGCCTCTGATGCGGAAAGGCACATTGTTTTCGCGCGCCCACTTCAGCGCATTAACGGCATCTTGTTTGTTTTGGCAAAATACAATGATGCTGGGATACCTTTGCAGACTTAGGTTGAAATTTGTTCTTGCCTCGTCATAGTCCGGGTCATCCCGCGTCACGATTCGTCCGGTAAGTTTTGTCTTTTCCATACTCTCACTTCTCTTTCTATCATTATCTATTAATGTTCTCAGCTTATGCGGGAGAATAAGAGATCGTATAAGGAAAAGGCCGCGAAAGTTCAGAAGACGCGGCAGTATTTTAAAATATAGTTGACAGATAGGTATTATATGAATTAACATGATCAGTACATATTTCCAAACTGTGGCTGATCGGATCACCGAAGGCTCTTATCTTTTAAACAGATAAGGGCCTTTTTTGCGTGAAAGGCCCTTGAATGAAAAACGGAGGGATGACATTTGGGTTTGAAAAAGGCGTCAACTGTTCGGAAGAAGAGTAAAAAACGAAAAAAGTACAGAAAACGAACATTGAATTTTGAGGTGCTTGTGGAGAAAAACAAACGGGAGATTATGAGAAGTGCGGATCAGATGGAGGAGATCTATATAAAAATTGATGAAAAGCATACGGGGGTTCGATAAGGATGGAGGGGAAGGCATTGAAGAAAAAAGCAGCAGGCATCATATTTGCGCTCTCAATTTCCGTATTTATATCGGGATGCGCATTAGGAAGCTCAGGGGAAGAAGAGCGGCAGCCATCGGCGGATAAAAAGGAAGAATCAAGTATCGCCCGCGCACAGAAAAAGGAATTTAAAGCGGTTGATATGGCGGCGCTTCCCGCTAAATCTAAAGCCAGAAAAGATACATTTGTTGCAGGCATATCTGCGCCCGGCGGGGTTTTTTTACCGTACTTTTATGAAAACGGCTGGGACGGAAATGCGACTGATCCTATTTTCGAGTCATTAGTCAAATTGGATAAAACGGGGAAACCCGCTCCGGCGCTGGCTGAAAGCTGGGATATTTCTAAAGATCAGCTTACCTATACGTTTCATTTGAGAAAGGACCTTGTTTTCAGTGACGGGTCGCCTCTGACTGCAAAGGATGTCGCGTTTACATTAACGCTGCTGCATGATCCGGCGTATGCGGGCTATGAAGATATCACAACGGCGTATATTAAAGGCGGCAAAGCTTACAAAGAAGGAAAAGCGAAGTCGATAGAGGGCATTCATATCATAAATGACAGAACCATCAAGATCACTACTGAAAAAGTCAGTTCGAAATCGCTGCTTTTGTTAGGGGGGCAGGTGCTGTCTGAAGCTTATTACGGAAAGGATTATCAGTTCGGCAAACTGGACTATTTAAAAGAGCTTTATTCAAAACCGCTCGGAGCAGGCCCTTATCAATTCACAGAATATATTCCGGGACAGGAAATACGTTATCAAGCGAATGAACACTATTATTCCGGGAAACCGAAAACAGAAAAGCTGATTTATAAAATTATCGACCCTTCAACCTCTCTTCAGCTTTTTGAAACGGGTGATCTTGATTATGCCTCTTTCTCACCTGATGACGATACGGTCGAGCATTTAAAGAGTCTTGGTTTTGCGAATGTAAGCGTATCTGTCGTGAATGACTATGGGCTTGTTTATGTCAATCATAAGCGCCCGCCGTTTCAGGACAAAGAAGTTCGCCAAGCGCTCATTTACGGGCTGGACCGCCAAAAAATCGTCGATGTCCGCTTTAAACGGTACGGAGAGGTCGCAAATGTCCCTGTGTCCCCAGTTTCATGGGCATATCATGACAAAGGCGTGAACCCGTACAAATTTAATCCGGAAAAAGCAAAGGAGCTTCTCGATCAAGCCGGTTGGAAAACGGGAAAAGACGGCGTGCGTGAAAAAAACGGCAAAAAGCTTGAGATCAGCTATTACACCTCAAAAGCCGATGACGATTTTATCCCGATTGCGAAAGAAAATTATGCTGACATCGGAATTTCATTAAAGCCGGAAGTCATGGATTTTAATACAGAGGTCGCAAAAATCAATGACAAACATTATGATCTGGCCGCTGTTTCCACCTCGCAAATTCTTGATCCGAACGACACGGTGGAAAAGCTGGCATCCGATCATCCTAACAATGTGACGGGATATTCCAATCCGAAGGCGGATCGGTTAATAGAGAAAGGAGCCGGAACGCTCGATATCAACAAAAGAAAAGAGATTTACCGCCAGCTTTATCAGGAGCTTGGAAAAAACCCGCCTTACATTTTGGTTCATTACCGTCAAAGCGCAAGGGCGGTCAGCGGGAAAATACAGGGGCTTGAACCGGATAATTATTCGGGAATCAGTTCGAGTCTGCCAAACGTTTCAATTAAATAGATAACGTGTGCAAATACCCGGTGCAGGCTGGGTATTTTGCCTTCTGGGGGAGGAAAAGGCTTTTATGAAACGGTATGCCGTCCAAAGGTTCATTCAAATGCTTGTGATATTATTCGGTACGTCCTTTATCATTTTTTTCTTATTTGCCATGCTGCCGGGCGATTATATTGATTCAAACGTAAACCTGACTCCTGAAAGAGCCAAGGAATTAAAGGCGCTTTACGGGCTGGATCAGCCCATATGGCAGCGTTATGTGACATGGCTCGGCAATGTTCTCACCGGAGATTTGGGATTCTCTTTAAAATATCAGGAGAACGTCCTTTCATTGCTTCAGAAATATGTATGGAATTCATTTTTTGTGGCGTTTTTTTCTTTGCTGCTGACTTGGTCTGCGGCGATGGTAACGGGGGTCGTATCAGCTGTCAGAAAATATTCTTGGTTTGACGGACTCGTTACGTTTTTTGTTTTTGCTTCGATGGCATTTCCGTCTTTTTTTATCAGCCTGCTGTTCATCAAATGGTTCGGCGTTGATTTGAAGTTACTGCCTGTCGGGGGAATGATTGATACCGGAAGCACGAGTTCGGGCTTTTCGTATGTGCTTGAAGCCGTTAAGCATATGATTTTGCCGGTTGTCATTTTATCTATGCTTGGAATCGGCTCGCTGACAAGATATTTTCGCTCAGGCATGCTCGACGTCATCAGGCAGGACTATATCAGAACGGCGAGAGCAAAGGGTTTGAAAGAGCGCACCGTGATATGGAAGCATGCGTTGAAAAATGCGCTCATTCCCGCCATCACCCTTCTTGCTTTTGAACTTCCGGGCCTGTTTTCCGGGGCAATTATTATAGAACAGATTTTCAGCTGGCCGGGTGTCGGGCGTATTCAGCTGGAGTCGGTGCATTATCGGGATTATCCCGTATTGATGGCATTCACCCTGTTTTTGTCTTGTTTGACGATCGTGGGGAATTTTTTGGCCGATATCGCTTATGCCGCGGTTGATCCGCGAGTCAGGCTGAAATAGGGGGCGTTGAAGATGAAAAAACAAAAAGACATGCCGCCGTCCCTTTGGAAACAGACGTACCGCCGATTGCTGCATAATAAATTAACGGTTGTCAGTCTGCTTTTCTTATGTTTTATGTTTTTACTGTGTTTTATTGGTCCATCCTTTTCTCCATACATAACAGATCGGACCGATATTTCAAATGCCAATCAGCATCCCGGAGTTCACCATTGGCTGGGCACCGACCAATACGGGAGAGATGTGCTGACAAGGCTGATGCTGGCGGGGCAGATTTCTCTGACTGTCGGGCTTGCTTCCATGGTTTTGTCTCTTGTTGTCGGGTCTTTGCTTGGAGCGCTTGCCGGTTTTTATCGCGGCGCGGCTGATGTTATCATCATGCGTCTCGCAGATATGCTGATGTCCATTCCCGGCCTGCCCCTGCTTTTAATATTAGCCGCGGTTTTGTCGGAGTGGAAAGTTCCCTCTGAATACAGGCTGTATTTGATTATGATGATGTTAAGTTTGATCGGCTGGCCCAGTTTGGCGCGGCTTGTGCGCGGACAAATTTTATCGCTGAAAGAGCAGCCGTTTATGATGGCAGCGGAGGTTCTTGGACTAAGTGATAAACGGAAGATTCTGTATCACTTGCTTCCCAATACGCTCCCGTTATTGATGGTGGCGGCGACACTGCATGTTGCCGGCGCGATGCTGAGTGAATCAGCGCTTAGTTTTCTTGGGCTCGGCGTTGCTCCTCCTACCCCTTCTTGGGGGAATATGATGGAAGCCGCGAACAATTTTATGGACTTTACATTACGGCCTTGGTTATGGATACCGCCGGGAACGGCTATTTTTCTGACCGTCGTGGCGATCCATATGCTCGGAGACGGTTTGAGGGATGCGTTCGATCCTAAAGTGAAACGGCAGGTGAAAATGAAATGAGAAAACCGCTTTTAGAAGTAAAACATTTGAAGACGGCTTTTTATACGGATGAAGGGGCAGTAAAGGCTGTTGATGATGTCAGTTTCACCGTTCACGAGGAAGAAACGGTTTGTATTGTGGGTGAATCCGGCTGCGGAAAAAGCATGGCATCTTTGTCCATCATGCAATTGGTTCCTGAAACGGGAAAAATCGAGCGCGGGGCAGTACATTTTTCCGGGCGGAACTTATTGGAATTAAAACAAAAAGAAATGCAAAAAGTGCGCGGCTGCGAAATCGGCATGATCTTTCAGGAACCGATGACATCATTAAATCCGGTATTTACAATCGGTGAACAGCTGACAGAGCCTCTTCGGGAACATTTACTGCTGAGTAAGAAAGAGGCTTGGCAGAAGGCAGTTGAACTCATTTCGTTAGTGGAAATCCCTCATGCAGAACAGGTGATGCACCGGTATCCTCATGAGCTGAGCGGAGGCATGCTGCAGCGCATCATGACGGCCATTGCTCTCAGCTGCGATCCGAAACTGATTATTGCCGATGAGCCGACAACAGCGCTTGATGTAACCATTCAGGCGCAGATACTGGATTTATTGCGGGATGTGAAAAAACAATTTCAAACGTCCATTTTATTAATCACACATGATCTTGGTGTTGTCGCTGAAATGGCTGATTATGTGATCGTCATGTATGCGGGAAAGATCGTGGAAGAAGGACCGGTTGCGGAGCTGTTCTCCGATCCGAAGCATCCGTATACGAAAGGGCTGCTGGCAGCAAAGCCGGTCATAGGGCAGAGGAAGGACACTTTGTATACCATTCCCGGGCAAGTACCGGAATTGGCAGATTTGCCTGTATCGTCTTGTTATTTCGCTGATCGCTGCGAATACAGCACAGACATTTGCCGGAGAAAAAGCCCTCATTTTACTGAGTTTGAGACCGGACATAAGGCGGCGTGCTGGCTGTACAGAGAGGAGAAAGCAGATGAGTGATCCATTATTGGAAGTCAACGGACTGAAAAAATATTATGAAGAGCAGGCAGGAATAAGAAAGACACACACACGGCCTGTGAAAGCGGTGGACGGGGTCAGTTTTACGATAGGGAGGGGAGAAGTCTTCGGTTTGGCTGGAGAATCGGGAAGCGGCAAATCCTCAATCGGGAAAACGATTTTAAGGCTTCAGGAAAAGACCGGAGGAGACGTGTATTTTCAAGGACGTGACGTGTTCAGAATGAATCGTAGGGAGCTGAAGAAGTTCAGATCGGAAGCTCAGCTGATTTTTCAAGATCCGTTTAGTTCTTTAAACCCCCGGCGCCGTATCGGTGAAGCGATTGGCGAAGCGATGATTGAGCATCAATTGGCGTCAAAACGAGACGCGCGTGACAAAGCGGCGGAGGTCCTTGAGGCTTGCGGTCTTTCTTCTCATTATATCGACCGGTATCCGCATGAATTTTCCGGCGGACAGCGGCAGCGGATCGTTATTGCGAGGGCCATGGCGCTTGAGCCTCAATTTATCATTATGGATGAACCTGTCGCGGCGCTGGATGTCTCAATCCAAGCTCAAATGATTAATTTGTTCAGCAGTCTTCAAAAAAAACACCAGCTGTCCTATTTGTTTATTTCTCATGATTTAAGTGTAGTGGAGCATTTATGTACAAAAATCGCCATTATGTATTTAGGGACGATCGTGGAATACACATCAAAGGAGCAGCTGTTTTCACGGCCGCTTCATCCCTATACACAAGCGCTGCTATCCGCTGTACCTATTCCTGATCCCGGAGCGAAAAGGGAAAGGATAATGTTAAAGGGTGATATTCCAAGCCCTTCCGATCCGCCCTCAGGCTGTAAGTTTCGTACGAGATGCCCGGCTGCCAAGAAAATTTGCGCTGAAAAGAGTCCGATATTAATCGATAAGGGACATCAGCATTATGCCGCATGCCACTTTGTGTAATTGAGAAACGCTTGTTTTTATTGATAATAGAGCAGAAAGAAACCTGCCGAAGGAATCAGCAGGTTTTCTTTTTTATTCCTTTTCTGGTTGTAACGGCAGGCCGAGACCTTCGGCAACACGTCTGCCGTATTCCGGATCGGCTTTATAAAAATGGCCGATTTGGCGCAATTTGATTTCTTCTTTTTCTACAGGTTTCATCGCCCCGACGATATTGGCCACAAGGCGCGCGCGTTCTTCCTCGCTCATGAGGCGGTACAGGTCGCCGGCTTGTGTGTAATGATCGTTATGATCATAGCTTACACTGTCTGCGAAGCCTGATACAGGATAGGCCGCCTGCTTATCTTCAGGAGACTCTTTCGGACCGCCGAAGCTGTTGGGCTCGTAATAAACGGAGCCGCCGCCGTTATTGTCAAAACGCATTTGACCGTCGCGCTGGTAGTTTTTCACTTCATTGCGTGCACGGTTAATCGGCAGTGCCTGATGGTTTGCGCCCACACGGTAGCGATGTGCATCATGATAAGCAAATAAACGGCCTTGAAGCATTTTATCAGGTGAAACGTCGATGCCGGGGACTAAAGTTCCCGGAGAGAATGTCGCCTGTTCCACTTCTGCAAAGTAGTTTTCCGGGTTGCGGTCAAGGACCATGCGGCCGACTTCGATAAGCGGATAGTCTTTTTGAGACCATACTTTTGTGACATCAAACGGATCGAAGCGGTATGTGTTTGCATCTTCTAACGGCATAATTTGCACATATAATTTCCATGCAGGGAAATCGCCGTTTTCAATGGCATTGAACAAATCTTCTGTATGGTAATCAGGATTCTCACCTGCAAGCTTTGCAGCTGTATTGACATCAAGGTTTTTCACGCCTTGTTCTGTTTTAAAGTGGTATTTGATCCAGACGCCTTCGCCTTCAGCGTTTGTCCATTTAAAGGTGTGGCTTCCGAAACCGTGCATGTGGCGAAGGGTTGCCGGAATGCCCCGGTCTGACATCAGAATCGTTACTTGATGCAATGATTCAGGTGACAGTGACCAGAAATCCCAAACAGCCGTCGGGTTTTTTAAGTGTGTTTTCGGATCTCTTTTTTGTGTATGGATAAAGTCAGGGAACTTGATGGCATCGCGGATGAAGAACACGGGCGTATTATTTCCGACGATGTCGTAGTTTCCTTCTTCTGTATAAAATTTAACGGCAAAACCGCGCGGATCACGCACTGTGTCACTAGAGCCGAGTTCACCGGCAACTGTTGAGAAACGGATAAACAGCGGTGTGCGTTTTCCGACTTCAGACAGAAAATCAGCTTTCGTATATTTTGAAACATCATTTGTCACTTCAAAATAACCGTGTGCGCCGGCACCTTTTGCATGCACAACACGTTCCGGCACGCGTTCTCTGTTAAAGTGGGCCAATTTCTCAAGCAGATGTACGTCTTGAATTAAAGCAGGGCCGCGACCGCCTGCTGTCATTGAGTTTTGGTTATCTCCGACCGGAGCGCCCCAGCTTGTTGTCAATTTATTTGAACTCATGTGATCACCTCTTTGAATTTATAAAAATATAATATCATCTATCAGTAAAAAGTCAATATTATTTTATAATGATTATAAAATAATTATTTTTATCATAGAGTAGTGGGTATATAGTTTAAAGGGTACTTGACTGATGGGATTAATGAGGTTAATATGAAAAAAATAGTAACCGCTGACTTGGACACAAGAGGCTCTTATTCTTTCGGATAAGGGCCTTTTTTCATTGTCGGCAGTTAAGAAAGGCGGCGATCCCATGCTTTTTCGGAAACATTTTAAACCAGTCGATATTCACGGCCATTTGCCGTACACCCTTTATTTCGGGAAAAACCATAAGAAATTCTCTGATTACAATCAAGAACGGTCTGAAAGAATGAACCTTACCTGGGATTTTCCTGATCAGTTTGACACAGTCGAGGAGGATGGGGATCTTCCTTTGATGACAAGGTGGGAAAAGGAATTAGACAAATACGGCATTGATGTGCTGAATTTTTTAACGGCGGAAAGCAATGATCAAATGGCGGCTTTCATTCAGGCTAATCCTGCTAAATTTACCGGGTTTGCTTATCACCCTTTGGAGCGGGAGGATGCGTTTGAAGAGATGAAAAGAGCGGTTGAAGAGCTGGGGCTGAAAGGATATAAACTGTTTGGGCCGCTGACTGATATTGAGTTTCATGATCCGTCGCTCGAGCCGCTGTGGACGTATCTTGCCGACCGCAAGCTGCCTGTATTGATCCATTTCGGGCTTCTTGGAAGAGCGGGCGGCATTGTCAGCCACCGCAACATCAACCCGCTGTCCATCTACCGAGTCGCAAGGGAATATGCTGATATTCCGTTCATTATTCCGCATTTCGGCGCCGGATATTATCAGGAACTGCTGCAGCTTTGCTGGAGCTGCCCAAATGTATATATTGACACATCCGGTTCCAACCAGTGGATGAGATGGATGCCGTATCCGCTCGATCTGGAAACCCTGTTTCGAAAGACATCTGAATTAATCGGGGCTGAACGAATCATTTTCGGGACAGATTCAAACGGATTTCCGAGAGGATACGTATACAGATATCTTCAGGAGCAGGTCAAAATCTGCAGGGAAATCAATATGCGGGAAGAAGACATAGAAAATATTTTCGGGAACAATGCGAGAACATTATTGAAAATCGGGCACCCGAAAAAAGAGACGAATACGTGATGAATCAGGGCATTCCTCAGACAAATGCCGGTCGGAGGGTGCTTTTTTATGTGAACCGTATTTTAATTCATATAAAAAACAGTTGACAAGTCGGAATTATTTGAATTAACATGATATTCAAATTAAAAACAACGGGCTGCCGATCGGACCGCCGAAGGCTCCCATCTCTATAAGCATCAGAGATGGGGGCCTTTTTGTTTTCTGAAAAGCTGTTTTGATCGGCGCGGCAGAAAGAGGAGGGAATACAGGTGGCTGTAACCATCAGCATAAATGAAAAAGTATTTGAAAATGAAGGCCGAAAAACAGCGGTGCTGAATGATATTCGGCTGTCTATAGCACCGGGGGAATTTTTGACGGTCATCGGGCCGAGCGGATGCGGGAAAAGCACGCTTTTAAAAATAATCGCCGGACTTGATACCGATTATAGCGGAAGCATCACAATTAACGGCCGTAATGTTACGGGCCCGGGCATACAGCAAGGATTCATTTTTCAAGAGCACCGGCTGTTTCCCTGGCTGACAGTAAAGCAAAATATCGCCGCCGATCTGAATGTAAAAGATCCGGCGATTCGTAAAAAAGTGGAGGAACTCGTTGAGATTGTCAGGCTGCAGGGAGCAGAAAACGCATATCCGCGCGAATTATCCGGCGGCATGTCGCAAAGGGTGGCCATCGCCAGAGCCCTGTTGCGTGAGCCGGAAGTGCTGCTGTTAGATGAACCGTTCGGCGCGCTGGACGCTTTCACAAGAAAACATTTGCAGGATGTGCTGCTTGATATATGGCGGGAGAAAAGAACGACGATGGTTTTGGTTACACACGATATAGATGAATCCGTTTATTTAGGCGATCAGCTGGCGATTCTCAAGGCGAAGCCCGGCCGGCTGCACAGAGTGATGCCAATTCAGCTTAAGCGCCCTCGCAACCGGACGGCTGCTGATTTCCAAGCGATCAGGCAAAAGGTGCTGTCTGAGTTTGAGAAAACGGAAGACCTCCAATTTGCGGATGGATCCGGGATATAGAAGGGACGAAGCAAAGATGAAAAAAACAATCATTTTCTTATTTACAGCTGTATTAATGTTAGCCGGATGCGGTGCAAACGGAGCAGACGGCAGCGGACAGCCGGTCAAAGAAATACGGATCGGCATTCAGCAAAGCTTGAGCCCGCTTCTCATCGCCAAGGAAAAAGGCTGGTTTGAAGAAGCCTTCAAAAAAGAGGGGATTAAGGTGAAATGGGTGGAGTTCCAAAGCGGCCCGCCGCAATTTGAAGGACTTGCCGCGGATAAGCTTGATTTTTCTCAGGTCGGCAATTCACCGGTCATCTCCGGCCAGGCTGCGGGGATTGATTTTAAAGAGATCGGGCTGTCTCAGGACGGCTTAAAAGCAAACGGCATTCTCGTAAACAAAGGCAGCGGGATTCAGAACCTGAAAGACTTGAAGGGGAAAAAAATCGCCGTGGCAAAAGGCAGCAGCGGATTTGACTTTCTCTATAAAGCTTTGAACAAAGCCGGGCTTTCTGCTGATGACGTCACCGTTATTCAGCTTCAGCCGGATGAAGCGGTTTCCGCTTTTGAGAACAAATCAGTTGATGCTTGGTCCATTTGGGAGCCGTACTTGTCTATTGAAACAATGCAGCACGGCGCAAAGATTTTAGCAAACGGCGAAAGCACAGACTTATATTCACCCGGTTTCACTTTAGTCAGAACTGGATTCTCCAAAGAGCACCCGGAGGAGGTTGTCCGCTTTCTGCAAGTGTTCAACAAAGCAGTCACGTGGCAAAAGGAACATAAAGATGAGGCGGTTGCGCTGTATGCCAAAATCAAAAATCTCGATACCTCAGTCGTCAGAAACGTGCTGAACAACACAGAGCCGCTCAATGAGGCCATCACTGACGATATCGTAAAAGCCCAGCAAGAAACCGCTGATTTTCAATATAAAACTAAGGCGATCAACAAGAAAATCGATGTAAAAGAAGTTGTAGACAATTCGTTTATTAAAAAGGCGTTAAAAACGGGGGGTGAGAAGGAATGAAAGCAGAGGCATCACCGGCTGTCGGCTCATTGAACCAAACGGAAAAGAAAGCAGCGGCAAAGCTCCGGCGCTTCTCGTACCAATGGCTGAAGGGGTTTGTTCTGCCTGCTGCCGTCATCGCCATATGGCAGATCATCGGCAGCATCGGCATCGTATCGGCGACGGTGCTCCCCGCGCCTTTTGCCATTGTGCAGACTTTTAAGGAGCTGCTCGGATCAGGTGAGCTTTGGGTCCATTTGCAAATCAGCTTATTTCGGGCAGCGGCCGGCTTTCTGCTTGGTGCGGGTCTCGGACTGATTTTCGGGTTTTTGGTCGGTTTTTCTAAGCGGACGGAGGCGTATGTTGATCCGTCCCTGCAAATGCTCAGAACCGTTCCTCATCTGGCTGTGACTCCGCTGTTTATTTTGTGGTTCGGTTTTGATGAAACGTCAAAAATCCTGCTCATTGCACTGGGCGCATTTTTTCCGGTGTACATTAATACATTTCTCGGCATCCGCGGAGTGGACGCGAAGCTGTTTGATGTTGCACGGGTGCTGGAGTTTAACTGGTATCAGCAGATGAGAAAATTGATTCTTCCTGCGTCTTTGCCGAATATACTGCTCGGCATCAGGCTGTCTCTCGGCATCGCGTGGCTCGGGCTTGTGGTGGCGGAGCTGATGGGATCGAGTGAAGGCATCGGTTATATGATTATGGATGCCAGACAGTTTTCCCAGACGAATAAAGTGTTTGTCGGCATTATTATTTTCGCGGTCGTCGGCAAGCTGACAGATTCACTTGTCAGAATATTGGAACGAAAACTGTTGAAATGGCGAAACAGTTATGAAGGTTAATATATAAAAAGGAGAGATTGATATGGACATTCTTTGGTTTATTCCGACACATGGAGACGGACGTTATTTAGGAACACAAGCAGGCGGGAGAACGGCGGATCATCTTTATTTTAAGCAAGTGGCGCAGGCTGCTGACAGACTGGGATACACGGGGGTTCTTCTGCCGACGGGCAGATCATGTGAGGACCCGTGGCTGACTGCCGCGGCTTTAGCCGGAGAAACAAAAGATTTGAAATTTTTAGTGGCGGTCAGGCCCGGGCTGATGCAGCCATCTGTTGCCGCGAGAATGGCATCAACCCTGGATCGGATATCTGACGGACGTTTGCTTGTCAATGTAGTGGCGGGCGGCGACCCTTATGAATTGGCGGGAGACGGGCTGTTTATCAGCCATGATGAACGCTATAAGGCGACTGAAGAATTTTTAACCGTATGGCGCGGTCTGATGCGGGGCGAAACGGTCACATATGAAGGAAAACATATCAAAGTCGAAAACAGCAATCTTTTATTCCCTCCAAAACAATCACCGCATCCGCCTTTATATTTCGGCGGTTCTTCACAGGCGGGCATCGAGGCTGCTGTGAAGCATACAGATGTTTATTTAACGTGGGGCGAGCCGCCTGAGCAGGTGAAAGAAAAGATTGAAGCCGTCAAAAAACAGGCTGCGAAAGAAGGCAGGACGATGCGTTTTGGCATCAGGCTTCACGTGATTGTCCGGGAAACAGAGCAGGAGGCGTGGGAGGCGGCTGAACGCTTAATCAGCCATTTAGATGACGAGACAATTGCTAAAGCGCAGGCCGCGCTCCGCCGTGCAGATTCTTCAGGCCAAAAACGGATGTCCGATCTTCATAACGGAGACCGGACGAAGCTGGAAATCAGCCCGAATCTTTGGGCCGGCATCGGGCTTGTCAGAGGCGGAGCGGGCACGGCTCTTGTAGGCGATCCCCAAACCGTTGCCGATCGGATATTAGAGTATCAAAAGCTCGGCATTGACTCGTTTATTTTCTCCGGATATCCGCATTTGGAAGAGGCTTATTATCTTGCTGAGCTTGTTTTTCCGCTTCTCCCGTTTGATAACGAACGGACACGGAAGCTTGAGCGCAGACTCGGTGAAGCGGTAGGAAATAACCATTTTGCCGAAGGAAATAAAGCGACAGTATAAATAAACAAATGCCTCTTTTTTCTGATAGTGATACAATCATCAAAAAGGGGCTGTTTTTTCTGAAGGTATTCAAATGGACGGCAGCGTGCTGTCTGCTGGCAGGATTAACGGCATGCGGACATTCAAACGGCATGCAGATAAAAGAAGCTGATGTATCAAAGACAGAGAAATACAGAATGGAAATTGCCTCTTCAGAAAGCGGAGCCGCAGAAGTGACCGGCGTCACAAAAGACTTGGCGGCTGCACAGATGTATATTGAGCATTATCAAAACGGAAAACTGGCGGATAAGGCAGGGCCGCTTGAATCAGATTACGGCGGCGATGCAAATAAACCAAAAGCATTGCAATTCATCTTTTACACAGACCGAGAAGACAAAGGGAAAAAGGAAAAAGACAAGGTTCGTTTCGGTATCGCCGATGACAGCGGGAAAGTTTCGGCAGACGCCGTTTTTACCCGCAATCAGGGAGATAACAGAGCGTCCGTGTTTATCTCCTCTGCCGAGCCGGTCACGTATGGGAAACCGGTATTGATCGGCGCGAGTGTGAAGAATTCAGGGAAGCCCGTCAATATGTCACGGGATAAAAAGATGCTGATCAGCCATTCTGACGCATTGCTCTATTATGTAAAGCTGAACAAGTAGGCGGGCCAAGGCCCGTCTTTTATATGCTGCAAGCTTGCTTTATCAACATCTGGGTGGTATTATTAAATCGTAATTATTACGATTTAAAAGGAGTGCTGATATTGGCCAAAAAATCAAAAGTGGTGAAGGAGCTCAAGCGGCAGCAGCTTGTTGAACAATATGCGGACATCAGAAGAGAGTTGAAGGAAAAAGGGGACTGGGAAGCGCTGAGCAAGCTGCCGAGAGATTCAGCTCCAAGCCGGCTTCATAATCGCTGTATGGTGTCGGGCCGCCCGAGAGGCTATATGAGAAAATTCAAGCTGTCCAGAATCGCATTCAGGGAGCTGGCCCATAAAGGACAGATTCCCGGTGTGAAAAAAGCTAGCTGGTAGCGCTAAAAAACTCCGGGTTTATCAAGAACCGGAGTTTTTGCCGTGTTTATGAAATGTGAAAACATACGCCAAATGCTGAATCATCATCAAAATAAAAATCAAAACAATAGGAAAGGAGGGAAGATGCGGCTGAATGAGCGGGTAAAACAAAAGTAAAACGGCCGCAGCCGGCAATGAAAAGTAAACGGCGATATATGATGATCGGCACGCTTTTGCTGTCATCATCCGTTCTCTTTCATCCTGCTCCTCAAATTCATCCGGCACAAGGCTGTGTTTTTTCCCGTCCCGTTTTTTCTTCTCAGCATACATATACAGTGCGGCGCAAGCGGCAAACAGCAGAAATGGTGCGGCATTCAGCTCAAATGATGAACTGCCGCCGGTTTGAAAGTAATCCGCTATCTGCGGCGCCGCTTCCGTCAATGAAATGAGCGTCCAGCAGGCAAGCCCGTAGAGAACAATGTGAAAGCATGCTTTTCTTTTTAAACTCATTTTATCTCCTCCTCCAGCCAAAACACTTCCTCCATCGGCAGGGAGAAAGCCAGGCAAATATGAAGCGCCAATAACAATGACGGCACATCATCTCCTTTTTCAATCGCTGCGATGGTTTGTCTCGTGGTTCCGGCTTTTTTTCCAAGCGTTTCCTGAGAATAGCCGAATCTGGCTCTCAGCTCTTTTACTTTATTTTTCAGCATCATACGGCACCTCAGGTTTTGTACTTTCTAAAATCGTATGGTTTTATTAACAAAATGTAAACTCGATTTAACATATGGACAAAAAAAGAATTTTTTTCGACAAATTTCTTAACATTCCCTTGACGAAAAATAAATAAACATGTAATATTAGAAAAGTCAAAGCGGTGCTGCCGCAGATAATACTTGACGCGGGTGTAGTTTAGTGGTAAAACCTCAGCCTTCCAAGCTGATGTCGTGAGTTCGATTCTCATCACCCGCTCCATACATACGTTATTAACGCAGTGTTTCGTTTCTTAGATAAACGAAGTATTGCGTTTTTTTATGTAAAAAAGACACGTAAGCCGTGTCTCCTCATGCAAGCCAGTGAACGGTGTGCGTGCCTCCGTGAATTTGTTCAAACATTTTTGTTAAGGATGATAACAGTTCACCGGCCGCGTCTTCTTGATAGGAAGGCGGAAAAAAGATGAGCTGCATCATTTGTTTAGTGCCGGATGTAACGGGGCGGGCATTGATGTGTCTGGTAAAGTCGCCGAACACGCCGTTTGTCCCGGAGAAGGTCAGCACGCTTTCTTTTTCGCCGAGTGTTACGGAGACTTGCTCGTTAAGCTCGGACGCATCATACGCCATGATAGGCAGAGAATATTTCAGCGAGAAAAAAAGTATGGTATCATGGGCTGAATTCACGCTTTCGATAAATTGCTCGCGGGAGATGCCTTCAAGTATATGCTCCATCGGCGTTTTTTGTCCTTCAAAGGCGGGGCTGAGCTGTTTCAATATACGCGCCCATTCCTTCACGAAGGGCTGTTGTTCAATGCCGCCGTCAGCATAATCAAAATAAAGAGATTCCTGAAATAAACGGAGTCTGCCTTTCAGCATTTGCGGAGAAGGCCCGACTTCAATCTGGTCATATATGACGGCTGCCGCTTTGATCCCCGGCACCCGTTCAGTAATAAGCGGATCTAAACTGATGTTCAACTGTGTTCACTCCATTTCGGGATGATAAAAGTCTATTATACCCGGGCGGGAGCGTGATCACAAAGAAAGGAGGCTGTGCAAAAAATGAATATTCATAAACTGAAAGAGGAATTAATCGAATACGCCAAAAGCATCGGAGTCGACAAAATCGGTTTTACGACGGCCGATACGTTCGACAGTCTGAGGGATCGGCTGATTCTGCAGGAATCTCTCGGCTATCTGTCCGGTTTTGAAGAACCCGATATTGAAAAACGGGTCACGCCGACCTTGCTTTTGCCGAAAGCGAAATCCATCGTCGCCATCGCCCTTGCGTATCCTTCTAAAATGAAAGATGCGCCGAGGAGCACGAGGGACGCCCGGCGCGGCATTTTTTGCAGAGCTTCCTGGGGAAAGGATTATCATGATGTGCTGCGGGAAAAGCTTGATTTGCTAGAGACATTTCTCCAAAGCAAACACGAGGATATCCGCACAAAGTCAATGGTTGATACAGGTGAATTATCTGACAGAGCCGTCGCAGAGCGGGCGGGAATCGGCTTCAGCGCAAAAAACTGCATGATTACCACACCTGAATACGGGTCGTACGTCTATTTGGCGGAAATGATTACAAACCTGCCATTTGAGCCGGATGTGCCGATAGAAGATATGTGCGGCTCATGCACAAAGTGTTTGGACGCTTGCCCGACCGGCGCCCTTGTCAATCCCGGCCAGCTTAACGCCCAGCGCTGTATTTCGTTTCTCACCCAAACAAAAGGATTTTTGCCGGACGAATTCCGCACGAAAATCGGCAACCGCCTGTACGGCTGCGATACGTGCCAGACGGTATGCCCGATCAATAAGGGGAAAGACTTTCATCTCCATCCGCAAATGGAGCCTGACCCGGAAATCGCCAAACCGCTGTTAAAGCCGCTTCTGACGATCAGCAATCGTGAGTTTAAAGAAAAATTCGGACATGTGTCCGGCTCGTGGCGCGGCAAAAAACCGATTCAGCGCAATGCAATTTTAGCCTTGGCTCATTTCAAAGATACCTCGGCTCTCCCGGAGCTGACGGCGCTGATGCATCAGGACCCGCGTCCCGTCATCAGGGGAACGGCCGCCTGGGCTATCGGAAAGATCGGTGACCAGACATATACGGAGGATTTAGAAAGAGCGCTTCACAAGGAACAGGATGAAGAAGCGAAACAGGAAATCGAAAAGGGATTAGAACTGTTATCCGTATCTGATAAGACTAAACCCAGCCTGTCCTGACATATGTATAGGGAAGATGATAAAAAACACTTGCAGTCATATTCAAGTGTTTTTTCTCTATAAAAATGTATGGTGGGTGAAGCGCTTGAAGCACATTATAGAAGGATTGGCGGAGGCCCGGCTTCATTATTTGGTAAACGGAACCGACTTGAGGCAGGAAGGGCAGGCCGGCGATCTTGACGTTATGACGCGGAAAAAAGAGCTGTTTGAAAAACGGAAGGTTGAAATCGTCAAAGCGAAGGCGAAAGCGGTGATTGTATACAGCAAACTGGAAGATGACGGCACGTTATGCGTGATGTATACGATACACTTTGAATACTTGTGCAAGGAGCTGGACGGAGGCCTTTATTTAGAAGAACAGATTGAGGAGCGAACCGCTTTTCTCTATGATCAAATGCTGATCAAGGATCAGGAGGTAAAGAAAAAACCGGCCGGATTTTCTGACGGCAACAGTGTGATTGAATATGTGAGAAGTGAACGTGAGGATTTTGGCCGAGCGTTTCAATACGACCGCTTGGCTGCTGTGCAATACGCGGAAAAATTCTGGAATAAACGCAATCCAAGCTATAAAAATTTCAGCGACAATTGCACGAACTTTATTTCGCAATGCCTTCACGCGGGAAAAGCGCCAATGCGGGGCCATCCGAACAGAGGCTCAGGCTGGTGGATGAAGGAAAGCTCATGGAGCTACAGCTGGACGGTCGCGCATTCCATGAAGAGGTATTTGGCTCAATCTAAAGCCGGACTCCGTGCCGTGCAGGTATCAAGCGCCGAAGAGCTGATGCCGGGAGATGTCATTTGTTATGATTTTGAAGGGGACGGCCGCTTTAATCACACGACGATTGTCGTCGCGAAAGATAAAAGCAACATGCCGCTTGTCAACGCCCAATCATATGACAGCAGGATGAGATATTGGTCATATGAGGATTCAACTGCTTATACCCCTTCCATCAGATATGCGTTTTTTCATATTACGGATGATACGACAAAAGAGTAATTAATGATATAATGGTGGGCGGAATAAAAAACAGAGGTGAACATCGTGGCATTACATGTCGTTTTATATCAACCCGAAATCCCGGCCAACACGGGAAATATCGCACGGACTTGTGCGGCAACAGATACAACGCTTCATTTGATCCGCCCGCTCGGATTTTCAACCGATGATAAAATGCTGAAGCGCGCCGGACTCGATTATTGGGAGTTCGTCAACGTCGTTTATCATGATTCATTGGAGGAATTATTTGAGGCTTACAAAAAAGGACAGTTTTTCTTCATCACAAAATTCGGTCAAAAACCGCACACGTCGTTTGATTACACAAATACGGAGGAGGACTTTTTCTTCGTATTCGGTAGAGAAACAAGCGGATTGCCGAAAGAATTGATTGAAAACAATATGGACCGCTGCCTGCGTCTTCCGATGACGGAGCATGTGAGATCATTAAACCTGTCCAACACAGCCGCGATTCTCGTATATGAGGCGCTGCGCCAGCAAAATTACAGAGATTTGATATAAGAAAAATCCGCTCATGAAAGATGGGCGGATTTTTTTATCCAAGTGCCACGGACACTACGCCTATCACCATCACTGCTGCCGCGGCGATCCGCTGTTTGCCGAATCCTTCAGACAGGAACACCGTCCCCATGATCGTGCCGATGAGAATGCTGATTTCCCTAATCGGCGCGACGCTGCTGACAGGTGCGGAAGCCATAACGGACAGCGCCAGAATGTAAGCCAATGAATTAAAGACGCCCACACCCGCCGCCTCTTTTTTATGTGCCTTCCACTCGTACCGTACGTCGCTCCAATTTTTTATCGCAAAAGGGGTCAAGATGATGAGCCGGCCGACCGTATTGCAGAAATCCAGCAGCAGCGGAGGCACGAACCATGTGCTGACGGCGCCCTTATCTAACAGCGTATAGCCGGCGATCATGACACCCGTTGCCAGACCGTAAAGAATGGGAATGAGAGAGTCAGATGATGTCAGTTTCTTTAATCCGCCGGTAAAAAACAGCACACTGAGTACGATGAAACAAGTGCCTGCAATCGTCCAGACAGACGGTTTCTCATGAAAAAGAACAATCGCCAGAATACAGGTGAGAAATGGCCCTGTTCCTCTTGCGACGGGGTATACGAGGGACAAATCACCCTTTTTGTAACCCTTTTGCAAAAGAATAAAAAAGGTGAAATGGGCGAGGGTGCTTCCGATCATCATAACAATTTGCCATAACCCGAAATAAGGCTTTTCCGCGAGCACGATCCAAACGGCCAAAGGCAGATAAACAACAGCTGCAATTGCCGTAAACAGCCATATGAACGGCACTCCGCCGTTAGCCTTTTTCGATAAAAAGTTCCACGAAGCATGAATGAAAGCCGATAGCAGCAGCGTACAAAGGGCAAAAACCGTCATGCGGATACGCCTCCTTATGATCTGAAGCTTCATTACGTCTGTATTGTAAATGATGGAAATCAAACAGGCAATAAAAAATTTGTTGTTAATCCCTGCTTAACAACGTAACAGTGTTATGTTACAATGTTTTCATCGAAGGAGCTGGATTTATGGAAGAACAATTAATATCTAAAAAAGAACTGCTTGAAGAAACGTCAATCTCGTACGGACAGCTGTATCGCTGGAAACGGAAAAATTTAATCCCTGAAGAATGGTTTATCCGAAAATCAACATTTACCGGGCAAGAAACGTTTTTTCCAAGAGATGATATTTTAAAGCGAATCTCCAAAATACAAAAGATGAAGGAAAATCTGTCTCTGGATGAAATGAGGGATATGCTGTCTCCTAAAATGGAGGATGTCAGCATGACGGCGGAAGAGCTGCTTCAAAAAGGATTGATTTCAAAGGCTGCGCTCCATGTCTATGAATCTGGGAAAAGTGAAGCCGGCGCGGCATTCACGTCCCGTGACCTGCTGTCTTTATATGTGATTGAAGGGCTTTTGCAGTCGGGCAATATCAGTCTTGACGAGGGAAAAATGGCGGCGGATGTGCTGAAAAGATATGATGCTTCGGAAATGAAGGGTCATACAGAGCTGGTCATTTTGCGAAAGCTCGGCGTCGCCACATGTTTTGTCGCAGACACAGAACATATTCTCTTTGAACGGTCTGTCAAAGTGGTCGAACGGGTGGCGCTTGCGGCGGCATCAGAAGAATTAAAAACGAAGTTTATGCAGGAGGACCATCAATGGAAGTAACGGAAAAATTAGTCATTAACGGTTCAGGAAGCTCAAAAGGCGGCTCCTTTCAAACGGTTGAGATAAACGGCAGCGGCACGGTGTCCGGCGATTTGGAGTGTGAGACTCTTTCGTTTAACGGCAGCGGAAAAGCAGGCGGCAATGTAAGGGCTAAAACCATTACCATCAGCGGATCGGGGAAAATTCAAGGCGGCGTTGAAGCTGAATCCATCCGTATAAACGGAACGGGCGTTATTCAAGGAGATGTCAGCACTGAACGGCTGAACATCGCCGGGTTTTCGTCCTTCGGCGGTATTGTAAAAGCCGATGATATTTTCATATCCGGCAAAGCGGCCATTGAAAGTGATTGTGAGACAGAGGTATTCCGGTCAGAAGGAAAATGCAAAATCGGCGGTCTGCTGAACGCCGATCAGGTCAAGATCAAACTGACAGCCGGAGAGAGCCATGTGAGAGAAATCGGCTGCCGCCATTTGCAGGTGACAAGCCGAAAAGGAGTGCTCACACGGATGAAACTGATGCCCGCCCCGGTATTAACTGCCGATTTAATTGAGGGAGACATCATTGAACTGAGGGATACGAAAGCAAAAACAGTTCGCGGAAATACAGTCCGAATCGGTGCTGATTGCCAAATTGAGACGGTGGAATACAGCGGCGAATTTACGTGTGACCCGTCCGCTTCAGTAAAGAAAAGCGTGAAGATATAGGAGGATTACGGTGGAAACGACAAAAAAACAGAGCAATTTAAAATTGTACGGAGCCGGGCGCGCCGCAGGAGGTTCCTATCATTATGTAAATATTAAAGGCGAAGGCGTTGTCGGTGAAGGGCTCCAAAGCGAACGCTGCCGGATTTTCGGCACGGGCCGTTTCCTTGGAGATGCAGCCGTCAATCGGTTTCGTATATTCGGAGAAAGTGAGGTGGAGGGAAATCTGTCTGCCGGTGCAATCAGCGTGTTCGGTACGATGAAAATCGGCGGCTCTCTGCGATTCAGGGAGATGAAGCTGAAAGGGCTTGCTGAGATTTCCGGCTATGCAGCGGGTGATCATTGTGACGTAAAGGGCAGTCTTACGGTCAAAGGCGATTGTGAGACAGAGCGGTTCCATGCCGCCGGCTGCATAGATGTAGCGGGGCTGTTAAATGCCGGAGAAATTAAAATCAATTTGCGCCATGATGCAAGCCGTGTGAAAGAAATCGGCGGCACGTCCATTGCCGTCAAACGGAAAACAGGTTTTTTCAAACGGAACGAAGGCACGCTTTCAGCGGAACTGATTGAAGGTGACACGATTTATCTCGAAAACACACATGCCGAAATAGTCAGAGGAAAGCACGTGGAAATCGGCCCGGGCTGCAAAATCGGTAAAATCGAGTACCAAACGAGCTGCAAACGCCATGCGCAATCAAGCGTTCATGAACACATTCAAATATAAAACATTGTTATGTTGCTAAGAAAAGGGTGCTCTGTGTCAGAGCACCCTTTCAGTCGTTATTCTTTCCTGGGTTTGCTGTCATAGCCCGCCGTAAAAATGGATACTAAAAAAGTGAGAATGACCCCCAGCATGATGATCGTTTTCATCATTTCTCCTCCTCTTTGTTTTTCCATTTGATGTCCGAGTCTGGATGAAACTGTATTTCTTTTATTATGAACGGTGCGGCCGACCCTTGTCAATGACCGCTGAAACCTCTTTATTTTTAAGAAACGAAAAGCATGTGTCATCACATCACCGCATAGATTGTATCAAAGTACCTTATTTATAGCGCATTAACCATGATAGAGGAGGTTCTTATGGATATATTAAAGAAAATTGAAAAGTACAGAGAGGAAGAGCAGCGTCTCAAATGGGAAGGGACGTTCTCTGATTATTTGGAGATCATAAAAGAAAATCCATTGGTCGCGCAGTCTGCTCATTCTCGCGTATTTAATATGATAAAAGACAGCGGAATTGAGGAGGCTGACGGTAAAAAAACATACAGCTTTTTCTCACGGGAGCTGTTCGGGCTCGAGGAATCGCTGGAACGGCTCGTAGAAGAATATTTTCATCCGGCTGCCAAGCGGCTTGACGTAAGAAAACGGATTTTGCTGTTAATGGGGCCTGTCAGCGGCGGAAAATCAACGCTTGTCACCATGCTGAAAAAAGGGCTTGAAGCTTATTCCCTGACTGAAAACGGCGCTGTTTATGCCATTAAAGGCTGCCCGATGCACGAAGACCCTCTCCATCTCATCCCCCATCATCTGCGCGACGACTTCTATAGAGAATACGGGGTCAGAATCGAGGGCAGCCTTTCTCCGCTCAATGTCATGCGGCTTGAAGAAGAATACGGCGGCAGAATTGAGGATGTAAAGGTTGAACGTATTTTCTTCTCTGAGGATAAGCGGACAGGGATCGGAACCTTCAGCCCGTCCGATCCGAAATCTCAAGATATCGCCGATTTAACGGGAAGCATTGATTTTTCAACAATTGCTGAATACGGATCGGAATCAGACCCGCGCGCCTATCGGTTTGACGGCGAATTAAATAAAGCGAACCGCGGGATGATGGAGTTTCAGGAGATGCTGAAATGTGATGAAAAATTCCTGTGGCACCTGCTGTCGCTGACGCAGGAAGGAAATTTTAAAGCCGGCCGTTTCGCGCTGATCTCAGCCGACGAACTGATTGTCGCTCATACAAACGAAACGGAGTACCGGTCGTTTATTTCAAACAAGAAAAACGAAGCCCTCCACTCCAGAATCATCGTCATGCCTGTCCCATATAACTTAAAGGTGTCCGAGGAAGAGCGGATTTATGAAAAAATGATTTCTGAAAGTGATGTGTCTGACGTTCACATCGCCCCTCATACATTAAAGGTGGCTGCAATGTTTTCGATTTTAAGCCGTCTGAAGGAGCCGAAACGGTCTGATATCGATTTGGTCAAAAAAATGAGGCTGTATGACGGAGAAAGTGTTGAAGGATACAACTCCGTAGACCTTGAAGATATGAAGAAAGAATATCATGATGAAGGAATGAGCGGAATTGACCCGCGTTACGTCATTAACCGCATTTCTTCAACTATTATCAGAAAAAATATGGAGTCCATCAATTCGCTCGACGTGCTCCGTTCTTTGAAAGAAGGGCTCGACCAGCATCCTTCTATCTCAAACGAAGATAAAGAGCGTTATTTGAATTTTATTTCTGCGGCCCGCAAAGAGTACGATGACATCGCCAAAAAAGAAGTGCAAAAGGCATTCGTCTACTCATATGAAGAATCTGCAAAAACGCTGATGGACAATTATTTAGATAATGTCGAAGCATACTGCAACAAAAATAAGCTTCGGGATCCGCTGACGGGAGAAGAAATGAATCCTGATGAAAAGCTGATGAGATCCATCGAAGAGCAGATCGGCATTTCAGAAAACGCGAAAAAAGCGTTCCGCGAAGAAATTTTAATCCGCATTTCCGCTTACGCGAGAAAAGGAAAACGTTTCGACTATAATTCACACGAAAGGCTGCGAGAAGCGATTCAGAAAAAGCTGTTTGCCGATTTAAAAGATGTTGTGAAAATTACGACCTCAACCAAGACACCGGATGAGCAGCAGCTCAAAAAGGTCAATGAAGTTGTGGCCCGTTTAATAGATGAACACGGCTATAATTCAACAAGCGCAAATGAATTGCTGAAGTATGTCGGCAGCCTGCTGAACCGCTGATGCATGAGCTTCATCAGAAACCCGTCCCAAAAGGACGGGTTCTTTGTCTCTTTTTCGCAATTGTTTGTCAATCGACGGAGCAAATCGGCATAAGATAAAAATAAATCTTTTCGGCGGACTTGTTTCATAAACCAGCCCAAGCCGGAATACACATGTAAAACGACCATAACGGTTAAGGAGGGGAATTCATGTCCCACAATGACAGCGGCAATTTTTTGATTTCAGAGGAAGACTGGTCCCTCCATCGCAAAGGCTTTGACGACCAGCAGCGGCACCAAAAGAAAGTACAGGAAGCCATCAAAAATAATCTGCCAGATCTTGTGACCGAAGAAAGTATTATTATGTCCAACGGAAAAGATGTCGTAAAAATCCCGATCCGTTCGCTTGATGAATATAAGATCCGCTATAATTATGATAAAAACAAACATGTGGGCCAAGGTGAAGGTGACAGCCAGGTCGGCGATGTCGTCGCCAGAGACGGCGGGGATAAAAAGCAAGGTGCCGGAAAAGGCCAGGGTGCCGGCGACCAGGCGGGCGAGGATTATTATGAAGCGGAAATTTCATTAATGGACTTAGAGGAGGCGCTGTTTAAGGAATTAGAACTGCCGAATCTGCAGCAAAAGGAAAGGGACAATATCGTCCATACCGACATTGAATTTAATGATATCCGGAAAACCGGGTTAACAGGGAATATTGATAAGAAACGGACGATGATGTCCGCATATAAACGAAACGCCATGTCGGGAAAACCGTCGTTTTATCCGATTTATCCGGAGGATCTGAAATATAAAACATGGAATGATGTGACTAAGCCGGAGTCGAAAGCCGTCGTTTTAGCAATGATGGATACAAGCGGTTCGATGGGCGTCTGGGAAAAATATATGGCAAGAAGTTTCTTTTTTTGGATGACACGATTTTTACGGACAAAGTATGAGACCGTTGATATTGAATTTATCGCCCATCATACGGAAGCGAAAGTCGTGTCGGAAGAAGATTTCTTCTCCAAAGGGGAAAGCGGCGGAACCATCTGCTCATCCGTTTACCGAAAGTCTCTTGAATTAATTGATGAAAAATACGATCCGTCCCGCTATAATATCTATCCGTTTCATTTCTCGGACGGAGATAATTTAACGTCAGACAACGCGCGCTGTGTGAAGCTTGTCAACGACATTATGAAAAAGTCGAATTTATTCTGCTACGGCGAGGTCAATCAATATAACAGGCATTCTACGCTCATGTCTGCGTATAAAAATGTGAAGGACGATAAATTCAAATATTACATTTTAAAACAGAAATCAGACGTTTTTCAGGCGCTGAAAAACTTTTTTAAAAAAGAAGAAGTTGGAGTAAGCGGTTAATAGCGCACCCTGAAAGCCATGTAAGGAATCGTACAGCAACGGTTCTCTGCACGGCTTTTTTTAATTAAAAATAAGCCGCAAAAAAAGATCGTAAAAAATGAAACTTTTCTCTTTACAAATCTTCTTTCATTTATTAATATTTTATCTTGTGAACTATTATTAAGGGAATGAGGCGAAAATACGGTGATTGAATCAGAACGTGCTTTGCTCAGTTTTGAACAGCTGTTTGATACATCCAGATCAATTTATAAAAAGCAAAAGATGATTCTGGAGACTGTTCTTGATCCTTTTGATATTACAGTCCTTCAATATCTGCTGATGTTCAAAATACATAAGAGCGGAAGCACGGCGCTTTCAAGGCTGGCTTTGTCGCTGGATCTGAAACCGGCATCCGTAACCAGAATGACAGATATTCTGTATAAGCGCCGCTTAATGGTTCGAAGCGACTATCACGATGACCGGCGTGTTGTTATGATTCAGTTAACCGAAGAGGGGGAAGAACTTCTACAGAAAGCTGCTGTTCAGTACGCTGAAAAAGCAGCGGGTCTTTACAGGCAGCTTAATACCGCTGAACTGCAGTACCTGCGTAAGCTTGCAGAAAGTTTAACGAAGCTTGCGAACGGCTGTGCAGTGAAAAACGGAAAATAAAAAAATTCCCACATATTTTTATCATCATTCCACAAAATGATAGAGGAAGAAACGAAAGGAGAAAACAAAATGAACAGAGGACGTTTAATTCTGACCAACATTATCGGTTTGATTGTTGTTCTTGCAATTATAGGCGGAGGTGCTTACTACTATTATCAAAGCACGCACTATGTAAAAACCGATGAAGCAAAAGTAGCCGGCGACATGGCGGCAATCACAGCTCCTGCGGCTGGTAAAGTAACAGACTGGAACCTTGATGAGGGGAAAGAAGTAAGCAAAAACGACGTTGTTGCGAAAATCAAAGGCCAGCAATCAGCTGACGTTAAAGCCATCATGGATGGAACAATCGTGAAAAACGAAGTAAAAAACGGCCAAATGGTGCAAGCGGGTACAACAATTGCACAAGAAATTGACATGAAACACCTTTACATCACAGCTAACATTAAAGAAACAGACATTAAAGACATTGAAGTAGGAAACAAAGTAGACGTTGTCGTTGACGGCGATCCAAATGCAACATTTGACGGAACAGTAGAAGAAATCGGCTATGCGACAAACTCTACATTTGATATGCTGCCGTCTTCAAACTCAAGCGGCAACTACACAAAAGTAACACAAAAAGTTCCTGTTAAAATTTCACTCAGCAACCCATCTGACAAGGTGCTTCCTGGTATGAACGCATCTGTAAAAATCTCTGAATAATACAGATCAGTCATCAAACCATGAAGGGAGGTTGTCTTAGGTGGCTAAATCAGATAATCAAGTAAAAAGTCCTAAAACATTGCTTATTGTTCTTATGGCCGGGTTATTCCTGGCGATCCTGAACCAAACGCTTCTTAACGTGGCGATGCCGCACTTAATGACCGAGTTCGGTGTGAGTGCAACGACGATTCAGTGGCTGACGACCGGGTATATGCTGGTCAACGGCGTGTTGATTCCGTTATCGGCCTTCTTAATTACCCGATTCGGACAGAGAAGCCTCTTTCTCGTCGCCATGTTCTGTTTTACAGCGGGAACGTTAGTCTGCGGAATCGCGCCTAACTTCTCAACCATGCTGATCGGCCGGTTAATTCAGGCGGTCGGCGGCGGTATACTTCAGCCGCTTGTTATGACAACCATTCTGCTTATCTTCCCGCCTGAAAGCAGGGGGAAAGGAATGGGGATTTTCGGTCTTGCGATGATGTTCGCTCCTGCGGTCGGACCGACTCTTTCCGGCTGGATTATTGAGCATTACACATGGCGCATCATGTTCTACGGCCTTGTTCCGATCGGGGCAATCGTTATTATCATAGCGTTTTTCCTCTTTAAGAACTTGGTTGAGCCGCAAAAAATCAAACTCGACAGCTTGGGTGCAATCCTTTCGATTGTCGGATTTGCCTCATTGCTTTACGGAGTCAGTGAAGCGGGAAGCGACGGCTGGGGAGATCCTATCGTTCTTTCTACCGTTATTGTCGGTATCATCGCGATTGCGGCATTTGTTATTCAGCAATTGCGCTCAGAAAAACCGATGCTCGACTTCAGAGTATTTAAATACGACATTTTCTCACTGTCCAGTGTCATAAATGTCATTATTACCGTTGCGCTTTACACTGGAATGTTCCTGCTTCCGATTTACTTGCAGAACCTGGTCGGCTTTACGGCGCTTCAATCCGGTCTGCTTCTCTTACCGGGCGCGATTGTCATGTTGATCATGTCGCCGATTTCTGGAATTCTGTTTGACAAAATCGGTCCGAGACCGCTTGCGATTGTCGGGCTGGTCATTACGGTTGCGACGACATTCCAATATACAAAATTAACAATTGATACGCCTTACACGCACATTATGCTTGTTTACGCGATCCGCGCGTTCGGTATGTCATTGTTAATGATGCCTGTTATGACAGCCGGGATGAACCAGCTTCCGGCCCGCTTGAACAGCCACGGTACGGCGATGAGCAACACGCTCCGCCAAATCAGCGGTTCAATCGGAACAAGTTTAATCACAACCATTTACACGAATCGTACGACATTCCATTATGCGCAAATTGCCGATAAAACAAGCACTGCTGATCCGAGCTTTATGCAGTCGTTCCAAAACGCAGTTTCGAATTTAATGGTTAACATGAACATGTCTCTTGATACAGCTAAATCAACCGTATATTCATATCTCTACAAAACAGCTTCACTTAATTCCAACGTAATGGGAATTAATGACGCGTTTATGTGGGCGACGATTTTTGCGGTTATCGGCGTTGTCTTAAGCCTTTTCTTGCGTGACGTAAGAAAAGACAAACTAAGAGCGAAGAAAAAAGAAGAGCTGTCATTGCTTCCGGCCCCTAAAGAAGTGAAGGAATCTTAAACTTGTGATTGGGAGGTTTCCTGAATGAAAATTTACGTAGTGTACGATAGTGAAGGTGAACACACAAAACATCTTGCCGAAGCCATTGCGGAAGGTGCAAGAGAAAATGACGCCGCTGAGGTTCTGATCGACCATGTCGATCATGCCGACATCCGTAAGCTTAAGGATATGGACGCTATTATCTGGGGCTGCCCGGGACATTTCGGCACAATCAGTTCCGGATTAAAAGCGTGGATCGACAAGCTCGGCTATCTGTGGGCTGAGGGCGAACTGATCGATAAAGTCGGCGCTGTCTTCTGTACAACAGCGACAACGCACGGCGGATTAGAAATGACAATGCACAATCTGATCACTCCGATGTTTCACCAAGGCATGATTGTTGTCGGTCTGCCGGGCAATGTCCCTGAAAACGCGCTGTACGGCTCTTACTATGGCGCAGGTGTCACATGCCCGGTTGACAGTGATGTGCTGATGACAGAAGAAGGCCTTCAATTAGGCCGTGCGCTTGGCAGACGTGTCAGCCAAGTCACAGGTAATTTAACAGCCGGACAGTAAGGAGAGGGTTATATGGCCATTATTATAGCGGTTATTGCTGCTGTCATTGTGATTGCACTTCTTATCACATTCAACGTCCGTAACACTTCTGCTGGACAAAATGTAAAAAATGAAACTAGAGAAGCGATCGGCACTTCAGCCGAACAGCAGCCGGAAAAGCATGATCCGGCCGCGGAACGCTCGGCTGAACATGTTCCCGTCGTTGTAAAAGCGGATTCTCATAAGGAGAAAAAGAATACAATGGCCGATGACGTTTACCGTCAGGCGCTTCAGAAGTTTAAAACTTCTGACGGGGATCAGCCGAAAAACGATCCAACAAGCGACAAAATGCAGGATAGCAGCTATCGTGATGCGCTGCTCTCCTTAAAAAACAAAAAGAAATAACGGAAAAAAGGCAAATCTGAGTAAAACGGATTTGCCTTTTTTTTCATTTTCTCAAGCTGTAAAGCATATCGGGGCCATTGTTGAAAATCCCGAGCTTTACAAATTTCTGAGCGGCTATAAAAATTTACAGCAGTACGCAAGGATGGTAAAAGGCGTTACGAAAGAAAAAATAGATGAGGTCATTGAACTCGTCGGACTGCGAGACAGGATTCACGATAAGGTGAAAACATATTCCCTTGGAATGAGACAGCGCCTGGGCCTCGCGCAGAGCCTGCTGCATGACCCTAAGGTGCTGATTTTGGATGAACCGACTAATGGCCTTGACCCTGCCGGCATCAGAGAAATCAGAGACCATCTGAAAAAGCTGACGCGGGAAAAAGGAATGGCGGTTATCGTCTCAAGCCACCTGTTATCAGAAATGGAATTAATGTGCGATCGAATCGGCATTCTGCAAAAAGGCGAGCTTGTTGATATTCAAAATGTAAGGGATGAAGGAAAAGAGGAGAAAGATACATACTTTTTCCATACTGAACAAGGAGAAGATGCTCTTTCTGTTTTGAGTGAGTTTGACTGCGTGAAAAAGAAAAGCGGCTTGGTGATGAAACTGTCTAAACAAGAAGTGCCGGATGTGATTGCGCTGCTCGTCCGCCAGAACATTCGCTTATACGAAGTAAAAATCGTCACAAAATCTTTAGAAGATCGTTTCTTAGAAATTACCGGCGGTACGAAAGAGGAGGCGCAATATGCTTAACCTGATCTATAATGAATGGATAAAAATTTTCAGCCGCGTCGGCACGTGGGTTATGATCATTATTTTAGGGGTTTCAATGATCGGATTTGCGTTTTTATCTAATCACTTCAGTAACGATGAAGCCAATCCGAATTGGAAGCAGGAGCTTCAGGCTGAAAACAAGGAAATGAAGCAGCAGATCAAGGAATCCGGAAATAAAACGCTCACAGACAATTTGAAAGAGGAAATAGCAAAGAACGACTACCGTATTGAACACAATATCCCGGCTGATACAGGATACACGGCTTGGTCTTATGTAGCAGACTCTGCCATGATGACGACCCTGACCGGACTGTTCACGATTATCATCGCGGCGGGAATTGTGGCGAATGAGTTCAACTGGGGAACCATTAAGCTGTTGGCTATCCGGCCGCTCAGCCGTTTTCAAATTCTGCTTTCCAAATATATTACGGTGCTGCTGTTCGGCCTGTCGCTGCTGGTGATTTTATTTGCCGGCTCGGCTCTTTTGGGATTAATCTTTTTCGGAACAGGCGGGGATCCTGCCGGAAATGTACATTTGGTATACAAGGACGGCCACGTTTTTGAGCAAAATATCATCGGTTATTTAGCTAAAACATACGTATATGAATCCGTCTCGGCCTTTATGCTTGCGACGATGGCGTTTATGCTGTCCGCAGTATTCAGAAACAGCTCATTAGCAGTAGGATTCTCTATTTTTCTATTGGTTATGGGCAGCACGGCGACTGTATTTCTCGCTGCGAAATTTGAATGGGCTAAATATATCTTATTTGCCAACACGGATTTATCACAGTATATGAATGGCACCCCCTTAGTTGAGGGAATGACGATGACGTTTTCTATCGTGATGCTCATCATCTACTTCGTGATTTTTCAGCTTCTTGCATTTGGCGTCTTCTTAAAACGTGATATCGCTACCTGATATAAAAAAGCTGTTTTGCACATGCAAAACAGCTTTTTAAATCAAAAAAAACCTGTCGGCTTACGCCGGCAGGTTTTAAAACAATTTATGCTTTTGTTACGTTAGCAGCTTGTGGTCCGCGGTTTCCTTCAACGATCTCGAAAGAAACAGTTTGGCCTTCTTCTAAAGTTTTGAAGCCTTCGCCTTGAATAGCAGAGAAGTGAACGAATACATCGTCTTGACCTTCTACTTCGATGAATCCGAATCCTTTTTCAGAGTTGAACCATTTTACTTTACCTTCTAACATGCAATTTCCTCCTAAAGCGATCATAACGCTTAAATTCACTATTCTTGCTCTAAAACAAACTTCCAAGACGAAAACTCTTACAAAACTTTCTTCTTAAAGATAGTTCGAACAAAAATAATTACCTTTACTCTACCAGTAATCTCGAAAAAAAACAACTGCTAAATGTAACTTTTTTTTGAAATAACGATTTTAATGAAGAAAACGTACTTTTATGTACAGGAAAAGCTGAAACGGAACCCCCTAAATAAAATTGACAACCCTATTTTAAATCGGTAAGGTTAAAATGACAATGATTCCGAATTATGGTATAGCTTCTTTATATAAAAATAGATAGGGAGTATGGTCATCTTGAAACAGCGGCTTTTATACGGTCTGTTCTTCTTCATTCTGATCATTTCACTTACTTCATGCCATTATCCCGCCGAGAATCGCACGATAAACATTGGAATTAACGAGTCTGACCAATCTGCCTGGGATTTTGTCGCGAAAAAAGCCGAAGAGGAAGGGCTGAATCTTTCTTTCATACCGTTTTCAGATTATGCTGAGGCTGATTTGGCTCTTGCCAACGGAGAGCTTGATGCGAACGCGTTTCAAACGGTTTCCTATTTTAAGTCCCTGCCCCCGAATGTAAAAAAGGAGCTGGCACCTTTAGGAACGACATATGCGGCGTCTCTAGGGATTTATTCAAAACAGCATAAGCGCCTGCGGGATATACCGGACGGAGCGGTCATTGCCGTGCCTGATGAAGCGGCGGCCTTCGGCAGGGCGCTCGTTCTGATGCAGGAGGCTGACTTTATTACATTGAAAAAGGGATTTACCGGGACGGGGTCTGCCGATATGATTAAGGACAACCTGAAGCATGTAACGTTAAAAACGGAAATGGAAACGAACGCGTATAAAGAGGTATCACATGCTGATGCTGCCGTTCTGAGTAAACATGACGCCGAAAAAGCGGGATTCAATGCTGAAAAGGATGCGCTGATCCAATCGGGGCAAACGAAAGAAGCATATATCTATTTAATCGCGGTAAGAGCCGAAGACAAGGATAACGAGCAGTTAAAAAAAATTCTGGCGCTGTATCAATCAGATGATACCGCCGCGTTTATTGAAAAAAAATATCAAGGCAGCCTGATTCCCGTTTTTCTGACGGGCAGCGACCTAACCGAAAAGAAAGAATGAATCCTCCTTTGGTATTCATTCTTTCTTTTTAGTGCTGCACACTTTGTTGCGGCCTGATGTCTTGGCTTCGTACAGAAGGCGGTCTGCAATCAGAGGCAGGGCTTCCGGATTTTTCGTATTAGTCGGATAGTGTGCAAAGCCGAGGGAAACGGTCACGGGAATTGTGTCTCCGCTCGTTAACAGGATCGGCTCCTCATCAATTGTCTGCCTGATTTCTTCTGCCAAGTGCAGACCTTTTGAATGTGTGCAATTCGGCATAAGCACGGCAAATTCCTCACCGCCGATTCGGGCTGACGGATCAGATCTGCGGATCACCAGCTTGAGGCGTGCCCCAAGTTCTTTCAGCACCTGATCACCTTCATAATGGCCGTATTGGTCATTAATCTGTTTAAAATGATCGATATCTAAATAAATGAGCGCGAGCTGTGAAGAGGCCGAATGGGCTGCTTGATCGTAAAGGTGGTGAGAGACTTCCTCGAATTTTCTTTTATTGAAAATTCCCGTCAGGAAATCATAATTCGCTTGAAACTTATATTGCTTAAACAAAAGATGGGCATCCGCCTCGTGTTTCATTAAGTAGAGACACAGCACACCGCCCAAAGTGGAAATCAGCCAATAACAAACGAGGAGCTGGACAGGCTGTTTAGGCAGAAATAGCATCGTAATGGTAAAAATAACGTTTGATAGAAGCAGCATAACGAACGCCTTCTTGCGATCCGGTTTTTTTCCTCGGAGGACAAGCACCGAGATGAGTGCGATAACGCCGACTGCGACGGTGGAATAAATCGCGCTTATATTAAAACTGATCAGCATACGGCCTGCGACGATAATCGCAAAGGCAGCTGCCGTAGACACCCAGCCTCCGTAAAGAGCGGCGATAATAATGGGGATATTTCTCAGATCAATAATCGAATGAGAGTAAGAAAAGCCGAAAACAATCAGAAAGACCCCTAAAAGTCCGCAGGCCGCCCCTTTGAATAATTGAAAAGCCGGACGGTCTTCTTTATGCGAAAGCGTTTCTTTAAAAAGGAGGGTGAAGAGATAGTTAAATGTGACTAAAATGGTCAAATTGAGAAAAAGTTCCTTTAGCATAACAATCACCCTTATATAAGTTACTAAAGAAAGAGTGGAAAGAAAAGAGAAAAATCGAAAGAATACATATATTGTTAATTCTTACTTGACCTATCGGAATTCGTGTAATATAGTGTTAAAGGATAATCAGCAAGGGAGTGTTTACCTGTTTTGGAGAATTTATTTGTTGTATTACATGTTATCATTATGCTTTTGCTTATAGCGGGTCTGTTTGTGATGCAGAAAAAACATGTTTCTTTTTCTAAGCGTGTGTTTACGGCGCTTGGATTAGGCATTGTATTCGGATTTGCGCTTCAATTGATCTACGGGCCGGCTTCACATATTGTCATACAAACGGCTGATTGGTTTAATATTGCCGGCGGCGGTTATGTCAAATTGCTTCAGATGATCGTTATGCCGCTTGTCTTTATTTCTATTCTGGGCGCGTTTACGAAGCTGAAGCTCACTCAGAATATCGGAAAGATCAGCGGATTGATTATAGGTATTTTAATTGCCACTACAGCGGTTGCCGCGGCGGTAGGGATCGTATCCGCCCTTTCCTTTGATCTTCAGGCCGTTCATATCGACCAGGGGAGCACGGAATTATCAAGGGGCCAGGAGCTTCAGCAAAAATCTGAGGATATGACAGCGAAATCGCTTCCTCAGCAAATCGTCGAGCTTTTGCCGGGAAATCCGTTTCTTGATTTCACGGGAGCAAGACCGACTTCCACGATCGGAGTCGTCATTTTTGCCGCTTTTCTCGGAATTGCCTTTCTCGGCGTAAAGCGGAAGCAGCCGGAGCATGCTCAAACATTCAGCGGGCTTGTTGATGCGGTGTATGCCATTATTATGCGGGTTGTCACTTTGATTTTACGACTCACGCCTTACGGGGTATTGGCGATTATGACGAAAACGATTGCGACAAGCGACATTGACAGCATCGTGAAACTGGGGATGTTTGTCCTTGCTTCCTATGCCGCATTAATTGTCATGTTTATCATTCATTTGCTGTTGATTACATTCAGCGGATTAAATCCGCTCACGTATGTTAAAAAAGCGTTCCCGGTAATGGTATTTGCGTTTACGTCCCGTTCAAGCGCGGGCGCATTGCCGCTTAATATCAAAACACAAAAAAGCATGGGTGTGCCGGAAGGAATCGCAAACTTTGCGGGTTCATTCGGTTTATCGATCGGTCAAAACGGCTGCGCCGGAATTTATCCGGCGATGCTGGCGATGATGATTGCGCCGACAGTCGGTCAAAATCCGTTCGATCCCGCGTTTATCGTTTCGGTCATCGCGATAGTGGCGATCAGTTCATTCGGTGTTGCGGGTGTTGGAGGCGGGGCAACTTTCGCGGCGCTTCTCGTCTTATCCGCTTTAAACATGCCGGTTGCGCTTGCGGGCCTGTTAATTTCAATCGAGCCGTTAATTGATATGGGGCGCACAGCCTTAAATGTCAGCGGCAGTATGACCGCGGGCCTGTTAACGAGTAAATTGACAAAAGAGGCTGATACTGCGGTATATAATGATTCTTCAATTGTTATTGAAGCGGAAGAAGCTTAAAAAAAACGAGTAATCCAAAAGGATTACTCGTTTTTTAATGGGTTCCGGGTTCTAAATCTTCCAGCATATTCATCACCGTGCTGTCATTTAAAACATTTACTGCACTTTCTTCAAAGTGAATCGGCTCAGTATAATGAGATTTTGCTGACGGTTCTTTTCTGCGGTTCGCGTGTTCGTCAGAATGTCTTCCGCTGTATGACTGCTTGTTCATGTCAGCCGTCTGAGACGAATCAGCCGTTTTGTGCTGTGCTTGAGAAGCCTGCTGCTGTCCGCCTGAATCACCGCCGAATGCTTGTTTGATAAATTCGGCAGGCTGCATCGATCCGCCCTGCTTTTGTTGTGGGCGTTCTGTGTGCTGTTGGCCGCTAGTATCACCGCCGAATGCCTGTTTAATGAGTTCGGCAGGCTGCATCGATCCGTCCTTTTTATGCCCCGTTTTATTGTCCTGATGCATCTGGCCTGACATCATTCCGCTGATTTTTCGGCGGATTTCCGGAGATAGGGCGGCGATAACCAATGATGATCCGATCAGCAGCGCTGTCGGGCTGATTCCTCTTTTTTGTCTGAACAATATAATCCCTCCTTACATTTGATTGATAAGGCTATCTTTCCCTTTCTCCTGACATTTATCCAAAAGGCTTAGGCAAACGGCATGCATAAATAGAGCTGAATAGAAAAACCTATACGTAAAGTGAGAAAGGAGGAATTCACATGATAAAAAAACAAGCAGTCATATCAGCACTTCTCTTGCCAATGCTTATCACCGCAGGGTGCAGCATGGGGAATCAGGGAGAAGGCAAACGTAATCACAATCGTGCTGAGAATGTAAATTATCGCAACACGCCGAATGACGGTGCGACAAATATGAATACGACGAACCGCAACAATAATAACGTCGATCAAAATGTCAACCGCAATGATAACCGTAACCTGAGAGTTGCGGATAAAGCAGCTGATAAGGTCACAGATTTAAAAGAAGTTAAAAATGCAACTGTGATTATTTCAGGCAAAAGCGCTTATGTCGCTGTTATGCTGACAAACGGCCAAAAAGGCGCGATCAACAACCACTTAAAACAAAAGATCACCAATAAAGTGAAATCGGCCGATAAGCATGTCAGCACTGTATATGTATCAGCGAACCCTGACTTCGTGGAACGTATGCAAGGTTACGGAAAACGAATCAGAAACGGCCATCCTGTTTCCGGTTTATTTGATGAGTTCGGCCAAATGGTTCAGCGTGTATTCCCGAATCCCAATAAATAATGAATGAAAAGCCGCATCCACGTGCGGCTTTTTTTATTTGCTCTGCCGTCACGACGGCCATTTTGCGCGCATAAAGTAAAGAATGAGACTCAAAAATTGACCGGATCGGGGAGGGAGCTTGTTTGCGTGACAGCATGGCGAAACGGGCGGCATTTGCTCTGATCCTGTGCGGAGTTCTTGTCATACTGGCTGTAAGCTCAGCCGTTTCACTAAGCATGATGTATATCCTGTCAGTACAAGACAGCCACTCTGTTCCGACGAAGGAACAAGTGACAAAACATATGAAAAAAGAGATTTTCGGGCATACAGCCATTTACTATACGGCTGAGGAAAAGCCTCTACTGCCGCTGACCGAAAACACCTTGGACTACGCAAAACGTATCAATCAAATCATAGTGGGATATAAGGGGACGGCACCGCTTGACCTTGTTTTTTTTCCGAATGAATCCAAAATCGAACAATATTCGGGGCTGAAAAACGTAGTCGGGTTTTACTCGGAACAGGAGCAGATGATCGGGCTTTTGCCTGAAGAAAAAAAGCAGCTTCTCCAAAAAGATGAAATGGCCGTTTTTATGTATAAGCAATTGATCATTCATGAGTACACCCACTTTGCATTTCATCAGAAAGCGCGCCAAACGGGAACAAACACGGATGAGTTTCCGCTTTGGTTTCACGAGGGATTGAGTGAGTGGGTCGCACATTATGATTTAATCATTGACCCGATTACATTTTCTGTCGTGCCGTTTGATGAATTAACAACAGACCGGGATTGGCAGAAGTCGCGCTCTGCTTATGAAACGGATGTGTATTTACAGAGCTTCTATATGATAAAAGACTTGACGGATACGTTCGGGGAAGGAATTATTCTAAAGATTATGAAGAAGACCGCCGAGGAACAGAATTTTGAAAAAGGATTCCGGGAAGCGACGAAAGAAAGCCTGAACCAGTTTGAACATGATTTTACAAAAGCATACGGGAAAAAGAAAACGGCATTGGATAGGTCATTACCCACTGCCGTTTTCCTTTTTAATGAAGGTTCTGCTGTCCCGTGTTTCCTTTGGTCGGTGGCATTTGCGGCTGGCCTTGTGCCGGTGCAAATGAATTGAGCATCGTCTGCATATCCTGAGCATTCAGCTGAGGAACCTGATAATAGCCGTGTTTATTTTGATATAAGAAGATTTCATAAGCCATTTCAACATATTGCTGAATTTGCGCAGAGAGCACTCTTCTTGTAACCGGATTTGTCATCTCAAGCGAACTCATCGTTAACAAAGAAGCCTGCGATTTGATCAAACCGAGCATATGACCGGAAATACCAAGATCCTTTACATCAGAAAGCGATTGATTCGGTTTTTTCGGTTGTGTCGGTTTTATCCCGTAGACGGCTTGGTTGTTTTCTTTCATCATATATGTCGCTGTTTCCTGAGAAGGCTTTTGCCCTGTTTTAAAGCATTCTGCAGTGAGGTTGTATTGAGCTAGGATGAATTGATACTGGCGATCAAGTATATCGGCAAGCTCCTGATCTTGTATAAACTGTCTGAGCATCATAAATTGGTCCAATACGCCGACTGTTCCGGCAAGCACTTCATGCATGTCAAATAGCTCATGTCCCCCGTGATTGACTTGCGGTGAACCGGGTATTCCTTGATTTACTGGCGGCTGCTGCTGATTTTGCTGTTCCACTGGTCGTTTTCCTCCTTCATGTCAAATCATATTTAAGATGTGAAGAAAGCCGATTCGTTATACATTATGAATTGCAGAGTAGGGATATTTTACTATTTTGTGGAAAGCAGAAACAATCTTTACAAAAAAGAGATGTGATTTTCAAAAAAATAAGCTAACGTATTCTTTAGAAGACAAGGGGGGAAATGAATGAAAAGAAAAAGTCGTCTGATTTGCTTTCTGTTAACGGTCTGTTTAGTGATACCGAATGTCCTGCTCTATGCTGAGGCTTCGGAGGCGGTAACGGTTGAAGAATCCCTTCAAAAAAAGGAGGGGAATGCTGAGATTAAGAGCTATGCCGGACAAGCCGGCAGTCAAAACGAGATATCACCGGAAAAAGTACTCCCCGTCCATATCCCTTCCGCATACAAAGACAAGTTCAGTCCGAATGTGCACGGTAAAAAAATAACCGTACAAGGAAATCTTACAAACCATTCTCAAACAACAGAGGCAAAAGACATAAAGTCCATGTCAGTCAGTCCGTCTGTCCAAGCATTGATCCCGATAAAAGAAGCCCGCGCCGAACGGAATAAGCGTGTAACTGTCAAAGGAATCGTGACGGCGGACCAAACCGCCATCGGCGGAGGAAAGCTTTCAACATTCATACAGGATGATTCGGCCGGCATCAATATATACTCCGCATCGGCAGACAATTTTCCGGAGTTAAAAGAAGGCATGGAGGCAGAAGTGTCCGGGAAGACAGCCGTCTACCAAGGCCTTACTGAAATCATTCCTGACTCAATTCAAATTACCGGCAAACATAAACCCCTCCCGGCGCCGAAACGTCTGACATTAAAAGATTTACAAGACAAGGGCAGTATATATGAGGGACAGCTTGTCACTGTAAAAGCATATCTTTCTTCACTCCCGGGCTCTCCGGCCGGAGGAGGATATAATGCCGTGATCACAGACGAGGACAACCGTTCATTAACTCTCCGAATCATGGAAGAAACAAACATCACACAGCATCTGCAAACAGGCAGATGGTATGACATAACGGGTGTATTAGGCAAATATCAATCTCTTCAGCTTCTGCCGCGAAAGCCGGAAGACGTCAGCTTATTAGATGACCAGCCAAAGCCGCCGTCAGCAGAAGGGGAATATCGAGCGGTTGTGGACCGTATTGTTGACGGCGACACGATACATGTCCGGACACCGATCCTCGGCACGGCAAAAATCCGCCTCGTTAACATGGACACACCGGAAACTTATCATACGCCAAAAAATGAACTTGATGAAAACCAGCTGTATTTCGGAAAAAAAGCATCCGACTATGTAAAAACAATTCTAGCCCCGGGTGATCAGATCACTGTTAAAGTCGGAAGAGAAGCAAAGGATACGTACGGAAGGCTGCTGGGTCAGATCATAACGGAAAAAGGAATGAATGTGAATCTAGACCTGGTCAAAAACGGGTACGCGGCAACCTATTTCATATGGCCGATAGAAAACAATACAGAGTATGAGACATTCCAGCAGGCAGCAGCCCAAGCCATACAAGAGAAAAAAGGCATTTGGAATGAAGAAAATCCTCTGAAGGAAATGCCGTTTGAATTTCGGGCAAGAGAAACCGGAAAAGGACTGACAAGATATGTCGGAGATTCTTCTGACCGCACTTATGTTTCACCTGAAGAATGGAAAAAAGTCGCCGCCGAACACAGAATTTTCTTTTCTTCAGAAAAGGAGGCAGAAAACGCCGGATACAAAAAGCGCCAGACAGCCGATGAAGGCAATGTTCCGCTGAGGATTATCAGCATGAATGATTTACACGGCAAAATCGATCAGCAATACGAACTTGACCTAAACGGAGACGGCAAACCGGATGGCACATTCGGCCGGATGGATTACGCTGCCGCATATATAAAAAAGGCAAAGGCGGAGAAAGACCATACACTTGTGGTGCATGCCGGCGATATGATCGGCGGGAGCTCTCCCGTATCAGCCCTTTTCCAAGATGAACCGACAGTAGAAATGATGGAGGACATCGGCTTTGACGTCGGGACTGTCGGCAACCACGAGTTTGACGAGGGAACGGATGAGCTTTTGCGGATTATAAATGGAGGAGACCATCCCGGCGGAAAAGGCACAAGCGGCTATGACGGACAAAATTTTCCGCTTGTCTGCGCCAACTGTAAACTGAAATCAACAGGGAAGCCATTTCTGCCTCCCTATGAAATCAAAAACGTTTCAGGCATTCCGGTCGCTTTTATCGGGGCAGTGACCAAATCGGCAGCGGGCATGGTCATGCCGGAAGGAATTAAAGATATTACGTTTACAGACGAAGTAAAAGCTGTGAATGAAGCGGTGTCTGAGCTGAAGAAAAAAGGAATTAAAGCAATCGCGGTGCTCGCCCATATGTCTGCTGAACAAAATGGAGACGAGATCACCGGAGAATCCGCAAAGCTCGCCAATGAGACAGACTCAGAAGTTGATGTTATCTTCGCCGCGCATAATCATAAAGTCGTAAATGGACAAGTAAACGGCAAGCTGATCGTGCAGGCGTTTGAATACGGAAAGGCAATCGGAATTACCGACCTCGAACTTAATAAAGCTTCAAAGGACATAGTAAAAAAATCAGCAGAAATCAAATACATCGATCAAAGCAAAATCAAACCCGATCCGGACGCGGCGAGCATTTTAAGCAAGTATGAAGAGAAAGTAAAACCCATTGTCAGCGAAGCGGTCGGAGAAGCGGCTCATGATATAACAGGCGGCTATTCAAATGACGGGGACACGGCGCTTGGCAACCTTATAGCCGATGGCATGAAGGCAGAGATGAATTCCGATTTCGCGCTTATGAATGGCGGCGGCATCCGGGACGTCATAAAAAAAGGCCCGATCACATGGGGGGATCTTTATAATATACAGCCGTTCGGAAATGTGTTAACGAAGCTTGAAATCAAAGGGAAGGACTTGCGGGAGATTATCAACGCGCAGATTTCGCCGACCCTCGGGCCGGATTACAGCATCAGCGGATTTTCCTATACGTGGAACCCAAAAACAGCCAAAGCAGTTGATATGAAAATGGCAGACGGCACAGAAATTCAGCCTGAAACCGTTTATACGTTAACCGTCAATAACTTTATGGCGACCGCAGCGGGCGCAAAATACGGACCCATCGGAAAATTGGGGAAAAATCCGGTCACAGGGCCGGAGGATTTAGAAGCAACTTTGGCATTTGTCAAAAGCTTTAAAACGCCGATTTCTTATCAAGCGGAAGGCCGGATTCAGACAGCGGAAGACGCTGAAACACCTGATGACGGCAGCAATCCGCCCGGCAAAGGAGAAGTACCGGACGGCGGAAACCAGCCTGATAACGGTGAAAAACCGAACCGGTCAGAGCAGCCCGGCAAAGAAGAAAAACCGAACCGGCCAGAGCAGCCAAATCAAGAAGAAGAGCCAGACAACTCTAATCAGCCAAATATAAAAGGCCAGCCCGGTCATACAATGCAGTCAGGCAATAAAACCGGCCCGGCTCCCGTCAGCTATAAAGAAAACGGCGCAGAACAGACAAAAAGCGGAACACCAGATGGTCAATCGCTGCCCGATACCTCGGCGGGCTACTATCAAATCGTACTGATCGGTATCGCAATCACAGGCTCCGGCGCGTATTGGTATTTCAGAAAGAAAAGGAGAACCCGGATGCAATGAACAAAATGAAGCATATGCCTCTTCTGGTCATCATTATCGGTATCATTATCACATGTTACGGAAGCTGGAAAATCATTGACACACATATGAAAACAAAGCAATCGCTTGAGGAAGCAAAAAAAGCGGCGGCACCAGTCGGAACAGAGGAAAAAATAAAAAAAAGCGCCGTCCACAAACAGCGCAAAGCAGCGTTTCAGCCCAAGACAGGAAAAGCGAGCGGCATTTTAGAAATCCCTAAAATAGACGCTGAGCTTCCGATAGTGGAAGGGACTGACGCAGATGATTTAGCAAAAGGCGTCGGGCATTACAAGGACAGCTATTACCCGGACGAACACGGGCAAATCGTTTTATCAGGCCACAGGGATACGGTTTTTCGCCGGACGGGTGAGCTTGAAAAAGGTGATCAGCTCATTATCATCCTGTCTTACGGCACCTTTTCCTATAAAATCACCCATACAAAAATCGTCAGCCAAAACGATACGTCGGTCATTACCCTCCAGCACGAGCGGGAGGAACTGGTTCTGACGACATGCTATCCGTTCTCATATATCGGAAATGCGCCGAAGCGATATATTATTTATGCCGAACCGGTTTAGGAAAAATAAGCCTCGACAAAACGCAGCAAATCATCGGGCATCGGCGCTTCGGCGATGATTTCTTCTCCGGTCAGCGGATGAACGACTTTTACCTTTTTGGCGTGCAGCGCCTGTCTGTGAAAAAGCGCCCGGCTGCCGCCATACAGGTCATCCCCCGCTAAAGGATGACCGATGCTGGCCATATGGACACGGATTTGATGCGTTCTTCCTGTTTCCAGCTCCAGCTCCGTAAGAGAAAGCCGTGCGCCGGGATGATAGCCCTTCACTTCATAACGCGTAAGGGCCGCTTGCCCGCCCGGTGAAACGCGCCGTCTGACCGGATGTGATCTGTCGCGGCCGATCGGGGTATCAACCGTACCTTTTTTCGGCTTCACTTTTCCTTCCGCAACAGCTGCATACGTGCGTTTTAATGTTTTGTTCTCCAGCTGGCGGTCAAGGATGGCGTGAGCAAGGCGGTGCTTGGCGAACACGACCGCACCCGAAGTGTCCTGATCCAGACGGTGAACGTGGCGGACCTTCGCCTGTTCGCCGTTTATTTGAAAATGATAAGCGATGAGGTTGGCGAGAGTTCCGGTCTGTCCTTCTTCATTAGGATGAGTCGGCATTCCTGCCGGCTTATTTGCGATTAACAAATGGCTGTCCTCGTATAAAATATCCGCTTCACCGTACTCCGGGATAATGGAGGAATCTGCTTTTTCCTGAAGATCAATGAACAAGCGGTCGCCGGTTTTGAGGATGATATTGTTTTTTGGTGTTTCGCGGTTGACTTGAATGCTTTTTTGTTTCATCCATTCTGATATCACGGGTTTTGACGCCTGGAATTCTGATTTGAGGACGGAAAACAGCCATTGTCCGCCGTACTTTTCCGTAATCTGAAATTCCAGTCCGCGGCCTTTTTGTTTCATTTCGTGAAGCTCCTTTTTATGCGGAAAGCGGCTGTTTCAACAGGAAACACTTACCTTAGCTTTCGCGATTTTTTCTATGCTATTCTTGATAAAGATCGAAGGATATTCGCATGGCAAGAAAGGTGATTGATGTGAGAATTGTGAACGCAGCGACTGATGGACAAGAAAGCGCGATAAAAGAGCTTTCCTCCGAACTGTTTCAAAAAGTCTTTCCTCTTTATTTCTCCGAACTGGAAATTCAGCGCTTTAAAAAAAGGGGCGTATTGTCCTTACAAAACCAACTTTACCAAGGAACATTAAAAGAAGCGTTTCAAATTATGGCTTGTCTGCAAACGGTACATATCATTTTGTCAAAGCCAGGTGCGGCGTCCGATGTGCAGGCGCTGTTTAATAAAAACTGTGCTTTGCTGAATGAATGCGGAATGTTATTTCCATTCACCTACGCTGATTTTCAGACGGGCGGAAGATCAGCGGCTTACGGTCACAGAAAGCTGATCTGACAGTGGAAGAGCCTTTTATATAGGGCTCTTTTTTGCTTCCTTGACATGATACCACAATTTCTTTCCTCTATCTCCCTTTATATTCAGGCAAACCCCCGAGCATACTAATGTGCGAAAGGGGTGCTTTACAATGAGTTCAATTAAACAATCAATGACTACGCACGTAGCGACCGTTTCTCCAAACCAAACGATTCAGGAAGCAGCTGCATTGATGCATCAGCATAATGTCGGAGCAATTCCTGTCGTGGACGGAGGAGAATTAAAAGGAATGCTGACAGACCGTGATATCGCATTGAGAACAACGGCTCAAGGCCGCGACGGCCAAACACCTGTTTCACATGTGATGTCTTCTAAAGTAGTATCGGGAAACCCGGACATGAGTCTTGAAGAGGCGTCACAGCTGATGGCCCAACACCAAATCCGCCGCCTTCCTATTGTAGATCAAAGTCATCTAGTCGGGATCGTTGCGCTTGGAGACTTAGCGGTCGATCAGCGTTCAAACGAGTCTGCGGGAGCAGCACTCTCTAATATTTCAAGCCAGGACAATCAGTAACGGATAAAGGGAGCTTGCATTGATGCAGGCTCTTCTTTCCGTCCGCATGTTACTTTTTGAACGCATAAGCAATTCACGGTATAGTGTATACATAGTCCAGTACGTTTGCTAAAGGAGCTGTAAGCAGTGATAAAAGCGTTAATCTTTGATTTTGACGGATTAATTTTAGATACAGAAACCCATGAATATGAAGTGCTGCAAGAAATGTTTGAAGAGCACGGATCAACATTGCCCCTGTCCGTCTGGGGAAAGGTCATCGGTACGGCCGCCGGATTTAAGCCGTTTGCCTATTTAGAGGAACAGCTTGGGAGAGAGCTTGATCACGATGAACTGACGGCGATCAGGCGCCAGCGATTTGCACAGCGGATGAAAACAGAAAAAGCGCGCCCCGGTGTGGAGGCTTATTTAGCCGCGGCAAAAGAGCTGGGGCTGAGGGTCGGCCTGGCTTCAAGCTCAGACTTTAAATGGGTATCGGAACACCTGAAAGAATTAGGCTTGTTTGATGAATTTGAAGTCATTCAAACGGCTGATGACGTGGAAGAGGTGAAGCCGAATCCGGAACTTTATTTGAAAGCAGCGGAACATTTAGGTGTCGAACCGGCTGAGTGTCTTGCTTTTGAGGATTCTGTCAACGGGTCGATTGCCGCCAAGCGCGCCGGCATGAAGTGCGTCATCGTGCCGAATAAAGTGACAGGCGCTCTCTTGTTTGAAGACTACGACCACAGACTCGAATCTATGGCCGAATTGGAACTTGAATTATTATTACAGCGATTGAATCAACAAAACTAATCGGCAGGGGGAAGCAGCGTTGTCTGAAAAACTAGATCTGACCCGTTTCGAAAAGAAAATGGTCATACGGAATATGGAAGAGAAAGATATCAATAAAATTATTGAACTGCAAAAGGATTGTTTCCCGGGAATGGAGCCTTGGGAGCCTGAGCATTTAATCAGCCATCTGGCGCATTTTCCGGAAGGGCAGTTTTGCGCGGAGTATGAAGGCGAGATTATCGGCTCCTGCTCAAGCCTGATCATCAATTTCGATGAGTATGATGACCGTCATACATGGCAGGATATTACAGATGACGGATATATCACAAATCACAATCCGGACGGCTTAAATCTGTACGGCATTGAAGTGATGGTTCACCCGACGTACAGAAGGATGAAGATCGGCCACCGTTTGTATGAAGCGAGAAAAGATTTGGCGAGACGATTGAATTTAAAAAGCATCATCATCGGCGGTCGGATTCCGAATTACCACAAGTACGCTGAAGAGATGACGGCCAGAACCTATGTCGAGCAGGTGACACGCCACCAGATTTATGATCCGGTTCTCTCATTCCAGCTGATGAACGGATTTACATTAATGCGGATTAACCCGAATTATCTGCCGGATGATACGGCCTCTATTAAATATGCGACATTAATGGAATGGAATAATGTCGATTATCTGCCGCAGTCGAAACGTTATTACAAATCGGCATTTCCTGTGCGCATTTGCGCCATTCAATATGAAATGAAAAAGATTTATTCCTTTGAGGAATTTGCCAATCAAGTTGAATATTACGTCGATGTGGCCTCTGACGCGAGATCTGATTTCGCAGTTTTCCCTGAGATCTTCACGACCCAGCTCATGTCATTTCTGGAGGAACGCTCCCCGAGCCTGGCAATCCAGAGAATTACCGAATATACGGAGGACTATATCAGTCTGTTCACAGACCTTGCGGTGAAATATAACGTCAACATTATCGGCGGATCTCACTTTGTCGAAGAAGAGGGGAAAATTTATAACATCGCGTATTTATTCAGGCGGGACGGCACAATTGAAAAACAATACAAGCTCCATATTACGCCGAATGAGCGGAAATGGTGGGGCATCAGCGCCGGTGATCAAGTCCGCGTGTTTGACACGGACTGCGGAAAAATCGCCATTCAAGTTTGCTACGATATCGAATTTCCAGAGCTTGCGAGGATCGCAGCGGAACAAGGGGCGAAAATTATCTTTACGCCATTTTGCACAGAAGACCGCCAAGGCTACTTGCGCGTGAGGTATTGCTCTCAGGCGAGAGCGGTGGAAAACCAAATTTACACCGTCATCTCCGGTACCGTCGGAAACCTGCCGCAAACGGAAAACATGGATATTCAATACGCGCAATCCGCTATTTTTGCTCCGTCTGATTTTGAATTTGCCAGAGACGGAATCGTCGGTGAAACGAATCCGAATATTGAAATGGTCGTGATCGGCGACGTGGATTTGGAAATTTTAAGAAGGCAGCGGGAAAACGGAACCGTGCGCCAGCTGAAAGACAGACGCAAAGACATTTACCGAATTACGTATCTCAAATAAAACATCGCCCGCCCCGCTGAGGAGGCGGGCTGTTTTTTGCTTTTTTAGAGCTTCTGTATGACAGGTTTGGATGCTTCCGCTCGATTCGCGGCGAAAGCGTTTTTTTATTTCTCATCGGTTTATTGACTCGTCTCTGATCCGCCTTTATATTCTTAATAAGAGGAAACACCAAGATAATCGGCTTACGGGCCGGCCAGCTTTCGATACAGCGTAACGATATTGAAAGGGAGATGATCGGTGTGGAACATGTACAGCAAAATCAATCACTCAAGCAAAAGGATAAAGACTTCATTTGGCATGCCATGAAAGGGGCGGAGCCGGACGACAGTCTGATCGCCCAGAAGGGGGAAGGGGCTTGGGTTACTGATATAGACGGAAGGCGGTATTTGGATGCCATGTCAGGGCTGTGGTGCGTGAATATCGGTTACGGCAGAAAGGAACTTGCTGATGCGGCTTACGAACAATTGAAGGAGCTGCCTTATTACCCGCTGACGCAAAGCCACACGCCGGCTATCAAGCTTGCAGAAAAGCTGAATGAATGGCTTGGCGGCGATTATGTGATCTTTTTTTCCAACAGCGGTTCAGAAGCAAATGAGACCGCATTCAAAATTGCCCGCCAATACCATATTGAAAACGGGGATCACGGCCGCTACAAATTCATTTCCAGATACAGAGCCTATCACGGCAATTCGATGGGAGCGCTCGCCGCTACCGGCCAGGCGCAGAGGAAGTACAAATATGAGCCGTTAAGCCAAGGTTTTTTGCATGCTGCGCCGCCAGACCTCTATCGGAATCCCGCCGATGCTGATACATTAGAAAGCGCACGGGAAATCGACCGGATCATGACGTGGGAGTTAAGTGAAACGATTGCAGGCGTGATTATGGAGCCGATTATTACAGGCGGGGGCATTTTAATGCCGCCGGAAGGGTATATGGCTAAGGTGGAGGACATTTGCCGTCGCCACGGCGCGCTTTTGATTTGTGATGAGGTGATTTGCGGATTCGGCCGCACGGGAGAGCCTTTCGGGTTCCAGCATTATGGCGTAAAGCCTGATATCGTCACAATGGCGAAAGGCATCACGAGTGCTTATCTGCCGCTTTCGGCTACTGCGGTGAAACGGGAAATTTTTGAGGCATACAGCGGCGGGGGGCCGTATGACCGCTTCCGCCACGTGAATACATTCGGAGGAAATCCGGCTGCCTGTGCCCTCGCATTGAAAAACCTGCAAATCATGGAGGATGAAAGTCTGATCGGCCGTTCACGAGAGCTTGGCGAAAGGCTGCTAAAGGAGCTTCAGTCACTCAGAGAACACCCTGCGGTCGGGGATGTACGGGGGAAAGGCCTGCTCGTTGGAATAGAACTCGTAAAGGATAAAATCACGAAAGAGCCGGCTGATGCTGCAGCTGTTCAGCACGTCGTTTCCGCTTGTAAGGAAAAAGGGCTGATCGTCGGGAAGAATGGAGATACCGTAGCGGGATATAATAACGTAATCCAGCTTTCACCGCCTTTCTGTCTCTCGGAAGAGGAGCTTTCATTTATCATTGCGACGGTCAAGGAAAGTGTGCTGAGCATCTGATTTTTTAATATTAAAGGAGTAAAACATGAGTTTTCACAAACAGAAAATTTTACCGGCTATCCGGAATATGAAGCAGTTTGACGCGTTTTTAGAAAGTCCGTTTTTGTACGGCGTCATTTTAGATATTCACCTGGGTCAATTGAAAGGTGTCGTAAACGAAGCGAAAAAGCACGGAAAGCATCTGATGGTTCACGTTGATTTGATCCACGGCATTAAACATGATGAATACGGGGCGGAGTTTATCTGCCAGGACATCAAGCCTGCCGGCATTATTTCAACGAGATCCACCGTCATCGCCAAAGCGAAACAAAAGAAAATATACGCGATTCAGCGGCTGTTTTTACTCGATACGAGCGCTGTGGAGAAAAGCATGGAGTTTGTCGGGAAACATAAGCCGGATTTCATTGAGGTCCTCCCGGGCATCGTTCCTACCTTGATCCGGGAAATTAAAGAAATGACGGGGATACCGATTTTCGCCGGCGGCTTTATCCGAACTGAACAGGATGTTGATAATGCTCTGAAGGCCGGGGCCACGGCAGTGACTACATCAGATACCGAGCTGTGGGCTAAATATGAACATTCTATGACAAAAAAAGATTGACACCGCTTTCACCCGTTGTTACAATAGACCTAGGTTAATACTATTGTGATGGAGACCCGGAGACCCACAACAGCACTTTACGAAAGCAATCAAGCGTAAAGAGGTTTGTTGTGGGCTTTTTATTCTCTATAACTCTGTCAAACCTGCTATTATGTCATTTTAGGAGGAATTATGATGACAGCATTTTGGGGAGAAGTAATCGGTACAATGCTGCTTATTATTTTTGGCGGCGGTGTTTGTGCGGGAGTCAATTTAAAGAAATCGCTTTCATACCAATCCGGATGGATTGTTATTGTATTTGGATGGGGATTGGGTGTTGCCATGGCGGCGTATGCTGTCGGAGGAATCAGCGGTGCTCATCTTAATCCGGCTTTAACGATAGGCCTTGCGCTTGAAGGCAGTTTTCCTTGGAAAGAGGTTCCTGTTTATATCGCGGGACAAATGATCGGAGCAATCATCGGTGCGGTTCTTGTGTACCTTCACTATCTGCCGCATTGGAAGGTGACCGACGATCCTGCTGCTAAACTCGGCGTTTTCTCAACCGGGCCGAGTATTCCGCATACATTTGGGAATATGGTAAGTGAAATCATTGGTACGTTTGTGCTTGTGCTCGGCATTTTGGCAATCGGGGCGAATGAATTTACAAAAGGGCTGAACCCGCTTATTGTCGGTTTCCTCATCGTTGCCATCGGAATTTCTCTTGGAGGAACGACAGGATATGCGATCAACCCTGCACGGGATTTAGGGCCGAGAATCGCCCACGCATTTCTGCCGATTCCGAAAAAAGGACCGTCTAATTGGAAATACGCATGGATTCCCGTTATCGGTCCGATACTTGGCGGAGCATTCGGCGGTGTATTTTACAATGCTGCGTTTAAAGGAAATGTGACACCTGGCTTCTGGTTTGTAAGCGTTATATTGGTTGTGGTACTGTTAATACTTTATGTATATACGAAGAGATCTCAATCACCGAAAACCTTATCAAATTCTAAATATATTTAAAAAGGAGAGCGGCATCATGGAAACCTATATTTTATCATTAGATCAAGGCACAACAAGTTCAAGAGCGATTCTTTTTAATAAAGAAGGCAAGATCGTGCATTCCGCTCAAAAGGAATTCACGCAGTTCTTCCCGCAGCCCGGCTGGGTGGAGCACAGTGCGAATGAAATCTGGGGATCGGTGCTGGCTGTTATCGCTACAGTCATTTCTGAATCCGGAATCAGCGCTGATCAAATTGCCGGAATCGGCATCACAAACCAAAGGGAAACAACGGTCGTATGGGATAAAGATACCGGAAAACCTGTTTACAATGCCATCGTGTGGCAATCAAGGCAAACTGCCGGCATTTGTGAAGAGCTGCGTGAAAAAGGGTATAATGACACATTCAGAGAAAAAACGGGTCTTCTGATCGATCCGTATTTCTCAGGAACGAAAGTGAAATGGATTCTTGACAATGTTGAAGGCGCGCGGGAAAAAGCGGAAAATGGAAACCTTCTGTTCGGAACGATTGACTCGTGGCTCATCTGGAAAATGTCAGGCGGCGCGGCGCACGTAACGGATTATTCCAATGCGTCAAGAACGCTGATGTTTAACATTCATGATTTAAAATGGGATGATGAGCTGCTTGATATTTTAGGCGTGCCGAAATCAATGCTGCCGGAAGTGAAGCCGTCTTCACATGTGTACGCGAAAACGGTTGATTACCACTTCTTCGGTAAAAACATTCCGATAGCGGGAGCTGCCGGAGACCAGCAATCAGCATTGTTCGGCCAGGCGTGCTTTGAAGAAGGCATGGGGAAAAACACATATGGCACAGGCTGCTTTATGCTCATGAATACCGGAGAAAAAGCGATTACATCAGAGCACGGCCTGCTGACGACAATTGCCTGGGGGATTGACGGCAAAGTGGAGTATGCGCTTGAAGGAAGCATTTTTGTCGCAGGATCTGCCATCCAATGGCTCAGAGACGGGATGCGGCTGTTCCAGGATTCCGCGCAAAGCGAGACATACGCAGAGCGTGTGGATTCAACTGACGGCGTCTATGTCGTCCCTGCTTTTGTCGGCTTAGGCACACCTTATTGGGACAGTGACGTGCGCGGCTCTGTATTCGGCCTGACACGCGGAACGACGAAGGAACACTTCATCCGCGCTACGCTGGAATCTCTTGCTTATCAGGCAAAAGACGTTCTTGACGCAATGGAGGCTGATTCCGGCATCTCTTTAAAAACATTGCGCGTGGACGGCGGAGCAGTAAAAAACAATTTTCTTATGCAGTTCCAAGGCGACCTGCTGAATGTTCCCGTCGAACGTCCTGAAATAAATGAGACGACGGCGCTGGGTGCGGCGTACTTAGCCGGAATCGCGGTCGGCTATTGGAAGGACAGCTCTGAAATCGCTGATCAATGGAATTTGGATAAGCGATTTGAGCCGGAAATGGAAGAAGACAAACGCGAAGAATTGTATAATGGCTGGAAAAAAGCTGTAAAAGCAGCAATGGCTTTTAAATAAGGCGTAAGTGTGGTATACTGAAAACAAGTTAATAGGAACGGTCCTGAGATGAGGAGAGACCACAGCACCAAAGTGATGACATGCGCTTTGGCTGTTGTGGTCTCTTTTTCCTATACCGTGACAACAAGGAGGAAACGTAATGATGAATCATCAATTTTCAAGTCTTGAACGGGATAATATGCTGGAAGACATGACAAAAAAAACATATGATCTGTTTATTATAGGCGGAGGGATTACAGGTGCAGGTACTGCGCTTGACGCCGCTTCAAGAGGAATGAAAGTCGCACTGAGCGAAATGCAGGACTTTGCGGCCGGCACATCAAGCCGATCCACAAAGCTTGTCCATGGCGGATTACGGTATTTGAAACAATTTGAAGTGAAAATGGTCGCAGAAGTCGGTAAGGAACGGGCAATCGTATACGAAAACGGCCCGCACGTCACGACTCCGGAATGGATGCTGCTTCCGTTCCATAAAGGCGGCACTTTCGGTTCATTCTCAACGTCCATCGGCTTAAGAGTATATGACTTTCTGGCCGGCGTAAAAAAATCAGAACGCAGAAGCATGCTGTCTGCAAAAGAAACGCTCCAAAAAGAGCCGCTCGTTAAAAAAGACGGCTTAAAAGGCGGCGGTTACTACGTTGAGTACCGGACAGACGATGCGAGACTGACAATTGAAGTTATGAAAGAAGCCGTAAAATTCGGAGCAGAGCCGGTCAACTATTCTAAAGTGAAAGAGCTTCTGTACGAAAAAGGGAAAGTTGTCGGTGTTTTAATTGAAGATATGCTGACCGGCAAGGAATATAACATTTACGCTAAAAAAGTCGTCAATGCGACAGGTCCGTGGGTCGACCAGCTGAGAGAAAAAGACCACAGCAAAAACGGAAAGCATCTCCAGCATACAAAAGGCGTCCATCTTGTATTCGACCAATCCGTATTCCCGCTTAAACAGGCGGTGTACTTTGATACGCCTGACGGCCGGATGGTATTTGCCATTCCGCGCGAAGGAAAAACATACGTGGGTACGACAGATACGGTTTACAAGCAAGCGCTTGAGCATCCGCGCATGACGGTGCAGGATCGCGACTATGTCGTAAACTCAATCAATTATATGTTCCCTGAGCTGAATATTACAGCGGATGATATTGAATCAAGCTGGGCGGGGCTTCGACCGCTGATTCACGAGGAAGGAAAAGATCCTTCAGAGATTTCACGTAAAGACGAGATCTGGACATCTCAATCAGGTTTGATCACGATCGCCGGAGGAAAACTGACGGGATACAGAAAAATGGCTGAGCACATTGTCAACCTTGTCAGTGAGCGTTTAAAAGAAGAGGGCGGCCAGGACTTCGGCGCTTGTAAAACGAAGACGATGCCGATTTCCGGAGGGCATGTCGGCGGCTCCAAAAACTTCGAGTCATTTGTGGAAGCGAAGACAAAAGAAGGCGTGAAGATCGGTTTATCAGAACAAAATGCGAAGCAGTTAGCCATCAGATACGGTTCTAACGTAGAAAATGTATTCAGCCGGATTGAAGGCCTGACTGACGAAGCAGTAAAACGCCAGATGCCGGTTCACATTTTGGCAGAGGCTGCATACAGCATTGAAGAAGAGATGGCCGCAACACCTGCTGATTTCTTCGTCCGCAGAACGGGCAGACTTTACTTCGATATTCAATGGGTTGAAGCACATAAAACGGCTGTGATTGATTACATGAGCGACCGTTTCCAATGGGATGAAAAAACGAAAGCGAAACACACAGAGCAGTTAAACACGCTGCTGCATGATGCAGTTGTACCGCTCGAACAATAATTATCAGAGGGCTGTGCCGAAAAGGCATAAGCCCTTCTTTTACATAGAACAGCGATACAATGTTTTCAAGTGACACGGACAGCCGCTTCATATTAAAATATGGTCATAAGCTGAAATTATAGGAGGACGAACATGAGTTGGAGTAAGAGCTACGAACGCTGGAAACAGAGCGAACATTTAGATTCTGAATTGAAAAAATTATTAGCAGATGCAGAAGGAAACGAGCAGATGCTGGAAGACTTTTTCTACAAAAACCTTGAGTTCGGAACGGGAGGCATGCGCGGAGAAATCGGCCCGGGAACGAACCGGATGAATATCTATACGGTCCGCAAAGCTTCCGCCGGACTTGCTGCGTATATCGTAAAGCAGGGAGAGGAAGCGAAAAAAAGAGGCGTCGCAATCGCTTATGATTCCCGCCATAAATCGCCTGAATTTGCGATGGAAGCGGCGAAAACACTGGCCTCCCAAGGCATTCAAACGTACGTTTTTGATGAGCTCCGCCCGACGCCTGAGCTGTCTTTTGCAGTCAGAAAGCTGAACGCCTTTGCGGGTATTGTCGTGACAGCCAGCCATAATCCGCCTGAATATAACGGCTATAAAGTATACGGTGACGACGGCGGGCAGCTGCCGCCGAGCGAAGCGGACATCGTTATCAGTGAGGTGAATGCCATCGAAAACGAATTGGCCATTCACGTTGAGAACGAACAGGCGCTGAAGGAAAAAGGCTTAATTACCATGATCGGTGAAGAGATTGATAAGGCTTACACGGAAAAACTGACTTCTATTTCCGTTCATCCCGAGCTTGCCGATGAAGTGGACGTAAGCGTGGTTTTCACCCCGCTGCACGGTACGGCGAATAAACCGGTTCGCCGCGGACTCGAAGCACTCGGTTACAAACGCGTCACCGTCGTAAAAGAACAAGAGCTTCCTGATCCGAATTTCTCAACCGTCCCATCGCCTAACCCGGAGGAGCACGCGGCATTTGAATATGCAATCAAGCTTGGTGAAGAGCAGAACGCTGACATTCTGGTCGCAACAGATCCGGATGCCGACCGCCTCGGTATTGCCGTGAAAAACAATGAAGGCAAGTACACGGTCCTGACAGGCAACCAGACAGGTGCGCTTTTCATGCATTACCTTCTTTCCGAGAAGAAAAAGAAAGGAACGCTTCCTGATAACGGCGTTGTTCTTAAAACGATTGTGACCAGCGAACTCGGCCGCGCAGTCGCATCTTCTTTCGGACTGGACACAATTGATACATTAACCGGCTTTAAATTTATCGGCGAAAAAATCAAAGAATATGAAAAGTCCGGCCAGTACACGTTTCAATTCGGGTATGAAGAAAGCTATGGCTACTTAATCGGCGATTTTGCGCGTGACAAAGATGCGATTCAGGCCGCTCTGATGGCAGTTGAAGTGTGCGCCTTCTATAAAAAACAGGGAATGTCGCTTTATGACGCGCTGCAGGCAATCTTTGAGGAGTACGGATATTACCGAGAAGGCCTGAAATCTCTGACGTTAAAAGGAAAGCAGGGCGCCGAACAGATTGCCGCTATCTTAACGTCTTTCAGAAATGACCCGCCGGAACAAATGGCAGGAAAACAGATCACGCAAGCCGAGGATTATTCCGTCGGAAAACGAACTGTATTTGCTGAACAAAAAGAAGAGGACATTGACCTGCCGAAATCAAACGTCCTGAAATATTTCCTTGAAGACGGCTCTTGGTTCTGTCTTCGTCCATCAGGAACAGAGCCTAAAGTTAAATTTTATTTTGCCGTGAAAGGAACATCTTTACAAGACAGCGAACAGCGTCTGATAGCGTTATCTGAAGCCGTCATGAAAACGGTAGAAAGCATCGCGGAACAAACAAAGTAAAGCACAATCCGCCGGAATCTCAGCCGGCGGATTTTTTGTTGCGTCTCATCCAAAAGGCTGAGAAAAAATCATCCTGCAAACGAGGGAATATTTTGAAAATAACTGTTATAATGTAGATAATTCTTATGGGCCGGAGTGAGAGAGTTTGAGCAAAACATCGGTGGAGAAATTAAAAACATTAAAAGCGATCGCGGAAACTTTAAATCAAGGTCATGACCTGAAAGAAACACTTAATGAAGTGCTGCGTGAACTGCTCAGCCTGACCGGCCTTCAATCAGGCTGGATTTTTCTCATTGAGGCGGATGGACCCTATACACTGGCTGCATCCGCTTATTTGCCGCCCGCCCTCAGCCAGCGGGAAAACGTGCTGATGTGCAGCGGGGACTGCTATTGTCTCACTAAATTCAGCAACGGGGGATTAACAAAAGCGGCAAACATTATGAATTGTAAACGGATTGAATTAGCGAAACAGGCGAATTCATATGACACGGAGGGCATTACCCATCACGCGACCGTCCCGCTTGAAGACGGCGACCGGAGATTCGGTTTATTAAATGTCGCGTCCGGCGGGAAGACGTTTTTTAATGAGGAGGAGCTTCATCTCCTTGAGGCTGTCGCTTTTCAAATCGGGACGGCGATCCAGCGGATGAAACTCGCTGAATTTGAACAGCAGCATGCGCTTTTGATGGAACGCAGCCGCCTTGCGCAAGAGCTGCATGATTCCGTCAATCAGATGCTGTTTTCCGTCAGCTTAACGGCAAAAGCGGCCAAAACGTTGACGGATGACGAACGGCTACGGCAGATGATCGCTTTCATCCAAGAGCTGTCTCAGGACGCATTAGCGGAAATGAGGGCGCTGATCTGGCAGCTGCGGCCTGAAAGTCTTTCAAAAGGGCTCAGTGAGTCAATCAAAAGCTATGCCGTTCTCATCGGCTTACAAGCACACTGTGAAAGGGCCGATGTCCCGCCGATTACCGATGAACAGGAACATGCGCTGTGGAGAATTGCCCAAGAGGCGCTGAATAATTGTAAAAAGCATGCAGGAACGGAATGGGTTTCTATTTCTGTGGCGGAGGAAGCGGAATACGCAGAGCTTAAAATTGCAGATCAAGGCACAGGCTTCAGCATTGATTCGCATGCCGGGCTGCCGTCACTCGGCATTGCCGGGATGAAAGCGCGCGCTGAAGCATGCGGCGGCCGTTTTACGCTGCTGTCTGAGCTTGGCGCGGGCACCATTGTCTCCGTCAAACTTCCGCTTGACGGCAAAAGGAGGGCGAAACGATGAAAATTGTGATAGCCGATGATCATCACGTTGTCCGCAAGGGACTTCGTTTTTTCTTTGCCACACAAGAGGATATTGAAGTTGTCGGCGAGGCGTCTACCGGAGCCGAAGCTCTTCAAGCTGCTCAAGAAACAAAGCCGGACATTATCTTAATGGATTTATCAATGCCGGATATGGACGGCATTGAAGCGGCGAGGATCGCTTCAGAACGGTTTCCGGACATCAGCATTGTTGTGCTGACAAGCTATTCTGACCAGCAGCATGTCATTCCGGCTCTTAAAGCAGGCGCCAAGGCGTATCAGCTGAAAGACGCGCAGCCCGATGATTTAGTGAGAACGCTTCGCCAAGTGTATTCCGGCCGTTATCAGCTTTCGGCGGATATTATGCCCCACGTGCTGACACATATGAGGCAGGATGATCAGGATAAAGAAAAATATTATCAGCTGACGCGCCGGGAAAAAGACGTTCTGAAGGAAATAGCGGGCGGAAAAAGCAACAAGGAAATTGCTTCATCCCTGTTTATTTCTGAAAAAACAGTCAAAACTCATGTGTCCAACTTACTTTCAAAACTGGATCTGTCAGACAGGACGCAGGCTGCTTTGTTTGCTGTGAAAAATAACTTATATGGAGAGATGGAAAAATGAGTATTTTAGTGATAAGCGGCACTCCGAGAAAACAAGGCAGGACAAGAATCGCGGCTTCGTATATCAGAGACCGTTTCCATACGGATTTTATCGATCTGAGCGAAAACGGACTGCCGCTTTATAATGGCGAAGAAAAACAGGCCGAACTGCAATCGGTTAAGGAGCTCAGACAGCGCGTAAAAGAGTCGTCTGCTGTGGTTTTATTATCTCCTGAATACCATAGCGGCATGAGCGGAGCTTTAAAAAACGCGATTGATTTCCTAAGCAGTGAACAATTGAAATATAAACCCGTTGCGATACTTGCAGCAGCCGGCGGCGGAAAAGGCGGAATGAACGCATTGACAAATATGCGCACGGTTATGCGGGGCGTGTATGCAAATGTGATTCCGAAGCAGCTCATTTTAGATCCTGTACATATTGATCTTGAACATCAAACCGTTACAGAGGATATGGCGGTCAGTATTAAAGAAATGATGGAAGAATTACAAATGTTCGCAAAAGCAATAAATCCCGGCGTGTAAAGCCGGGATTTTTTTTATGTCAGGAGGGCTAATTGATCTTCATACGCCAATTCTGCCGCATGGTCAATATAGCCGAGGAGTGAATACAGTTCTTTTTCGAGCACCGCGTTATCGAGTTCAAAATGATACGCATGCAGAAAGTGCTCGATTCGTTTTGATAATAAATCATCTTTTGTGCGCACCATCAGAATTAATAAGTTATCCCATTGGGATCGATGTGTGTAATACAGAGCTTTATTATAATCAGCATGATCCATCTTTTCGCTTCTCCTTTCCGGTGAGAAGTTCGTGATTAGTTTATGCCGATCAGGCCGGGATGCGCCGGGGAAAAGTTGGTGACCGCATGAACAGCGGCATAGCAATATGAGGGAGACATAAAATAAAATGTGCATGCTTTTTGCGCTTTTGGAAACGCTAAGAAAACAAATAATGAATCAGGAGAACATACAGATGAAATCCCTTCCATTTGCGCTTGCCCTTCTGTTTTGCGGCATTTTAATCGTTTCAATCGCTGAAAAAGGACATACGGAGCACCTCAATGATTCAGTGGAAAAGTGGGAGCATCTCGCCTGGAATCAGCTTAAGCGTGAATATAAAGGCGCGAAGCTTTCGGATTATTCCTATATGGGGCGTACAAAGGTGAATCGGGAACAGACAAAAGACGTATTTCGGGTAACGGTAAAAACGAAGGCTGAAACATTTTCCTCCCGGGCCGAAGTGTATTTTCACCCGGTGACAAGACACGTCATCAGCATAAATATATTTCGTCTGTAAAAAAAGCTGCACGGCCTTATATGGCCGTACAGCTTTATAAATATCAGAAGAAACGTTTTGCGCCAAGGTAGCGCTGTTTCCAATATGAATTGTCCATGTTGGAAATAACGACTCCCGAATCATTGGCATTAATAAACTGTCCGTTTCCGAGATAAATTCCGACATGAGACGGGCCTGCTTTGTAAGTGGAATAGAAGACAAAGTCCCCGACGGCCGGCTGGCTGACAGATGACATCGTATTCCAATAGCCCGCGGCTGACAGTCTGGATACGGAAGTGACTTTATTCAGAACGTAATAAATGAACCCGCTGCAGTCAAAGCCTCTCGGTGTCGTTCCGCCCCAAACATACGGCACGCCCAATTGTGCTTTCGCGGCACTGATCATCGTGTTGATTTTAGCGCTCGTTGAGCCGGTGCCGCCGGGATTGTTTGGTGTTGAAGATGTTGACTGGCCGGTAATCGTCAGCTTTTGTCCGACTTGAAGCACATCTGTTTTCAAATTGTTTTTCTCACGGATCTGCTGGGCGGTCACATTGAATTTTTGGGCGATCACCCATAAAGAATCCCCGCTTTTCACCGTGTATGTAGTCGTTTTCCCTGTGTCTTCGGAATTGCTCGGAGTTGACGAAGAACCGGAAGAGGATGTCTTTGCCAGCTTAAGCACTTGTCCGACTTGAAGCACGTCCGATGTTAAATGATTGTTGGTTCTGATTTGCTGAACCGTCATGTTGTATGCGTTTGCGATCTTCCAGAGTGAGTCCCCGCTTTTTACCGTATAGGTTGACGTTTGCGTCTGGTTATTATTTGAATTGTTGTTGTTGGACGGCTTATTTCCTGACGAAGCCGTTCCTTTCGTTTTTAAGACCTGATTTACGTAGATAGTATCTGTTTTTAAATTGTTTAATACCTTTAATTCTGCAATGGTCATATTGACGCTGTTTGCGATTTTCCAAAGTGAATCGCCGAGTTTTACTTTGTACGTTCCTGAAGACGATGAGTTTTTTGAGCTGTTATTATTCGAACTGCTGCCGGAATTGTTTTTCGTCTGCTCTGTACTTGAGGAAACCTTTCCGGACACTTGTAATTTTTGACCGGCGCGAATTAAATCGCTTGTCAGCCCGTTCAGTTTTTTCAGCTCCTGCACGGACATTTTAAAATCGTTTGCAATCAGCCACAGCGAATCTCCGCTTTTTACCGTATAAACGCTCTTAGTCGTACTGGTTGTTTTAGAAGACGAAGAAGAGCTGCCCGTACCGGATTTGCCGTTTGGAACGGTGAGTGTCTGCCCGATGGAAAGAACGGTGGATTTCAGATGATTGGCTGATGTAATCGCATCCACGCTTGTGTTGTAGTTTTGGGCAAGCTTCCATAAAGAATCTCCGCTTTTTACTTTAATGGTCTGTGCTTCTGCCGGTGTTACAGTTAATGCAGACCCGACAATCGCAGATGCAGTCAAACCGACTGCCAATTTTTTTTTCATAGTAAATCTCCCTTTTCCTGCGATGATTTTCCTGTCTCCGTCACCCGATATCTGCTCCGCAAGGTGAAGACAACAGTAATGATAACCTTAATATCGGCTCGTGTCTGCTGATCGTTTATCGATTTGAGAGAATTAGGCCTTTTTTCTTACGTAAGGCATAAAAAAAAAGAAGGAATGCGGGCATTCCTTCAGCTTCTTAGCAGTCTCATAATCTCCTCTTTATTTTTAACCAGGTCTCTTAATGTATATTTATCTAAAACGGCAAGATAAGATGAGAGGGCTTCATTCAGCAAATTCTTCAAGTTGCAGGCGGGAGATATGATACAGAGATTTTTTTGGGAATCAAAGCATTCTACGATGTTAAAGTCGTCTTCTGTTTTTCTGACGACCTCTCCAATGTTTATGTCTTCCGGCGCCATTCCTAATCGAATTCCGCCTCCCCGGCCGCGGATGGTTTCCACGTAACCGAGCTGGCCGAGACGATAAATCACTTTCATAAGATGATTTTTGGAAATTGAGTATGTTTCAGCAATTTGTTTTATGTTTGAAAGCTCTTCGGAATGTCTGGAAGCCAAAAAAATCAAAACTCTTAAAGAATAATCGGTGTAATTTGTTAATTTCATAGAATGACCTCGAAATAAGAGATTTTGCTTCTGTTACATTTTATCATATATGAATCTAAAATGAAAAAAAAGGAATTCCGGCTCCCATAAAAAAACGTGCGCCCGTGAGCACACGTTTTTTGGTTAAGACATTGGCGGTTTTTGATGATGATCTGATTGATGTTTTTCAATTTTGCGGTTCAATTTTGCTAAATAACGGGAAGCGAACTCTTTTCCTCCAAGTCCGAATGAAAGTCCGAACGCAAGAGCGAAACCGCCCAGGATGAGAATAAACGCCGAATTCACAATCGTGTCGGCGACCCCGAGCTGATCAAGCGCCATAAAGAAGGAAAGCGTTATAATGGTATATTTCGCAAGCGGCGCCAGAAAATTAAACTCTCTGCCTTTTATAATGCTTGCAAGCAGCCTTTTAACAAGCTGTCCGGCCAAAAGCCCGATCCCGACGATAAATACCGCTGCAAGGACATTAGGCAGGTAAGCGATAATGCCTGTTGCGATGACGACGAGAAATTCCAGATGAACGATTTGCAAAGCCTCCGCGGTAAAGAGAAGGATAATGATAATCTGCGCGATCACCCCGACAGCCTGAGAAAGCGAGAGCTTCGCCGAGTCCGCCGCTTCAAGTCCCATTTTCCCGAGAAGAGAGTTAAAGCCGGCGCGGTGCAAGAGCCCTGTTACGATACTGTTCACCCATTTTCCGATCCAGATGCCGGCGAGGATAAGAACAATGCCGATGATGATATTCGGAAGCATTGTAAAGACCGTATTCAGCATGGCAACGGCCGGTTCAGAAATTCCGGCGACATCGAGCCGGTCAAGCGCTGAAATGACAGCCGGGATTAAAATCAGCACGTATGCGATGGTTCCGATGATTGCTGAAAGGCTTGTATCCTTTAGGTAAATGGCAAGGCCCATTCGCGCGGCAAGTCTTTCAGTTCCGATGCTTGCAAGGAAATTTGTGATGATATCACGGACAAGCCGGGCAACCAGCCAGCCGATTAATACAATCAGGGCCGCGGCAAATAATTTAGGCAAGAAAGACAGTACGTTTTGAATCATGCTTGTAAACGGTTCTGATATCCCGCTGATTTGCAGAGCGGATAAGACACCTGGCAAAAAGACGAGCAATACGAGATAGAAAACGATTCGGGAGGCAGCCATAACCGATTGGCTGACACTTTTTTCTTCTGAAACTATGTTCCATTTTCTGAGCCGGCCGTTGTTGGCAAGCTTCATGCCCGCTTTTTTGACGAAATAGCTGAAAAGCGAAGCAGCCGCCCATCCCAATAAGAGAATCAAACCAGCTTTTAAAACGCTCGGCACAGCCGCCGTTATGGCTGAGAGCATGCTGACAAACGGAGAAGCCACTATTGTCAGGTGCAGAATATTAAAGAACAGAATAAAAACGATAATCAATGCGATAAAATAAATGACCTTGCTGATCACTTTTTCGGATGAATAGCGGGAAGGTTTTTTTTCCGCAAACAGCTTGTCATCGATTTTTGTTTTTTGCAGCCCCTTGTACACGGCTTTTTCAATGATTTTGGCAATGCCCCAGCCGATCAGCAGGACGAGAAGCGCAATGATTAAATTCGGCAATTTACTGAGATACGAAGTAAGCATGTCTGCTGTATTCAATAGAATCTCTCCTTTACTTTATGTGGTATGGTGTGTGTTTTACCCACTCACATATAAAGCAAACGGGGCGGATGTGCCGAAAGAATTTCAGATGGAAACCGGTCTATTATTTCATCTTTTGACAGGCGGGGTCATACATTATAAATAAGTCCAAGTAGGGGGGATTCGGTTGAACGCGGAGGAGAAAAAGGGTTTACAGCGGGCAATTGAGGAAATAACCGAGATTGCAAAGGGATTCGGCCTTGATTTCTACCCGATGAGATATGAAATTTGTCCGGCTGAGATTATTTATACATTCGGTGCGTACGGCATGCCGACGAGATTCAGCCATTGGAGCTTCGGCAAACAATTTCACAAGATGAAGCTTCACTATGATCTCGGTTTGAGTAAAATTTATGAGCTGGTCATTAATTCGGACCCTTGCTACGCTTTTTTGCTGGACAGCAATTCGCTGATCCAAAATAAATTAATTGTCGCCCACGTTCTGGCTCATTGTGATTTTTTCAAAAATAACTGCCGCTTTCAAAATACGAAGCAGGACATGGTCGAAAGCATGGCGGCGACGGCTGAACGGATTAAACATTATGAAAGAATTCACGGGATAAAAGAGGTGGAATCCTTTTTAGACGCCATCCTGGCGATTCAGGAGCATATCGATCCGTCCTTAGTCAGGCCGAAGCTGTTGTGGAGCGTCGATGATGATGAGGATGACGAGGAGGACGCCGTTTCCTCGCCGTACGATGATTTATGGGATATGGATAAGCCGAAGCAAATAAAAAAGAAAAAAGGGAAAAAGGCGTTTCCGCCCCGCCCGGAAAAGGATATTCTGCTTTTTATCGAAAAGCATTCGCGGGAACTTGAACCGTGGCAGCGTGATATTTTAACAATGATGAGAGAAGAAATGCTGTATTTCTGGCCGCAGCTGGAAACGAAAATCATGAACGAGGGCTGGGCCTCATATTGGCATCAGCGGATCATCCGGGAGCTTGAATTGACGTCAGATGAAGCAATCGAATTTGCGAAGCTGAATGCCGGCGTCGTTCAGCCGTCGAAAACGGGAATTAATCCGTATTATTTAGGACTTAAAATTTTTGAAGATATTGAGGAGCGGTATAACAAACCGACAGAAGAAATGAAAAAAGTGGGGGTAAAGCCCGGGTCCGGACGCGAGAAAATGTTTGAAGTCAGGGAAATCGAATCTGATATTTCGTTCATCCGTAATTACTTGACCAAAGACCTCGTGCTACGCGAGGACCTTTATTTATTCCAAAAACAGGGCCGGGACTATAAGATTATCGACAAAGAGTGGAAGGCTGTGCGCGACCAGCTCGTCAATATGCGGGTGAACGGAGGATTTCCGTACTTGACCGTCAATGACGGCGACTACTTGAAAAATAATGAGCTCTATATTAAGCATTGGTACGAAGGAATTGAGCTGGATCTGAAGTATTTGGAGAAGGTGCTGCCGTACCTGTATCAGCTGTGGGGAAGAAGCGTGCACATTGAATCCGTTCTTGAGGAAAAGGAAGTCATGTTCTCTTATGACGGAAAAGGAGTGCACCGCAGATATATGTAAAGAAGAAAGGATGCAGGGAAACCCGCATCCTTTTTTTTATTTGCCGTTTTTTAAGATGTTAAATATGTTTTTCGCCTGATCCGTGTTGTTCAGAAGGCCGGTAAATGCTTCTTTTCCGGGGCCGTATGCGTAAACGGGCACTTCTTCCCCGGTATGGTCGCCGCTTGTCCAGCCGCTGTTGGTTTTCGTATTAAAGAGCTTAATGATCGCTTTGTAGGCGCCTTTATCAGGGTCCTGCTTCGCCGCCGTTTCGATCTGCTTGATTTCATCCTTTGACCATTTCAGCTTGGTATACTTAGTGAGCACGGAAGAGACCGATTTTCCGGCTTTGATTTGATCAGCCATAAATGCCGGTGTCTTTTTCGCAGCCAAAATCGGTTCAACATGCCAATTTTTCTCGCCGTTCGCTCCAACGGTAAATCCGCCTGTCGTGTGGTCTGCCGTTGCGATGACAAGGGTGTGCTTGTCTTTTTTGGCAAACGCGATAGCTGCTTTATATGCTTTTTCGAAATCCTTCATTTCGCTCATCGCTCCGACAACATCATTGTCATGTCCGGCCCAGTCAATCTGGCTGCCTTCCACCATTAAGAAAAATCCTTTTTTGTTCGTGTTCAGCCTGTCGATAGCTGAATTTGTCATATCTTCTAATGAAGGCGTCTCGCTCGTGCGGTCTAAAGCTTTGTCGAGTCCGCCGTCGGCAAACAGGCCGAGAATCTTCTTATTGCGGTCTTTTTTCAGCTCTTGTTTTGAGGTGACATAGCTGAAACCCGCTTTTTTGAAGTCTTTTGTCACATTGCGGTCTTTCCGGATGAAATTTGTTTTTCCGCCGCCGAGCAATACATCCACTTTCGGTTTTCCGTTGATTCGATCATCAATATAACTGCTTGCGATTTCATTCATGTTTTTTCTTGATTTGTTATGGGCTCCGAATGCAGCCGGAGTGGCGTGGGCAATTTCTGACGTTGCCACAAGACCTGTGGATTTGCCCCGCTGTTTCGCTTCCTCAAGGACTGATTTGACGCGCTGTCCTTTTTTATTCATGCCGATGGCAGCGTTGTAGGTTTTCACGCCTGTGGCCATTGCCGTTCCGGCTGCCGCAGAATCGGTGATGTTGGAATCAGGATCGTCAGGATAAGTCATCATCATGCCGGTGAGATTTGGGTCGAATGCCGTCAGCTTCATACCGTCCGCCGGTTTGCCTTTGTTGATGACCGAACGGTAGGCGTTCATATATGGTGCGCCCATCCCGTCGCCGATCATGAAGATGACGTTTCTGATTTCGTTTGTGTCTTTTTGTTTTTTAGCAGCTGCCTGCTCTGAATGCTGAAACCCCGCTCCCGCAATCAGACCCGCTGTCAGCACAGACACGGCTGCCGCCGGCAAAAGCTTTGATTTAACCTGTTTAAATAGACTCATTCTCACTTGTCCTCCTTTAATCATGTTCTGCATGTTTTATGGTAGGGGATGTTTGTAAAGGGCGGCCGTCGATGCTGTAAATTTCAAGTGAAACATTTGTTAGAAATGTAAATCCCGGTGTGCTGTTATTTTTTCATGCAACAGCGGAAACCATTCATCTTTTATGAAAAAATGGCGGGATTTTTTTACAAGGATGAATCTGTTAATGGGAGTTCTTCTTTTTTCCAAAAAAAATAGACCGCAGGAAAAAAACATGACAAAACAGCTCGTATTTCGTCACGTTTGAAATCAAATTGAAATATTTAATACCCTTAAAAACTTTTTTTATAAACGAATTAGTAAGAAATTTGTCACGTGAAGTCAAGTCTATTTCTAGTGGAAATTGACCCTTATAATAGAAAACAGATAAAAACTTGAAAAAAGAGATTATAAAATAGATAGATGAATTTGGGGAGGAAAACATGAAAAAGCAACTTGTTACAGCAACAACAGCAGTGGTTCTGGGGTCTACTTTGTTTGCGGGAGCGGCGTCTGCACAAAGCATTAAGGTAAAAAAAGGCGATACATTATGGGGACTTTCACATCAATACGGAACGTCAATTAATACCATTAAATCAGAAAACAAACTAAAATCGGATATTATTTACATAGGACAAACGTTATCAATTAACGGTAAATCTTCTTCATCCGGCTCAAGTTCAAGCAGCAGTTCATCATCATCTACATATAAAGTAGTGAAAGGCGACAGTCTTTGGAAAATTTCGAATAAATACAGCATGACTGTAAATCAATTAAAAAGCTTAAACGGTTTAAAAACAGACCTTATCCGCATCGGACAGGTTCTTAAAGTAAAAGGGTCAAGCTCCGGTTCGTCAACGGTTTCACCGTCTAAACCATCTAAACCGTCTTCTTCATCAAACGGCAATACGGCTCAAACGAAGCTAAATGTCAACAAGCTGATTTCTGATGCGAAATCATTGATGGGAACGCCGTATGTATGGGGCGGAACAACGCCGTCCGGCTTTGACTGCAGCGGATTTATCTGGTACTTGCTCAACAAACAGACGAGTGTCGGAAGAACAAGCACTGCAGGATACTGGAGCTCAATGAAAAGCGTTTCAAGCCCGTCACCAGGTGACTTCGTCTTCTTTACAACATATCAGGCAGGCCCGTCTCACATGGGTGTCTACATTGGAAACAACAAGTTCATCCATGCCGGTTCTGACGGCGTTGCGACAAGCGATCTCAATAACAGCTATTGGAAGCCTCGCTACTTGGGCGCGAAAAGATTCTAACAGCTATGAAAACCCGTTCATCAGAACGGGTTTTTTTATTAGACGGCGTACGCCCTTATTGGTTTCTCTTAAAAGTGAAAATGCGATAAAAAGTCTAAAAAGGTTTTCTTTTTCTCATTTTCATGCAGGGCGATGGCGTATGCTCCGGCTCTCGGCATCTGGGCAAAGTTACATGGGATTTCAATCATCCTGCCTGCCGCGAGTTCAGCTTTTACTGTTGACAGCGGCAGGAACGAGACGCCCAGCCCTTCTTTGATAAATCGCTTTGTAATGTGCGTCTGCGTAACCTTCATCGTCCTGACAAAGGGGAACTGTATTCTGACCTGGCGGAGCAAATCATCCCAGTAATCGGGGTGGTTATGGGTGAGCAGCAGGTAGTGTCCGAGCAGATCTTTGACATCAGCCTCCTTCCCGGTTTTACGTTTTTGCTCAGGGGGCGCGACAAGCACAACGGGGTCATGATACAGAGAACGGCATGTGAGGGAGGCCGATTGCACCTTTAAACAGCTCAAGCCGATATCGGCTGAGCCTGTCTTGATTTGAGCTGCGATTTCCTCAGATTCGTAAATCGTTACGGTCATTTCGGTTTCTTCATTGGCGGCCGTATAACGCTTCATCACAGACGGTAGAATGGTGTCGGCGATAAGCGGCGACACAGCGAGCGTTAAGGTTTGCGAGTAGCCTTGACGCACCCTGTGCAGCTCTGCCATGCTGTTTTCATAATCCTCAAGCAGCCTCATGGCAAACGGTACATATGCCTTTCCTTCCTCTGTCAATTGTATTTTTCTGCCGCTTCGCTGAAACAGCTTGCAGCTGATTTCTTTCTCTAATAACTTAATGTGAACGGTGACGGTCGGCTGAGATAAAAAAAGCGTTTCCGCCGTTTTTCTGAAATTCTCATATTTCGCCGCGGTCACAAAGGTGTGAAGCCATTTGAAATCCATAAATGCTCTCCTCTGATTAAAAGTTTTAATTAATTCCCTTAAAAATATTCATTATTTTTTAAATATTATATCTACTATAATAACAGAAAGAGGATGAGGGGGAATCACATTGATACATCATGGATTAAAAGGGATTACTTGTGCAGAAACGGCAATCAGCCACATTGACGGAGAAAAGGGGCATTTAATATATCGCGGATTTGAGGCGAAGGATATTGCGCTGCAATCCAGCTTTGAAGAAGCAGCGTATCTCATTTTATATGGAACGCTTCCGGATGCGCGCGAATTACTGGACTTTCAGGAGAAGCTGACGGCAGAACGCACGCTGCCGAAGCGTATCATCGATTTACTGGAAACACTTCCGAACCATATGGACGATATGGCGGTGCTGAGGACTGCCATTTCAGCATTAGGCACAGATTCTTTTGCGTATCCGCCCCGGCCGGAAGAAGCCATCCGGCTGATTGCCGTCACACCGACAATCATCGCTTACAGAAACAGGCGGTTAAAAGGAGAAGAAGCGATAGCGCCGAACTCTCAATACGGACATGTAGAAAATTATTTATACATGCTGACTGGCAAACGGCCGGCAGAAGCACAGAAAAAGGCGCTTGAGACGTATATGATATTGGCGATGGAGCACGGCATGAATGCGTCTACTTTTTCAGCGAGAGTCACCGTCTCCACTGAATCCGACTTGGTATCTGCGGTAACTTCCGCGCTCGGCACGATGAAAGGGCCGCTGCACGGAGGAGCGCCTTCAGGTGTAACGAAAATGCTTGAGGATATCGGAGAAAAAGAGAATGCAGAAGCGTATTTGACAGCCAAGCTGGAGCGGGGGGAGCGTCTCATGGGCTTCGGCCACAGAGTATATAAAACAAAAGACCCGCGTGCGGAAGCGCTGCGCATAAAGGCTGAAGAGGTGGCTGGCAATGACAGATCGCTCGATTTGGCGCTGCATGTGGAACAGGAAGCCGTCCGCTTATTAGAAAAGTATAAGCCGGGCCGCAAACTGTACACCAATGTAGAATTTTACGCGGCTGCGGTGATGAAGGCGATTCGTTTTGACGATGCTTTGTTTACCCCGACGTTTTCGGCGAGCCGCATGGCCGGCTGGTGCGCCCATGTGCTTGAACAGGCCTCAAACAACATGATTTTCAGACCGTCTGCAAAATATACCGGTGCATTTCCCAAAGCGGCCCAGCAGCTGTAATCAGGGGCATATTTGTCTGTTTAACTCCGCACATGGCGTGGTATCGTTCATTAACACCATTTGCAGGAGAGTGAGAAAATGAATCCGATGGACAGACAAAAGGAAGGACAAAAACCGCAGGGACAGGACCGCCAGCCGGGCACTGAGTCGAAAATGGACCCGAAGCCGTTATTGGAGGACCAGGATTATAAAGGTTCCGGAAAATTAAAAGGCAAAGTCGCTCTTATCACAGGAGGAGACAGCGGCATCGGCGCAGCCGCCGCGATCGCTTATGCGAAAGAGGGAGCAAACCTTGCCATCCTGTATCTCGACGAGCATTCCGATGCCGAGAGAACGAAGAAGCGGGCAGAAAAAGAGCAGGCTGAGTGCCTGTTAATTCCGGGAGACGTCGGTGATGAGTCGCATTGCCAAAAGGCAGTCCGGCAAGTCATAGATCATTATGGGAAAATTGATATTTTAGTGAACAACGCGGCTGAACAGCACCCGCAAAACGGAATACTCGATATCACGACAGAGCAGCTGGAGAAGACGTTCCGGACGAACATGTTTTCAATGTTCCATATGACAAAAGCCGTATTGCCGCATTTGCAAAAAGGGAGCGCCATAATTAACACAACCTCTATTACCGCTTATCAAGGAGATACTTCATTGATAGATTATTCCTGTACGAAAGGCGGAATCGTTTCCTTTACGCGTTCTATGGCAATGTCTTTAGCTGATCAGGGAATCAGAGTGAACGCGGTGGCGCCGGGCCCGATCTGGACCGCGCTGATTCCGGCCACGTTTACAAAAGAAAAGGTGGAAAAGCACGGCTTGGACACGCCGATGGGAAGGCCGGGACAGCCTGCAGAACACGCGGGAGCATATGTACTCTTGGCCTCAGACGAATCCTCTTATATGACGGGGCAGACCATCCATGTCAACGGAGGACGGTTTATTTCAACTTGATTATCACTTGTAAGAAACATCCCGCATTCTCTCAGAGTGCGGGATGTTTTATTGTTTGAAAGGTAAGATACATATAATTTGGAAATTGATAATTGTCAGTTCATAATCTCCCTCCGTTTGACAAAAGCCCGTCAACCTTATGATCATGATATAGGGGTTTATTATGGTAATTTGACTGACGATGTATAAAATATAGAATTTTCAAAAAAGTTGTTTTCATTTTTTTATTTTTAGATATAATATGATGTAGGAGAAAGGGATGATGGGCAGCGATATTTTCAGCAAAAAATAAGAATTTAGTCATTATTAGCATTGTTATCTGAATATTCTAACTTATAAGATTTATATAATGGGAGTGAAGAAGATGAAGGGGAGCGTATTTAGAAAGAAAAGCATTCAGGACCTGCTTGCCGCAACGAGCGGGGAGAAGTCGCTGAAAAGGGAATTGGGCGCCTTTGATTTAACGCTGCTCGGAATAGGAGCCATCATCGGGACAGGAATATTTGTTTTAACGGGAACAGGCGCCGTGACGGCGGGGCCCGGGCTGACTGTTTCGTTTGTCGTGGCTGCCCTCGCATGTTTATTTGCGGCTCTGTCGTATGCTGAATTTGCTTCAAGCGTACCGGTTTCGGGTTCCGTTTACACATTTACGTATGCCACATTGGGCGAACTTCTCGCCTTTATTATCGGCTGGGATTTAATTTTGGAATATATGCTTGCCGTCAGTGCGGTTTCAGTCGGCTGGTCCGGTTATTTTCAATCATTTTTAGCGGGCTTCGGCATCCATCTGCCGGCCGCGTTAACCGCAGCCCCTGGGTCTGTTAAGGGTACGGTTACGTTTTTTAATCTTCCCGCCTTTGTCATCGTGCTTGCCATTACATTCCTTCTCTATTTAGGCATTAAGGAATCAAAACGGGTCAATAATATTATGGTTATTCTGAAAATTCTGGTTGTTCTGCTGTTTATTGCCGTGGCAGCTGTGTATGTCAAGCCGCATAACTGGCAGCCGTTTATGCCGATGGGATTTGGCGGAGTTTTCAGCGCAGCAGCGCTCGTCTTTTTCTCCTTCATCGGTTTTGATGCCGTGTCATCTGCTGCTGAGGAAACGAAAAACCCGGCAAAGGACTTGCCTAAAGGTATTATTTTTTCATTATTGGTCTGCACGGTTTTGTATGTGACGGTATCGGCGATTATGACCGGCGTTGTGCCGTTTGCACGATTTGAAGGCGTCGATCACCCTGTATCTCTTGTTCTGCAAATGGCCGGCCAAAACTGGGTGGCGGGCATTATTGATATCGGCGCCGTTTTAGGAATGACAACAGTCATGCTCGTCATGCTGTACGGCCAGACCAGGGTGATGTTCGCTATGTCCCGTGACGGGTTAGTGCCGGGGGCGCTTTCAAAAGTTCACGCTAAGCATAAAACGCCTCACGTGGTCACATGGGTTTTCGGCATCCTGTCCGCCTTACTCGGCTCACTCGTTCCGCTTGACGAACTTGCAAAGCTTGTGAACATCGGAACGCTCGCTGCGTTTGTCCTGATTTCCGTAGCGGTGATCGTGCTGAGAAAGAAACAGCCGGATCTGCCGAGAGCTTTTAAATGTCCGGGAGTTCCGTTTATTCCCGCATTGGCGATTCTGTTCTGCCTGTTTTTGATTCTGAATCTTGGCTGGACCACCATTTTTCGTTTCTTTATTTGGCTGATCATCGGCCTATTGATTTACTTCTTATATTCCAGAAAGCATTCCAAATTAAATGAGAAGCTATAACGGGAAGCGGCCCTTGCCGCTTTTTTTATTTTCAGAACAATAAAACATATCAAAATAGGCTTAAGTTATGGAAGCGAATAAGGGATAATAAAGGGCGGAAGGGAAGTGGAAAGTCGTGTCTGACCAAAAAAAGGTTCAATGGGCCTCAAAAATAGGATTTATTATGGCCGCTGCGGGTTCGGCCATCGGCCTTGGAGCCATTTGGAAGTTCCCTTACGTAGCGGGAACGAATGGAGGAGGCGCTTTTTTTCTCGTGTTTGTCCTCTTTACCGTTCTTCTCGGTTATCCGCTTCTGCTCGGTGAATTTATATTCGGAAGGCGGAGCCAGACAAATGCGATAGATGCCTACAAAAAAGCGGCGCCGAAATCGGTTTGGTATCTCACGGGTTATGTAGGTGTCGCGGCATGTTTTTTAGTCTTATCTTTTTACAGTGTCGTCGGCGGATGGATTTTGCTTTATGCGGTGAAAGCCGTTTCCGGTTCTTTATCTGGACTCACTCAGGAACAGTACGGTTCGATGTTTGGCGCAGTCATTGAAAATCCGCTTCAGACGCTCGCGGCGCAGCTGCTGTTTATGATCATGACGGTAGCTGTCGTCGCAAAAGGCGTCCAAAAAGGGATAGAGCGTGTCAGCGCGGTATTAATGCCGATTTTATTCGTTCTGTTTATTTTGCTTGTGCTGCGTTCGCTCACTCTTGATCATGCCATCGAAGGGGTTAAATTTTTATTGGTTCCCCATTTTGAAGACCTTACGCCGAAATCCATCTTATATGCATTGGGACAGGCGTTTTTTACATTAACACTCGGGGTGTCGGTCATGGTGACGTACAGCTCTTATCTGCCGAAAACACAAAATCTGCCCGGTTCGGCCGGTTCGATCGTTGTCATGAATGTACTCGTCACACTTTTTGCGGGACTGGCGATTTTTCCGGCGGTGTTTTCGTTTGGATTAAAGCCGGATGAAGGACCTACACTGCTGTTTACCGTGCTTCCGGCTGTATTTGATCAGCTGCCCTTCGGCACGCTGTTTTTCATCGGTTTTCTCGCGGTCTTTTTCTTTGCTGCACTGACCTCGGCTTTCTCTATGGTGGAAATTATCGTGGCGACAGTCGGGAAAGGCGATGAAACGAAAAGAAAGAAACTGTCTTGGACAAGCGGTCTGCTCATTTTTTTAGTCGGCATTCCGTCTTGCTTATCGTATGGTGTTCTTGCCGATGTACATGTTTTTGGCAAAACCTTTTTTGATCTGGCGGATTTCACCGTCAGTAATGTGCTTATTCCGCTGGGCGCTTTATTGATTTCAATCTTTATTCCGCTGAAAATACCGAAGCAGGCGCTTTTTGCCGAGATGAAAAGCGGGTCTTCCATCGGTTATGCTTTCTTTCAGCTCTGGTATTTCCTGCTGCGGTATCTCGTGCCGCTGGCTATCATAATCGTATTGTTAAATTTAATCGGAGTTCTTTCATTTTAGAAAAAACAGGCCCTTTCAGGGGGCCTGTTTTTTGATTATCAGCAAAAACGCCCAAGACGGGAAAGTCTTGGGCGCTGCTTTTTAAAAACCAAACTGTAAATTCGTATCCACCGCAACAATTGTATACACACAGACTATAACGAAAAGATTGAGGATGACACCGAGCAGGCCGGGACCCGTCCTGCCTTTTTTAATAAACAGCTCAATGATGCCAAACGGCACGGCCGCCATCGCAAACGGCAGCATCTGATAAGAATAAAAGGTCACATTGCTGATAATTGCCACATTCAGCAGCAGCAGGGACAAGATCGCGGTCCCGACTGATATCCAGCCGAAAACATTATGTTCTTTAAAGATTCTTACCAATTCCATAATTCCACCTCACCGATGTTTGCTGCTTTTACTGCTTTATTTTTCAGCAGACGTTCGATTTCTTTTGTCGGTCCCGTGATAACAGACCCGTATACATTCATTCCGTGCCGGTCTACATAATTGATTCTGTTGTCCAGGTTCATATCTTTACGTTTAGAAATGGCATGCACCCATTTTTTATGACGGGACATATATTCAAGTGCGTTGATAAATTGTTCGCGGTCAGTCTGTCCTTGCGTTTCAAAAGAGGAAAGCATTTTTGAATCTTTCCCGGGAAATCCTAACGGTTCGGCATAAGGACTGTCTTTCAGATTTTTTTCCGTTTCGACCGCATTCCATAAAAACTTCACATCATAGTTTTTAAATCGTGAATAGATTTCAGTTGATGGATAGGCGCGATCGTAAGAAAGATAAACCTCAGCAACGCTTCCTTCAGGCAATTTCTTTAAGGTTTGACCGGCTTTGTCTACCGTCCGCTCCTTTAATCCGGAGGGATGCGCAAAATAATGGTTTGCCTGGCTGGCATCTAAATCATAATAGTTGACGGCAGGCGGCTTGACCGTATCCAAAAACATCTCCACCCGTTCTCCGCCTACTGATTTTGTTTTTGTGCCGATCTGTTTTTGGAGCGGGAATTCTGTATTCATTCCAAACAGCTTTACCTGGCTTTTTAAGCCCGACGTATCAACGAGGACGTTCGGCATTGTGATCGCCACTGTCACTGCCGCGGTTTCCATTAATTGATTTCCGGTGCTTTCTTTTCCTCCGAGCCCGTAGTAGAGGTAGCTTCCCAATGTGCAAAGCGGCAGAATCATCAATGTAGAAATGACGGCGAGAACGGAAATCCGCAAATATGATTTGCGTTTTCCGTATGATAAAATGGCCCGCTGTTTTTCCGGGCTGATGCTGACGTCCCATTGCCGGTCGTCCTGCATTTCGCTTTCAATCAATTCCTGATAGACTTCAAGCTTTTCCAGCTCTTCTTCAAAGGCGGCCATCTCCCGGTCGCTCATTTCCCCATTTTTATATTGGTAAAATCGCTTCTTAAATTCTTCATTCATCATTAACACCTCTATTATAAAGTGCTTTCAGCCGCTGTCTGGCACGAAATAAAACACTTTTAAAATTAGCCTCTGAAATATTCATAATATGGGATGCTTCTTTGTAATTCAGTTCTTTTAAATAATACAGCGTTAAGGCCTCCCGATAATTGTCGGGGAGTTCGGACATATACCCTGTCAGCACTTCCTTGATTTCAATTTGATGAGCCGGGCTTTGAACAGCCGTCTGAAAAAGGCTCCCAATTAAGTCATCGGAAATGGTCACTTCCTTTTTATGTTTTCTGACATAATCTATAAACGCATTTCTCGCCACTTGAAAAAGCCATGGCTTTACTTTGCTGTGGTCATAGGAGTGAATGTGTATGTATGCCCTCATAAAGGTTTCCTGCAGCAAATCCTCAGCGAGATGCTTGTCTTTTGTCATGGAGAGCAGGAACCGGTAAACATCATTCATATACATTTGGTAAATTTCATCGATCGTCACTGCCTTTTCTCCCCTCTATGTTATACACGCATAAGAAAGGTTTAAAGTTGCACGTTCCATGCAAACGGCTTAATTTCATTTTCACCTAATCAAACACCATTTCTATATAGTACCCAAAATCCGTCACAAAAGATAGAGAATGATTAAGGAAAAATAAATTTATTAGTACCAGGTAATAAAAAATATTGTTATAATAGAGTCAGAATACATTTGATCATTACAACAAAGGAAGTGCGTTATGTATAATTTTTGTGCAAATGCCCTTAAAGGCATTCTCTCCCTGCGCGGAGGAATTAAAGTGTACAATAAAGAAAATCTTCCGTCTGATACAGGTTTCGTTATTGCGTGTACACACTCAGGCTGGGTGGATGTGATCACCCTTGGTGTCGGAATATTGCCTCATCAGATTCATTATATGGCAAAAAAAGAGCTGTTTCAGAAAAAGTGGATCGGAACGTTTTTAAAGAAAATTAATGCCTTTCCGGTTGACCGGGAGAATCCTGGGCCAAGCAGCATTAAGACGCCGATTAAGCTCTTAAAAGAAGGAAAGATAGTTGGCATTTTTCCGAGCGGAACGAGAACATCAGAAGACGTTCCGCTGAAAAGAGGGGCCGTGACCATTGCGCAAATGGGGAAAGCGCCGCTCGTTCCGGCAGCTTACAAAGGGCCTTCTGCAGGAAAAGAGCTGTTTAAAAAAGGGAAGATGAAGCTTATCATCGGGGAACCGCTTTTCCAAGAGGACTTCGCCGATCATGCGCCGAAGGAAAGGCTGGCAGCCATGACAGAAGAGCTGAACAGCAGAATAAAAGAGCTTGAGAAAAAACTTGAACAGATGTAACAGAATTAAAAAAGCTTGCCGTTCGCATAGACGGCAAGCTTTTTTTGTGAGGATTACGCCTCTTTTTGTTCGGCGGTTTCTAACAGTTCGTCAAACGCCAGCTTTTTTACTTCGATATAAGCGACATGGTGGCCGTCAATTTCATTAATAATAAATTCACAGCCTTCTTCAATAATGGAATCATGCTGCTGCACGTCGTATTTCTGGGTAAGGAACCAGCCGCCGATTGTATCGACCTCGTCATTTTCTAAATGAATGCCGAGCAAGTCGTTCACTTGGTCAATCAGGACTTTTCCATCAAGCATATAATGGCCGTCCCCGAGTTTGCGGATCTCGTTGATTTCATCGATATCAAATTCGTCCCGGATTTCTCCGACGATTTCTTCGATAATATCTTCAACGGTCACAAGCCCTGCGGTTCCGCCGTATTCGTCTGACAGAATCGCCATATGAACCCGTTCTTTCTGCATTTTTACAAGCAGGTCGTGAATAGGCGCAGATTCAATCACATGGATGATCGGATTTACAAAGGCGGTAATCGGCGAGTCAACTGATACTTCGCCGCTGATGCAGGCGGTCAGCACTTCCTTAATATTGATGACGCCGATAATATTGTCTTTGTCGCCCTCTTCGACAGGGTAGCGCGTATATTTTTCAATCTGAATGATATCCATCATTTCAGAGATTTTGATATCGTGCGGCAGACTGACGATTTCCGTTCTCGGAATCATAATTTCTTTAGCGAGTCTGTCGTCAAATTCAAAGATTTTATTCACATATTTAAATTCAGACTGGTTGATTTCCCCGCTTTTATAGCTTTCTGATAGTATGATGCGCAGCTCTTCTTCCGAATGGGCAAGCTCATTTTCAGAAACCGTCTCCAAACCGAACATCTTTGTCAAAAGACGGGCGGAGTTGTTCAAAAGCCAAATAAACGGGAACATGATGCGGTAAAACCAAATGAGCGGTTTCGAAAACAGCATCGAAACGGCTTCCGCTTTTTGGATGGCGACTGTTTTCGGCGCCAATTCCCCTACGACCACATGTAAAAATGTAATGATGGCGTAGGCCAGAATGAATGAAATAACATGCGATAGTGAGTTTGGTACGTTTAATTTTGTGAAAAGCGGATGAAGCATGCGTTCAATCGTTGATTCGCCTAAGACACCCAGACCAATCGAAGTCAATGTAATGCCGAGCTGGCACGCCGATAAGTACTCATCCAAATGCGTGGTCACTTTTTTTACACCGATTGCGGCTTTATTTCCTTCTGCTATAAGCTGGTCAACCCGTGAGCCTCTGATTCTGATTATCGCAAACTCAGATGCTACGAAAAATGCCGTCAGCGCGATTAAAACCGCGACTAAAATCAAATTCACAATGTCCAATTAGAACCTTCACTCCTTTTGGGAAAATGAAGGTAACACCTCCTGTTAATAAGATAATGGTTTAACTTAACAGCAGCATAAATGATTGAAGCACTGCAAGCTTTTCGGGAGTAAGCCTTTTTTTCAGCTGGGCACGCTCCTCGGGTTCAAGCTTTTCAAACCGATGCAAGATCCCGGAGATGTTTTGATTCATGTCATCAATTTCCGTTGCCAAATTTCCAATATCATCAGTCAAAGCTGAAGAGGGAAACTGGTTCTCCAGTTGATCTTTTATATCAGACAGGGCCAATCGCTGCTTTTTACAAGCGACAATAAACATTAGTCGTTTAAGTGCAAGTGTATCGTAGTAACGATAGTTCGAACAAGACCTGGCCGGCGTTAACAGACCAAGGTTTGTGTAGTAATCCACCGTACGCTTCGTTACTCCGGCAATAGCCGCTAATTCACTGATGCGATAAGTCTCAGCCCCATCTAAATCCCTCCCCAACCATCACGTTATAGTTATGAGAATAGTTTAATATATGAAGAGGAGTTGCACAAGTTTATTGTTTTCCAGTGCTGTTGCTTTAATTGGCAGTGAAGGCTTTAGGAAAAAGCGTTGACTGAATCATGCAAATCTTCCATAATCATTGTAAATAGAGAGCGGTTTGGCAAAGGAAGACGAGCAAACGCGCAGAAGGGACAGATGAAAGTGGCCGGTTTATCAAAAGAAGTTACAGAGAATTTACAGAAAGGATCATGGATTCGCAGGCTGTTTGATGAAGGCGCGCGGCTGAAGAAGGAATACGGCGCTGATAAGGTATTCGATTTTTCAATCGGAAATCCCGTCACCGAGCCGCCTGAGGCATTTAAAAAGGCGCTGCGTGAAACGGCTGAAGCGGGAAGGCACGGATACATACAAAATCAAGGGCTTCCGGAAGCGAGAGAAAAGGTAGCGCGCTTTTTATCAAAACGGTTTGAGGCAGACATTTCTTCCAAGCATGTCGTGATGACAGTCGGAGCCGGCGGGGCGCTGAATGTCGCGCTGAAGAGCATTTTGAATCCGGACGAAGAAGTGATACTGTTAGCGCCTTATTTTGCGGAATATAAAGCGTATGTTGAAAATTACCGCGGAAAACCCGTTATTTGCCCGCTTACTGACACATTTGAGATTGATATTGAAGCAGTAAGGAAAGCGATCACTCCCCAGACGAAGGGGTTGATCTTAAATACGCCGCACAACCCGACGGGGACGGTTTTAACCCAAAACAACATAAATGAATTGGGTTCCTTATTAAAAGAAGCGGAGGAGAAACACGGCAAAAGCATTTATATCCTGTTTGATGAACCGTACAGCCAGCTGATCTACGGGGAAGAGCAGGCGAATCCGTTCCAAGCGTATCACCGCGTCATTTTAGTCAGTTCTTTCAGTAAAGATCTCGGGATCGCGGGGGAGCGGCTTGGGTATATCGGTTTGGACGGCCAAATGCCTGAACGTGATCTTCTGACGGATGCTTTCGTTTATTGCAATCGGACGCTCGGATTTGTGAATGCGCCGGTCATGATGCAGCGCACCGTGGCTGAAATGGATGATCTGACGATAGACGCGGCCCCTTACCGGAAGCGGAGAGACCTTATCGTTGACATCCTGGCAGAAGCAGGTTTCGATTTTGAAATGCCGACGGGAGGCTTCTTCGTTTTTCCTAAATCACCGATTGAAGACGAGGTCGAATTTTGCATGCATGCCGCACAGAAATATAAATTATTAATCGTGCCGGGCAGCGGATTCGGAAGGAGCGGCTACTTCCGGTTATCTTTCAGCGTGTCTCTAGAACAAATCAAAAATTCGCGGGAGATTTTTGCCGCTTTGTATCAAGATTTCGTTTCATAGCTTCCAATATATAAAGATGGGAGAACAGTCTAATGTCTATGAGAAATGATGGGACGTCTGAAATAAAAATCACCGGAATCGGAGTATTAACGGCAGTCGGGCAAGGCAAGGACGCATTCCTTGAGGCTCTAATGGAGGGCCGTCACGCGTTTGATGTCATGAAGCGCCCGGGACGGCAGAAAGGCACTTCGTTTATCGGCGCGGAGCTGAAAGATTTGACGCCCCCTGAAGCGCTCTCCAAACGTTTGTACCGGAAAGCTTCATTGTCCGGAAAGGCCGCGCTTATCGCTTTAGATGAGGCATGGCAGGATGCTGCATTAGACGGAGTTGACCCGAGCCGCACCGGCTTAGTCATCGGCGGCTCCAATGTTCAGCAGCGTGAACTGGTGCAAGCCTTCGAAAAAAACAGCAAGTCGCCGCAATTTGTGAATCCGACGTACGGGCTCTCATTTATGGATAGTGATTTGTCCGGGCTCTGCACAGAGCAATTAGGGATAAAAGGGCCCGCCTTTACGGTAGGCGGCGCGTCTGCGAGCGGTCAGGCGGCCGTCATTCAGGCTGCCCAAGCGATCAATGGCGGCCTGTTTGACCGCTGCATTGTCATCGGGGCGTTAACAGACCTGTCGTATATGGAATGTCAGGCCCTTCGCTCATTAGGGGCTATGGGTTCTGACAAATATGCCGACTGCCCTGAGGCAGCCTGCCGCCCGTTTGACCGGCATACAGACGGTTTTATTTACGGGGAAGCATGCGGGGCGATTGTGCTGGAACGGGCTGTGTCCGCGGACAAGCGGGGCGCGCGCTCATGGGCCGGGCTGAAGGGTTGGGGCATGGCCTCTGACGGCAACCGCAATCCAAACCCTTCTATTGAAGGAGAAATGACTGTGATCCGCCAGGCGTTGGATCGGGCGGGGCTTTCGGCGGCAGAGATTGATTACATAAATCCACACGGCACCGGTTCGGTCATTGGTGATAAGACTGAATGCCGCGCACTTTCGGAGAGCGGTTTGTCACACGCGCGAATAAACGCTACAAAATCGATTACGGGACACGGCCTCAGCGCTGCCGGTACGGTGGAAGTCATTGCCTCACTTCTGCAAATGCGGGAATCCATGCTCCATCCTACACGGAACTTAACGGAGCCGATTGACGATACGTTTCATTGGGTGAAAGACAGGCCGAGCGCACATACCGTACACTGCGCATTAAGCTTAAGCATGGGGTTCGGTGGAATCAATACGGCGCTTTGTTTAGAAAATCATTTCCGAAGCAAGTAACAGCAGCCTTTCTGAAGGCTGTTTTTTACATGATAAATAAATCGAAAAATGAAAAAATAATTCTGGAATGAGTTGTGATACAATAAAATATACAAATTGTAATCATGCTTTGACTTAGGAGGTGGCAGGATGGGGCCCTCTGTATAGTCAATCACCCATTTCGTACCTCGAATTCAGGAAAAAATGATGAAGCCGGGAGGTGACGTCCTTATCCTTTCTAAAGGGATAAGGTGAAATGGACGACATTGACAGTTTGATTTTAATTGCTGTACTCATTGCTTTAACGGCATTTTTCGTCGCGAGTGAGTTTGCGATCGTCAGAGTAAGGAGATCCAGAATTGACCAGCTCATTTCAGAAGGGAACAGACGGGCGGTACTCGCAAAGCGTATCATTACGGACCTTGACGAATACTTATCGGCATCACAGCTTGGCATTACGCTGACATCCATCGGACTCGGCGTGCTGGGAGAACCTGCTTTTGAACGGATGCTTCATCCCTTGTTTGCGGGCATGGGGCTGCCGGATTCGGCTGAGCATGTCATTTCTTTTGCTGCGGCGTATGCATTGATTACGTTCTTACACGTCGTTATCGGCGAGCTTGCGCCTAAAACGGCTGCCATTCAAAAAGCGGAAAAACTGACTTTATGGATTGCCGGACCGCTTCGCTTGTTTTACTTGTTGATGTTTCCGTTTATTTGGGTGCTGAACGGCTCCGCCAGGCTTTTGACCGGGCTGTTCGGGTTAAAGCCGGCATCTGAGCATGAAGGCTCCCATTCAGAGGAAGAGCTGAGAATACTGCTGTCAGAAAGTTTGAAAAACGGAGAGATTAATCCGTCTGAATATACATTTGTGAATAAAATTTTTGAGTTTGATAACCGGATCGCAAAGGAGATCATGATCCCGAGAAAGGAAATGGCCGCTGTTTCAACTGATATGTCTATACCGGAAATGCTGGATATGATGCTGAAGGACAAATATACGCGCTGGCCTGTGACAGATGGGGACAAAGACAGCGTCATCGGTATGGTGAACACGAAGCATCTGTTTTCGGATCTGTTGTTTATGACAGAGGAAGAAAAAGCGGTTTTATCGATAACGCCGTATGTCAGGCCGGTCATTGAAGTGATTGAGACGATTCCCATTCACGACCTGCTGATCAAAATGCAGAGAGAACGGATTCATTTGGCGATTCTGTCTGACGAATACGGGGGAACGTCAGGCCTTGTCACAACCGAAGACATTCTTGAAGAAATCGTCGGTGACATCAGAGATGAATTTGATGAAGATGAACAGCCGCTGATTCAAAAGCTGTCCGAACACCATTACGTATTAGACGGAAAGGTTCGGATTGAGCAGGTGAACCACTTGCTCGGCGCCGCCATTCAGGAAGAAGTCGAAACAATCGGCGGGCTTGTGCTGAAAGAAAACATCGATATCACGGCGGGGGAGTCGATACACATCGGCCGGTACACTGCCCGGGTTTTGGAGATGGACGGCCGGTTTATCAAACAAATTGAATTGAAAGAAAAGACAGGCCGCTTGGGCGGGCTGGAGACAAAAAATCACCCGCTGCCTGTACCTGAGACGGTAATGCTTCAAAACGCAACCTTGAGCGAAAAATAAAGCTCAAGGTTTTTTTATACAGACATGATCATCCAGCCGGCCCAAAACGCCAAAAGGCTTCCGGCTGCCGACACGGCAATGTACAACAGACTCGCCTTTACGCGATTGTTCAGCAGCAGCTGCACGGCCTCAGTGCTGAAAGTGGAAAAGGTGGTAAACGCACCGAAAAAGCCTGTCGCAATGATGATGCTGGCTGAAGGGTTGTGCAATCCGATTCTGATAAACAGCCCGAGACCCAAGGCGCCCAGCAGATTGACTGCTGCCATTCCCATTGGAATCGGAAAGCCGCCGGATTTTGCTGTGACTGCTTTTCCCAGTAAAAAGCGAAAGACAGCCCCTATTCCTCCGGCGAGACACATGCAGAAAATCGTCATGACGTTTTATGCCCCCTTCCTGCTATGCGAAAAGCCAATTGCCGTCCGGCGGCGATGCCGGCGAATGCAAGCGCAAGGCCTGAAACCATTGTGACGGCAAAATAAAGAAAAGCATTCCGCGGAGACGATTGCATTAAAAAGACGGTCTCTTTTGAGAATGTTGACATCGTCGTAAATCCTCCGCAAAAACCGGTTCCTAAAAATGCAGATAAGAGAGGGCGCTTGGCCCGAATGATAAAATAACCTGTTATAAGTCCGAGTAAAAGGCTTCCCGCTGCGTTTTCAATCAAAGTAGCCGCCGGAAAGGCGCCGCTATGGATATGCACACTCATTTCAAAACGGAGCAGCGCCCCCAATGCGCCTCCGATAAAGATTGCGATGTATTGTTTCATATCAGCCACCCTTAGTAATGAAGTCCGGATAATCTGTTACAATGCCGTCAACTGCCATGTCTTGCAGCTTGGCGGCTGTCTTTTGGTTTCTTACCGTCCAGGCAAACACCTTCAGGCCGTTTTTGTGGGCGGTAGAAATCAAGAAACGATTAAGCCGGGTATATTTAATATTGACATAGTTTGCGACTGATTTGTAGGCGTCAAGCTGACTTCTTGAAAACATACCGAAGCTGGGCCGGGTAATAATTGCGGTCGGCACAGACGGGTACATGTCGTGAAAGGTCTGAATCGACTTGATGCTGAATGATTGAACGATATGGTGAATCGAAAAGGAAAACCGGCCTAACAGCTGGCCGACAGCTTTCTCAAGACCGACTTGGGAAGGATGGCCTTTCAATTCAATCAAAAGCCCGATTTTAGGATGATAGCGCTTCAGCACTTCTTCAAGCAAGGGTATCCGTTCACCTTTAAACTCAGGGCTGAACCAGCTTCCGGCGTCAAGGGCCTGCAGCTCCTTCAGCGTAAAATCTTTTACAAAGCCGGAACCGTCCGTCGTCCGGTCCACTTTGTCATCGTGGATAACGACAATATGTCCGTCTTTTGTGAGCTGGACGTCAAGCTCAATTAAATCAGCATTCATATCGGCCGCAATATCAAATGCAGCAAATGTATTTTCGGGCGCGTATCCTGATGCGCCGCGGTGGGCGATGGTATACAAGCTTGTCAGCTCCCCTCAAGGGCATTTCTGTTATTGTATCAAATTTCATATATGCACAGTGATGCAAACTGGTGAATGTGCAAAAAGTATTTTTTTGGAATAAAAACAGTACTTTCTTCTGTTTACAATAGATTGAGATCATTTATAATGGCACAAAGGAGGCGAGATCATGGGAAAAGGGAGATTGAAAGTGGAGGAAAGAATTAAGGCCGAAACCGATGCTGAAATGCAAAAAGCGACTCTCCTGAATCAGACACAAACGAAGAAGAAATAGGTGCCTGCCCCTGTTGTATCTGGCTGAAAATTGAACGATTATGCGAAAACTCCGGCTGTATTTCCCAGCCGGGGTTTTTGCGGTGCATCAGACATTAAAGAAAGATATTCGCCGAATACTTTAGTATAATATAGATTCGATCAGACAAAAGGAGCATTTGCCATGGCTAAACATTTTCAGAGCTTTTTTACTCTTGAACATATCTCACAAATCGGCATCAGCATAGGAATTTTACTGGCTTTTCTCATTCTCAGAAAGCTGTTTGTCAAATATTTCTTTCAACTGATTTATAAATTGGCAAACAAGCCGAAAACAGATATTTTCACACAAATCGCCGTGGCGTTTGACAAGCCCGCCAGGTGGTTTTTTGCGGCGTTGGGACTGTTTTTGGCGATTGAATATTCACCGTTTTTAGACGGACAGATGGACATTGTGAAAAAAATGTACCGTTCCCTTATCGTAGCGCTGCTCGCTTGGGGGCTGTGCAATTTGACATCAGCTTCTTCATTTTTGTTTCATAAAGTCAATAAGCGCTTTGAGCTTGATATGGACGACATTTTGGCGCCGTTTTTATCTAAGGTGCTTCGCTTTGTGATTTTAGCGCTCAGCGTCAGCGTGATTGCGCAGGAATTTAATTATGACGTCAACGGATTCGTGGCCGGACTGGGGCTTGGCGGATTGGCCTTTGCGCTTGCCGCTAAAGATACGATCAGCAATTTCTTCGGCGGCATCATCATTATTACAGAAAAGCCGTTTACGATCGGCGATTGGGTGGAGACCTCTACTGTGACCGGAGGCGTTGAAGATATCACCTTCAGAAGCACGAGATTCCGCACGGCGCAGGGAGCGCTCGTCACCGTTCCCAATTCAACGCTGTCCATGGAGGCCATCACAAACTGGACAAGAATGACAAAGCGTCAGGTTACGTTCTCCATCCGTGTCTCTTATGCGACGCCTATCGAAAATTTAGAACGGTGTATCATCAGGCTCAGAAAGATGCTGATTGAACATGAAGGCGTGCATGACGATACGATCATGGTCAATTTTGATATGTTTGCAGACAGCTATTACAATCTGTTTTTCAACTTCTACACGAAGACCATCGTTTGGGCGGAAAGTTTAGAAGTGCGTCAGGACATTAACAGCAGAATTATTGATATTTTTGCCGAGGAAGGCGTGGAATTCGCTTACCCGGGCCAAACGGTATTTGTAAAGCAGAAAAATCAGAATGACCCGTTTCAGGTAAATCAGCATTCCGGAGAAAAGGAACGGGCATAACAAGGCCCCCGTCCTGAAAGGTAATCTGCCTTTAGGGCGGGGTTTTTTTCATGATATGATAAAAGGAAAAGGCGGTGGCAGAGTGGAAGGGTTTTTGACATTGATCAATCAGGCAGAACGGATCGCGGTGCTGACCGGGGCCGGCATGAGCACGGAATCGGGCATTCCGGATTTTCGGTCGGCGGGCGGTATATGGACGGAAGACACGTCCAGAATGGAAGCAATGAGCCGGGAATACTTTGAACGCCATCCCCGCGAATTTTGGCCTAAATTCAAACAGCTTTTTCAAATGAAAATGAGCGGAAACTATGAACCGAATGCCGGTCACCTTTATTTGGCTGATCTTGAAAAGCGGGGGAAGCAGGTAGACATCTTTACGCAGAATATTGACGGGCTTCATAAGAAAGCGGGAAGCAGCAGTGTATATGAGCTTCACGGTTCGATTCAAACGGCTGTCTGTCCTGATTGCGGATCGCGTTACGGGCTTTCTCATTTACTGAAGGAGGACGTGCCGGAATGTACAGCGAAAAAGGCAGACGGAAAAGTATGCGGCACGGTGTTAAAAACGGATGTCGTTCTGTTCGGGGATCTCGTTCAGCATTTTGAGACCCTCTATGAAAAGCTTGATCAGGCGGATCTCCTGCTCGTTATCGGTACTTCGCTTGAGGTCGCGCCGGCCAGATTCGTGCCTGAGGATGCGAGCCGGATACCAGGATTGAAACAGGTGATCATTAATCTTGAGCCGACATATTGCGACCATTTATTTGACCTGGTGATACATCAGAAAATCGGTGAGTTTGCAAAACACATCAACTCCGCAACGTAGACGGAAAAAAGCCGGATCATCTATACGATCCGGCTTTTCTTATTCATGGACGGGAATCATTTGATCCGTCAGCACATCGAAGGAATAGCCCTTCGCTTTCAACTGTTGGATCAGGCTTGGCAGCGCATGAACCGTGGCCGGCAGATCATGCATTAAAATAACAAGAGGCCTGCTCGTATGGCTGCTTTCTAAATAAGCGAGCTGGTTCAGAACCTCAGGCACATATTGTGCGTTTTTGTACTTCCAATCCTCGCTGTCTATCGTCCAATCCCAGTATACGAATCCGCCTTTTTCGAGATTTTTTATCTGGGCATCTGTCAACGACGGCTTACTCCCGTAAGGCGTGCGGACGAGATCGGTTTTCACCCCTGTGATCGCTTGAAGCGTGGCGCGGCCCTGCTGCATTTCTTTCAGAGGCGATGTCGGGGTTTGGTAAAACAGTTTATTGTCGTGCGTGACGCCGTGCAGACCGAGCGCAATTCCTTCATGCTTCGCTCGCTGAACGGAATGTTTATATTCGTTCATCCGCGGTGCAAGCATAAAAAAAGTGGCTTTTGCGCCATGTGCCTTCAAAACATCCAATAATTTGTCAGTATAAGGAGAAGGCCCGTCATCAAAGGTTAAATACACCGTTTTTTTGCCTGTGTCCCGCTCTCCCTGTAAGTGCTTGATTAACACGCCGGGGGAATCGTTTTTCAGCCGCAGGCTTTGTTTTTCATCACGAAGCTGGCCGTTAGCCGTGACAGTGATCTGTTTATTCTTCGCGGCGGAAGTTGAATAGCCCAATATGACGATTAACAGAAGCAGTCCGCACAAAACTGCTAAACTCGTTAGTTTAAAAGCCAGTGAAAACAGAGAAGGGGAAGCACCTTCTTTTGTATTGCGCATAACAATCTCTCCAGTAGCATAAATTTCTGCATATTGCTGAAACAGCGGAGGCTTAAACAAGTGCCATAAGTTAACAGCATATGTATGTCGAGTCAAGTATACAGGAATAAAACTGGTAAGAACATAGAAAAATTGTCGAAATATAAGATTTTAAGAAAAAAATAAACTCCGCTCCCGGCTTGTTCAGTATGATAGAATAGTTGACAATAACAGCTGAGAATGTGCATCAGATTGATAACGTTTAGGAGGGGTTGTATGAAAGTACTTGTAAACGGCCTGTTAATTGATCGTGAGGAAGCCGCAGTTGATATTGAGGACCGCGGATACCAATTCGGTGACGGCGTGTACGAAGTGATCAGGGTGTATAACGGAGTCTTATTCGGACTGCATGAGCATATCGAGCGTCTTTTCAGAAGTGCTGCTGAAATCGGCATCACCCTGCCGTATAGCGCAGAAGACGCAAAGTGGGATCTGCAAAAACTCATTCAGGAAAACAAACTCACCGACGGCGGCGTTTACATTCAGACAACAAGAGGGAAGGCGCCGAGAAAGCATCAGTATGATAAGGGCTTAGAGCCGCAGACTACGGCGTACACCTTTTCCGTGAAAAAACCGGAAAATGAGCAGAAACAGGGAGCGGCGGCCATAACGGCAGAAGATAAGCGGTGGCTGAGATGTGATATTAAGAGTCTGAATTTACTGTATAATGTCATGGTCAAGCAGAAAGCCTATGAAGCGGGCGCTTATGAAGCAGTGCTCATAAGAGACGGGGCAGTCACAGAAGGAACCTCCTCCAACGTATACGCTGTCATAAACGGCGTCGTCCGCACCCATCCGGCCAATGAGCTGATTTTAAACGGCATCACCCGGATGAAAATTTTGGAGCTGATTAATCAAAACGGGATTCAGGTAAAAGAAACCCCGCTGACTGAAGAGGAACTCAGACAAGCGGATGAGATGTTTATCTCGTCAACAACTGCTGAATTAATTCCGATCGTGACCCTTGACGGGAAACCGGTCGGCAGCGGAGCGCCGGGACCTGTCGCCAGAAAGCTTCAGGAGGCTTTTCAGGCCAGCATTCAGCAGGAAATCGGGATTCGATCGTAAATGGACAAAAAGGCCGGAACACATATCCGGCCTTCTTTTTACTGGTCGATGCAAAGAGAATCTACATGCTGAACGAGCACGCGGGAAATCTTATCCTTCACAAGCCGCTCCGGCTCAAGCATGGCATGCAGCGCCAATCCGTCCGCAATGGCGTATAATTTCTCTGCTTCTGTTTCTTTATCAAGATGTGATTTCAAAAGCTTACTTTCGTCCAGCCAGTCAATCAGCTTGTAAATATAGCTGTATATGCCGTCGTGCTGGGCATTAAACTCCTCTCCCTTATGTCTGGCATAAGCTGTGAAAGCAAACCAGACTTCCATTTCGGCTAATGTTTCCTCATCTGTCGGAATAATTTCAAGCATCAGCTGTACCGCCTTTTCTTTCGGCGGCAGATCTTTCATGGCGACTTTCTGTATTCTGGCGGCTGCTTTTTCTTTTACGAGTGTCATCGCATATCCCAAAAGCTCGTCCTGGGTAGCAAAATAGTGCCTCAGTGCGCCTAATGAAAGGCCCGCTTCCTGGGCAATGTTCCTGACTGTCGCTCCTTCCATTCCCCGTTCTAAAATCATCCGCCATGTTGCTTCGGCTATTTGTTTTCTTCTTTGTTCATGATCAATTTTTTTAGGCATGGTTCTAGTGTATCAAGAAAAAAAACATCATGCAATTTTATAATACAATTGTATTAAATAAAAAAGGGTGTTACAATTCTTTTAGTAAAACAATTGTATGATGACGAGGGGGAAATATGTTTGAATGCTGTTGCTTGGATGATTGTAATTTGTGAGGCTGCTTTTTGGGCGGCTGTCATCAGCGGGTTGGCGGCGCGGTATCTATTCAGGCGTCAAAAGCTCGGAATGTTCTTTTTCGCTCTGATTCCTCTTTTGGATGCGGTGCTGTTTTTTGCAGCCGGAATTGATTTATATAACGGAGCAACCGCCACGATGGCGCATGCAATCGCCGCCATTTATATCGCGGTGTCAGTCGTTTTCGGAAAAAGTATGATTCAATGGGCGGATGAACGGTTTCGTTCTTATGTGTTAAAGGATGGATCAAAGCCTGTAAAGCGGTACGGATTGGACCACGCCAAACACTATGCAAAAGGGTGGGGGAAGCATGTTTTGTCGTTTGCGATTGGCGGCATTCTCTTAGCCGGAACGGTTTTTCTCATTCAAGACCCTTCACGCACCGAAGCGCTCAGCCAATTGTTAAAGGGCTGGTCTGTCGTGTTATGTATTGATTTTTTGATTATGGCCAGTTTTTTCGTCATGCCGAAAAAGAAAGGAAGCCGGGATATATAAAAAAGCTTGCAGGTGTGATGCCTGCAAGCCTTCAGTTATTGTTATTTCCATTCCGCAATCGTTTCAATCGGCAGACGGTAAGAGACATATCCGATCGAAAAAATCATGACAGGCACTCTAAGCCGAATGCTCCTGTGAATGTTTCTTTTTCATAGTCCCGATCGGATCATCACTTTACTATGAGAACCGGAATATCGGATTTCGACGACAGTTTTTCGCTGACGCTCCCAAATAATAGTTTTTTTAATCTGTTTTGATCCCTGCTTCCCATGACAATTAGATCTGCCGATATACGGTCGGCGTGTTCAATAATCGCATCAGCAGGATCTCCTTCTAAAATATCAATATCTCCGTCTATGTGGTTATCATTCAAAAGCATTCTTGCTTCCGCAATGACTTCTTCCGTACGGTCTTCATAAATCATCGGGGCAGGAACAGCTCTTTCCGTATTCAGCGGATCAGGAACGCTTGCAATCCCGCCGCCGATATACGCTGCCCCTGTTCCCGGCCTCGGCGGATCAATAATCGTCTGCGTCTCTTTCGCATTGTGAGAATGGACGACCGTTAATGCTGCGTGTAACGTTTTTGAAAGGTCAATGGCTTTTTGAAGCGCTTTCTTACTATCGTCACTTCCGTCAAAAGCTGCAATCAGCCGATCTGCGTGAAACATTGGCCTCATCCTTTCAGAAAAAAGGTTTTACAGGACATTACCCGGCCTTTAGAGTTGTAAAACCTGTATTGACAAAAAAAGGATTTGTTTATATGATGAAGGGAGAATATAGGAAAAAGGAGGTATGGATCATGTCATTATTTAATGTGTCAACTCAACCACAGCTAAATATCGGCGTGACCGCCATACTGTTCCCGTTTTGTAACCATTAGCTTAAAACAGTGCAGTCGCGCATAATCGGCGGGTCTGTACCTTATGAATGATAATAAGAGGCATGGAGCTGACGCTTCATGTCTTTTTTTATACAAAAAAATAAACGAAAGACAGGTGTGATGGATGTGAAGAAAATAGCAAAAGCAATCAGAAGCAGAGAAAACAATATGGATAAACTTGAAGGCGGCTGATGGCAGAAAGGAGCTGAACGTATTTGTTCACTGTATTAAAAAAGCTGGCATGGTTTTTCAAAGCCTACTGGCTGCGATATACCGTTGCGATTGTATTACTATTGTGTGTTAACGTCATAGAAATGTTCCCGCCTAAACTTCTCGGCAACGCGATAGACGATATGAAGGCGGGCGTGTTTACGAAAAATGGGATGCTGTTTTACATTGGTGTTTTTCTCGGTTTGACGGCTGTTGTCTATTTGATGTCTTATTTTTGGATGTATCAGCTTTTCGGCGGTGCGAACGTGATGGAGAAAATTCTCCGTTCGAAACTGATGGGCAGGCTTTTGCATATGTCTCCTCCGTTTTTTGAGAAATATAGAACGGGAGATTTAATGGCGAGAGGGACGAATGATTTGCAGGCTGTGAGTCTGACGACGGGTTTCGGCATTTTGACCCTGGTCGATTCCACAATGTATATGCTGACGATTTTTTTGACGATGGGATTTCTCATCAGCTGGAAGCTGACGTTTGCTGCTATTATCCCGCTGCCGTTTATGGCGGCTGCCATCAGTTTGTACGGAAAAAAGATTCATGAGCGGTTTACGGAAGCGCAAAATGCCTTCGGTTCATTAAACGACAGGGTGCTTGAGTCGGTTTCTGGCGTTCGGGTCATCCGCGCCTTTGTACAGGAAAAAAATGATGTCAGCCGATTCAGCGATATGACGGCGGACGTGTATGAAAAAAATATGAAAGTGGCATTTATTGATTCGCTGTTTGAGCCGACTGTGAAACTTCTCGTCGGTCTCAGCTATCTCATCGGACTCGGCTACGGCGCCTATCTTGTTTTTCAAAACCGGCTGACACTCGGAGAACTGGTATCGTTTAACGTGTACCTTGGAATGATGATCTGGCCGATGTTTGCGGTCGGGGAATTAATTAATGTGATGCAGCGCGGGAATGCCTCATTAGACCGTGTCAATGAGACGCTTTCTTATGAGCCTGATGTCAGGGAGCCGCTCAAGCCTGCTGCCATAAAAGACCCGGGACGCCTTATTTTTGATAATGTCACCTTTACGTATCCAAGCGGGACGCGTCCCGCTCTATCCGGCGTTTCTTTTTCTGCAGAAAAAGGGCAGACGCTCGGCATCGTCGGAAAAACGGGAAGCGGAAAAACGACAATCATAAAGCAGCTTCTGCGTGAATATCCGCCGGGAGAGGGTAAGCTCACTTTCACAGGCGTTCCGATCCAGCAAATTCCGCTCAGCCGGCTCCGCGGATGGCTCGGCTATGTGCCGCAGGATCACATTTTGTTTTCAAAAACGGTAAAAGAAAACCTGCTGTACGGCCGCCAAGACGCAAACGACGAAGAGATCCGCAGCGCCTTAAAGGAAGCGCATTTCGAAAATGATATCAGCATGCTTTCTCATGGACTGGAGACGCTCGTCGGAGAAAAGGGCGTCGCGCTGTCAGGCGGACAAAAGCAGCGCATCTCCATTGCGAGAGCGCTTTTGACCGACCCGGACATTCTCATATTGGATGATTCGCTTTCCGCTGTTGATGCAAAAACGGAAGCCTCCATCATTGACAATATCAGAGAAAAACGGCGGCACAAAACAACGATTATCACTACACACCGTCTCTCTGCAGTTGAGCATGCAGACCTTATCCTCGTCATGGACGAAGGACGGATATCTGAAAGAGGCACACATCAGGAGCTACTGGCGCAAAATGGCTGGTACCGGGAACAATTCGAGAGGCAGCAGCTGTCCTCTCTTGATGAAGGAGGGAACAGCGCATGAACACCGGAAAAAGACTGTGGAACTATGCGCTTTATTATAAAAAGCTGCTGATTTGGGCTGTGGTTTTGCTGATCATCGCGGTGAGTGCTGAGCTGACCGGCCCGTTTATCGGGAAAAAAATGATCGACGACCACATTCTCGGCGTTGAAAAAACATGGTATAAAGGCTCTTCGGAAGACCCGGACGCAGTTGGGTTTAAAGGTTCCTATTATGTCAGAGAGGACCGGATGAAGCCGGGCGCCGAAAAAACCGGTGAGGCGCATATTTACCAAGTCGGCACGGCTTACTATTTTGTAGACCGTCACGTCAGCTTTGACGGAAACAGGTCGGTGTCTGACGGGAAGCTGACGATGTCAAACGGAAAGGAAAGCAGGTCATATCCCGCTGTCATGTTATCCAAACAGGACATTTTTCAATTTTACCGCCCGGAAATCAAAGGGCTCATGACATTGATCGGTATTTACGTTGGATTGCTTATTTTTTCTGTGTGCTTTCATTACGGCCAGCATTACCTTCTCCAAATGGGCGCCAACCGGATTATACAGCGTATGAGGCAGGATGTGTTTTCTCATATACAAAAGATGCCGATCAGCTACTTCGATAATTTGCCCGCCGGGAAAGTTGTCGCGCGCATTACGAATGACACCGAGGCGGTCAGAGATTTATACGTGACGGTTCTGTCAACGTTTGTGACGAGCGGCGTCTATATGCTGGGTATTTTTACGGCGCTGTTTATGCTCGATGTCAGGCTTGCGGCATTATGTCTTTTGATCGTGCCGATTTTAATGGTCTGGTCTGTCTTTTACCGTAAATATGCATCCGTATTTAATCAGAAAATCCGTTCCATTAACAGTGACATCAATGCGAAAATGAACGAGTCGATTCAGGGGATGCCGATTATCCAGGCGTTCCGCCGTGAAAAGGAAACGTTGAAGGAATTTGAAGAGCTGAATGAAGCCCATTTCCGCTTTAAAAACAAAATGCTGTCATTAAATTCCCTCATGTCTCACAGCCTTGTGAATGTCATGCGCAACATTGCGTTTGTCGGGCTGATCTGGTACTTCGGAAGCGCGAGCCTGAACGCCTCAGGTATAATATCCATCGGGGTTCTGTATGCGTTTGTTGATTATCTGAACCGTTTGTTTCAGCCGGTCACAGGCATCGTCAACCAATTTTCAAAACTCGAATTAGCGCGGGTCTCAGCCGGCAGGGTATTTGAGCTTTTACAAGAGAAGGGAACGGAGACACAAGGAGCCCCGGCGAAAAGAAAGGCAGAGGGGACTGTGGAATTCCGGGATGTCTCATTTGCTTATCAGCAGGGAGATACAGTGCTGAATAATATCAGCTTTACGGCCGAAAAAGGAGAAACGATTGCGCTCGTCGGCCATACTGGCTCCGGCAAAAGCTCCATCCTGAATATTTTGTTCCGTTTTTACGATGCGCAAAAAGGAGATGTGCTGCTGGACGGAAAAAGCATTTACAGTATGTCGAGACAGGAGCTTAGGTCGCATATGGGCATTGTGCTCCAAGATCCGTATCTTTTCTCGGGGACGATCGGCTCCAATGTCAGCCTCAATGATGACAGCATTTCTTTGGAGCAAGCGGAGGAAGCTCTCCGCCAAGTCGGCGCCGGCGGCCTTCTTCAGTCCTTGCCGAAGGGCATCCGCGAGCCCGTCACGGAAAAAGGCGGAACGCTGTCCTCAGGCCAGCGCCAGCTTATTTCTTTTGCAAGGGCGCTCGCTTTTGATCCGGCCATTTTAATATTGGATGAAGCGACGGCGCACATTGATACGGAAACAGAAGCCGTCATTCAAAAGGCATTGAACGTGGTCAAACAAGGTCGCACGACGTTTGTCATTGCTCACAGGCTTTCAACGATCAGAAATGCCGATCAGATTCTGGTTTTGGAAAAAGGGCGCATCATTGAAAAAGGAAGCCACGATGAACTGATGGAGCAAAAGGGGCAGTACTATCAAATGTATGAACTGCAAAAAGGCACGGCGCAATCCGCAGTGTAGGAGGAAGGGCGAATCTCAGGGTTCGCCCTTTTTGTTGGGTTTTAATAGGCAAGTCCTACGCGCTTTCTGAAAAACTGCGGCGATACAAGTTCACGATAAAGAAAATGCGCCGTATCCCCGACTGTTATTTTAACGCCGCCTTCCGGAAGGACATCTTGTTCGAAGCGGTAGGTTCCGGCGGCGTCTCCGTCAGGAAGGTACGTGGGGCAAATGATCGTCCAGTCCAGATCCGAAGCCAGAAGCATCGTATACACGCCAGCATGCTCCTCAGCAGCTCTGGTTGTTTTTCGTTTAGATTCTATTGATTCAAAACGGTATTTATCAGGCTCCAGCCGAGATTGGAGAATGCCGGCGGTTCCGACAGTGAGCAGACGCTGAATTTGATTTTGTTTCATGCTCTTGATGATATTCCGCATAGCTTGTGACAGCGTGTCGTCTCCGTCCGTGCTGAGACAGCTGACGACTGTGTCTGCATTGGAGATGATCTGATTGACATCCTCCGGTTTTCGCGCATTTCCTTTGATGATATGATCTTCAGAAATGGGGAGCTTTGTGTTATCCGACCTGACGAAAGCGAATATCTCGATGTGTTTATGTTTACGCGCTTCTTCGATAAAAGCCTGTCCGACTCTTCCCGTCGCGCCGAATAAAGCAATTTTCATCTAAAAAACCTCCTCGCCGCTCATTATATCATTCAAAGCAGCGCGGAAAAGAAAACCTGCTGATAAATGCAAAATGGTGGGCAACATATTCATTGACCACGGAGACACTTACGAACTGAATCAGCTCCCAATTGACTGAGGCAATGAATGACACATGTTTTCCCTCCTTTTTTCCTAGGGTATGTGAATGAGGAAAAAAGGGTGCACCAGCATAAAAAGAAGGCGCGGTGTACGCGCCTTCTGTGAGCCATTTATTGAGTTATTGTACGCCTTGTCCGCCCATGCTTTGCTGTGCGAAAGATACTAAACGTTTTGTGATTTCTCCTCCGACAGAACCGTTCGCACGAGAAGTTGTTTCTCCGCCAAGGTTTACACCGAATTCAGAAGCAATTTCGTATTTCATTTGGTCGATTGCTTGAGCAGCGCCAGGTACTAATAATTGGTTTGAAGAGTTGTTTTGGTTTGCCATTTGTATGATCTCCTTTATATAAATAGTATGGTTGGGTTTTCTGGAGTTGCACCAGTTTATGGTTTTTGGTTGAAAAACCGCTGCCTGCTCGGCTTCACCCAATGCAGTGGCTGCTTTGTACTACGTATTATGCTGATTCGCGCGGCATCTCATGCGAAAAAAAGGGTGGTAAATAGCGGAAGAAAAAAAGCTCAGCCGTTTGCCGGCTAAGCTATAAGATCAGTCATATATGTGATAAAGCATCAGTTCGTGCAGCTCCTGGATGAGAGCCGGTTCTTCTTTACCCGGGTGAGTATCCCCCCATTCAATTTCTCCGGTCTTATGATAAATACCTTCGTAATGTGTGCCCTGGTAGTAAAACGAAATCCGCCATCCGGGCAGCTTCTCTTTTTTGAATAACGGTTTCCAGCTGAAGTGCGAAATCATGAGGTTCACGCTCCTTTATCGGAAATGTCTATCTCTTGTTTCATTGTAGCCCATATCGTTCAAGCCTGTCCTATTGGAATGTAAAAAAAGCCGTCCATCACCGCCAGAGTTTCTCCGGGGCGGTAATGGACCGTTCTGATAAATAAGACGCATATTCAAAATTTCTCCGTTTTGTCAGATAATCGACCGATTTCAGCTTCGGATGTGAAAAGATGCTGCGGCCCGGGCGGGAATTCGCTTCAAACATCCAGACCTTTCCGTCATGATCGATCCCGAGGTCAAAGCCGATTTCTCCGATAAATCCTTCAATATGTTCATTTAAAACACGGCTGACAGTTAAGGCGGCCTTCGAAAGCTTTCGGATGATGCCGATTCTTTCCTTTGGATCGCCGTATAATTCGCCTAACGTTTTCACTTCTCCTCCATTGGCAAGGTGGGTCGTGATGCTGTTTTTTCCTGAGATCTTTGCCGCGATGGCTGTTACCGTCCATTTCCCTTCGGCATTTTTATTCGTATGAACCCTGAAGTCCACGGGGCGTCCTTTCAGCCGGATCAGATTGATGCCTTGCTGGATTAAAAAAGCGGCGGGATCGTGGTTTTCTTCAAAAGCTTTCATGAAGGAGGACGCATCAGAATAGCGGGTTGCGGAAAAAGATTTTTCGTCATTCGTATGTTTTACGGTATAACCGGAATCTGTCTTTGTAAGCTGATAAATGCCGGCTCCGAGTGCGCCGTCAGCCGGTTTAATGTAGACGGTTTCGTACATGCCGCACAATGTGTCTATCGTTTCAGCATTGGGATGCAGGATGGATTGCGGCAAGAGTGAAGCGGTAAGGCTGTTTTTTTCAAGAAACTGATGAATGTCCCATTTGTTAAAAAATTGCGGATTAAACCACGGAATCTGATAATCATTCATCAGCCGCTGTTTTGTTTGCTGTAAAAGCGGCACCTCCTCGGTTTTCCTGCTCGGCAATCGGTCATACACCACATTCGGAAGAGGAACGGCTGCGCGTTCCCAGCCGTTTTCCTTATAAAGAAGCCCCTGAATGGTGCCCTCCTTCCAGTTCACTTGATGGGCGCCGAAAACAAAACAATAACCGCTCGTTTTCTCATGCAGGGAAAGCAGCTTTGAAAAAAAGAGAGAGCGGTCTTTTAACGGCCGCAAAGGCGATGAGGTGAATCCGGCTGTATATATGCCGATCAGCGGACCGATATGCACCGTCTGTTCGTGAATGAGAAGGTCGGCTCTGCTTTTGTGCGGTATCATCAGCTCTTCAAACAAATCTTCAGAAAGAAGCGCGCTTTTTTCAAGTGATTGCGTAAAGGAGACACGGCACTTAACCACCTTGGTTCCGAATGCGGCAGACAAAAGCCCTTCCCGTTTCATCGAGGAGGGGAGATACAGCGTATTTTTGCTTTTTTTATCTATGCCGACCATGATACCTTTACGATTCACGCGGAAGTACCCCTTTCTGGCTCTCCTGTGAGCGAAGATCGCGTATGCGTTTCAGCGGACTGGTAAAAAGCTCCTCTTTCAGCTCGGGAGATACGCTTAAAACCGCTTTCCGGCCCGGTTTTGAATTGACATCTAACAGCCAGATGCGCCCGTCTTTGGCATAACAAATATCAAGTCCAAGCTCAAACAGCGGCCCGAACCGTTCATCGAGAAAATAAGGGACGGATTGGGTGATAGAAAAAATATCATCTAATAAAACCGTCTGCTGCTTCTTCGGAATATCCTCAAACCACGCATCGAATTTAAGCGGTTCAGATCCTCCTGACAAATTGGATAAAAGCCCGTTCTGGTAACCTCTTCGCACCACTTTTCCTACCGTTTCCCAAGCCTCTGATTCACTTTTACGCATGAAAATCCGAATATCACACGGGTATCGTTCTTTATCTTGGATATTTAAATAAGCCTGAAGCAAATAGCGGTGCTGTAACACTTTTTTGCACCATGATTTAAAGGATACAAGGTTGGAAAAGGTTTTTGTTTGTTTGTTTTTTCCGATATGGTAAGTGGCTGAGATTGATTTTTTGCCTGATTCGAGCAGAATAATGCCTCTGCCGCCCGACCCGAAAGCGGGCTTGAGAATACACGCCTTTTCCTTCGTTAAGTATGATTGAATCTGTTCATAGCGGCTTACTTGAATGGTTTCTGGAATGTATGGGCTGATCAAGTGGTGCTGCTGCAATGCATCTGTTACCGTCCATTTATCTGGAAGCCCCCGGCCGATAAATTCTGTTTTCGGATATTTTTTAAGCCACTCTACAATCGGTTTCGCTTTTTGGGCGCCTGCGGCTTTGCCGTAAAAGCAGCGGTCATAAATATATTCAGGAATATCGATTTCCGATTCATTCCATTTGCCGCTTTTCGGATGATAAACAAGCGCTTTTACGCGTAACGTTTCAGGAGATATATCAAACGGTGTAAAACGGACAAAGCGCACATTATAATCAGGCGCCCTTTCTGCCAGTTCGCAGGCATAATCTGCTTCGTGCTGGCGGGATACGGACATAAAACCAAGTGTTGTCATGTTGTTACTCCCCCTTTATTCAAAAGCCGCTGACTAAAAGGCCCTTCCATACATTGAACATGCCAAGCGCCGCTTAAAAGATGTTCTACTGTAAAGAGTACGATACATTATCTTGCCTTATTCCTGATAAACAAGATCATTTCGGTTTCTTCATTTGCCCGTGCTCACGCAAGCCTCTATAATACGAATAGATATATCCTCAAGAAAAAAGAACATAAGATGAAGATGGAGGCAGATGAAAAGGAATGGGCATAGCAGGAACGTTTATATTTATGATCGTCATCGGAGCCGCGATCGGCGCGGTGACGAATCATTTTGCAATTCAAATGTTATTTCGTCCGTACCGGCCATATTATCTGTTCGGAAAACGGATTCCTTTTACACCGGGGCTGATTCCGAAAAGAAGGGATGAACTGGCGAAGCAGATGGGGCTGATGGTGACGAACCACCTTTTAACACCTGAGGGCATAAAAAAGCGGCTCATGTCAGACACCGTCAAAAAACAAGCGCTGCATTTCGCTGAACAATTCACACAAAAAATGGCCGCTTCCGGCATGACGGTTCACGAGGCCTTGGCCGCGATCGGCATAGAACATCCGCAAGAGGCGGCCGATACGTGGATCGGCCGGTTTACTGACGAGAAGCTTTCTGAACTTTACAGTAAATATGAGCACCGCGCCATTAAAGAATGGCTTCCGGATGATGTGCAGGATAAACTGGAAGAAAAAGTGCCGATGATCGCCGATTATATTTTGAAGCGGAGCAGCGATTATTTTGAAAGTGAAGAGGGAAAAGAAAGGCTCGGCAATATGATTGATGACTTTCTGAAAGCGCGGGGAATGCTCGGCAGCATGGTGCAGATGTTCCTCGGCAACTCAAGCCTTGCGGACCGTGTGCTGCCGGAGCTGTTAAAGTTTTTGCAGAATGATGAAACGAAAAAGCTTTTGTCCGATCTTCTTTCGCAAGAATGGAGCAAGCTCAAATCTTATACACTTTATGAGGCGGACGAAAAATGGAATGCGAAAGATCTGCTGTTCAGCTTGAAAAACCGGGCATTAACCGCATTCTCAACCGCACCGTTTTTTGAGCGTCCGATCGGCACTTTCATTACCCGTTATGAGCAGGATATTACAGGAACGTATGCGCCGAAACTGCTTGAAGCAGCGCTGGGCGGAATAGCGGCTCATTTGGAAGAGGTGCTGAAGCGGCTGCACTTGGAGGAAGTCGTAAAAGAGCAGGTTGACCAGTTTCCGGTTGAGCGCCTTGAGGAAATGGTGCTGTCCATTTCCAAAAAAGAATTTAAGATGATTACGTATTTAGGCGGTCTGCTCGGAGGGATTATCGGAGCGATACAGGCTTTGTTTGTCATCCTTTTTTAACGAAAACATACGCCGATAATGAAAGTCGCTTCGCAGTCTGTTATAGTGGAGTGGTATGTCTGAAAGGAAAGAAAGGAGCGGTTTAATATGGCAGTCAATTTTTATGACGCAGCATATGATCTTGAAAAAGCACTGCGGAACAGCGACGAATACAGCCGTCTGAAAGGGCTTTACGATCAAGTAAATGCTGATGACTCTGCAAAGCGCATGTTTGATAACTTCCGCAACGTGCAGCTGAATCTTCAGCAAAAGCAAATGTCAGGTGAAGAAATTACTCAGGAAGAGGTAGAGCAAGCGCAAAAAACAGTTGCTCTCGTGCAGCAGCATGAAACAATTTCTCAGCTGATGGAAGCAGAACAGCGCATGAGCATGCTGATCGGCGAATTAAACAAAATTATTATGAAACCTCTTGAAGAGCTTTACGGCAACCCGGAAAATTAATATGCCGAACCCCTCCTTTTGAAAAGGAGGGGTTTTTTATTCGGCGGAAAAATCAAGCGGCCTTTTTACCGTCCCGTTGATGATAATGGTGTGTTTTTGAAATATCATTAAGGTTATTCGCTGCGCTCTTTCTCACATATAATGATTCATTGTTTTAACGCAAGTTCCGGCCAGTCCTTTTGAAAAATGAACGCCAGACATTTGTCCCGGTCAAAAGCCGGGTACGCATTTTTTTGATATTCATCAGGTTTTGAATGAAGTCATCGTTATAAATGCCCTGACTTGTCTGTCACCGCTTTTTTCTTTATTGTATGTGAATATACGTTCCGTCCCGGCTTTTATATTACCTTCAGCACAGGGACCCCCTCTGATTTTTTTAGTTAAAAAAACCCTTGTCTTTTCACAATAAAATTGAGATAATAACTCTGAAAGCGCCTACACTTACAGAATATCAAAGGATACGGTCGCCTATACTGTCTGTTTTTATAGGGGTAGCAACAGAGAGTAAGTGAAACGAGCGCATCAACGGTCAAATAAGGGGTTCCTAATATATTTCGAAAATAGAAATACACATTGGGAGAAAGACAGCAAACGATCGTATCCCAAAAAAGACGACCATTCAAAGTCTGCTGAGGCAGGCTTTTTTGCTGCGGAGAAAAGGTTGTTCTAAACAGAGAGACAGGGTCATATCCTAATGACAAGTACAGTCATCAAGGAGGGGGACTTCTCTGTGTCAAAACAAATGCTGGCGTTAAATATAGATGGGGCGCTTCTTCGGTCTAACGGAAAGCTGCACCAGACGACAAAGGATGCCATCGAATACGTGAAGAAAAAAGGGATTTACGTCACGCTGGTGACAAACCGCCATTTTCGATCCGCTCAAAAGATAGCGAAAACGTTAAAGCTTGACGCAATGCTGATTACCCACAGCGGGGCGTATATCGCCGAAAAAATAGATGAACCGTTTTTGGAAAAGAAAATCTCAGAAGACCACACGTTTAATATTGTGCAGGTGCTGGAAAGCTACCAATGCAACATCCGGCTCCTTCATGAGAAATATTCCATCGGAAACAAGAAAAAAGTGAATTCAAACTTACTGGGGAAAACAATGATCCACCCGTCTGACCCGATTTTTTATCCGGTGCAGTTTGTCGAATCATTAAGTGATTTGCTGCTTGATGAACCCGTCTCGGCGCCCGTCATTGAAGTCTATGCCGAAAGCGGCCTGCAAACTGACATAACGGAAACGATTGTGAAAGCCTTCCCGTCCGTTGATGTGATCCGCATTAACGAGGAAAAGCTGAACATCGTGCCTAAAGGCGTGTCAAAGGAAAGCGGACTGGCGATTGTCGCCGCTGAGCTGGGGCTTTCGATGGAAGAGGTTGTCGCCATTGGCCATCAGGATGATGATCTGCCGATGATTGAGCTTGCCGGGCTCGGTGTAGCCATGGGAAATGCTTCCCATGAAGTAAAAAGAAAAGCGGACTGGGTGACAAGGTCAAATGACGAACAGGGCGTTGCCTATATGATCAAGGAATATTTCCGAATGCAGCAGCGAAAAGGATTTCTCGATAAGTTCCACATGAAACGCTTATAATAAAGAGCCGCAGACACGCAATCGCCGGTCTGCGGCTTTTTCGCGCGGATTGATTTTAGCCTGTTCTTTCTGTACACTAAAGAAAGTTTTGAATCTGAAAAATAAGGTGATCACATTGCAAATAAAAATAGACGGTATTACGGATGACAGGCTGCATCGTCCGCTGCAAAACATCGCGAATTTATTTTTTGAAGAGTGTGTTCTCGTATACGGCGAGACTGACGAACCTTGCGATCTCGTCATCTCTCTCAGCATTTCCCGGAGTGCGGACAGTGTTTCGGTATCAGGAGAAATAAAAGGCACAGCCGTCACGGAACACCACACGAAACAAGTTCTCGCCGGATGGAATGAAAAAGAAGTTTTTAAACAATTAAAAAACACGTTATCATACGTGTATTTAAATCTTCTTCAAGCCCATACAGGCATCACGCAAAAATGGGGAATCTTAACCGGAATCAGACCGACAAAGCTCCTTCATAAAAAACTCCAAAGCGGACAGACGAAGGAGCAAGCGCACGCCGAACTGAAAAAGGATTACTTAATTCATGATGAAAAAATCAATTTGATGCAGGAAATCATCGACCGCCAGCTCGCCGCGGTTCCCGATCTGTACCGGGTCAAAGATGAAGTGAGCATTTATATCGGAATTCCGTTTTGTCCGACGAAATGCGCCTACTGCACCTTCCCCGCTTATGCCATCCAAGGACAGGCCGGAAGAGTCGGCTCTTTTTTATGGGGGCTTCACTATGAGATGCAGAAGATCGGAGAATGGCTGAAGCTGCATGACATCAAGGTAACGACAATCTATTTCGGAGGCGGGACGCCGACGAGCATTACGGCCGAAGAAATGGATCTTTTATATGAAGAAATGGTCCGTTCCTTCCCGAATGTTGAAAACATCAGGGAAATCACGGTCGAGGCGGGGCGTCCTGATACGATAACGGAAGAAAAGCTGGCCGTTTTAAATAAGTATAAAATCGACAGAATCAGCATCAATCCGCAGTCGTACGAAAATGAAACACTGAAGGCGATCGGCAGGCATCACACAGTTGAAGAAACAATCGAAAAATATCATCTTTCCCGCAAGCACGGCATGAATAACATTAACATGGATTTAATTATCGGTTTGCCGGGAGAAGGCGCAGCCGAGTTCAGAAACAGCCTTGATGAAACGGAAAAGCTCATGCCTGAATCCCTGACCGTTCATACGCTTTCCTTTAAACGGGCTTCAGAAATGACGAGAAACAAGCATAAGTATAAGGTCGCTGACAGAGAAGAGGTGTCCCGTATGATGGACGACGCCGTCCGCTGGACAAAAGAGCACGGCTACACTCCGTACTACTTGTACCGTCAGAAAAACATACTCGGAAACCTTGAAAATGTCGGATATTCCATACCGGGACAGGAAAGCATTTATAACATTATGATTATGGAAGAAGTACAGACGATTATCGGTATCGGCTGCGGCGCCGCAAGCAAATTCATTCACCCTGAAACGGGGAACATCACGCATTTTGCGAACCCGAAAGATCCGAAATCATACAATGACCGATTCGAGCATTACACAGAAGAAAAAATAAAATATTTAGATGAAATGTTTGTAAAATCTGCTTTATAAACAGGAAGGCGGCACGCGATCAGCGTGCCGCTTTTTTATGTTTAGCCGGTCGTGAGAAAGGGAAAAGCAGATCAGACAGTTAATCGTAAGAGGTGTAAAACATGTATGATGTTATAGGAGTAGGAATCGGGCCGTTTAATTTAGGACTGGCAGCATTACTGGAGGACATTTCTGAAATAGACGCCCTTTTCTTTGATAAAAAGAAGGAATTTGCGTGGCATCCGGGTCTTTTAATTAAAGGAACGGATTTACAGGTGGCGTTTTTAGCGGATCTTGTTACACTGGCCGATCCGAGAAGCCGTTATACGTTCCTGAATTATCTGCATGAAAATGATCGGCTGTATCGTTTTTATACGTTTAATGAATTCGATATACCGAGACGCGAATTTAATGACTATTTAAGCTGGGCGGCTTCAGAAATCGAGTCGTGCCGTTTCGGCTCAGAGGTCGTTGACGTAAAGGACGCGGACGGATATTATCAAGTCAGCGTAAAAAATACTGAAAACGGAACCGTCACGGAGTATAAAGCGAAACATATCGTAATGGGCACGGGCACTGAGCCGCTTGTTCCGGTTGAGCTTGATGACGATGCGCGGCGGGACACGCTGGTAAGCCCGGAATATTTGTTTCGGAAAGATGAGCTCAGCGGCGCTGAATCAATTACAGTAGTCGGCTCGGGCCAAAGCGCGGCGGAGATATTTTCTGATTTATTGAATGATGAAAAGCACCGCAGCTGCCGGCTGCAGTGGGTGACACGGTCCGCCGGATTCCGTGAATTAGAAACCGCCAAGCTCGGCCAGGAAATGTTTACGCCGGATTACGTGGAATATTTCAATCGGCTTCCTTTCAAAGAACGGCTGAACACGCTCCCTGAGCTGAACGGGCTGCGCCACGGCATTGATTCCGACACGCTTGCGTCCATTTATGACGCCCTGTACCACAGGTCGATCAGCGGCGGCTCGCCTGACGTGTACATTCAGCCGATGGCGGAGCTCAAAGAGATTGAAAAACGTGACGGGCGATGCGTACTGAGCTTTCACCAATGGCAAATGAATGAATCCTTCCAAGTTGATTCAGAAAAAGTCATTTTGGCCACCGGCTTTAAGCCGCATATCCCGAAATGGTTTTCAGCTTTCTCTTCTAAAATTGAGTGGGAAGATGAGAAGCGGTTTAAAGTGACGGATGACTCCCGCCTTGTCTTTAAGGACGGCCGGACACATCATTTTTTCACATTAACGAATCTCGATCATTCTCACGGCACAGGCGCTACGAATTTAAAGCTCTCTGTTTACAGAAATCAAAGAATGATCAATACCATTATGGGAAAAGAGCATTTCTCTATTAAGAAAAAGACGGCTTTTCAGCAATTTCTTCCCGCTCAAAAAAACTGACCCCTTGTGAAAAGAGGTCAGTTTTTTTTATGATCCCGGCTGTTTTTTAGCAGCTGTCTTCCACTTGAATACTTTGTTCAATTGAAGGTATATCCGCTTCGATTCCTTTGTGAGCAAAGGGCCGAGAATCGCAAGAATCAAGACGTACAAAGCAGCGAACGGCTTTAGCGAGGCGGACAGTCCCCCGGCGATGCCGAGATTTGCGACGATGATTGAGAATTCACCGCGTGACACGATCGTCAGCCCGATATTGGATGATGCTTTATGGGAAAGCCCTGCCCGGCGGCCGGCAATCATACCGGCGATAAAGTTCCCGGCAATGGTGAGAAGGACGGCGCCTAAAGCAAGCCATACCGCATCCCCGAGTGAAAACGGGTCAATGCTCAGCCCGAAGCTGAAGAAAAACATGGCCCCGAAAAAGTCCCTGAACGGTACAACGAGGTGTTCAATTCTGTCAGAATGATCCGTTTCCGAAAACACAAGCCCGAGTAAGAGCGCGCCGATCGCTTCAGCGACGTGAATCGTCTCGGAAAAACCGGCGATGAAAAAGAGTGCGGCGAAAATCACGATGACAAACACTTCATTTGAACGGATATCAAGCAGCTTATTCAGAACAGGCGGCAGCTTTCTCGCGGCGATAAAAAACAGCAGCATATAGCCGAGGGCGATCACAATCGACAAGAGCGCGCTTCCGACGGAAGTTGCGTCTCCCAGCACAAGCCCGGAAACGACAGACAAGTATACCGCCAGAAAGATATCCTCAAACATAATAATGCCGAGAATCAATTCTGTTTCCGGATTCGCCGTGCGTTTTAAATCAACCAGCACCTTTGCGACAATAGCGCTCGATGAAATCGTGATGACACCGGCCAGCACAAGCACTTCCAAAAAGGAAAAACCGGTAATAAAGCCGTAAATCAGCCCTAAACTGAAATTTATTAATATATAAATTGTTCCGCCGACGGCTATCGACCGTCCGGATTTGACTAATTTTCCGACTGAGAATTCAAGCCCGAGGTAAAAGAGGAGAAACAGAACACCCATCCGTCCGAAAAACTCAATTACCTCTCCGCTTTCTATAAACCTTAAGTCGATGATTCCTGCTTGGGGCGCGTGCGGCCCGACAAGCATTCCTAAAATAATCAGAAAGGGAATGATCGAAAATTTGATTTTATTTGCGATGACACTCGCAATGGCGACAAGCACAAGCGCCGTTCCGACTTCAAATACAAGATGGTCCATATACCGATCACACTCCGTCTCTTGAAAGGAAGTCTTGAGTCAATTTCTTCAGGTGCTTTCTTTCGCCTGAGAGGACGAGTGTGTCGTTCGCTTCAAGGACGGAATCTGCGCCGGGGTTTAAAAACTTTTTCTGGTTGTGCTTAATGATGGCGATTACAGTCACATCATAGTTCTGGCGCACATCCAGTTCACCGAGCGTCCGCCCGACCGATTTAGCTCCTTTTTCGACTTTAAACCATTCGATAATAAGATCGCTGAACGCCATTTCGATCGATTCGAGCGCCTGCGGTTTGTACACCATCCCGCCGATAATAGCGGCAATCTGCCTCGCCTCGGCATCATCAAGGGAAATACTTGCGAGAAGCTCATCAGGATCCTGGTCATCAAATCGGTAAATTTCCCGTCTGCCGTCATCATGTATGATAATCGTCATTTTTTCCTGATTTCTCGTTTCGATTTCAAATTTTTTACCGATGCCGGGCAAATCGTTTTCTTTAATATTCATAAAAAATCCCTCCGGAATGTACTGTTTTTAGACTATAAATTCAGACTGGCACTGATCATCGGTTTGATGCCGGAGGTAATTGGACTGGTATTGTATCGGAATGGCGCATGTCCTTTCCAATGTGGATTCGATGAATTGATCAAGAGGTTTGACTGATAACAGGCCGATCATCCGGGATAACACGCTGTACCCCTTTGACAGGTCTTGCGGTGAAGTTTTCGCGTATGCAGGCGTTTTTGCCGACACCGTTTCCTGCGGGTACACCGAGATTTGGACGTGGCTGTCCGCTTCTGTCACAGTTTGGGAAAGCAAGACCACATCTGAAGAGGGGAACAGCACCATAAATATGCACAGCACGAAGCTGAGTATCACGTATTTCATTATTTCTGTCCCCCCTTTTTTCATGTATGTCAATTTCACTATATAAAAATGTATGATCGGTTTCAAATGATATGCATTTTTCAGTATCTATTGACCTTGAAAAATAAAGGAGATTGGCTTCGTCGGAAGGAATATATAAATTGAACAAAAAATGTAAGCGGATACAAGGGGGAATTGTAATGGAGTATATTCAATATGAAGAAAAGGGAAAGATTGCAGAAATTATACTGAACCGGCCTGACAGCTACAACGCGCTGAATGAACAAATGCTGCGGGAATTGGAAAACGCGTGTATCATGGCCGCTGAAAGTGACGCGCTTATCGTTTTACTGAGAGGGGAAGGCAGAGGCTTTTCCGCCGGCGGCGATATTCAAATGATGACGTCAGCTCATGATGCCGGGCAATATGAACGGCTGATGAAAATGATCGAATCGATTACGCTGACACTCTATGATATGAAAAAAATAGTGATAGCCGCCATTCACGGCGCCGCAGCTGGGCTTGGGCTGAGCTTTGCGCTGTGCGCTGATGTCGTGCTCGCTGAACAAAATGCCCGCCTCGCGATGAATTTTATCGGGATCGGACTTGTTCCTGATGGAGGCGGCCATTATTTATTAATGAGACGCGTCGGAGAAATGGAAGCGAAAAAGCTGATTTGGAGCGGTGAAAAACTGCCGGCCGAGGAGGCGGTGCGCAAGAAGCTGGCGGACGGGCTTTTCAGCGGTGATCCGAAAACGGGGGCGAAGCCTTACATCGACCGTTTGTTAAACGCGCCTTTATCGGCGATGATTGAAACAAAAGCCATTTATAACAGTCTTCATATGAACCGATTAAAAGACGTCCTTTCTCTTGAACGAAAGGCCCAGGAAAATATGAGAAAAACGGATGACCATAAAGAAGGCATCCGCGCGTTTTTAGAAAAACGAACTCCGCAATTTAACCGATAAAAAACAGAAGCCGGAAAGCTTCTGTCATCTGTGGAATAAAATCAGCTTTCCGGCCTCGTTTACTAGTCGATGCGTATGATTCTCCAGCTTTTTTTCCTTTAATAATGCTTCTCCGGCGGCCTTCGCCTTTTGCTCATTTTCAGCTTCAATCCGTTCATTGAGCAGCGTTTCCCCGGACGGATGGAATGCGGTTAATACATATTGCCCCATCTCGTCACCTCCTTTGTATGATCATATTCTGAAAAAAAATTCAAAATCCTCCATTAATTTTTACCCATTAATAGTATATAATGGGTCAGGGAAGGAGTTGGATCAGTGCTTACAATTGATCATGTTACGAAAAAATTCGGCAGCTTCACGGCTGTTGACGATTTGCATTTAGAAATACCTGAAAGAGAAATGTTCGGTCTGCTCGGTGCAAACGGAGCAGGGAAAACGACGACTTTTCGGATGATTTTAGGTCTGTTAAGCATCACTGACGGCGCGATCAGCTGGAAAGGCCGTCCCGTTGACTACTCAATCAGCGAAAAAATCGGCTACCTGCCTGAAGAACGCGGACTGTATCCGAAAATAAAGGTGAAGGACCAGCTTGTCTATCTTGCGAGATTAAAAGGCATGGGAAAAAAAGAAGCCGAAAAAGAACTTGTCACATGGCTTGAGAGGTTCGGCATCACAGAATACGAGAATAAGAAAGTCGAAGAGCTGTCAAAAGGCAATCAGCAAAAAATACAGTTCATTTCTGCCGTGCTTCATAAACCTGAACTGTTAATTCTCGATGAACCTTTCAGCGGACTTGACCCGGTCAATGTGGAGCTTTTAAAAGAAGCCGTTATTTCTATGAAAAACAGCGGTGTTTCCATCGTTTTTTCAAGTCACCGGATGGAGCATGTGGAGGAGCTTTGCGAAAATCTGTGCATTTTGCAGAAGGGGAAGCCGGTCGTTCAAGGGAACCTCAAAGAAATTAAACGATCCTTCGGCAAAAAAAATATCACGATTCATTCAGATGACGATCTCAGCTTTTTAAAAACGCATGAAGGCGTAGTCAAATGGAAGGAAACAAATGACGGGATCAGGCTGCAGATTGAAAACGAACCGGTTTCTCAAGATATTTTCTCAGCTTTGCAAGGGAAGGGATTTATTCGGAAGTTTGAACTGGAAGAGCCGTCACTTCATGATATTTTTATAGAAAAGGTGGGGGCTGTCTATGAATAAATTTTCCATCATGATGTTTCATACATACAAAAACAAAATCACGACAAAGTCATTTATTATCACAACGGCTATTACAGTATTAATGGTTTTATTTGTGACCAATCTGCAATCCATTATTTCCGTATTTCAACCGGGAGATGAAAAGCAGGAAATTGCAGTGATTGACGAAACGGGCGAGCTGTATCCGGTGTTTGCGAAACAGCTTCAAGCGGCGGATACCGATCATGAATTGCAAGTCCTGCACACGAAACAATCAAAGCAAGAGGCAGTGAAGAAGATCAAAGACGGGGCATGGGACGGGCTGTTTATCATCAAGCGAGATCAAAAGGGAACGATATCGGGAGCCTATCAGGCATTGACCATCTCTAATGAATCAGCGTACAAACTGCTCAAACAGGCGTTGACTCAGACAAAAACCGCTGTCGAAACGGCCAAACTCGGCGTCTCAGATGAAGCGGTCAGCAGTCTGTACACGCCTGCTGAAGTCAGCAAAAAGGCGCTGGAAAAAGGTGCGAAGTCTGAGGAAGAGCTCGGCCAGGTGATGGGCCTTGTATACATTATGCTGTTTGTCATCTATTTTGCCGTGATCTTGTACGCAAGCATGATTGCGATGGAGGTAGCGACGGAAAAATCCTCCAGGGTGATGGAAATTCTGATTTCAAGCATGCCGCCGATTCAGCAGATGTTTGCCAAACTGTTCGGCATCGCGCTTGTGGGAATCACCCAATTCGCTATTTTGCTGACAGCGGGTTATCTCTCGCTGACGCTGAATCATCAGAATCAAGCATCATCGCCTGTCAGCCAGTTTCTCAACTTTGCTGACGTTCCGGTCTCAACGGTCATATATGCTGTCATTTTCTTTTTGCTCGGCTATTTTCTTTATGCCACGCTTGCCGCGTTTCTCGGCAGCGTTGTCAGCCGGATAGAAGACGTGCAGCAGACTATTCAGCCGATGACCTTTTTAGTCGTAGCCGGCTTTATGATCGCGATGTTCGGTCTCGGCCGGCCTGATGCGGGTTTTATTACCGTCACATCGTACATTCCGTTTTTTACGCCGATGATTATGTTTTTACGCGTCGGCATGCTCGATATTCCGTTTTGGCAGGTTGCTGTCGGCATCGGTCTGACATTAGTCACCATTCTGATCCTGGCAGTTATCGGCGCAAGAATTTATAAAGGCGGCGTGTTGATCTACGGAAATGCCGGCGGCTTCAAAGCAATCAAACAAGCGCTTCGCATCTCCAAACAATAAGAGAAACAGCCTGGGGCATCCGGGCTGTTTTTTTTATAAGGCAGAACGTGCATTCGTACAAAAACGATGCTAAAATAAGGGTACTTCAACCTACAGAAAGGGGAGGGCGCGATGGCTGATTTGACGTTTATTCACGCCGCCGACCTGCATCTCGACAGCCCATTTTACGGCATCTCGCATCTGCCTGAACCGGTATATGCCCGCATTAAAGAAAGCACCTTTCACAGCGTCACCCGGCTTATAGACGATGCTCTCCGGGAAAAAGCAGATTTCGTGCTGCTTTCGGGGGATTTGTTTGACGAAGCCAACAGAAGCTTAAAAGCCCAGCTTTTTTTAAGAAAACAGTTTACAAGATTACAAGAGGCGGAAATCCAAGTGTTCGTCATTTTCGGAAACCATGACCACTTGGGCGGTGACTGGACACCGATTGAATGGCCCGAAAACGTACATATTTTCACATCAGATATACCTGAGGAAAAATCCTATTTTAAAAACGGAGAGCTTACGGCAAGCATATACGGATGCAGCTATCCGGAAAGAACCGTGACGGTCAATCAGGCCGCACGTTACCGAAAAGCAACCGGCGCACCCTTTCATATCGGCATGCTGCACGGCACGTTATCAGGAGCGGAGGGCCATGATCCGTACAGCCCGTTTACGAAAGAAGATCTCGAAAAAAGCGGCATGGATTACTGGGCGCTCGGACATATTCATAAGCGGCAGGTCCTTTCCTCCCGTCACCCGGCAGCCATCTATCCCGGCAATATTCAAGCCCGCCATTTGAAGGAAACAGGGCCTAAAGGATATTATCTCGTCCGGGTGACAAACGGAGACATTTCCTATGAGTTTAAACAAGCGCACGATATTTTGTGGGAAGAAATTGAGCTTGATATCTCAGGCGCTGAACAGATGACGTCTCTTATGAAAGCAGTGTCATCCGCGTTTGCCGGCTTGCGCGCGGCAGGCCGTCCGGCGTGTGTCAAGCTTGTGCTGTGCGGTGAATCGCCCCGTTTTTGGACAGAGGCGCCAATCGGCATCACAGAAGAGCTTCTTTCCGCCTTACAGGAAGAAGAGGCGGAAGAGGAATGTTTCGTCTGGCCGCTTGCGATTGAGGATCGGACAGATCAAAAAAACAGCGGTCAGCCGATTGACCCGTTTTTTGGAGGGCTGTTTCAAGACATCGAGCAGTGCGGGGACATGAACGAAGTGTTCGAAGCACTGGAGCGCCATCCCGTGTACCGGAGGCAGATGCCTTCCTTTGCAGATGAGGATATACGGGACATTAAGCAGCAGGCACAAACCGTGCTGAAACACCAGATGAAGGAGCTTGGAACATGAACATAACGGCGCTTCATATTTATCAGTACGGAAAGTTTTCCAATCAAACCTTTCAGCTGGCAGCACCTCCTGTACAAGTCATCTACGGACTAAACGAAGCCGGCAAAACGACAATGATGTCCTTTATCAAAAGCGTGCTGTTCGGTTTCCCGAAGTCAAAAAAATATGAACCGAAAAACGGCGGCGTCTACGGCGGCGTTGTGGAACTGAATCATGAAACATACGGTGCGCTGAAAATTGAACGGACAAAAGGCGCGGCTGAAAAAATCAGAGTCTACACGTCCGCAGGCGAGGTAAAGGACGGGGAATGGCTAAAACAGCTTCTTTCAAATACAGACCGGGCGTTATACGAAGCGATATATGCTTTTGATGTATTCGGGCTTCAGGAGATTCATGCCTTCAATCGTGACAAAATCGGCGAGTTTCTGCTGTTTTCCAGCTTATTCGGATCAGAGGCGGTATCAAAGCTTGATAGCAGGCTGGCTAAAGAGCTGGACCGAATTTATAAACCTAACGGGCGGAATCCCCGCTTAAACCAAGAGCTGGAAACATTAAAGCAGCTTGCCGCAAAGCTTAAACAGGCAGAATCAGCGGAAGCAGGTTATCACCGGCTCCTTGAGGAGAAAAACAATGCCGGCGCCCGTTTGCATGATGCAGCAGCAGAGCTGGCGGCGTTATCTGAAGAGATCAGAATGGTAGAAACGGCAATTGCAGTCAAGCCGCTTGAAGATCAAAAAACAGCGCTGGAGAGCGAGCTTGCCTCCTATCCTGAATCACTGAAGCTATTCCCCGGCGACGGGATGCATCAGCTTGAAAAATACGAATCGCATCTCCATCCGAAAGCGGCGCGGCTTGAAGCGCTTCGGGCAAAAGCGGCGGAAATCCGACGGCAGGCCGATCAGCTCGCTCCGGATGAAGACATGTTACAGAATGAGCGGATTTTACAGGAGCTGTCAAGTGAACAGCATATGTACCAATCCCGCGGCGAGCAGCTTGCCGCCATTCAAGCCCGGCTCCGGCAAACATCTGCCCGCGTTGCTTCAGGCTTACAGCAGCTCGGCAAACGGGAGGAAGAGGACATTCTTTCGTTAAACACCGCATACGAGTATGAATGGCAGCTGCAAGAGGCCTCACAAAACGCCGGACAAGCGAGAGACAGGAAATCACAGCTCGATGACATGTTCGAACAAGCACGGCTGGAGCTGGAGGAAGCCGAGCGAAAGCATGATATGACAGCGGCAAATATAGTTGATCCGGCTGTCAGAAAAGAAAAAGAAGCCGCTTTAGAAGCGTATAAGCAAACGGCAGATACAGAAGGGCATGAACTGCAGACTCAGCTTCAGCTGCTGGAAAAACAGCGGGCCAAACAAAAAAAACTGTTTCTCGGTGCGGGCATTCTGGTCATTGCCATTTTCATCATGTTAAAGGAATGGCTTCCCGCTGCCGTATGTCTCGGCGCTCTTTTGCTGTACTTCCTGTTAGGCAAACAAAAATCAGCGCCGCCAGAGAGAAACCAGACCGGCCTTCAAAAGCGGGAGCAGCTGATGTCAAAAGAAGCGGCTGACCTGCTGCAGGAAGAGCTTTGGCGTGACGATCAGCACAGACAGCAGCTGATCGCGGATCGCGCCGTGCTTGAGCAGAAAGAAGCCGCGTACGAAAGAATCATCCGCCAATATGAAGAATGGGAAGCCGAAATGGCGCCGTTCCAACAAAAAGCGGAGCGTTTTATGAAGGAGCTGGGATTTACAGGCGACCCGTCCTGCCTTCTTGACGTATATCATCTAATGAAAGACGTGAAGAACGAAATCCGGCGAAAGCACGAGCTGACCATTGAAGCGGGCAGGCTGCAAAAGCTTCAACGGGCGTTTGAAGAACGCGTCCGCAAGCTAAGCGAATCATTAAGCGGTCAAGAGCTGTCCGTAAAAGAAACATTGCATACTTTACTCGCACAGGGAGAACGGGCGCGCGAGGCTGCGAAACGCAAACAGGCGCTTGAAACGGATCTGCTGCATACAGAAGAGCAAATGCGTGAATTGAACGAAGAAATTCATTACTATGAGGAACAGGTAAAACAGCTTTTTAAGGCGGCGGGCGCAAAAAAACGTGAACAGTTTTGTGCGCTGGCCAAGCTGAATGAAAGCCGCCAAGAAACAGAACGCAAGCTTCATGAGATCAACACGCAATTGTCAGGCATAAGCGGTGCGGAATTAAAACCGCACCTGAGCCGCAATGTACCTGAGCTGGAAAGTATGCTCATTCGGAAACAGGAAGCGAAAGAAAAGCTTGAGGATAAAGCCGGACATCTCCGTGAGCAAATCGCTTTGCTCGCGGTTAAGCAGGAGCAGCTGGAGGCTTCAGGACTTGTATCCGACTTAAAGCAGCAGACGGAAATGCAAAGGGAGCGCGTCAAACACTCGGCTAAGGAGTGGGCTGCGCTGCAAACGATCCGGCATGTGATCAGGCAAAAAATAGAGCGGCATAAAAAAGTCACGCTTCCGCGGCTGTTAGAAACGGCGGGAACGTTATTCGAACCGCTTACCGGCGGCCGCTATGAGAGAATTTATTTCTCCGAGGCGGATGACTCCATTATGGTCATGCGGAAGGACGGAGCCGTCTTTTCTGCCGGAGAGCTGTCACAAGCAACGTGCGAGCAGCTTTATGCGGCCATCCGCTTTGCCCTTGCGGCAGAGCGGGACTCTGCCGTGTCACTTCCGTTTTTACTGGATGACAGTTTCGTCCATTTTGACAGACAGCGTCTGACGCGGCTGTTTGATGCGCTGGAGCATCTGACAGAAGGCGGGCGGCAGGTGCTTTATTTCACCTGCCATGAGCATGTCAGACAGTCGTTTCAAAGCGAAAATGTCATGCAGCTGCTGTCATAAAAGAGTTTATTTTCTAAAAAGAGGTATGTGCTATACTGGTATTATGTAAGATATGGAGGGAGCTTTAATAGAATGGCAAAAGGTATTATGCTGCACGAGGTTGGCGAGCAGGTCGAACAATATTTACTGATTAAATCCTCGACGAAAGGAATTGCGAGCAACGGAAAACCGTTTTTGACGTTAATGCTGCAAGACCAATCGGGGGATATCGAAGCGAAGCTGTGGGATGCCAAGCAAAGCGATGAAGTGACATATGCGCCGCAGACGATTGTGAAAGTGATCGGGGACGTTCATCATTACCGGGGGCGCAACCAGCTCAAGCTGAGAAACATCCGGCCCGCAGGTGAACATGAAAATGTCAGCATTGACGATTTTCTTGAAACAGCGCCGATGCCAAAAGATGAAATGATGGATCTCATCACTCAATATATTTTTGAAATGAAAAATTCGAACATCCAGCGGATTACAAGACATCTGGTGAAAAAATACGCCGCTGAGTTTATGGATTATCCGGCTGCTGCTAAAAATCACCATGAGTTCGTCTCAGGGCTTGCGTATCATGTCGTTTCCATGCTGAAGCTGGCTGAAGCGATTGCCGATTTATATCCGTCGCTTGACCGTGACCTATTGTATGCCGGCGTGATTCTGCATGATCTCGGCAAGGTAAAAGAGCTTTCAGGCCCTGTATCCACAACGTACACGGTGGAAGGGAATTTGCTCGGGCACATTTCAATCATGGTGACAGAGCTTTCAAAAGCTGCTGAAGAGCTTCAAATTGATGCTGAAGAGGTGTTAATCCTGAAGCATTTAATTTTGAGCCATCACGGAAAAGCGGAATGGGGGAGCCCGAAACCGCCGATGGTGAAAGAAGCGGAAATTCTGCATTACATTGACAACCTTGATGCGAAAATGATCATGATGGACAGAGCGCTTGAACGTGTCAAACCGGGCGAATATACAGAGCGCGTCTTTGCGCTTGAAAACCGCTCTTTCTACAAACCGACTTTTCATCAATAAGCAGAAAAAAGGACGGATCCCCGTGATCGGTCCTTTTTTTATATCAGTCTCACATAACTTGTCTTTCTCCCGCATAGCTTAGAGTAAAGACTCTACGTAAAAAGGGAGGAAAACGCCGTGTTATTTTTTCCATGGTGGGTGTACCTTTGCATTATCGGAATTATTTTCAGCGCCTATAAGCTTTTCGCCACAGCGAAAGAGGAGGAAAAGCTCGATCAGTCGTTTATTGAAAAGGAAGGGAGAATCTATATCGAACGGATGGAGCAAGAACGGGAGCGCCGTTTGGCAGCGCCTGAACATGATAACGGCGAAGCTGAAGAAAACTCCAATCATTCGATCGCATAAAAAAAACTGTGCGGCTCGCGAAGAGCCTGCACAGTTTTTTATTTAGAAGAGCTTGAGCTGCTTGTTGTATTAAATGTGTCTTTCAAGTCTTTATCTTCTACTTTTACGTCAGCTTTTTTCATGACTTTCTGAATCGCTGCTTGTACAGCTGTGTTGTCGTTTAATTTCTGATCAAGAACTTCTTGTTTCAGTTCTTTTTTCATGTCGTTATATTTGCCGCGTTCTTCTGTCTTTTTAATGATATGGTAGCCGAACTTCGTTTTTACAGGATCACTGACTTGTCCGACCTTCAGCTTGAATGCCTCGTCACTGAATGCTGAAACCATTGATTTTTTATCAAACCAGCCGAGATCGCCGCCGTTGCTTTTGGAGCTGTCAGTTGAGTATTCTTTCGCAAGCGTTTCAAACTTCTCGCCTTTTTTCAGCTTTTTCTCCACTTCGTCAGCCGTCTTTTTGTCAGCAACAAGGATGTGGCTTGCGCGGATTTTACCTTTTAAGCCGTCATAGTATTCTTTCGTGTCGGCATCTGTCACCGTGATGTTGTCTTTCGCCGCTTTTTGGGCGAGCAGTTCGTACTTCACCTGATCCTTCAGGTAGTCTTCGCCGTACTGTTGTTTCATGGCAGTATACTGGTCGCCGAGCTGTGTTTTATACTCATCCAGCTTGTTATTGATTTCTTTATCTGATACTTTGTATTTTTTTGCTAATACCTTTTCTTGTACGAGCTGTGTCAGGACGCTTGCTCCTGCTGTTTTTTTCATATTCGTGTAGAGCTCGCCTTTCGTTACATTGCCGGCATCCGTCTTGGCAATCACGTCATTGTCACCGCTGCTGCAAGCGCTGAGAGCCAGGACGCTTGTCGCCGTAATAGCTGCTATTGCGATTTTCTTCATTCCTTTAAACACTCCTAATCATTCCAAATTAAATTGCATATGCGTATCATAACATATTGTGGCTTTCTGTAAAAAGATTTTAAATAAAGGGCATTCGTCTAGTCAAACTTTTTCCTGATACATACAAATATATTGATCAAGAAAAGGAGGTAATGAACCATGAGCGGAGGATATTCAAACGGTTTTGCGCTGCTCGTTGTACTGTTCATTTTGCTTATTATCGTAGGTGCAGCGTACATTTATTAAGCGAGTCGGATCGCTTTTTCTAAAAGCGGTCCCTTTTCTATCCCAGGGCGCCTAATCGTTTCAGCAGTTCACTGCATATGATGTAATTGGAAAAATAAAACGTTTTGTAGGAGGTGCTTTTTTAGATGGGTGAAGTATTTGCAGGCGGTTTTGCATTGTTGGTCGTGCTATTCATCTTATTGATCATCATCGGCGCTTCTTGGCTGTACTAGGGCAAAAAAATATGGCTGTCCGCGTTATACGCCGGCAGCCATATTTTTTTGCCCATTTAGACAGTAAAGGAGATCTCGACAAAAGAAGAGATCAATAAAATTAAAATAGATACGTTAATAAAGCGGAATACCTTATCCTGCCGGTCTTCAGGAATCTCTCTGACAAGGCATAATGTATTTGTGAGCCTGTTTATGAAATAAAGGATAAACAAGGCAGCCACGATAAAATAGAATAAAATAATGGGAGATTCCCCCTCTCTCTGAACTGCTCCCATATTACATTACCAAATATTTATTGAAAAAGATAGAATGTAAGCTGAAAAATCAGCGGGACATCAAGACTCCGGCAATTTTTTTACTAAAATATCGAAACCGTCGGATTCCTGATCGATTAAGCATGATTTGGGCGCTTTCATCAAATGCAGCGCAAACAGAAGATCGGGCAGGCAGTAGCCTGCATGGATGCTTGAAATCATATAAAAATAATGGGCGTGGCTCGGAAACGCCAGCCCGGCATAAAATAACACCGGCGTGATCAATAAAAACGGGCTTACCGTTGAAATCAGCATGGTCGTTCTCGGTATCCGTTTCCATGTCGGCATCCGCAAAAAATCCATCTTCATTTCCTTTTTTCTTTTTTTGCAGATCATCGGCAGGACATGTATGACTTTATGTGAAAATAAAGTAACGACAAGCAAAACGCAAAAGAGAGGTACGTAACCGTCATTTAAACTGATATTCGGCCGCAAAAGCCCAAACGCTAAAAAGTTAGATATAAAAAACAGGATCATAAAACCTACAGCAGTTAATAGTAAACGAACCGCACCATAATCTTTGACCAGATTAATGGTTTTCCAGCAATTCATCAGAGTCATCCTTCCGTACAATGATGGAATACAATCTCAAAATAATTTACTCTCTTCGGGAGAAAAAATCAATCCTTTTTTAGAGAAAAAAATAAACCCTGTGAGGGAAGGAGAGAAGAGACCGGTGAAACATGGAAATGTACGGTTAAAGCTTTCTTCTCCATGCATTATCAGCTAAAATAAGATTAAAGATAGAAAGAAGTGAAACGGATGGATTCAATGGATCAGCGTATCGGGCGGTTAGAATATTACATACAATTGCTGGTGAAAACGGTAGATATGGATAAGTACCCTTTTTATGCGATGATGATTGAAAAAGGGCTGACCGAAGAGGAAGGGGAAGAGGTCGGGCGGATATGCCGCGAGTTAGAGGACGAGCTGAGGTCGCAAAAAGCGCAAGGTTTTGTGACATTCGATAAGCTCCTTGCGCTTTTTGCGGGACAGCTGAACGAAAAATTAGATGTCCATGAAACTATTTTTGCTCTGTACGAGCAGGGGCTTTATACTGCGCTGATGGAAGAATTTATTGAGATCATGAAGCATTTTGATTAACTGTTTATCGGTTCCAGTTCTTCTGCTGTTTCATGGACGGCCTGTTCGCCCGCTTTCTTCTTCAGCTTTCCGTCTTCACTTTCAAAATCATTGTTAATATTCGTCAGTGATTTTTCGAATATCTCCATAAAATCATCACCGTAAATGTGGCGGATGACACAAGTTAATTCCTCGACCTCCGGGAACTTCCCGAATAAGTGATAAAGAGGCTGAGAGCCTTTAAAAACTGCGTTTCTCGTCGGGTCAAACTCCTCAAGCAGACTTTCGAATACATTTACACCTTCTTCGGTTAACTGAATGTACGTGTTTCGTTTGTCATTCAGCCGTTTGGAAAACTTCAAATACCCGCGTTCTTCAAGTTTCTTCGAAAAATTAAATGCCGTTGATACGTGCATGACCCCGAATTTTGCGATTTCAGAAATCGATGCTCCCTTAAGCTGATAAGCAATCCATAAAATATGATGCTCATTGATATTAAGGTCATACGGTTTCAGCCAATTCTGCCAATCCTTTTCTATTGATTTCCAAAGGGCTTTTGACAGCTGCGCCATTTTTTGAGTGTAGATCAGTGCTTCTTTTAGATCGTAAGGCGGTTCAACACGATTCAATCCGATCACCTGCTTCTCATTTTCTTTTTCTCTATTATGCCAATAAAATAAAGATTAATAAAGATGAAAATTTAAGAATTTTATAATAAATTCTTGATCCGTTGCTGGCAAAGGCTTTAAGTACAAGAAAAAAGTGCGGGACGCAATGTGTCCGCACTTTTTTTGATTGGATAGGATATTAGTTTTGTAAGGTTTTCTCCAGCTGTCTGATTTTTTCTTCAATATCAGCGATTTCCTTTTGGAGATCCTGCTGGTGCGGCTTGATTTCCTCCTGCCACTTTTTGATGCTCGTCTGCAATTCTCCGCCTACGTCTTTAATGACTTCAGCGCTTTCTTTCGCCGTTTGGACAAGCTGGTCCTTCAGCGCTTTGCCGTCTGTTTTTAACCGTTTAATCGTGTCCTCAATGGAATTGCAATTTTCTTTAATTTTGCCCCGCAGCTCTTTCCCGGATGAAGGAGCCGAAAGTAAAACTGCCGCTCCTCCGATCAATCCGCCTACGAAAAGGCCTGTTAAAAGGGAACGTCCGTCAGCCATTTGAAATCACCCCGTTTTTTTTCTCACAAGCTTTTATCATTTTTGTTCAGAAGAATAAACTTCTATACATAGCTTGCTTTATTTTAGCATATTTTTTAAGGGAAAAGGAGGGAGAAGGTTGTCTGTCTTTATGATTGTTTTATCTTGTATGGCTCTTATTTTTGCGGCGGGCGCCGTTTATTACCTGAAATTGCTCGGCCAAGCCGCTTCTTATCCGCCGAAGCGGGTCGTCCGTCAAAAAGCCATTGTCTGCTCAACAGGAACCGCCCTCACATTGTTCCTTATTTTTTTCACAAAACTTCTGTTATGAAACATGCCGAAACACATTAAAAAACCTCTTCCGGAGCGGAAGAGGTTTAGGTATGCGATTATTTCGCCGTTTCCAGCATATTAGACCGTCTTAAGATTGTTTGCACAATCGGATGCATAATGATCATGGCAATGCCGTTCAGCGCTGCAGCCGGAAGGACGACCGCAAGTACAAGGGCTGTGAATCCGCCGGGCAGACCGACGATGAGCAGGGCCAATCCTAAAAAGATCATTCCTGAAATGAATGTGCCGATCACCGTAATCACCGCAGCCGAAGCTGTTTTAGCGCTCTTTTTGATCAGCAGCACCAGCGCGAGAAACAGAAACGCCGTCACCGGTTTTTCAATGATGTTCGGAAACTGGCCGCCCGGAAATGATGTCGTAAGCGCGGAAATGATTCCCGTCACAATCCCGATCATCAGTACGTTCTGCACCCGGGGGAATAACAGGATTCCCATAAACATCATCACAAGCATCATATCGGGTTTCATCCCGAATAATACAGGCGGCATGACGGAATGAAGCACCGCCCCGATTGCCGCAAACAGGGCCATAATGACTAATTCTTTTGTTTTCATACTATGCTCTCCTCTGCTAAGCTTTCTTGCCATCCAATAATATGCTCGTCATTTATTGCGATGGCCGGAAATATTGATATGCAAACAGTATATCAAAGGAACCGTTTTGATAGAAGAATTTTTATTCGTTTTCCTGCTGGAACTTTCTCATAAACTGATCCAGTTTTTCACAATCAGCCAGGCTGACTGCGTTGTAGATGGACGCTCTGCAGCCGCCGACAGAGCGGTGTCCGGCGAGTCCCGTCATTTTAGCGGCTTTCGCTTCTTCAACGAATTTTTTCGTAAGGCTGTCTTCGCGAAGCGTGAATGTCACGTTCATGTGAGATCGGCTGTCCTTTTCAGCATGGCCGGCATAAAAGCCGCCGCTTTTGTCAATCGCGCTGTAAATGATATCAGCCTTTTGCTGATTCCGTTGTTCAGCCGCTTCAACGCCCCCTTTTTCAGACAGCCATTCAAGGACGAGGCTCAGCATGTAAATCGCAAATGTCGGCGGCGTGTTATACAGCGAGTCTGCTTTTGTATGCGTAGAGTATTTCAGGATCTTAGGAACGTTTTCATTTTCTTTTTCAAGCCAAGCTTTCTTCATAATGACAACTGTGACACCGGACGGCCCGAGATTTTTCTGGGCTCCGCCGTAAATCACGTCAAACTTGGAGACGTCGATCTTTCTGCTCAGAATGTCGCTTGACATATCGGCCACGAGCGGAATCGGCGAATTCGGGAACTCCTTCCATTGCGTCCCGAAAATCGTGTTGTTGGACGTAATGTGCAAGTAGGCGCCGTCATTGATTCCGGTGAGGTCAGCTTCCGGGATATGGTTGTGGTTTAAATCTGCGCTCGTTGCTGTCACCGATGTTTGCCCGAACAGCTTCGCTTCGGCAAGGGCTTTTTCAGACCAAGCGCCTGTCACGATGAAATGAGCCGTTTTATCAGGTGTTAAGAAGTTCATCGGCAGCATTGAAAATTGAAGGCTTGCGCCGCCTTGGAGGAACAAAATGTCATAATCGTCCGGAATGCCCATCAGCTCTTTTAAAAGGCTTTTCGCTTTTTGATGCACCGCCTCATATTCGCTGCTTCGGTGAGACAGCTCCATGACGGACATGCCGCTTTCATTGAAGTTGACAAATTCTTTCTGTGCTTTTTGCAGCACACCTAAAGGAAGGGCTGCCGGTCCTGCGTTGAAATTAGTTGTACGTTCCATGATTTCGATCTCTCCCTGTTTCCGCTTTAGTTAAAAAATAATAAAATAATCCTATCACAATTTTTTGTATTTTTTGATATAAAAAATTAGAATTGTTTAAGTTTTTTATTTTTTCGGACGTAAAAAAACCTCATCATCAAGATGAGGCAAGGCGCTTTCTGACAGAGGACGCGATCGTTTGCAGGTCGTCAGGCGTATAGTCTTCGGTATGTGTCTTCCAGACGGCTCCGAAACCGTCGCCTTTTCCGTAACGCGGAATAATATGAATATGAAAATGGAATACCGATTGGCCGGCTTTTTCACCGTTATTATTAAGAATGTTCAGCCCGATCGGCTCAAATTCATCACGAATGGCGCGCGCGACTTTCGGCACAGCTTCAAAATATTCTTTAGAAAGCTCCGGTGTAAACTCGTACACGTTTTCAATATGTGTTTTCGGAATGACGAGGGTGTGGCCTTTCGTCACCTGGCTGATGTCAAGAAACGCAACGACGTGTTCATTTTCGTATACTTTTGAAGACGGAATGTCACCGGATATGATTTTACAGAAAATACAATCGTCCGCTTTATGCATGGATGGGTTCCTCCCTAAAATGAAATATATGTATAATCTCATCGTACCACAAAACCGCTGAAAACAGAAAACAGGATGAACGGCTGAGCGTTCATCCTGATTGCAGAAGTACAGGCTTTATCGCAGAAAATATATGCCTTTGGTAAGCACCTCATTTGTTTTTAAAATGAAGACTTATGGGTATGCTTATTGATTCCTGGGACAAACACCTCATTTGATTATTTCATCATTTCTGAAGAACATCATCAAAGCAGTGAGTGAAGAAATAGTAAGCATGGGACATGTTGATTTTCATCCAACTGTTCTAAGACGTCTTTAACAAACACCTCATTTTCAGTTGATTAAAGCTGTTTCCTTCTACACACATTATGATGTCCATATAAAGTATAGATATGTGCGCTTTTTTACATTAGAAAAAAGGGAATCGTTTCAAATCAGACTTTATTTTTGGTACTATGAAGAAAAACGAATCAGAAGGGGAGAAATTATGTCTCTGCTATCGGTAAAAGACTTAACCGGCGGTTACACGAGAAACCCGGTTTTAAAAAATGTTTCATTTACCCTGGAGCCGAACCAGATTGTCGGGTTAATCGGATTGAACGGTGCAGGCAAAAGCACGACGATCCGGCATATTATCGGTTTAATGGATCCGCATAAAGGCTCGATCGAGCTGAACGGAAAAACGTTTTCCGAAGATAAAGAAAGCTACCGTTCGCAATTTACATATATCCCTGAAACACCGGTGCTGTATGAAGAGCTGACGCTCAAGGAGCATTTGGAATTAACGGCCATGGCGTACGGCCTTTCAAAAGAAACGCTGGAAAAAAGGCTTCCCCCGCTTCTCAAAGAATTCAGAATGGAAAAAAGGCTGAAGTGGTTTCCGGCGCATTTTTCCAAAGGAATGAAGCAGAAAGTAATGATCATGTGCGCATTTCTCGCCGAGCCGTCGCTTTATATCATTGATGAGCCGTTTCTCGGGCTTGATCCGCTGGCGATTCATGCGTTATTGGAGCGGATGGACGCCGCGAAAAAGGCCGGAGCAAGCGTGCTGATGTCTACACATATTTTGGCAACGGCAGAACGATATTGTGACGCTTTCATCATTCTGCATAACGGCGAGGTGCGGGCGAGCGGAACGCTGCAGGAGCTGAGAGAGCAGTTCGGCATGAAAGACGCCGCACTTGATGATTTGTATGTTGAGCTGACGAAGGAAGACGCCGGCCATGAATAATATGTCTACTATTTGGCAGTCGCGGCTTGAAGAGCATATAAAGGAAACAAGGATGTACATGAAATATATGCTCAATGATCATCTCGTCATTGTACTGATCTTTTTCATTGCCGGCGCCGCGAGCTGGTACAGCAAGTGGGTAAAAGACATTCCTGCCCATTTCCCGTCATTTTGGGTGATGGCCGTGCTGTTTTCATTTGTCTTGACCGGCTCGTACGTACGGACACTATTAAAGGAAGCTGATCTCGTTTTTTTACTGCCCCTTGAACCGAAAATGGGGACTTATTTTAAGCAGTCGTTCAGGTACAGCTATCTGTCGCAACTTTTTCCGCTTATTGCTCTTTCACTTGTATGTATGCCTCTTTATTTCGCTGTCAGCCCCGGCGCGTCGCTAACGGCTTATGCGGCTGTTTTCATTCAAATGCTGGCGGTGAAAGCGTGGAATCAGGCGATGGAGTGGCGGATGACGTTTATGAATGACAGAAGCATGAAACTGATGGATGCAGTCATTCGTTTTATCTGCAATATGCTGCTTCTATACTTCATATTACAATCGTTTTATGGGTACGCGATTGCCGTATATGCCGTAATGGCGGGTCTATATGTGTATTTCACCTCGGCCGCAAAACATAAATCGTTAAAATGGGAAGCTCATATTGAATATGAATTGAGACGGAAACAGCGGTTTTACAGAATAGCCAATCTGTTTACAGATGTGCCTCATCTGAAAAAACAGGCGAAACGCAGAGCATATCTCGACTTTTTGCTCAGGATGATCCCGTTTGAACAGCGAAAAACGTTCTCCTACATGTATGCGCGGGCTTTTCTGCGCTCAAACGATTATTTAGGCATTCAAGTCAGGCTCACGGTGATCTTTATACTGATTATTATGCTCGTTTCTTCCAATCCGTGGATGACGGCTGCTTTGACGGTATTTACTATCTTTATCACCGGCATTCAGCTTCTGCCGCTTTTCGGGCACTTTCATCATCTCTCACTGCAGGAGCTGTATCCCGTAAGGCAAAACATTAAGCTGAAAAGCTTCTTTTCTTTAATGAAGACGGTATTAGCCGTGCAGGCGCTGCTGCTTTCTGCTGCATCAGGCTATGCGGCGGGCATGACCGGAGCGCTGTATGCCGCTGTCGGTTCAGCCGTTCTCATCTATGCGCTTTTGCCTTCATATATGGGCGGAAGGCTGAAAAAATACGGAAAGCTGTGATCAAGCCGGTTTTTGAGACAAACCTCAATGAAAGAAGGAGACGTAAATGACCGACGATCAGCTGCTGCAGGAAGCTTTGCAATGGAAAACGCGATTTTTGCGAAAGGATTCCATGTTTGAGCGGTTTTCTAAAGGGATGCAAGGGAAAATAAACGAGCGAATCCCGGAAAAGATTCATGCCGCGATTACAGAAAGCATTAAGAAAATGACGGAAGCGACGATGGCGGGATCAAATCTGATCAAGGCGAGGCGGGATACAAGCGGTATGTCTCTTCAGGAAAAAGATTCTCTCGCCAGACAAACGATCGCTTCTTATCAAAAGATCGCGGCTGCGGAAGGAATCGGCACGGGAGCCGGCGGCATCTTTTTAGGGATAGCTGATTTTCCGCTGCTGTTGTCCATTAAAATGAAATGTTTATTCGATCTATCTTCCATATATGGTTTCGATGTCGAAAAACGAGATGAAAGACTGTTTTTACTGTTCATTTTTCAGCTTGCTTTCTCCAGCGGCGAACAGCGGAAACGCGTGTTTTCAATTCTTGAAAATTGGGACTCAAAACAGCACGATATGGATTGGAGAGTGTTTCAGCAGGAATACCGGGACTATCTGGACGTCGTGAAATTGTTTCAGCTTTTGCCGGTCGTCGGAGCCGCAGTAGGCGGAGCGGCCAATTATAAGCTTTTGTCTCAGCTTGGCGAGACGGCGAGGCATGTTTTTCATTTAAGAATTGCAGCAGCCGGTACGTAAGGTACCGGCTGCTTTTTTATTATGCACGGGGATAACTCACAGCTGCGGCGGCGAGCACTTTGGCAGCCGTAAGCATCGCTTTTTCATTGAAATCAAATTTCGGGTGGTGGTGGGGATAAATGTGTTCCGCATTCTCAGGCGCGGCGCCTGTAAAAAAGAATGTGCCTTTTACGTTTTGCAGATAATAGGCAAAATCTTCACCAGCCATTTGCGGCTCCCCTTCAGCTACGTTTGTCACGCCTTCTGTTTCACTGGCGGCGGAGGCTGCGTGAGCCGTTTCCTCAGGGTGATTAACGACTGCCGGATAGCCGCGGTTAAAACGGTATTCATAAGAAGCGGAATGCATGGCGCAGATTCCTTTGACGACAGCTTCTATTTCTGTTTCAAGCAGATCGCGGACATCTTCATCAAACGATCGGACGGTGCCGGTTATCTCTGCCTGATCAGCAATTGCGTTGAATGGATTTTCAGCGACGAAAGATCCTGCTGAAATGACGGCCGCCTGCACCGGGTTTACCCGGCGGCTGACAATATGCTGAAGGGCAGTGACAATTTGCGAGCCGATTAAAATGGCGTCCTTCGTATCATGAGGGATCGCGCCGTGGCCGCCTTTTCCGAGCACTTTAATGGTGAATCTGTCAGCTGCGGCCATCACTGCGCCAGAGCGGCATAAAATCGTTCCGACAGGTTCAGTGGCCCATAAATGAGTGCCGAAAATAGCATCGACATTCTCCAGGCAGCCATCCTCAATCATCGGTTTCGCACCGCCCGGAGAAAATTCTTCGGCATGCTGGTGAATCATCACAAATGTCCCTTTCAGCTTATCCCGATTTTGATAAAGGACTTTTCCGACCGCAAGCAGAGCTGCCGTATGGCCGTCGTGGCCGCAGGCATGCATGACGCCGGGAACTTGTGACGCATAGGGCACGTCTTTTTCATCCTGGATAGGCAAAGCGTCAAAATCCGCACGCAGCGCAACAGCCGGTCCGGGTTCGCGGCCCTCGATATAAGCGACAACACCGTTTCCTCCCACATTCGTACGGACGGGGACGCCGAGCCTTTCGTAAAACGAGGCGATAAATGCCGGCGTTTTTTTCTCTTTAAAGGAAAGCTCGGGATTCATGTGAAGGTGCCGCCTCATCTCAACCATTTCCTCATATAACGCGTCAAGCTGTTCATGTAAGCTTTTTTGAAGTGTCGTCAAAAGCGATAGCCCCCTCGTCTGCTTTTCTCATGATTGTATAGAAAAAGTCAGAAGATTTCAATCATTCCGCTACGGCAAAATGATGATGGCGGCGATTGTGGTGACGATCAGACCGACGGTGACGGGGAGAAAGTTTTTCCTCGCCAGCTCAAAAGGGTCTACTTTACAAATCGCCGCAGCGGGGATAAGAGCCCATGGGACCAATGTTCCGCCTCCGACCCAGATCGCCGACAGCTGGCCCAGCGCCGTTAAAACCGCAGGATTGGTATGAAGTGCCGCCGAAAACAGCTTTGCCATCGACCCGGCAAGGGAAATGCCGGAAAACCCTGAGCCGTCAAGCCCTGTTATAGCTCCGACTGCCGTGAGGGCAATCCCGGCAAATTCCCCGGACATCGGGAAGGAGCGGGATAATGCCAAACCGAGATCGTTTACGATTCCCGCCGACGCCTGCGGGAGAGGGGTGTGCAGAATACTCTCAAAGCCAGCATCACCGAGATAAAAGAATGCCGCAATCGGGATCACGGGGCCGAAAACCTTAAAGCCGAATTGAAAACCGCCGATAAAATATCCAGTGATCTTTTCTAAATTTCTTTGTTTATAAACAATGAAATGGACGAAAAGGAGGATGCCGATTGCCGTTCCGCCGACTAATGCGGTGGCGTCATTTCCTTGAAGGCGATACACAAGCATGCAGACAATATCAGCAAGAAAAACAAGGGGAATCAAAAACGCGAAAAAAACCCTGAGTTTTTTCGGCAAATACAGACTTGTATCCTGAGAATCAGAATTGCTGAATGACAGGGAGGGCTGCGCTTTTTTTCGGTCGCGCATGACGATAAAAAAAGCGGTGATTGTCGTTGTCAGCCCCATGATCAAGACGAGCGGAATGCTTGCCCGCATGACATCGCCGACGGGAATTCCGGCGGCATCCGCCGTCAATTTCGGCGCCGCCTGAATAACGTAATCACCTGATAAAGCAAATCCGTGGCCGAACAGATTCATCGCCATCGCAGCGGCGATCGGCGAAAGGCCCGCACGGATCGCTGCAGGAAGCAAAACAGCGCCGATTAAAGCGATTCCGGGAGACGGCCAGAAAAAAAGGGAGATGACAAACATCAGGCAGCCGATCAACCAATATGCGACAGCCGGCCCCTTCATCAGCCGCGCAAATGGAGAAATCATCGCTTCATTAATACCCGTCTTGGTTAAAATGCCGCTCATCGACACAATAAAACAGATGATAAAAATGGTCGGCAGCAATTCCCCGGCGGCATACGTAAAGCTGTGAAATAAACTGCTGACCGAAGCGGAGAAAGAATGCGTCGTCCATAACGCAATCACAAAAATACCGGCCAGAGAGATAAAGGTTGTATCTTTTCTAAGCAGCATAAATACAATAATGGCTGCGATAAATGCTATATAAAGCAGATGAACCGAGAAGGCGCCGATCTCCAATTGAACCACCCCGTTTACAAATTGATTGCTACAGGTTATTCATAGGCGGGCGGATGGTGCAAAGGAGTATGAGGAAAAACAGGACATAAAAAAAGCCGGAAAGTCTCCGGCGGGTTAGTCTATTGCATAATAAGCGGTTACATAAGAAGGGCGTGAAAAAATGGACGTAGTGTCCATACCGGCTGATGTTCCGCGTTTTTTATGGGCTTCTTGATAGGAGCTTGACTCCTGCCAGTCCTGAAAGGCTTTTTCTTTTTCCCACAAGGTAAGGATGACATACGTATCGCCATCAAGCGGTCTTAACACGCGAATGGCTTCAAAGCCGGTTTCATTTTCGACTTTGCCGGCACGGTTTTTAAACCTGTTTTCAAACAGCGGTCTGCCTTCCTGAGTAACGGCGATATTGTTCAGCACCGCATAGCCCGGATGTTTGATTTCTCCGACGCTGTCAACGATTTCATATGAATGAGGCGCCTGAAAAACGGTTTCTCCGTTTGTCTCATGGATTAAAATCGCATTTTCTTCACCCTGCATCAGCACCATCTTCTCATCCGGATGTTTCTTTGCAATCGTCTTTAAAAAATCGGCTGTCCCATATGTAATATAAACTTTCATATCAGCCACCTCCTGCTTGCTAGTATATCAAAAGAGTGGTATAAGTTTCTATTGGCGACTCATTCTGACATAATTCAAAACAATATTTCCCATACTACAGGTTAAGAAAGGCGAGGTGACTCACGCTGAAAAAGAAAAAGAAACTCTTTATACCATTAGTAATTGCAGCTGCAACCGCTTTTCTCGCGTTAATCGGATATATTATCATTATTTTTCTCGGCCATTATGTCATCGACGAAAAAAAACTGATTCTTCATGCTTCATCAAAAATCGTGGACCAAAACGGCGATGAGATTGCGAGCCTTTATACGGAGAACCGTGAACCGGTATTGATTCGGGACGTTCCGATGGATGTCAGAGAAGCGTTTATCGCTGTTGAGGATAAACGGTTTTATGAACATCACGGCATTGATGTGAAGTCTGTCGGACGGGCGGTTTTCCGCGATATTTTAGCTGGCAGCAAGGTGGAAGGCGGGAGCACGATCACCCAGCAGCTGGCGAAAAATATCTTTCTGACAAATGATAAAACCTTTTTGCGAAAGACGAAAGAAGTCATTATCGCGATTAATCTTGAGCGCGATTACAGCAAGGACAAGCTGCTTGAAATGTATCTCAACCAGCTTTATTTCGGACACGGCGTCTACGGCATCCAAGCGGCGTCCCATTATTATTTCAATAAAGAGGTAAAAGATTTAACTGTTGCAGAAGGCGCGGTGCTGGCGGCAATTCCGAAGGGCCCTTCCCTGTATTCGCCGATTCAGCATCCTGACAAAAATAAAGAACGGCGCGACACGATTCTCGCGATGATGAACGATCAAGGCTATATCAGCGCAAAAGAGGCCGTCAGGGCCGAGGGGCAGACGTTGGGGCTGCACATCAAAAAAACATCTGAAACGCCTTGGTTTGACAGCTATATCGATCTCGTCATCAAGGAAGCGGAAAATCGATATTCGATGTCAGGCGAACAGCTGCTGCAAGGCGGTTATATGATTCAAACATCGCTTGATTCCAAGCTGCAAAAAACGGCCTATACGCTCATGAAGGAAAACGGCTATTTTCCGGGGACGGATCAATCAGCCGAAGGAAGCGCCGTCTTTATCGATAATAAGACAGGAGGCGTCAGGGCGGCGATCGGCGGACGGGATTATGTGACGAAGGGATATAACCGTGTGACGGCGCCGCGGCAGCCGGGTTCAACGTTTAAGCCGCTTGTGGTGTACGGACCGGCCATGCAGGAAAACAAATTTAAACCGTATTCCCTCCTTCAAGATAAACTGCAATCATATGACGGATACGAGCCGAAAAATTATGACGGGCAATATGCTGGCGAGGTAACAATGCAAGATGCGATTACATACAGCAAAAATGCGCCCGCTGTCTGGACATTGAAGGAAATCGGCGTGGAAACGGGGAAGTCGTATTTGGAGAAAAACGGGATGAACGTTCCTGACAACGGACTGGCGATCGCACTCGGCGGTCTGTCAAAAGGCGTCACTCCGCTTCAGCTTGCCGGAGCCTATCATACATTTGCGGCAAACGGCATCTATACGGCGCCGCATTTTATTGTGAAAATAACAGATGAAGACGGAGAAACCGCAGCTGAACATAAAGGCGGCAAAACGCGTGTGTTCAGCGGACAGACGGCTTGGAATATGACGAGGATGCTTCAGCAGGTCGTAAAAAAAGGCACCGCTTCACAAGGAAGCTATCAAGGCGATCTGGCGGGAAAAACCGGCACCACCTCATACACAGGCATCTCGGGTGCGACGAAGGACGCCTGGTTTGCGGGATACAGTCCGAGTCTTACGGGAGCTATATGGATGGGGTATGACAAAACGGATACGACCCATTACCTAAAAGGCGGAAGCCAGTATCCGGTCAGACTGTTTAAGGACATCATCACGAGAGCAGGCGAAAGCGGCGGGGCATTTAAAAAACCGGACAATGTAAAAGAGCTGGGCAGCCCGATCAAGCTGAAGCCTGTCGCATCCCTGTCAGCCCGCTATACATTTAAGGCAATGGGGCTGTTTACGGTCGCATTAAAATGGGATGCCCAAGAGGATGAGCGGGTTGTTTACCGAATATATGTGAAGAAAGACGGAAAAGACAAGCTTCTGGATTCCGTAAAAGGCAAAGGCAGCTTTGACATTCCGTATGCGAATCTGTTTTCGGGGGCTTCATACAAAGTGGTTCCTTATAATACACAGACGAAACAAGAAGGGAAGGGGACCGAATACGTTCAGCCGAAGCTCTTTTCTTCTTAAAGGCGAATTCGGCGATTTTTTGAACATTACGCCTCAATTCTATACCATTTTAAAAAAACAAGGTATAGTGTAATGGGCGAAGAACACGAACGTATGGTTGCAGGAGGAAAGGTGGAAATTCAGATGAGTAAACGAGAAGCGTTTAATGATACGTTTTTAAAAGCGGCACGGGGAGAAAAAGCGGGTCACGTCCCGGTTTGGTATATGAGGCAGGCGGGGCGCTCGCAGCCGGAATACCGCAAGCTGAAGGAAAAATACGGCTTAGTCGAAATCACGCATCAGCCTGAGCTGTGCGCTTATGTGACAAGGCTGCCGGTCGAGCAGTACGGAGTGGACGCTGCCATTTTATATAAAGACATTATGACGCCGCTCCCATATATCGGAGTGGACGTTGAAATTAAAAACGGAATCGGCCCGGTGATCGATCAACCGGTGCGTTCCATGGCGGATATTGAAAAGCTCGGCGAACTGAATCCTGAGCAGGATGTTCCTTACGTGCTTGAAACGATTCGACTACTCGTAAACGAACAGCTGAACGTTCCGCTCATCGGATTTTCGGGAGCGCCTTTTACGCTGGCCAGTTATATGATTGAAGGCGGCCCTTCAAAAAATTACAATAAAACGAAAGCGTTTATGCACAGTATGCCCCAAGCGTGGCAGATGCTGATGGATAAGCTCGCGGACATGATCATCGTGTACGCCAAAGCGCAAATCAAAGCGGGCGCCAAAGCCATTCAAATTTTCGATTCATGGGTCGGCGCGCTGAACCGCGAGGATTATCGTTTGTATATCAAGCCGGTGATGGACAGAATTTTCCGGGAGCTTGCCGGAGAAAATGTGCCGCTGATCATGTTCGGCGTAGGCGCCAGCCATCTCGCGCAGGATTGGCATGATCTTCCTCTTGACGTCGTCGGTCTAGATTGGAGACTCAGCATAGAAGAAGCCAGAAAACAAGGCATTACAAAAACGGTTCAGGGCAATCTTGATCCGTCGCTCCTTCTTGCGCCGTGGGAAGTCATCGAAGAAAAAGCGAAAGCGATTCTTGATCAAGGCATGAAAACGGACCGCTTTATTTTTAATTTAGGGCACGGCGTATTCCCTGATGTAAAACCGGAAACGCTGCAAAAGCTGACGGCGTTTGTACATGAATACTCCTCAGCCAAAAAAACGGAACAATCTTCCTGAGCAAATCGTTGGTTATAAGAAGGCTTTACTGTCAAAATCAATGATAGACCATCAAAAGAGGTGTTAACAATATGAGCAGCAAAAAGAAAATGGGGCTTCTTATCATGGCTTACGGAACGCCTTATAAAGAAGAAGACATAGAACGCTATTATACACATATCAGACGCGGCAGAAAGCCGGAACCGCACATGCTTCAAGATTTAAAGGACAGATATGAAGCGATCGGAGGGATTTCTCCGCTTGCGAAAATTACCCAAGAGCAGGCGGAAAAGCTCGAGCAGCGTTTAAATGAAATTCAGGATGACGTGACATTCAAAGCTTATATTGGCCTGAAGCATATTGAACCGTTTATCGAGGATGCGGTGGCGGACATGCACAAGGACGGCATTACAGAAGCCGTCAGCCTTGTGCTTGCTCCTCACTTTTCAACATTCAGCGTCCAGTCGTATAACAAGCGCGCGAAAGAAGAAGCAGATAAGCTCGGCGGCTTGACGATCAAGTCCGTTGAAAGCTGGTACGATGAGCCGAAATTCGTGGACTATTGGGTCAGCCAGGTAAAGAAAACGTACGAAGCAATGCCGAAAGCAGAACGCGATGAAGCTATGCTTATCGTCTCTGCGCACAGTCTCCCTGAAAAAATTAAGGAATACGGCGATCCGTATCCAGACCAGCTGCATGAGTCAGCAAAGCTGATTGCAGAAGGCGCCGGAATTGCCAAGTACGCCGTAGGCTGGCAAAGTGAAGGAAACACCCCTGATCCGTGGCTCGGGCCGGATGTGCAGGATTTGACGCGGGAATTGCATCAAGAGCATCCTTATAAAGCATTTGTATATGTGCCTGCAGGTTTTGTTGCCGATCATTTAGAAGTGCTTTACGATAATGATTATGAATGCAAAGCCGTTACGGATGAAGTCGGCGCAAGCTACTACCGTCCGGCCATGCCGAATGCACAGCCTGAATTTATCGACGCGCTTGCAACGGTCGTTCTGAAGAAGCTGGACAATTAGAATTAAACGGTAAAGAAGGCGATGAAAATGAGTGGCGATAAAAAACATCTGGTCATCATCGGCGGCGGCATCACGGGATTAGCCGCCGCCTTCTACATGGAAAAAGAAATCACGGAAAAAAACCTGCCGCTTGAAGTGACACTTATCGAAGCAAGCCCGAGAGTCGGCGGCAAAATTCAGACGGCTCATAAAGAAGGCTACATTATTGAACGTGGTCCGGATTCTTTTTTAGAAAGAAAAAAAAGCGCTCCGCAGCTCGTAAAGGACTTAGGTATTGATCATCTGCTCGTCAATAATGCGACCGGCCAGTCTTATGTGCTTGTCAATGAGACGCTTCACCCGATGCCCAAGGGCTCGGTGATGGGTATTCCGACAAAAATTGCCCCGTTCATCTCGACAGGTTTATTTTCTGTTCCCGGAAAAGCCCGGGCGGCGCTGGACTTTGTCCTGCCTGCAAGCAAGCAGAAGGAAGATCAGTCTTTAGGAGAATTCTTCCGCCGGCGCGTCGGAGACGAAGTCGTGGAGAATTTAATAGAGCCGCTTCTGTCGGGAATTTACGCCGGCGATATTGACAAGCTGAGCCTCATGTCAACATTTCCGCAATTCTATCAAACGGAGCAAAAGCACCGGAGCCTGATTCTCGGCATGAAAAAAACAAGGCCGCAAGCGTCAGGCCAGCAGCTGACAGCTAAAAAGCAAGGCCAGTTTTTAACGCTAACGACAGGGCTTCAGACCCTTGTTGAAGAGCTGGAGAAGCAGCTCAAGCTGACAAAGATGATCAAAGGAACAAAGGTGACTCATATCGGCCGTGAGGAAAAAGGGTATTCGGTTAAGCTTGATAACGGCGATGTGCTAAAGGCAGAGGGATGCATTGTAACAGCTCCGCATAAAGCCGCAGCCGGAATGCTTTCCGATCTTCCCGCCGTTTCATGTCTCAAAGACATGCATTCTACGTCAGTGGCCAATGTCGCCTTAGGTTTTCCGGCAGAATCCGTTAAGGTGGAGCATGAAGGAACGGGCTTCGTCATCTCCAGAAACAGCGACTTCTCCATTACGGCCTGCACGTGGACGAACAAAAAATGGCCGCACGCAGCGCCTGAGGGCAAAACCCTTCTCAGAGCGTACGTCGGTAAGGCCGGGGATGAATCAATCGTTGATCTTTCAGATAACGAGATCATTAAAATCGTAATGGAAGATTTAAAAAAAGTGATGAACATCACAGGTGAGCCGGAAATGACATGTGTGACCCGCTGGAACGAAAGTATGCCGCAATACCATGTCGGCCACAAAGAGCGCATTAAAGAGTTCAGAGATGCGCTGAAAGCTTCCTATCCGGGCGTATACGCAACCGGCGCTTCTTTTGAAGGCGTAGGGATTCCCGACTGTATCGACCAGGGAAAAGCGGCCGTATACGATTCACTGGCATATTTATTTGAATCCTATCAGCCTCCGTTATCTTAAACGGAGGTTTTTTTGTATGTTCCCATCTTTTGCAGGGAACACCAATAGTGAGAAAAAACATTTGAATCTTTTTCATGACTGTGATAAGTTAGCTTATGTACAAAATGACTAAAACGTTCAAACGGTCAATTTAACGAGGTGGGAAACATGTCCGTCGATCGGAAAAAGCTCATTCTGGAAGCGGCAACGAAGTCTTTTACACAATTCGGATATAAGGCAACGACAATGGATTTGGTGGCAAAGCTTGCAAATGTGGGGAAGGGAACCATCTACACGTTTTTCAAAAACAAAGAAGAACTGTTCGATGATATCTTTACCACTATTTTAAGAGAAATGAAGGAGCACGCAGACGAAGCGATGAAACCGGATCTTTCATTTCACGAAAACGTTCACCGGGCGCTGACGGCCATATTGGAATTCAGAAAAACACATCAGCTGACCATTAAAATTTTTCAAGAAAACGCTGAGATTGGTACAATAGCCGTTCAGGAAGTGATCGCGAAAATGGAGCGCGCCATCCTGGCATATATTAAAGATAAGATAGAAAGAGCCGTCGAAAACGGGAGCATTAAACCGTGTGATCCCGAGCTGACCGCCTTTGTGATGCTCAAACTCTACATCGCGCTTATTTTTGATTGGGAAAAAAACCATCCGCCCCTTGAAAAAGAGACGATTGCCGAATTGCTGGAAATGTACGTTGTTCAAGGATTATCTCAATAGATGATCCTTCACTTTTTAAGTGCCGTGACCGTTTTGTTAAATGAGTCAGTTTGCGGAAGGAGGCAGCAGGGATGAATACGATAAAAAACCAGTGGAAAGAAATTGTAACCAGCAAGAAACTGTTGATCCCCATTATTGCCATTTTATTTGTTCCGCTGATTTATAGCGGAGTGTTTTTAAAGGCGTACTGGGACCCGTACGGCACGGTGGATCAGCTGCCGGTTGTCGTTGTAAACCAGGATAAAGGGTCAAATTATGAAGGGAAACATCTTCAAATCGGCGATGACCTTATAAAAGAGTTAAAGAAAAATAAAAACTTTGATTGGCATTTTTCAAGCGATCTTGATCAATCGTTAAAGGACTTATTAAATGCTAAATATTATTTATTGGTCGAGATTCCCGAAGATTTTTCAAAAAACGCCAGCACCGTCATGGATAAAAATCCGAAGAAATTGGATTTGAAATATCATACGAATGCCGGTTCAAACTATGTCGGGGCAACAATCGGCGAAAAGGCGATCGACAAGCTGAAAGCCTCTGTTTCAAAAGAGGTGACAGAGCAATACGCCAAAGTGATTTTTGATAACTTTAAAGATATTGCCAAAGGTCTCGGCGATGCCAGCAGCGGCGCCAAAAAAATTGACGACGGCACGAAAAATGCGAAGAACGGCAGCGCCAAGCTGAAGGAAAATTTAGCGAAGCTGACTGAAAGCACCGCAACCATCAGTGATAAAACAGAACAGCTGGCTGCCGGAGCGGCGAAAGTGACAAGCGGAATTCAAACGCTTGACAGTTCTATCACAAAACTGCAAAGCGCAAGCGCCGAAATTCAAGATAAATCAGGGCAGATTGCTTCAGGCGGAGGCCAAGTGGCCAGCGGGCTGAAAACGAGTCTTGATGGACACAAGCAGCTGCAGCAGAAGCTTCCTGACTTAACGAACGGATTAAGCGTGTTAAACAGCAAGGCGCAAGAGGTGTCTCAAAAAGCAGCGGCATTTGAAGATGCCCTCAATTCTGTCAATCTTTCAGAAATGGAAAAAGCAGTCCAGAATCTAGAGCAGACAGAAAAAGAAATGCAGCAGTTTAAAAAGCAGCTTTCTGATTTGAAAAACAGCCTCGGCGCACGTGATGAGGCCGTGAAAAAGGTGATTCAGAACAGCGATTTCTTAACGGATGAACAAAAAACGAAACTCGTTCAGCTTCTGAATGAAAAGCTGCCTAAAGCTGACCTTCCTGATTTAGACCGGATCGTCAATCAGCTTCCGTCCGCTGACGATATTCAGCTTCCGGATATGTCAGCCATCAAGAGTGCTTTGGATGACGTAAAAGCGAAGGCGGAACAGCTAAAAGCGCTGCCGCAGTCTACGTCCAAACTGTATAACGGCGCAGCGGCGGTACAAAGCGCGATTGACCAGCTTACCGCAGGAACAGATAAATTGTACAACGGAGCTCAAACCGTTTTTGAAAGCCAAAACAAACTGACGGCAGGTATCGGCGAATATAACAGCAAATTCGCCCAGCTCAAATCAGGTTCAGGAGAGTTAGTGTCAGGGAGCGGCCAAGTATCCGGCGGCTTATCGAAGCTGTTAGACGCGCAAAACAAAATTCATGACGGATCATCCAAAATTGAACAAGGCCAAGAGTCTCTAGGCACCGGCTTAGGCAAGCTTTTGGACGGCACCGGTGAATTATCCAGCCAGCTTAAGGACGCTGCGGATCAAACCGGAGATGTTAAGGCAAATGACAAAAACTACAGCATGATCGCCGATCCGGTGAAAACGGACGACAATGCGATCCATTCTGTGCCTAACTACGGAACGGGGCTGACGCCTTATATTTTGTCTATGGGCTTGTATGTCGGCGGATTGATGCTGACGGTTGTATTCCCGCTGAAAGAAGCCTCAGGCCGTCCGAGAAACGGGTTTGAATGGTTCCTCAGCAAATTCAGCGTCATTCTGCTCGTCGGGCTTATTCAATCCGTTATCGTGGCGACGGTTCTCTTAAAAGGAATCGGACTTGATGTGGAAAGCACTTGGAGATTTTATCTCTTCACGATGATTACAAGCATTGCGTTCTTGTCCATGATTCAGCTTTTAGCGACAACGATGGGGAATCCGGGCCGCTTTATCGCTGTCATTATCCTGGTGCTCCAGCTTGGGGCAAGCGGCGGAACCTTCCCGCTTGAGCTGCTGCCGGGATTCTATCAAGTCATTCACGGCGCATTGCCGATGACTTACAGCATCAACGGCTTCCGGGCCGTCATCTCAAACGGCGATTACAGCTACATGTGGCAGCAGGCATTTATTCTGCTTGGCATCGCTGTTGTGATGATTCTGCTCACCATTGTGTACTTTATCGTGCAAAGCAGAAAAGAAGACGTGACGGAAGAACAGACAGCATAAGAAAAAGAGGCTTGAGCAAAACGCTCAAGCCTCTTTTTTATGTCCGGCCCTCAGTGCCGCCCAAAAGGCATTAAAACCCCCATCTCACCAACAGTCCGGTATATGTCAAGCCTCCGCCGTACCCGAATAATACCAATGTCTCACCTTCAGACAGTTTTCCTGCTTTTACGGCTTCATCCAGTGCAAGAATAATAGAAACAGAGGAAGTGTTTCCGTAATATTCGACGCTTGTCAGCATTCGGTCAGCCGGAAAGGGGATTTTTTCACATATGGATTCGATCATCCGCATGTTGGCGCTGTGCGGAACAAACCAATCCACATCTCCTTTTGAAAAACCGGCTTTTTCTAAGAGGGCGTGAAATTCTTCGGGCACGGTCCTCACCGCCCATTTATACACTTCACGTCCGTTTTGAACCATATGTCCGCCGTCTTTGAGCGGCTCGCCGTTCAAATCATTGCGCAGCCCCGCGCGATACAGGACATCCGCGCCGCTTCCTGCCGTTCCTTGTACGGCCGCCAAAAATCCCGGTGAGGACTCGTCCCGTTCAACAAGCAGGGCCCCGGCTCCATCTCCGAAAAGGACACAGGTTGTCCGGTCGGTATAATCCGCTACTTTGGATAATGTTTCACCGGCAATGACGATGATTTTTTGATGCGATCCGGCTGTAATTAATCCGTCAGCGAGCTGAAGCCCGTAAGTGAGTCCCGCACATGTTGCGTTAATATCGAGCGCCCCTGTGTGCGGCCAGCCGAAGTAAGCCTGTACGCGGGCTGCGGTGCTCGGAAACGCGTAGTCTGCCGTCGTTGTAGCGACAAGGATCATATCGACATCATCAAGAGTTCCGCTGTACCTTCCGGCAAGGTTTTTCACCGCTTCAATACATAAATCAGAGGTGAATTCATGCTCGCCGGCAATGCGCCTTTCTTTCATACCGGTGCGCTGAATGATCCATTCATCAGACGTATCCACGATACGTTCCAGATCTGCGTTTGTTAACCGGCGTTCCGGGACATATGTACCGATAGCTGTAATTCTTGATTTTGACATTACATCACTCCTTTACATCAGATTATAACATCAGGTATTAATACTTGATACTAATAAATAATAAAAAACCAAGCAGTCATAAATCCCTGCTTGGAGAACATGAGAAATTTATTTATAGAATATTTTGATGTGTGAATCTACCAATCTCGGCGGTGGTGACAGCAGCATGGTTGATGCTTTTTCTCTTTTTTCTTTTTTTTCTTTTTGCAATGATCTTCTTTTCTTTTTTTGCAGCAGCAGAAGAAGTCATCAAACCAGTCATTATCGAACCAATCGTCAAACCAGTCATCATCAAACCATTTCCGCTTATGTGATTTGCGGCAGCACATACATATCCCTCCTTTTCTCATGTTCTCTTCATCGTATGAAAAAAGAGGAGGAAAAGATTGGACGGGTTATGGATGAAAAGAGTATATTTTAAGAAGAATAAAAATAGATAGGAGGAATGACCTGTGGCAGCTGTACAAAAAACGATGGAACTGATTAAAGAGCTGGTATCAATTCCGAGTCCGACGGGCAATACATATGAGGTCATAGCATATGTAGAAAACCTTTTAAAGGGATGGGGCGTTCCGTCTTACAGAAACCGTAAAGGGGGTCTCTTTGTAACAATTCCCGGCCGGGATAGCAGCCGGCACAGATTGCTGACGGCGCATGTGGACACGCTCGGCGCAATGGTAAAGGAAATAAAAGCAGACGGCAGGCTGACAATAGATTTGATCGGCGGATTCCGCTACAACTCCATTGAAGGAGAATATTGTGAAATCGAAACGGCTTCAGGCAAAACATATACGGGGACCATTTTAATGCACCAGACATCCGTGCATGTCTATAAAGATGCGGGCAAGGCTGAACGGAATCAGGCCAATATGGAAGTCCGCCTTGATGAGCCTGTAAAGACGAAGCAAGAGACAGCGGATCTCGGCATCAGAGTCGGCGACTTTATCTCGTTTGACCCGCGCGTGCAGATTACGCCAAGCGGTTTTATCAAGTCCCGCCACCTTGATGATAAAGCCAGTGTGGCGCTGCTGCTTGAATTAATTCACCGTATCACAGCAGAAAAAATCGAGCTTCCGTATACGACGCATTTTCTGATTTCAAATAATGAAGAGATCGGATATGGAGGGAATTCCAACATTCCGCCTGAAACCGTTGAATATTTGGCGGTGGATATGGGGGCGATCGGAGACGGGCAGTCAACGGATGAATATACCGTTTCGATCTGCGTGAAGGATGCGAGCGGGCCGTACCATTATCAGCTCAGAAAACATCTGACTGAGCTGGCAGAACGGCACGGCATCGACTATCAGCTTGATATTTATCCGTATTACGGTTCTGACGCGTCAGCGGCCATCCGTTCGGGGCATGACATCGTTCACGGTCTGATCGGCCCGGGAATCGACGCTTCGCACGCCTATGAACGCACGCACGAATCATCGCTTCACAATACGGCGCAGCTGTTGTACCGCTACGTTCGGTCGCCGATGGTATGAAAAAAAGCCTGCCCGGATTTACTCCGTGCAGGCTTTTCGTTAACTGGAAATGGTCGTATTTTGTTCTGTTTTGGCAAGGCTCATGATTTCGGCGCCTTTAGCGGCGTCATATTGGCCTTCCCATTTTGACATCACAACAGATGCAAGCGCGTTTCCGGTCAGATTGACGACCGTACGGGCCATATCCATAATCCGGTCAACACCGGCGATGAATGCAAGGCCTTCTGCAGGAATGTTGAATGCGCCTAGTGTCGCAAGCAGGACGACGAAAGAAGTCCCTGGCACGGCAGCCATTCCTTTGGAAGTGACCATCAAGACAAGCACAAGGGTAATCTGCTGCCAAATGGACAAGTCAATGTGGTATACCTGAGCGAGGAATAATGCGGCGATAGATTGGTACAGCACAGATCCGTCTAAGTTAAAGGTATATCCGATCGGCACAACAAAGGAAACAATACCTTTCGGACATCCGATTTTCTCCATCTTCTCCATAACACGGGGAAGTACGGTTTCGGAGCTTGACGTAGTGAACGCCAATAAAATTTCATCCTTCATATAGGCGAGGAATTTGAAAATGTTTATACCGGCAAGCTTTCCGACGATTCCGAATACAACAATGAGAAAGAAAGCAAGGGCTACATACACTAAGCCGACCAGTTTACCGAGTGAAAGCAGGGAACCGAGGCCGAATTTGGAAACGGTAACACCAATCAATGCAAAAACACCAAACGGCGCGACTTTCATGACCAGGTTCACAACATGGAACATGGCATGCGAAACACCTTCAAAGAAGGCTAATACAGGCTTTCCTTTTTCTCCGATTGCCGAGATACCGAGTGCAAACAGCACGGTAAAGCAGATGATGGCAAGCAGATCTCCTTCGGCCAATGATTGGAAGAAGTTTGTTGGTACAATATGCAGAATTGTATCCGCGATGGATTTACTATTTTGTTCTTTTTCTGTTTCAACATATTGACTGATATCTGTTTTTTGAGCTTCATGTATATTAACGCCTGTTCCCGGATGAAAGAGATTGGCCAGGGCCAGTCCAAGAATGATGGCGAAAGTGGTAATGATCTCAAAATACAAAATCGTTTTGAAGCCTAATTTTCCGACCTGTTTTCCGCTTCCTGCGCCGGCAACGCCGATGATTAAGCTGGAGACGACGATTGGAATCACTATCATTTTGATTAAGCGTAAAAACAAATCGCCGACAGGCTGTAAATAAGTTGGAACAGCGGGATTGCCATACCAGATGACACCGACTACAACCCCTAGTATGAGTCCGACGAAAATTTGCGTCGCTAGTCCAAAGCGTAATTTTTTCATAGATTACCTCCCGAAGAAAAAAGTGCAATAAGTATCTAAAAAGATAGCTATTAGAACAAATTATAATAGAAAAGAAAACATTTCGTCTATAGTTAAATATAGTTTGAATATAATGAATAATGGAAATAATTCAGATGATTGCTAATAATGGTGAATGACGCCCTATTCAGAAAGTATGATAGCTGTGACAAAAAAAGGCACCGCACATGTTGGGAATGTGCGGTGCCTTTTTGTCACATATCCTTTATTTTCAAGCAGTCGTCACACACATTGCCGTAGCATTCATGCTGTTCAGCTATTTCTTTTCCGCATTCCGCGCACTTTTTACCGGGTAGATTTCTAAAAAATTCAGTTATTTTATCCAACATACCCATCCCTCTTTCGTTTTATTGTCTCTATATTGTATTATAACAGTTTTGGAAAATCAACGGCTGTTTTGACACAATGTTTAAAACATGCAATTTGAACGAAAAATAGGTATATTGGAGGAAAGGATCTATTCACAATAAACATTCGGAGGATAATATGAAAGTTACAGTTATTGGTTGTTACGGCGGCTTTCCGGCCGAAAATGAAGCAACGTCAGGTTATCTGTTTCAATCCGGCGGTTATTCTCTGCTTGTCGATTGCGGCAGCGCAGTATTATCAAAGCTGTTCGCCTATGTTCCGGCAGAAGAGCTTGACGCCGTCATTTTGTCACATTATCACCATGATCATATCGCTGATATCGGGCCGCTTCAGTTCGCGAAGCAAGTCGGCTCCTTTCTCGGAAAGGGAACGCAGGCGCTTCCTATTTACGGGCATGATGCTGATATAGAACAGTTTCAGCGTCTTACATATAAAACACATACAAAAGGAATTGCCTATCAGCCTGACCAGCCGCTTTCTGCCGGGCCGTTCACCATTACATTTTTAAAGACCGTTCACCCGGCCGCCTGTTATGCCATGCGGATTACTGACGGCTCCCATACCGTTGTGTACACGGCTGATTCAAGCTATCAGGACGCCTTCATCCCATTTGCTGAAAATGCTGACCTTTTAATTTGTGAGTGCAATTTTTATGCCCATCAAGACGGCACAAGCGCGGGTCATATGAACAGCATTGAAGCCGGACGCATCGCTGAAGAGGCCGGCGCTGGCGAGCTGATTCTCACGCATTTGCCGCACTTTGGCGAACATCACAAGCTGCGGGAAGAAGCAAAAACCGTGTTCGGCGGCGAAGTGAAAATCGCTTTTTCGGGGCTGAAGTGGGAGAAATAAAGGAGGAGCACCATGTTATTTATTGATAATCAAAACCATTATGACCCGAGGATCAACCTCGCGATAGAAGAATATTGCGTGAAATATCTCGACCCTGAACAGACGTACCTGCTGTTTTACGTCAATCAGCCGTCGATTATTATCGGAAAAAACCAAAATACGATAGAAGAAATTAATACGAAATACGTTGAGGATAACGGCATTGTCGTCGTCCGCCGGCTGTCCGGGGGCGGTGCGGTCTACCACGATCTCGGAAATCTCAATTTCAGCTTTATTACAAAGGATGACGGAGACAGCTTCCATAATTTTAAAAAATTCACCGAACCTGTTATTCAAGCACTGCGTCAGCTCGGGGTGGAAGCGGAATTAAGCGGAAGAAACGATATCATGGCAAACGGCAGAAAAATTTCAGGAAACGCCCAATTTTCGACGAAAGGACGGATTTTCAGCCATGGCACTTTGATGCTGGATTCCTCAATTGATCATGTTGTGTCAGCCCTGAAAGTGAAAAAAGACAAAATCGAATCAAAGGGCATCAAATCAATCAGAAGCCGTGTCGCCAATATCAGTGAATTTCTTGACGACAAAATGACCGCAAATGAATTCAAAAACCATTTGCTTCGCCATATATTCAACACGAATGATCTTGACGAGGTGCCTGAATATAAATTGACAGAGGAAGACTGGAAGGTCATCAGAAAGATTTCCGAGGAGCGCTATCAAAGCTGGGACTGGAACTTCGGCAGATCTCCCGCTTTTAACCTCCAGCATTCCAAGCGTTATCCGGTCGGTTCGATTGATCTCCGTCTGGAAGTGAAAAAAGGAATGATCCAGGACTGCAAAATTTTCGGCGATTTCTTCGGCGCAAAAGACGTAAGTGAGGTCGAACAAGCCTTGACCGGAAAGCAATATGACAGGACCGCCATTCGGGAAGCGTTAGCCGGGATCGATCTGAAACAGTATTTCGGCAATATTGATAAAGAAGATTTTCTTGAGCTGATTTATTAGAGCATTTGCCAAACACTTCATTTGAAAAGGCGTTCGCTTGTATGAAATGATAGGCACACAATGAAAATAGGGAGGGATTATGATGAAAGTATTTCTCATCGGTGCGAACGGACAGATCGGACAAAGACTGGTCGGGCTGGTTCAAAAAGACGGCAGACATACCGTCCGGGCAATGGTCAGAAATCAAGAGCAGAAAGAAGCGCTTCAAGCTGCCGGAACGGAGGCCGTCACTGCGAATTTAGAAGGAAGCACGGAGGATATCGCAAAAGCCGCACAGGGGTGTGACGCCGTTGTTTTTGCCGCGGGATCAGGAGGCAGCACGGGATATGATAAAACACTTTTAATTGATCTTGACGGAGCGGCAAAAGCCATAGAAGCGGCAAAGTCCGCCGGAATTGATCGGTTCGTAATGGTCAGCGCTCTTCAGGCCCATAACCGCGAGAATTGGAATGAATCTTTGAAGCCGTATTACGCTGCGAAGCATTATGCGGACAAAATCCTTGAAGCAAGCGGCCTGACGTATACGATTATCCGTCCCGGCGGGCTTTTGAATGATCCGGGCACGGGCATGGTTGCAGCAGCTGCCGATTTAGAAAGAGGGTCTATTTCAAGAGAAGATGTCGCACAAACAGTTCTTGCTTCTTTAGATGAAACGAATACACATGGCAAAGCGTTTGATCTGACGGCAGGCGGCACGCCGATAAGAGAAGCGCTGAAACAAGTGTAGTTTTCGGTTTTCCGGCACTCGGGGCTTTTTGCCCTTGAGTGTTTTTCTATATTTTTCTATAATGAAAGTGAACGTTTATTCCGCATTAATGAATGACTATTCATTCATTACATTTTTAAAGGGGTGGGAAAATGAATCTGGTTTCCAAATTGGAAGAAACGGCAGCACAGAAACCGGAAAAACCAGCTTGTCTGTTTCAAGATGAGTACATGACGTACGAGGAGCTGGCAGGTAAGATTGAAAAATTCGCAAACGGATTGGAGGACAGAGGACTGAAAAAAGGGGATCATCTTGCGCTGCTGCTCGGAAACACGCCTGATTTTGTCATTGCGTTTTTCGGCGCTTTAAAAGCGGGAGTTGTAGTTGTCCCGATCAACCCAACGTATACACCGACAGAAATCGGCTATATGCTGAACAACGGCGATGTCAAAGCGATAGCCGCTGTGGATCAATTGATTCCTGTATTTGAACGCCTGCACGGCTCGTTACCGCTTTTGGAGCATATGATCATAAGTCAAACGACAGAGAACGCTCCGGTGACAGAAGACCCTCAATTGCGCACAAAAATGATAACGTTTACACAAATGCTCCATCCTATGGAACGAGAAAGAAGCTATCCGACATTGTCCCAAGATGATACTGCCGTGATCTTATACACCTCGGGGACGACAGGTAAACCGAAAGGCGCTATGCTTACCCATCAAAATCTTTTTTCCAATGCAAATGATGTCGCCGGCTATTTAGGAATGAATGAGAAAGATAAAATCGTCGCGACATTGCCGATGTTTCACGTATTTTGTTTAACCGTTTGTATGAATGCACCCCTGATGAGCGGGGCGTGCGTGTTAATTGAGCCGCAATTCAGCCCGGCGTCTGTTTTTAAACTCATCAAGCGCCGGCAGGCAACGATTTTTGCGGGCGTTCCGACGATGTATAACTACTTATATCAGTACGAGCACGGCACGGCAGAGGATTTTGCTTCTGTGAGACTGTGCATTTCAGGCGGTGCGTCTATGCCGGTCGCTCTTTTGCAAGCTTTTGAACAAACCTTTAAAGTGAGCATTTTAGAGGGATACGGGCTTTCAGAAGCCTCTCCCGTCACTTGTTTTAATCCGTTCGACAGGGGCAGAAAACCAGGCTCGATCGGGACGAATATTTTACATGTGGAAAATAAAGTCGTCGATCCGCTCGGCCGCGAACTGCCGGATCACCAAGTGGGTGAATTGATCGTAAAGGGGCCTAATGTGATGAAGGGCTACTACAAAATGCCCGAGGAAACGAAGCATGCGTTAAAGGACGGATGGCTTTACACAGGTGATTTGGCGAAACGCGACGAGGATGGTTATTTTTATATTGTCGACCGAAAAAAAGATATGATCATTGTCGGCGGGTACAATGTTTATCCCCGTGAAGTGGAGGAAGTGCTTTACAGCCATGAAGAGGTGAAGGAAGCCGTTGTGATCGGCGCTCCGGACGCCAAAACGGGGGAGGCGGTGCATGCCTATATCGTGCCGGCGCACAGTTCGCTGACAGAGCAGGACATTTTTGATTACTGTGAAAAGCATCTCGCGAAATATAAACGCCCTGCGGCAGTTGTTTTTCTTGAAGAGATTCCTAAAAATGCGACCGGAAAGCTGCTGAGGCGTGCTGTTCGGGACATGCTTCCGAAATGAACCACGAAAAAGCGAAGCCAGAGGCTTCGCTTTTCAGGTGTATGCCGTCAGCTCTTCGATTCTTCTTTTATGATGCTTTGCAACAGCTTCGTATCATGGCGGTTCAGCCTGTAATACGTATCTTTATGCTTGTACATCATATGCTGTTCGCCGTCGAGCCACATGCTGAATGAATCAAAACGATCTTCATGGTATTTAATGGTTGCATCGTAATCAGGCGATACACTTTTGGCTTGTTTTACTTGTTTTCCTTGATTCAAGATGTCGAGCATATCCTTTACATTCTGTCTGTTTTTAATGTTCGTTTTTTCTTTTCCGTGCGCAGACAAAATAATAAGATCTGCGTTGCTTGAAGGGAACACATCGCCGGTACGGCTGTATACATAGAAAAAAGTAATGACCAATAGGGCGATCACTGCGATAGATGCGATTATTTTTTTCATATTCATCACTCCAGCCATTAGTCTTTCCCGCTTCCTGATGTTCCATTCTTCTCTGTTATGAAAAGATTAACATCGCCAGAGGGCTTGGTTCTAATTATTTGCATTTATGCTTACAATAGAAGTAAGTATTGAGGGTAAGGAGGGAGACTTCCATGCGCAAATGGATAGCGGCAGCGGGTCTTGCCTATGTGCTGTACGGTCTTTTTTTCTATTGGTATTTCTTTATGACAGGGGACTCTGCTGTTCCGGAGGCTGTAAAGGGAACGGAAGCGGATCCGGCGTCGTTTATGAGCCCGGGCAAATTGGCAGCCGCTGAGAACTTTTCAAACGTGAAGGATTTTTTATTTTTTATCGGAGTTCCTTTTGATTGGTTTTTATTTTTTCTGCTTCTTATTACAGGACTTGCAAAAAAAATAAAGCAATGGCTGGAAAAAGCCGTGCGTTTTCGGGTGCTGCAAATCGTAAGCTTTGTGTTTGTGCTTTCTCTTATTATCACGGCGGCTTCGCTTCCGTTAGAGTGGATCGGTTACCGTGTTTCGCTTGCTTACCATATTTCCACGCAAACAACCGCAAGCTGGGTGAGGGATCACGTCATTGATTTTTGGATCAATTTTCCGCTGGTTGCGCTGTGTGTGCTTGTGTTTTACTGGCTGATCACGAAGCATACAAAAAGATGGTGGTTTTACGCATGGTGTCTGACCGTGCCGTTTACCCTGTTTTTGTTTTTCTTGCAGCCGGTTGTCATTGATCCTTTGTATAATGACTTTTACCCGCTTAAGGACAAGGAGCTGGAAAGCAAAATTTTATCGCTTGCCGATAAGGCGGATATTCCGGCAAATCACGTTTACGAGGTGAATATGTCGGAGAAAACAAACGCGCTTAACGCGTATGTGACGGGTATTGGCACTAATAAGCGGATTGTTCTGTGGGATACGACCCTTCATAAATTGAAGGATCAGGAGATTCTGTTTATCATGGGGCATGAGATGGGGCACTATGTCATGAAGCATGTATACATCGGGCTTGCCGGTTACTTGCTGCTGTCATTGGCTGGTTTATATATCATTGACAAGCTTTTTAAATGGCTGTCTTTGTCCTTCGGCCGAATGTTTCACATCAAAGGTACGGGGGATTTGGCCGCTCTTCCGCTTTTACTGCTGATTATTTCAGTTCTCAGCTTTGCATCCGATCCTTTGACAAATGCCGTTTCCCGTTATCAGGAAAACGCCGCTGATCGTTACGGGATTGAGCTGACCGGTGACAGGGAAGCCGCCGTGCAGACGTTTCAGGATTTGGCCGTTAACGGACTGAGCCGCGTCAATCCGCCGCTTCTTGTTAAAGTATTCAAAGGCAGTCATCCGTCTATTATGGAACGGATTGAACATGCGGAGGAAGAAAAGTAATAAAAAAACCGGCGGGAGTCTTTCCCCGCCGGTTTTTTGTGTTTTATTGCGCAGCAGCTTGTACGTTGATCAGCCCTTTTCCGTAGTAGAAAGAGTCGCCAAGGTTTGTTGTTGTGCTTTCTAAACTGTTGCGGACTTGAGTGTTTGTCCAGTTCGGATGTTTAGAAAGAATCAAAGCGGCCGCTCCGGCAACGTGCGGAGATGCCATTGACGTACCGTTGTACTCGCCGTAGCTGTTGCCAGGAAGCGTGCTTTGGATATTTACGCCCGGTGCCATAACATCAAGCTCAGGTCCTACGCTTGAGAAAGATGCTCTTTGATTGCTGCTGTTAACAGCGCCTACTGCAATAACAGAAGGATATTTACCAGGGTAGCCCACAGTGCTTGAGCTGCCTGAAGTGCCTGAGTTTCCGGCTGCCGCAACGACAACAACGCCGGAAGCAACGGCTTTATCAACTGCCGCTTTTAAAGCTGCAGAACCAGAAGGTCCGCCGAGGCTCATGTTAATGACGTTCATTTTGTTTGCGATTGCCCACTCAATTCCGTTAATGATCCAGCTGTACTGTCCGGATCCGTCGGCGCCGAGAACTTTTACGGCGTAGAGAGATGCGCTTGGCGCAACGCCTAATACACCGATTGAGTTATTAAGAGCCGCCACCGTACCGGCAACGTGAGTTCCGTGAGAGTTGTTGTCTTGGAAAGGATTTGTTTCAGAAGGAACCATGCTCGCTCCGCCTGCAACCTTTAAGTCAGGATGAGAAGAATCGATACCGCTGTCGATAACCGCTACTTTTACATTTGAACCAGTGTAGCCTTGAGAGTGAAGAGCAGGGGCTTTAATTTGAGATACGCCGTAAGGAACGGACTGCGCGTAGGCTTTTGCTACGTGATCTTCTTCAACGTAAGCTACGCTCGGGTCTTTTTTCAGTTCTTTTACCGCTTTTTCATCTAATGTAGCTGAAGCTGCGTCTACATACTTGAATTGCTTTTGCACTTTGCCGCCTTTTTCAGAAATGACATCTTTTTTCTTTGCGGCGCTCATCGTGCTCATTGTCTGCTTAAATCCGACAATATATTTCTTTTCTCCTCCTGTTTTTCCTGCTGCCTGAACAGAAGATACGCTGCCAAACGCCATCGTAAAGATTAACGTTAAAGCAAACAACAAACTGATCCACAATTTTTTCCCTCTCACTCTTTATCCTCTCCCTTTTATAATTTACAGAATAATCAATAGACGCAGACTATTCTGTGGATTAATTGTATATTATGGAATAATATTTTAGTAGACCCAATTTTTTTGAGGAACATTTTTTCCTATTTGGGTATATCATCTCTCTTTATTTCAATAGGAACACGAAATATTTAAATTTTAATGGAAAAAACCGAGAGATGGACATGTGTAAATATGCATAGGCACATTCGTCATGCTGTTTGCTAGGAAAAATGATTCGCTTCCTTTTTGGGGGGCGATTTCTAAAACGGGAGAAATGTCATCTTTTGTTGAATAAGCCTAGCAGATAGAGAGGAAGGCGAGGCTCGGCAATAATCATAATGGAAAAGGCTGTAAAAGGTTTGCGAAGAGAAAATGTGAAACCATTTTATAAAAATAATGATAATGATTATCATTATTTTTATAGAGAGAATGGTATAATATGCGGAAAAAAGAATGAAGCGGGAGAGGCTGCGTATGAAAACAACAGTCAGTGTTCTAATGATTTCTATGTTCATCTTGCTGCTGTCTGCATGCTCGCTTGACGAACAAGATCATCAAGTCACGGTCAAGCATGATTTGGGGACCGCACATATGGCCGCACATCCAAAACGGGCAGTTGTACTGGAGATCGGCTTTATTGACGCGCTGCTTGACCTCGGCATAAAACCGGTCGGAGCGGCAGATGACAATAAACCGAAGCAGCTGATCAATCAAAACGTGCTGAAAAGAATGGACGGTTATACGTCCGTCGGCACCCGGTCACAGCCGAGTCTGGAAAAAATCGCCGCCTTAAAACCTGACTTAATCATTGCCGATATGAACCGGCACAAGGGAATGTACGATCAGCTGAAGCAAATTGCCCCGACAATTGCTTTGAAAAACGCCGATGCGGATTATCAGGATACGGTCGATGCCTCGCTTACGATTGCAAAAGCGGTCGGAAAAGAGGGCATCATGGAGAAAAAATTGTCGGTCCAAGAGGAAAAGCTGAGCGAAGTGAAAAGAAAACTGGACGCTGAAGGCCAATCCATTTTATTAATCGAAAACACAAATGACAGCATGACGGCGAAGGAGGACCAATTCTTCACGTCCCGGCTGATGACGCTCGCCGGTTATACGTATGCGATCGGCACAAGCAGCAAATCAAGCGGCGGAGCATCTGCCAATATAAAGCTGACGCCGGAGAAGCTTTTACAAATCAACCCCGATTACATCGTGCTTATTGGCGGAAAGCCAAATAAAGCGTTTGAAAAAAAATCGTTGTGGAAGCAGCTGTCCGCCGTTAAAAACGGGCACGTTTTTAACGCCGGCAGAAAGGATTGGTCGCTTCGCCGAAGTGTTGACGGAGCGGACGCCATTTTAGACGATCTCGAAAAAAATATGGTTCCGTCCAAATGAACAAAGCCCAAAACGGGAAGTTTTGGGCTTTTCGTTATTGCGCCGACAAATGGCTGCTTACATTGTAATCTTTGACGTGCCACTTATTTTCGATCCACTGGATATTGCTCAGGCACGCATTGACAAGCTTTGCGTTCTGTATGTCGATGTCTCCGCCTGAAATGGCTGACAAAAGGGCGTGGATGGCTGCGCCGTGGGCGACAATCAACACTTTTTTGTCGGGGAATTGCCGCTGCACCTTCACTAAACCGGCCATCATCCTGTCTGTCAGTTCCTCGTCGGTTTCCATGTTCGGGTAATTTTTATCGGGATAGCGTTTTGACCGTTCCGGTAAAGACATTCCCTCCGCATCACCATAGCTTCGTTCTTTGAAGTCTTCCATTTCGACAATCGGGAGGTTCAAAAAGCTGTTAATGATGTCGGCTGTTTTTCTGGCTCTTTTCATCGGGCTCGATACAATGACATCCCATGAAAAATCTTTCAAGTACTCTCCGGTTTCTTTTGCTTGGCGCTCTCCCGTCGCATTCAACGGAATATCCGTTTTGCCTTGCAGCTTTTTCTGGGCGTTCCAATCGGTCTCTCCATGTCTAACTAAACAAACGGCTGTCATAATGTCTCCCTTCCGATCTTTGTTTTTAATAGATATCATCTATTATACTGCCGTTATGTCAGCACTTCAAAGAGAATCGCCAGACCGATGCCGCCTCCGCTGCCGATCGCTGCTGCGGCATAGCGGGCGTCCGGCCTTCTCCCGGCTTCATAAAAAAGCCTGGTGACAAGCGCTGCTCCCGAAGCTCCGTACGGATGTCCGATTGACAGAGCGCCGCCCCGGACGTTTATTTTGGAATAAGGCACCTTGAGCTCCTGTGATGAAACGCATATTTTCACGGCAAACGCCTCGTTTATTTCATACATATCAATATCATCCGGTGACAGGCAGTGCTCGTTCAGCAGCTTTTTTATCGCGTAAACTGGTGCCGCTGAAGGGAAGTTCGGATGTACGCCGCTTACAGCGCTCCCGGCAAAGCGCAATCTCGGCTTTAAGCCGAGTGCCCGCGCCTTTTGTTCTTCCATAATGCAAAGTGCCGCGGCGCCGTCAGAAATCCCGCAGCTGTTGGCGGCGGTTACGGTGCCGCCGGGCTGAAACACGGGTTTGGCGCGGGAAATAAGAGTCTCCATGTTCCGTTTTTTTATCATGTTTTCGTCGACGGTGAATCCGTTATAGGGCAGGATCTCCTGATGGTACAAGCCGTCTTCCTGCGCTTTCAAACTTCGTTTATAGCTGAGGAGGGCATACGCATCCTGCATCTCTCTTGTCACCGAATAGGCTTCTGCCGTGTATTCGGCGGCTATCCCCATATCGGGGTCGCCGATATGCTCAGGAGAAAAACGCGCACGTGAAGAAAAAGGGGAGCGGCTGCTGCTTTCCGCTCCTCCCGCGATATACATGCTTCCCGCGCCAGCTTTCACAAAATTGCAGGCGATTCTCACCGCTTCGAGCCCTGAACCGCATTGTCTGTCAACGGTCGTCCCGGAAACGCTTAAAGGGAGCCCGGCTTTTAATGCTGACAGGCGGGCAAGATTCCCTCCGCGCCCCGTCGCGTTTCCGAAAAGGACTTCATCAATGTGAGCGGGTGCTGCTTGGCTGAGATGCCGGATCAGCGGCGCCGCTAAATCTTCAGGAAGACTGTCTTTCAGCAGACCGTTTTCCTGTGCGAAAATCGTTCGTTTTGCATCTGTGATTACAGCTTCCATTCCATCATATCCTTTGCCCATTGTGTAACGGCGGCACGGGCGATTTTACCGCCCGCCGTTTCCGGTATGTCTTCTGTAAACAGCCATCTTTTAGGAACTTTATATGCGGCCAGCTTTTCTCTGCATTGCTTTTTCAGTTCCTTTATACCGGCGTTTCCGTCAATCACCGCCACGGCGATTTCGCCCCAATAATCATCAGGCACGCCCGCGACAGCTGCCTTCCGCACTCCGGGGCAGGTATTCAGCACCCGTTCAATTTCTTCCGGAAATACATTCAGTCCGCCGTATACGATCATGCCGTTTTCTCTTCCTGCCACATAAAGAAACCCTTCCTCGTCGACATACCCCATGTCATCAACCGTCATCCATCCTGAATCATCAGGCTTGCGGCCGTTTATGTATCCTGAAAATTGCATGGGGCTGTTCACAAAAATCTTACCGGTTTCACCCGGCCGGCAGCACTCTCCGTCCGGCCGGCGGATTTCGATCCGGACATTTTGAAACGGACGGCCCGCGGCCTCAGGCTTTCGGACGCTGTCTTCAGGTGAAAGCAGCGCCACAAAACTCAGCTCTGACGTTCCGTAAAAATCATATAACAAAAGGCGCGGATAGCGGGCTGTCAGGGCTTGTTTAGCCGAAGCCGGCCAGTCTGCGCCCGAAGAAATCAGTTTGAGCGTTTTGTCGGGAAACGCCTCTATCAACAGCAAGGCGTCTGTCATCGTCGGCACGGTATAAAGAACGTCAGCTTGTGCCAGCCTGTCTTTTATCTCGGCCGGATTGAATTTTTTTTGAAGCATGACGGTTCCGCCGAGAAACAACGTACTGACTGCGCCGTACAAAAAGTGTGACGAACGAAGGGTACCCGGTATCAGCACTTGATCATGCGGGGAAATGTGAAAATCACGTTTCGTGCAAGAAAAGCTCTCCAGCCATGAACGGTGAGAGCGGGTGAAGGCCTTCGGTTTTCCTGCAGACCCGGAAGTAAAGCCCATATAAAAGACCTGTTCTCCGCTGACGGGAGGCACATAGGAAGCGGGTCCGTCATCAATCAAAGACTTACACTCTTCCCACAGCATAACAGGTGTCATGATGCCGGCCAGCCTGCCGTATAACGATGAGGATGTAATGACCAAATCCGGACTGCTTATGTACAGATGATCCTCGCACTCAGCGGCTGTCCAGCGCGGGTCAAACGGAATCGCCGTGCAGCCGGCATGCGCAGCTCCGGCAAACAGTTGTAAAAACGGAATCCCGTTCGGTAATAAAATCGCTATTTTTTCCGGTTTATATTCCAGGCTGCGGAGCCAGTTCGCCGTCTGATTCACAAGTCTGTTCCACTTTTGATATGTGAGCTCTTCTGTTTCTGTCTGAATCGCGATGTGTTCCGGCGCGCACCCGGCAATTGCTGAATAGGCGGATGTAATAAGCATATTCAGCTTCCTTTCGTGTAAAGCAGCTGCGACACTTGCAGCGTTTTTCTGATTCTGACGGCTGCAAACGAGGCCGCGGCGGCTTTCAGTAAATCTCCGGGCACATACACAAGACTGAGCTTGGCGGCTGTCCATATATCAATGTGCATCAATGCCGCCTGAAAGGGAACGCCGATCACATACAAAAGCAGCACGCCGAATAAAAACTGCCTGATAAACAAATTGGGAACGGAAACAGTGCGAAGCCTTTGAATGCTGATGCTGAGCAGCAAAGCCGCAAGCGAATATGATAAGAGATACCCTGCACTCGGTCCGAAAAATACACCGAATCCGCCTCTTCCGCCGGAGAGCAGGGGCGCTCCGAAGGCCACGAGCAGCAAAAACAGCAATTGGCTTAAAAAAGCGGCTTTCGGTTTTAATATGCTTCCCGATAAGAGCACGCCGACCGTCTGGAGTGTGATCGGAACGGGCGTAAAGGATAAGAAAAGAGGCGGGATCAATCCCAATACTCCCATAATGGCTGTAAACACAGCGATATGCATCATTTCTGTTAATTTCATCATTCTTTCCTCCAGCTATATAAAATATGTTTATACAATAAAGCGAGCTTGTTTATATGTCAACTTTATTTTATTATGAGTTAACATTAAAAAGACCAGCCTTGATAAAAAAGGCTGGTCTGTCTTTTTCTATTCTTCTGTAAGGATGACAAGTGAATCAACGGACGCTGCGACGTGGGATACAGCGCGGCTGACTTCTTGAAGGCCGCCGAGGAACGCCTGCAAATCAACGTCGATTTTGCCCGTCTGGTCTTTGCTTGTTTTCATGCTTTGGACAATATCGTCAAAGAGATGATTGATTTGTGTCATCTTTTCTTTCGTTTCGCTCACAAGCCCGTTCACATTTGTAAGATGTTTTGACACGATGTTAATTTGTGTATTGGTATTGTTCACAAGCTCAGATACGGTGGACACGGTTTTTTTCGTATCCTCCGACAGCTTCCGCACCTCTGTCGCGACAACGGCGAACCCTTTGCCGTGCTCACCGGCTCTGGCGGATTCGATGGAAGCATTTAAAGACAGAAGATTGGTTTGTTCAGCGATGCCTGTAACGATGCCGAAGATTTTTTCGATTTGCTGGGCGATGCCGTTCAGCTTATCCATTTCTTCTTCAATCTGCACGAGGCTTGAGTCGATTTTATTCATTTGTTTTTGCTGGTTTTCAAGCTCTTTTTTACCGCCGATTGATTTTTCCTCTACATGGACGGAAGTGACGGTGCCGGCTTTGGAGGCCTCGGATATGCCCTCGGATTTATCGACCAGCTCCTGAACGGCGCGGCTCGTTTCTGAAAACAAGTCAGCCAGCGAGCCTGACGTTTCCTGAATTTTTTGATGGAGGAGCGCTTTCTTTTCCTCTTGTTCGTCGCGCAAGCGGTTATATTCGGCCTGAAAGGCTTCAAGGACAAGCTGCTGTTCGAGATTCAGTATTTTCGTTGTCGCTTTTATGGCTTTTAGTAGCTCGTGCAAATCAGGAATCGATGCTTCATAAATGTTCATCATAGACAGAAGCAAATCCTGAAATGCCCCCATATACCACTTAGGCTCAAGGCCGATCCGCAAGTGGATGGAAGCGATCCGCTGCCTTTTTTCAATAAATTCATCATCAATGTTTCCGGCAAACATTTCATGGATGTGGCGTCTTAATGTTTGTTTCAGGCGGTCGACTGAGCTGTTGTCGTTAATAATCGTCATTAACGATTTCTCATGGTCTAAATTTTGATAGAACGAATCGACGATATGTGAAATATGCTCCTTAATTAACGGCTGAAGCTCTTCAAGCACATGCAGTTCTTCGTCACTCAGCCTGACCATTTTAAGCTGCTTTTTTACGTCTGCATATTGATTTGAAAGCCGGATGCGGTTTTTTGCTTCAGCACCCGCTTCTGAAAAATAAGCTGTTTCTTTTTTTCTGTCTTTTTTAAATAACAATGTAAGGTCCCCCAGATATCCTCTTTTTCTTTTTATCGGTTTGGAAGGAACTTGAATGAAGGAATCTTATTAAAATATTTTATATACAGAAAAAAATAAAACCATTCGGTACAGAATGGTTTTATCAATCTGGGCTGATCTTTTTCAACGGCTTTACAGCAGGGCCTTCGGCAACTTTGCCGTCAGGTGTGAATCGGGAGCCGTGGCAGGGGCAGTCCCATGTGCGTTCGCCGTCATTCCATTCAACTTCACAGCCTAAATGAGTGCACGTCGTGTCGACAAGGTGCAGGCAGCCTTGTTTATCTTTATAGGCTCCGGCCCGTTTGCCGTTTACCGTCACGATTTTTCCTTCTCCGGGTGCAAGTTCATCCGGTGAATCGTCAGGCTTTTCAAGCTTGCCCGCTATGAGGTGTTTGGCCACGTCTGTATTATAAGAAAACAGTTTCTTCAGCCCCGGATCAGGATGGAAGCGGGACGGCGTGAACAAAGAAGAAAACGGATTTTTTTTGTTTTCAATATGGTCAGCCAAAAGACTTGCCGCAAGCGCGGAGCTTGTCATGCCCCATTTTTTAAACCCGGTCGCGGTTAAAATATGTTCTTCATTACCTGAAATCGGCCCGATAAACGGAATTTTGTCGATAGTGACAAGGTCTTGGGCAGACCAATGATACGGGATGCTCTCAACTCCGATTGTGTCTTCTGCAAATTGCTTCAGCGCTTCATAGTGCTCGGACGGCGGTTTTCCCTGGCCTGTTTTATGGCTTTCGCCGCCGACGAGCACCAGCTTTTCACCGTTCACCGCCGTATAGCGCAGTGATCTGGCCGGCTTATCGATGCTGAGAAACATGCCCTCCGGGTACGGATGTTTCGGTTTTACCGCCAAGACGTATGATCTGCTGGCATACATTCTTGCAGCATACAGCCCGCCTCCGTCATAAAAGGGGAAGTGGGAAGAGCAGACTATATATTTGCACTTGATTCCGTGTCTGTTTTTCGTGACGACTTCCGGCTGCGGTTCTTTTTTAATATCTATCGCGGCCGTCTGTTCAAAAATCTGCGCACCGTTTTTGACCATCTCCTGAACGAGAGCCGAGACATATAAAAGCGGGTGAAATTGCGCCTGATTCTTCATCGCAAGGCCAAGTTTGCAATCGACGGGGACGGGAAGCTCTTTGACCAGCTCATGTTCAATGCCGAGCTTTGTGTATGCCTCCTGCTCGCTGCGGATTTTTTTGACGCCTGATTCCGTATTTGTATAAAGGCAGGCGTCTTGCGCGGTCAGCTCGCATGCAATGGAGTTGTCCTTTATGAGCTGTTTCATATAGTCCATTGCGTGAAGATGTGCCTCAAAATATAATCTCGCGCTGGTGAGGCCGAGCTGCTGAATGAGATCTGCGTAAATGAAATCATGCTGGGCGGTGATTTTGGCGGTGGTGCCCGCCGTTGTCCCGTTCAAAATCTGATCGGCTTCAATGACAGCGACACGGAAACCTCTTTTGGTCAGCTCATATGCCGTCGTAAGGCCCGTAATCCCTCCGCCGATGATCGCCACATCACACTCTGTATCTTCAGTTAAGGCCGGGAAGGAAGGAATGTCAGCCGACTTTCTCCAATAAGAAGCCGGTTCCTCGTTTGAAAAAGTAGTCAAGTCGGATTACCTCCTCTGTTGTATATTCTTAATTTTTCCATTATGCGTCTATTCATACATGAAACGACCGTATAAGATGCTCAAATTACTCATAATATAGTAATTAATGTAAAGGAGTGATCAGATTGGCGAATCAAAAAAAGAAAACTTTACCGCCGCAGCATCAAAACCGGCAGCCCGGATTTGAATATGTAATGGACCCCCGCCCGGTTTTTGATAAGCCGAAAGCAGCGAAAAAACTTGAAGGAAAAACGGCGATTATTACGGGAGGCGACAGCGGGATCGGGCGCGCCGTTTCCGTCTTATTTGCAAAAGAAGGCGCAAATGTGGTGATCGTATATTTTGATGAGCATCAGGATGCGGAAGAGACGAAGCAATATGTTGAAAAAGAAGGGGCAAAGTGCCTGCTCATAGCAGGCGATGTCGGAGATGAAGCCTTTTGCAATGATGTCATTCGTCAGGCAAGCCAAGCCTTTCCTTCCATTGACATCTTAGTCAACAATGCGGGAGAGCAGCACGTGCAGCCGGGCATTGAGAAAATCACAAGCCACCAGCTCATCAGAACGTTCCAAACGAATATTTTTTCAATGTTTTACTTAACAAAGGCCGTGCTGCCGCATCTGAAAAAAGGAAGTTCGATCATTAATACGGCTTCCATTACCGCTTATAAGGGCCATAAAACCTTAATTGACTATTCAGCAACAAAAGGGGCCATCGTTACATTTACGAGGTCACTTTCCCAATCATTGGTCAAACAGGGCATCCGTGTTAACGCGGTTGCTCCCGGCCCTATTTGGACGCCGCTTATTCCGGCGAGCTTTTCTGAGAAGGAAGTGGAAGTATTCGGTTCAGATGTACCGATGGAGCGCCCAGGCCAGCCGGTTGAATTAGCACCGAGTTATTTATACTTAGCAAGCGACGATTCGACATACGTCACAGGGCAGACCATTCACGTGAACGGCGGCACCATTGTGAACGGATAATCTAAAAAAGCCAATCCATATGGATTGGCTTATTCACTCTGTTTGAGTGCTGCATATTCTTTAGAAAGCGTAAGGAACGCTTCTTTATCTTTATCATCAAGCGCTTTATTGATTTGATCTGTCAGCATGGTGAGCCGACGCTTAAACAAGGATTCATCGAGCACCATTTGAATGTAAATATCGGCCATTGTCACATCGAATTCATTTGTTTTTTGCGTGTTGCGGGACTTCATGAGCTCAGTGTACGATTTTTTCTCTTTCATAAAGAATCCCCCCAATGCCTTTTTTATAGTATATGGATATCGATCGGAAAAATCAATTAATTTTTATAATTTTTAGACAACTAATACTTGAAAATATATCGACATATCCTGCAAAATGCCGAAAAAACGAAAAAATGCGAGGAATAATTGATGTGAAACTGACGAAAAAATGATATTTAAGTAGTAATTTATGACTAAAATATATCATTAAAAGATGATTTTGAGCTATTTTCAAAAAAAACCTGTCGTTTTCCGATTACAGATGATAGATTATTAGTATAAATTTTGAAAAAAAGGATTGGAGGCTGCACATCATGTGCCAGAAAACACACGCACCCTTAGAAAGCTATGAAGTAAACCGCTCAACAATCGCCGTCTTGCCGGAGGAAGTAGACGGAAGAATGGGCTCGAAAATCATTGAAAAAGACTGCGTTCTGTATGTCAGCATGAAGCCGATTCACATCATTGACAGAAGCTGCCGCTATTTCGGTTCCAGCTATGCGGGAAGAAAAGCGGGAACGTATGAAGCGATAAAAATTTCTCACAAACCGCCGATTATGGTGGACCCTTCAAATCACATCTTTTTATTCCCTACCCTTTCTTCAACAAGGCCCCAATGCGGCTGGATCTCCCACGTGCACGTCAAGGAATTCAAACCCACGGAATTTGACGACACGTCGGTCACTTTCTCAAATGGCAAAACGATGGAGCTTGAAGTGTCTTTTCATTCTTTCGAGAACCAAGTATACAGAACCGCCTATCTCAGAACCACCTTCCAAGACAGAATGGGCAGCCACATCCCAAAACGGCAGGAGTTCATGCTGTACCCGAAGGAAGAGAGGACGCGGATGATCTATGATTTTATTTTGCGGGAGCTGGGGGAGAGGTATTAGAGAAAGACGTGATGTAAAGGGACGGGCCCTTTCCTTTTGGGGAGGGCTTTTTTCTATCAGACATTTAGAGAAAGCAAGAATAAAACAGCAGCATATCAAAAGCGCCTCAACCGGCTTATATGTTAAAACGAAGTGGCGGGCTTACGAGGAGGTTCCGATATGGATCAAAATCGATTAAATCAATACAGTGAAGATATCATGCTGATCAATCTTCCGGAAGCATTTGATTTTAAAGCAAATCTTGGCTATTTCATGCGTGAAAAAAACGAGTGTATGTTTGAAATTGAAGAAGAAACGATCACACGGGTCATTGCCGTGGGAGACATTCGGTCGTTAGCGCACATCAGCGTAAATGATCAGCACCAGTTAGCCGTTCATTTTCTGGGCGGAACGGGACCGGAAGAAGAGCGGCAGCGTGATCTCATTGAGGCGTATATTAAAGAGTGGTTTGATCTCGAGAGCGATCTCACCCCTTTTTACGAAATGGCAAAAAACGATCCGCTGCTGAAGAAGCCGATTGAGGATTTCTATGGGCTGCGTAATGTGGGCATTCCTGATTTGTTTGAGGCTATGTGCTGGGGCGTCATCGGCCAGCAAATTAACTTAACATATGCATACACATTAAAAAGAAGATTTGTTGAAAAATTTGGTGAAGCAATAGAGTGGAATTCAAAAAAATACTGGATGTTTCCGACATTCGACAAGATCGCCAGACTCATGCCAGAAGACCTTGCCGATATGAAAATGACGGTAAAGAAAAGTGAATATATCATCGGCATCGCCCGGTTAATGGCCGAGGGGAAGTTATCTAAAGATAGATTACTGAATATGAAAGATTTCAAGCGCGCAGAAAAAAGTTTGATAAAGATCCGCGGCATTGGCCCATGGACGGCCAACTATGTATTAATGCGCTGTCTGCGTTTTCCGAATGCCTTTCCGATTGACGATGTCGGATTAATCAATTCGATTAAAACGCTGGCAGGGATGGACAGAAAACCTACAAAAGAAGAAATAACGGAGTATGCTTCTCAGTGGAGGAATTGGGAATCCTACGCGACATTTTATTTGTGGCGGGTGCTTTATTGAGTGACTGAAAAACCCTTTCTTTGAAGGGTTTTTTCAGCTGTTATCCTGTTGAATCGAACGGCCCGGATAGAATTTCTTTTGTTCATCTAGTTGGTTTTCTTTTGCGGTTATATGCAGAGGTTTGATTTTACATACGACGGTTTTGCTTCCTAAGGAAGAGCGATATTTTTCTACGTGTGTTTTTGAGAGAGGTGCCTGATAATAGTTCGGAACATATTTATCAAGCATCGCCTGCATAGCGGCTGCTGCTTCATCCAAATCAGTGACCATTTCAACAGTTCCCCCCGCAACAACACTCATATAAGCAGTATCTGTTTTCGCCGGAATGGGGCTGACCATCGTTCCGTAATGTTCGCTAACGGTAAAGCATGCTCTCGGATTTGAATGAATGATGTCGATTTTCCTCCCTTCAGACGCCCCGTGAAAATAGAAGCAGTTTTCCTTCCATATAAAATTTAAGGGGATCACATAAGGCGTTTCCTGATCAGCCAATCCGAGAAATCCGGTCTGGGCGTTTTTTAAAAAATCATGAATACGATCCTGATCCGTACATTCTTTTTGCGATGCCCGTACATATTGTTTCATTTTCGTCTCTCCTCATTATTAGGTTATAATGATTGTATAAAAACACTGTCCGATTCTAAAGAGACAATTTTGATAAAATGGATGGGGTCAGTTGGAGGTCATATGTTAGAGTTTACGCCTTTATTAATAAAGGAAAATAGTATTCCTATTTATGTGCAATTGTATCAATATATCAGACAAAAAATAGAAGAGGGCGACATTCCGGAAGGAGCGCTTCTGCCCTCCATCCGTTATTTATCGGGGCATTTACATATCAGTAAAAATACGGTCGAAAACGCGTATCAGCAATTGGCGGCAGAAGGATATGCGGAAAGTAAACCGAGAAGCGGGCTGGTTGTCATGCCCTTAGAGCAGCCTGTTGTCCTGCCTTCTTCCCGTAATATCAGGCAGAAACCGAAAGCAGCTGAGGATGAGAAAGAAAACATCATTTATGATTTCCGATACGGTGACATTGATGTGAAGTCATTTCCCATGCAGACGTGGAAGCGGTGTTTAAATCAAGCGCTGACCGATGAACCGGAACAGTTATTACTGTCCAATCATGGAAAAGGAGATATCGGCCTCAGAACAGAATTATCCGACCATTTATTTCAGGCGAGAGGGGTTCTGAGTTCGCCGGAGCAAATCATAATCTGTTCCGGCACACAGCAGGCTCTCAGTCTTATGATTCAATTGCTCTCTTTTGAAGATCGTTCCGTCGCCATGGAGAACCCGGGTTACGCGGGGGCTAGGTCTGTTTTTATCAATCATGGCTTGACCGTAAAGCCGATTCGCCTTGAACAGGATGGAATAGATATCGAACAGCTTAAGAGAATGAAAGCAAGAGCCGTCTATATTACGCCTTCTCATCAATTTCCGTACGGCATGGTGCTTCCGATTCAGAAGCGGTTATCGCTATTGGAATGGGCAAATCAGCATGACAGCTATATTATCGAGGATGACTATGACAGTGAATTTCGGTATCAAGGCCGTCCGATCCCTTCGTTAAAGGCTTTAGACGCAAAAGACAATGTCATTTACTTAGGGACCTTCTCCAAATCATTTTTGCCTGCCGCGCGGTTAAGCTATATTGTCCTGCCGCAAAAGCTGCTTGATGTGTACGATCATACATTCATCAATTACAGTCAATCCGCATCACCTATCATTCAAAAAGCATTATATTTATTTATGAAAGAAGGCTATTTTAAAAGCCACATTCGTAAAATGAGAAAAATTTATCAGAAAAAGCATCAAACATTGATTCAGGCATTACAAAAACAGATGGGCCGGCACATTGAAATCATCGGACAAAAAGCGGGGCTGCATTTGTTGGTAAACGTGAAGGACAGGTCTGCGCAGGAACTGGTGGATAAAGCACAAGCAGCCGGTGTCAGAGTGTATGACACATCACCATATTGGATAAACCCTAAGGAGCCTGAATCATCGATGGTCATCCTCGGCTTCGGCGGACTTTCAGAGGAAGAAATCGAAGAAGGAATCTGTCAGCTTCGGAAAGCATGGTTCCCGTTTGATACTACGTAAAAAAACAACCCTGATGAGGGTTGTTTTTCATTCGCTTGATTAAAAGTAATCTGAGAAATAAGGGGTTTGTGTTTCTAACAGGTCTTCAATTAATTCCAATGTGTCAAGGCTGCATTCCAGCCGGCCTATCCGGTGAAGATATTCAGGTTTCCGATAAGCAAATAATAATGCTGTCATCGTTTGTATATCCGCTTTCGCTGTTTCAGGATCACCGCCGCGCCTTAAAACTCCTTTTCCTTCAGGGGAGATCTCGACGGTAAAGACACCTTGATTCCATTCAAGCAGCGGATCGTCTAATGTAAACGACCATGACCGTTTCTCTTTCTGCGGTTTGAAAGGATACTGATTGATAAACTGTTCAATATCGACAATACGTGCCATAAAGTAAGGAGAAATCGTTTCCTTAATTTCAGCATCTTCCAACAAAAAGGCAATCGGTTCATTAGAAAAATTGTTACCCACCACTTTTGTGACCATAGAGAAGTGTGCAGATATAAAGTTCCACAAACCTCTTCGCGCCTCTTCATTCACATAAACCATTTCTTTAATATGAAAAATTTCATCCGCGATCCAATAAAGCACATACCCGTTCGCTTGTCTGGATTGGTCATAATAAACCGCAGCTGTGAGGTCATCTAAATCCCAACGCCAGTATTCATCCCAGGCTAAATCATTCCTGATCATTGCGGCATGGTTTTGGTGCGCGAAGCGGCTGTAGACTTCCTTGATCACATCATGATCCGGATTGACGCGTTCAACTTCTCCTAAAACGGTTCTCATTTTCGGAAGCTGAAAATCTTTCACTTCAAAGGTCATTTTATCGCTTATGATTTCCCAGCCTTTTCGTCTGTAGTAAGGAATTGAGTAAGGGAAGAGGTAGGAAACGGATTGTCCGCGCTTCCGCATATCGACTAAAGATTTATAAAGCAGTTTAGCCATTAATCCCATATTGGCGTATTCGGGATAAGTTCCGACTCCCGTCACGCCGCCCATTTCATACGTTTTATTAAAGATTCGCACTTGAAAAGGGTATACGGCCGCTTGTGAAACCAGTTTATCTTTATCAAACCATCCTAATACGTGTGCTTGTTCCAAAACAGGAAGTTTCGCAGACACAATTTCGGGTTCCTGCCAGCCCACTTCATGCAAATTACTGTTCGTTACTTGGAAAACATAACGCAACAGCTGGTTAAACTGTTTTAAATGTGTCGTTTCAACTTTCTTCAATTCAAGCCTTTTTTCTCTGCTCATTATGTTCGCTCCTACATCAATAGATCATCAGGGCAGTACACCGCCCAATAATGACTGAACGTCAATCATTTTTTGGGTGTATAATCGTATTTTAACAATATTTCTCTTATTTCATGCAAGTATTCAACGATGGGGCATAAGAACATGAAACCGATTTACATAAAGTGTACATGAAAATTTCCTGCATTGCCAATGATTCAGTGTGAAGCAATCATAATGAAACGCACGGCCATATAAAGCCGTGCGTTCAAACTGTTTATTTGACGACAGACATATTGACACTGTTTCCGGAAACTGTCACTTTGGCAAAGTCTTGTGTATCGATGACAGGTGTGACGGTTTTGTTGTCGACGGTAATGTTTGTAAATGATGTCGAGAAATTTGATTTGATAGCAGGGCGCTGATCTTCCGATGTCACCGCAACGGTTGCGAGCGCTTTCCATTTTGAGACGGCGCCGACGTTTGTTTGATTGATTTCTGAGATGATGCGGCCGCTGTATCCGTCATTGTTCGTGCCCCAGTATGTTGCACGGGTATTACCGTTAAGGTTTTTGTAGATTGTCAGTTGTACGGTGCTGCCGGGGCGGAAGCCTTTCGTATAAGTGAATTGGCTTTCTCCTTCAAGGTACCGGACCTCGCCCTGTCCTTTTGAACCGACTTTCATAATCGGTTTCCATACGTTATATTTCTCACTGTATTGAAGCCCGATATCGGCTTCTGTGCCTCCGGTAAAGCCGGAATAAATATAGGCTGTCCCATTTGACACCTGAATGGATGCCGGCAGCTGAATTTTCGTGACAAGAACTGACCCGGTGCTGTTCAGGTAGGCCCTTCCGCCGATTCCTTTACTGAGCTGAGTCGCCGCTTCCGCCGTTTTTGGGCTGATAAGCCCCGGAATATCTGCCGAACATGTGCCAAAAAGAACGGTTGTAGTGAGTACGCCCGCAAGCAGCCCTTTTTTGATCATCATTTTCTCCTCCTGCAATCATAGTTAGATAGCGCTATCATCATACATTATAAAAATATTCTGAAAAAAATTCCATATAAAAGGTGCCTAAGGAAATTGATTTGAATCTTTTTACCTATTTATCTTGTAAATGGTTATTATTTGAATTATGATATGTTCAGTAATACAACATTTTACATAACGGGGGATGACAGAGATGAAAAAAACGGCAGCCGTGCTTTTGTCTGCAGGTCTGGTGTTCAGCTGTTCTTACGGGGCGGGGCAGAAGGCAGAGGCGAAAACAAAGGTTAAAACGTATCAAAACTGCAAAGCGCTGAACAAGGTGTATAAAGGCGGAGTGGCCCGTACGTCTAAAGTGAAAAACAAGGGCGGAAAAACAAAGTACAAGCCGTACGTCTCAAAAACGCTTTACGATGCCAACCGAAAGCTTGATCGGGATAAAGATTATATCGCGTGTGAGAAATAAAAAAACAAGGCCCTTTATAAGAAGGGTCTTGTTTTTTTGAGATTACTCAACGGTCACCGCTGTTCCGTATCCGATTAATTCAGATGTGTTTTGCCCGGCGGTCAGTTCAAACCGCAGACCGACGATGGCATTGGCCCCGAGCTGCTCCGCCTCTCTGATTAAACGTTCCTTTACGGCCTTTTTTGAGTCCTCCAGCATCTCCGTATAGCTTTTTAATTCTCCGCCGACGACAGATTTTAAGCCTGCGAGCAGGTCTTTTCCGATATGGCGGGATTGGACGATGCTGCTTGTCACCAATCCTTTTACTTCTGTAATCTGTTTTGCGGCAATGGTTTCAGTCGTTGTCATAATCATACAGGGTTCCCCTTTCATGTCTCGTCATACCGCTATCTTACCATCTATGCGGCCCTTTCGGCTGTGTTGATTTGTTTTTTTCTGACAGCGGCGCTGACCGCAAACATAACTGCCGTATTCAAAACCAATGCAATAATGCCTGTATTCATATCTTTGACGGTCTGGGGGAGGAATGGGAAAAGCGTTCCGATGGTTGATTCGGTCAGCGTGATGAACGCAACCGTCCCGGCCCCTGCCAATATGCCGGCAAAAGCGCCTTGGCTCGTAACAAACCGCTGCTTTGGCAGGCTGAATACAAGCGCCGGGAAGAGCTGTGTGACAAGGCTGTATCCCATTAGAAGCAAGGTGACGATGGTGTTTCCGCCTTTCAGCGTAAAATAAACGGAAATCAGCGCAATCACGGGAACGGCGTATTTTGCCAATTGTGATACCGTTTTGTCGGATGTTTCGGGCGCAATGACTTTGTAAACATTTTTAGCGAACAGCGTGCTTGAGGCCATTAAAATCATCGAACCGGGTACAAGGGCCGTCAGGATTCCCGCCGCTCCGATCAATCCGACAAACCAAGGATCGAAGGTTTTCAGCGAAAGTTTTAATAAGGCGAGATCCGTATCTGCCCCTTTTAATCCGGGCACTTGGAGAATCGCCGCAAATCCGACAAAGATGACAAACAGCAGGACAAGCTGGTATAGAGGCATCATGATCGCGTTTTTGCGGAAAACCCGCGGATGCTCTGCTGCATATGAGGCTGCGAAGGTATGGGGCCACATGTAAAAGCCGAGGGCTGTCAGCAGGACGGTCGAGCTGAACCATGAAACGCTCTGGCCGGTTTCAGGAAGGGTGAGAAAACCCGGTTTTGCGGCTTCGATTTCTCTGAACATCTCTGAAAAGCCGCCATAGTAATGAATCGGCAAATAAATTCCTAAATATAACACGACGCCTAAAATCATGATATCTTTGACGACTGAGATCCAGGCAGATCCGTGAATACCTGAAATCATGACATACAGCGTGATGGATGCTGCTCCGATCCAGATTGCGGCGGTCGGCGAAATCAGCCCGTAGGATGTGGCTGAAACAATTAATCCGAGCCCTTTCAGCTGCAGGACGAGGTAGGGAATGAGGGCTATGATGCCCACGATTGACACAAGAATACCGAGGAGCGGACTTTTATATTTTGAAATGAAGAAATCAGATTGTGACATCAGTTTATGTTTTTTGGCATAGGTCCAGACTGCCGGCAAAAGCCAATACGACAAAATGTAAGCGAGGCAGCCGTAAGCGATGATATAAAAGGCGGGGCCTCCTTTTCCGTAAGCCCATCCGCTTCCGCCGAGAAACGTGAAGGTCGTGTAAATTTCTCCCGCCATTAATAAAAAGACAAACAGCGTGCCGAAGCCGCGGCCGCCGACCGTCCATTGTTCAAGGTCCATATCCTTGCCTTTTCGGGCGCGGATTCCAAGATATACACAAAATAAGAGCACGGCGGCCATCACGAAAAATGCTGCGCTCATTCCGTCTCACCCGCCTTGTTTTCCTTGTCCAGTTTGTAAACAGCCGCCATCAGCACAGAAGTCAGCACCGCCCATATGACAACATACGCGAGGATGAAAGGCATGCCGAAAAGATAAGGGGTCACCCGATTGGCAAATGGGATGCCGGCAAGAATTCCGAAAAAGGGCAGGGCAGCAAGAAAATGAATCAGTTTCATAACATTCCTCCTTTTAATAGAAAACAGCGTGTCCCGAATTATAAATAAAATCGTGTCGAATGTATAGTGTGAATAGTCTGAAATTTATCGAAGGGAAAGTAAAAGCAGTCCGTACTGCTTTTCAAGTTTTAGCGGCAAACAGATAAAACTCCACCAAGGCGGTTACCTGTTCCCGTATTCTCGGGTTGAAATAGCGACGTTTCTCTTCATAGCCGTTTACGGTGCAGACATAAAGAGTAAATGCTTCATCTCTTTCGGCCTCATGCATTTTAATTTTACGCTTTCTTAACTCTTTTCGAACATCAATCAAATCCTTTTGTGCTAATTTTAAAGAGCAGCTGATAAGCTGTTTATAGGGTTGTTTTAATTTGAACGGGCACGAGTCAAGCGTTTCAAGATCCCGGTTCAGGATGGTGACAGCCATGGGTAAAAACAGCCCCCGTTCGATGAGATCGCTGGTGCCGTTCTGAATGTTAGGCATAAAATACTCCTTCTTTCTTAAATGGGAACGTTTGTTCTCGTTTTTTATTCTATACTCGTTTACGCCATGTTTCAAGTCAGAAAATCTCGTAAACATTTTCGTTTTTTGGAGATAATGTGTAGAATAAGGGTAGACAAACTCGCGTCCGCCGCTTCGGTCAGAAAAGGGCTTTCGGTTTCATCCGCAGACATCAATCAGTAAGAAAGATGATGCTTTGGGTGGAGCGCCATGGATTCGGCCCGCTGTTTATTTTACTGTGCTTTCCCTTCACGCCTTCAGCCGCGGTGCATGTCGTTGCCGGCCTGTCACGGGTGGGTGCGCTGCAGTTTATCTCCGCCGCTGCCATGGGGAAATTGGTCATGATCTTTATGATCAGCTTTATCGGATATGATCTTCACGCGCTCATCACACAGCCCGTCCGGATGGTGATTGCGATCGCGGTGATCGCAGGGCTGTGGTATGCCGGAAAGCGTATCGAGCGGCGTTTACACACAAGAATCAGTCAGCATGAGAAAGACGGAGGGAGACAAGAATCTTGAAAAAACGGTTTTGGTTTATAGTCGGCGTGCTTATCGTTGTTTTGGCCATACAATTAAAAAATGCCATTTTTATTGATTATAAAGTCGAAGGAATCAGTATGAATCCGACCTTTAAACAAGGAAATGAGCTGATGGTCAACAAGTTTTCCCATCGTTACAAAACAATCCGCCGCTTCGATATTGTTTTGTTTAAAGGCCCGCATCACAAAGTGCTGATCAAACGTGTCATCGGTCTGCCCGGCGAGTCGATTGCATACAGGGACGATCAGCTGTATGTAAACGGAAAACGTGTGGCAGAGCCGTTTTTGAAACCATTGAAGTCATCGCTGTCTTCCGGGAGCCATGTGACCGGTGATTATACATTGAAGGAGACGACAGGTCAGAAAAAGATACCGAAGGGACAATATTTTGTCGTCGGTGACAACCGCATATACAGCCTCGACAGCCGCCATTTCGGCCCGATTAAGGATAAAAATATTGTCGGGGTCATTAATGAATCAGACGCCAAATGAAGGGCGTCTTTTTTCGGAAATGATTGCCAACGTGCAGAAAAAAGATTATAATCAAAATTGTTACGTGTGCAACAAAATTATACGCGTTTTATTTTTAAGATTTTTGTTACGTGAGTAACAAAATAGGAAGAGGAGCTGATAGTATGAATACACAGGCTGTCATTATCGGGGGAGGGCCGGTCGGGCTTATGCTTGCGTCAGAACTCACGCTTGCCGGGGTGAAAACGACTGTCATTGAACGTTTGAAGAAAACAGTGCCCTATTCAAAAGCGCTTGCCCTGCACCCGCGTACGCTGGAGCTTTTTGCGATGAGAGGCATATTGGAGCGCTTTTTGGATAAAGGAACGAAACAGTCTGCCGGTCATTTTTCTATGCTGGATGCCCGCCTGGACTTTTCTGTGCTGGATTCAAAGCAAAACTATTCATTGATGCTGCCTCAGGCAGATACAGAGCGGCTTTTGGAGGAGTATGCGATAGGCTTAGGCGCTGACATCATCCGCGGGGCTGAAGCGCTGGCTGTTACACAAACTGATGGCGGGGTGCAGACGGTATTCCGAGATGAAAACGGTATCCGCACGCTTCACAGCTTGTATGCCGTCGGCGCGGATGGAGCGGGGAGCATCGTCCGGAAACAGGCGGGCATTGCTTTTCCGGGCACCGATGCCACCATATTAGGAACTCTCGGCGATGCCGTGTTGAAGAATCCGCCTGAGTCAGCATTTTTTTCAGTGTGCGGCCAACAGGGGGCAGCTGTCATTGTTCCTCTGCCGGACGGTCTTTACCGTGTCATTATCGTCTCCCCGCACCTGCCGCAAAAACGGAAAGATGAACCGGTCACCGAAAATGAGCTGAAGGAAGACCTCCGCCGGATATGCGGAACGGATTTCGGTCTGAGTAATACTGTGTGGATGTCACGGTTTGGAAATGCGCAGCGGCAGGCCGAGCCGTACCGCTCCGGCCGGATTTTGGTGGCGGGGGATGCGGCGCACATTCATTTTCCCGCCGGCGGGCAAGGACTGAATGCAGGGCTTCAGGACGCGGTCAACCTGGGGTGGAAGCTGGCCGCGCAAATCAAAGGTGAAGCGCCGCCGCAGCTTTTGGACAGTTATCATGAGGAAAGGCACAGCGCGGGGAAAGATATTTTGCGCAATACGGAAGTGCAGACGAGACTGATCGATTTCACCGACTCAGGGCTAGCATTAAGGGACACGGTGTCAGCTTTATTGGCTTTTCCGGAATCCAATCGATATTTGGCAGGGAAAATATCTGCTCTTGATGTGCATTACGAACCGGATTCTGATATGCCGCCGCATGTCCTGAACGGAAAACGGCTGCCGGATATGGAACTTATTCTTCACGACGGCCGATCGGCCCGGCTGTATGATTTTCTTCGGAAGGGCGCATTTGTGCTGCTGTCATTAAGAGAAAGCATACCTGCCGATATTGATACGGGGAGAGTGATGGCTGTCCGGGCTTCTCTTTCTGAAACGCGCGGCGATTGGCATGACGTTCACACGGTGTTGATCCGGCCGGACGGCCATGTGGCTTGGGCAGCCGGCGGCTCAGACCGCCATGCGGAAGAAACCGTTATGGCGGGGATGGGGCGCTGGGGATTAAACTGATCACATTTCATGCGCCGATTCGATTGTTTCTTTCGTAACAAAACGATATAGTAAAAGAAACAATGAATACGGAAGGGTGACCCGCAGTTGGATCCAAGCCAGCTAGAACATGCAAAACACATGATTCTTGAACGATTAACAAATATCTTTCACGAGCAGGAGAGGTGTCAGGAGGACATCAGAATGTCTTTGGCCGGCCGGATGGACGAACTCCGTGAGGAAAACGGCAAAAAACTTCAGCTGACCCTGACGGAAATTCATATATTGTCTTGTATCGGAGATCATGAACCGATCAATGTCACTTCGATAGCGGAAAAAATGAAGACAACAAAACCGACTGTTTCCAGAAGCTGCGCAAAGTTTTTACAAGCCGGCTTTCTGCGCAGAACCCGGCTGAGCGACAATAAAAAGGAAGTCTATTTCCGCCTGACCCCTGCCGGGAAAGAGCTGCACGGCCTGCATCACGAATATCACGAAATCATTAAAGAGCGCCTGATGAAGCTTTTGGATCGCTATACAGATGAAGAGCTGTTATTTGCTGGACGGCTGTTCCGCGATCTTTCGGAAAACTGGCGGTTTGTCAATGCCGGGGGAAAGCTGTTTTCCGACTAAAAAAACACGCATCATATGTGCGTGTTTTTTGCTTGGCCCATTCCGTTACCAGATCAGGTTCTTCTTTCTATCCGGCCGCTGCTTCCGGCAGAACGGCCCTCTCGGGAAAGATGATGCAGCAGCCTGTAAAAGGGCGGAAGCATGGCGATGACAAGAATAACCCGGATGACCTGAACCGCGACGACGAAGGTCGAGTCCTCATGCAGAGTGATGGAGGTTGCCGCCATCTCGGCGATGCCGCCGGGGGCGAAGGCGAGAACGGATGTAATCATCGGAATGCCCGTCAGCTTAGAAACGATCACCGCGCTCAGAATCATGGCCGCGATTAATCCGACTGAGGAAATGAATCCGACGGTAAGCACCCTTGTGACACCTGTAAACATGCTTTTATACATTTTTGAGCCGATCGTGGCGCCGAGAAAAATCTGCGACAGCTGATTCGCTTCCGGCGGCCACCAGGCCAAAATGTCTTCTCCGGCCCAACCGGATACGCCGATTTGCGCAGCCGCAACGCCTATCATGCTGCCGAGCAGCCACGGAGCCGGAAATTTCAGCAGTTTGGCTCCTTTACTTGCCAGCCACGCGGCCAAAATAAACCCGGCCGTTAACAGGACGGGAATAAGTCCTGCATTTACGGCTCCCGATGTCATTGCTCCTGCGGCTTCCTGAGTGCCGCCGCTTTGTTTCGTAAATAAGAAAATGACCAGAAACGGAATTGTCATGACGACCAAGAGGACGCGGATCAGCTGGATAAGGCTTACGATGGCTGTGTTGGCGCCGACTTCCTGAGCGATGCCGGGCATGGCGGACAGACCGCCGGGGGCCGTGCCTACAAAGCTTGTCATCATGTCCGTCCGGCTGAAGCGCCAGAGCGCATATCCGGAAAACAGGGCCATGACAATGGAGAAAATCAGCATGATTCCCACCGGCAGCCAATGCTCCCGTAAGACGGAAAGTACGGACAAGTTCAATTTCTGGCCAAGCTCGATTCCGAGAATCATTTGTCCTAACGCGAGCCATCTGCGGTGAATGCCTCTTCTGTCGGACGCCATGAACAGCCAGCGCGGCCGCACGATGGAAAGGATGCAGCCCGCCATAAGCGTTCCGAGCATCCATGCGATAGACATACCTGTAAACGAAAGAAGAAACCCCCCTGCCGCACTTATGAGGATAAACCAGATATCCGTAAGGAGATGTTTGTCTTTCTTCACTAAAAAAACCTTCTTCCTAAAACGTTCCTATTTAATTGTTAAGCTCGTTAACTTACTATAACTATAGTATAAATTTTAAGATAAATAAATTATTAATTATTACTCGTCAGCCATTCGTTTTTCTTATCGTAAACAAAAAAAGCTCCCTGATCAGGAGCTTTTTCTGCTAGGCGCCATTTTGCGGCAGGCCTCAGCACATATAAAGCATGCTTTTGCGCATGCCTGGCAGTGGTCATGATCGTGCATCCGGCACTCTTTTGCGCACGCTTCGCACATTTCGGCGCAGAGCGCACAAATGTCGGCTGCAAACGGGCTTTCTGCTTCTATTGCTCTTACGGCAAACGCGCACATGTCCGCGCATTCTCTGTCAAGCCGGATGCACTCGCTTAATTCATGATGGTTCTGTTCTGACAGACACTGATTAAAACATCTGTTGCAAGCCTCCATACAGCTGATGCATGCCTCAAGACAGGCTTGCGAATTTTGCAATTGTACCATTTGGATAACCTCCCCGAATGTGTCAGGATGGTTATCCTTTTCCCGGCGAATTTGAAGTCAAACCCGCCGGGTGGTGGTGGTGGCAGGGGAGGTGTATCATATCATATAAAAACCAGACGGCATGACGCTGTTCGTCTTGAGCCGTGCGAGCAAATAATTGCTTCGCCTCAAGGTTTGAGGATCTGTCGGCTGCGTGCAGATAAAAATCAGCCGTTCTTTGTTCGTCGAAGAAAGCCGCTTTCAGCCCGTCTTTATATGAACGCGGACAATGCTCTGTTTGTTTGGGCGTCAAGTGTTTACCGGTAATCGATGCATACAGTGAAGAAAAGGCGTGAAGATGGCGCACTTCTTCCTCTCTGATGTGTTCGATTTGTTTTCTGATTTCTGCGGTCGGCGCTTTCTCGGCCAGAATCGAATAGCAAATAACGGCGCTGTATTCTCCGTTAATTGATTTTACAAGGTCTTTTATGAGAACAGAGTCGTCTCTGTATACGGCTGTGCAAGGAAAGTAATTGTCGTACATGGGCTCACCCCCGTTTTTTATACAGTATACGATCACGTGCCGTGACATGTGCGGATATCATCGCTTATTCTTGATCGAGGGGTGATGCAATATGGTCATCGTACGTATCGATGAACAGGCGGCCATTGCTTCCCCGGACAGCGTATACGACGTCGCTCACCTTAAGCTGCCTCTTGTTCAGCTCTTCTCTCAGCCATGTTTCCGACACGTGGTTTTCTTTCAGGTTCTTGGTGACCAGTTTTCCGTCCATGACAAGCTCTACCGCAAAGTTTTTTTCCTGTTTGGCGGAAATGCCGAGATCTTGTCTTGTGACGGCCGCATATTCCGGTTTTTTTTCAACAGACATGCCTCCGTTCGTTTCGATTATGGCGGTTTGGACTTGAGAAACGTCAAATATATCTTTTTCACGCAGCTGCTGGTTTAGGTAGTCGATGGTATAACGCATTGTTTTCATGTTGTTTTCGAGTATTTTGCCGTTTTGAATAACAATGGTCGGTTTTCCTGCGAAGAAGCCTCTGACGGTTCTGTTTTTCATAGAAAAATATGCGACGCCGTAAATGATCATCACAAAGATGGTATAAGCAATGACAGTATAATGAATCGGCAGCTTTGTATTAAACGATAAATTTGCCGTAATGGCGCCGAGCGAGATGGCTGCAATGAAATCAAAAAGTGTCATTTGTGAAATGGTTTGTTTTCCGAGTAAACGGGCGCCGATAAAAAGAATACTGAAGGAAAGGGCGGTTCGTATAATGACTTCGGGATATTCTGACATATGTATAATCCTTTTTCTTTTTATGTTGGACAAACATCGGCTTTTTTAAAACAAGCATCCCGTTTTTACCAGCAGATCAGATTGGTCATTTTCGTCAACTTTCGATAAAATGTAGAGAGATAAAAAGAGAGGGGTCTTCTAATTTGGGTGTTGAGTTTTTAGTAGGCAGATCCGGGAGTGGGAAAACGAGGCTGATTATCGACAGCATTCAAGATGAACTGCGCCGGGAGCCGTTCGGGAAGCCGATCATTTTTCTAGTCCCGGATCAAATGACGTTTTTAATGGAATATGAGCTTGCTAAAACGCCTGATATCGGCGGTATGATACGCGCTCAAGTTTTCAGCTTTTCACGTTTGGCATGGCGTGTGCTTCAGCGTACCGGGGGAATGAACCGCCCGTTTGTGACGACGACGGGCGTGCAAATGCTTTTGAGAAAGCTGATTGAAGAATATAAGCACGATTTCAAAGTGTATCAAAAGGCAAGTGATAAAAGCGGGTTCACTGAGCAGGTGGAACGGATGCTGACTGAGTTTAAACGCTACTGTCTTGAGCCTGCCGATATCCGCCGAATGGCAGAGAGCGGAACGTCGTCTGAATATCGCGGAGAGCGGATGCTGGCTGAAAAGCTGCATGACTTAGGGATCTTATATCAGCAGATGGAAAGAAGTCTTGACGGCCAATATTTGCATTCAGAGGATTATTTGACGCTGCTCGCTCAGCAGATCCCTTTAGCGGATGATCTAAAAGGCGCCCGTGTTTATGTGGACGGCTTTTACCAATTTACGCCGCAGGAATTCAGAGTGCTGGAACAGCTGATCACGCAGGCTGATCATGTGACATTTTCATTGACGGCGGACAAGCCTTCTGCAGAACGCGTGCCTGATGAGCTGGATTTGTTCAGAATGACGGGCAGCACATATTATAAGCTTTACCAGACGGCAAAGGAACTGAACGCTGATATTTCCTGCAAAGAACTGCATGGCACAAAAAGGCATAAGCATGCGCCTGAGCTTGCCCACGCCGAAGCGCAATATGACGTGCGTCCGGCTCGTCCGTTTGTAAACGGGCAGGAGGCTTTTACCGTCATGCAAGCGCAAAACAGAAGAGCGGAGCTGGAGGGTATTGCCCGGGAAATTCATTCGCTTGTCAGGGACAGAGGGTATCGGTACAGAGATATGGCCATTCTCATCCGTCAGCCGGAAGATTATAAAGATATGCTGAAAGAAGTGTTCGAAGATTACGAGCTTCCTTATTTTATTGACGGAAAAGCTTCTATGCAGCATCACCCGCTCATTGAGTTTATCCGCTCCAGCTTGGATGTGGTGAAGGGAAATTGGAGATACGAAGCGGTGTTTCGCTGCGCGAAAACCGAACTGCTATTCCCTCTCGATCAGCCGGAGCAGAAGATGAGAGAGCAAGTCGACCAGCTAGAAAACTATTGTATCGCCTATGGAATAAAGGGCGAGCGCTGGACGAACGGAGAGCGTTTTACCTACAGGCGCTTCGTATCGCTGGATGAGGAGTTTGCGCAAACGGATCAAGAAATTGAGACCGAGAATATGCTGAACGAAACGAAGGAATGGATTGCCGCGCCGCTTTTTCAGCTCCAAAAACGGCTGAAAAAAGCAAAAACGGTACAAAGCATGGCGGAAGCTCTGTATCTCTATTTGGAGGAAACCGATGTTCCGTTAAAACTCGACCGCAAACGGCAGCGGGCGGAAGAGGCCGGAAACATCATTGAAGCGCAGCAGCACAGTCAGGCATGGGATGCCGTCATTCAGCTTCTCGAGGAGTTTGCCGGCATGATGGGTGAAGATGAAATGTCTTTGGCGCTGTTTCAGCAAATGCTTGAGACGGGAGCGGAATCGCTCAATTTTTCTTTGATTCCCCCTGCGCTCGACCAAGTGTTTGTAGGCAATATGGATTTGTCAAGAATTTACGGTGCGTCCTGCACTTTTGTCATCGGAGCGAACGACGGCGTCCTTCCCGCGCGGCCGGATGAAAGCGGAGTTTTGTCTGATGACGACCGGGAGTGGCTGAAAACGATCGGTGTGGAGCTGTCTTCCGCGGGCCGCGAGCGTATCCTTGATGAGCACTTTCTGATCTATATGGCGCTTTCAAGCCCTTCTGACCGTCTTTACGTGTCATACCCGATTGCGGACGCGGAAGGAAAGACGCTCCTGCCGTCAATCGTGGTGAACAGGCTCGGCGATCTTTTCCCGGAACATCAGGAAAAGCTGTTAGCGGGTGATCCCGAGCAGGTGAGTGAAGAGGAGCAGCTTCATTACCTTGTCAATAAAAAGGTGGCGCGAACATATACAGCAAGCCAGCTCAGATTATGGTCAAGAGAGTATGAGATCAGTGACGTATGGTGGAGCGCATACAATGTGCTGATAAACGGGCCTGACAACCGGAGCGCAAAAAAGCTGTTCTCCAGCCTGTTTTTCCGCAATGACGCCAAACGGCTTGAACGGCCCGTTTCGCGCCAGCTTTACGGAGAGCATATTAAAGGAAGCGTATCACGGATGGAAGCATTTAACGCCTGCCAGTTTTCCCATTTTGCATCCCACGGGCTGCAATTAAAGGAGCGGCAGTTTTTCAAGCTGGAAGCGCCGGATATTGGACAGCTGTTTCATTCCAGCCTGAAGCTGATTTCAGACCGTCTGCGCGAACAACATCTGGATTGGCGCGACTTAACGAAGGATCAGTGCCGGAATTTCTCCTATGACGCGGTAGAACGGCTTGCGCCGAAGCTGCAAAAAGAGATTTTGCTCAGTTCAAACAGGCATTTTTATGTGAAAGAAAAACTGCAGAAAATCGTCACACGCGTTTCAGGCATATTAAGTGAACATGCGAAGGCGAGCGGCTTCGTGCCGATCGGGCTTGAGCTCGGTTTTGGAGGGAACGGCCCGCTGCCTCCGCTCACCTTCACTTTGAAAAACGGATGTACGATGGAACTTGTCGGACGGATTGACCGCGTCGATAAAGCGGAAAGCTCAAAAGGCCTTCTGCTGAGAATCGTTGATTATAAATCGAGCGACAAAGGCCTTGATTTGGCGGAAGTGTATTACGGGCTCGCTCTGCAAATGCTCACCTATCTTGATTTGTCGATCACACATTCGGCCGATTGGCTCGGTATGAAGGCGATGCCGGCCGGAGTGCTGTATTTTCATATCCATGATCCGATGATTCAAGCGAATCTGCCGCTCGGACTTGATGAAATCGAGCAAGAAATATTTAAGAAATTTAAAATGAAAGGCCTTTTGCTCGGTGATCAGGAGGCGATCCGCCTGATGGACACGACATTGGAGGAAGGGCGATCGAATATTGTCAATGCCGGTTTGAAAAAGGACGGTTCTTTAAGATCTGATTCCGCGGCAGTCGGGGAACGGGATTTTCATCTGCTGACAGAACATGTGAGGCGGACATTTCAGCAGGCGGGCGAGGCGATTACAGACGGACTTGTGTCCATCACCCCGTATAAGCTGAAGGATAAGACCCCTTGTACTTTCTGCGCGTTTAAATCCGTGTGCCAGTTTGATGAATCACTGGAGGAAAACGAATACCGCAGCCTGAAAGCGGAAAAAGACGGCACCATACTCGATTGGCTGAAAAAGGAGGCGGATGATGATGCACATTCCTAAACCGCAAGACAGCATATGGACGATGGACCAATGGAACGCCATCGTTTCTTCCGGCCGCGATATCCTTGTTGCAGCCGCCGCCGGATCAGGCAAAACCGCTGTGCTTGTAGAACGGATGATCAGAAAAATAACGGCTGAAGATGATCCGATTGATGTAGACCGCCTTCTTGTGGTGACATTTACAAACGCATCCGCGGCGGAGATGAAGCACCGGATCGCCGAAGCATTGGACAAAGAGCTGGCCAAGCGGCCCGGATCTCTGCATATCAGACGGCAGCTGTCCCTTTTAAATAAGGCCAGTATCTCGACGCTGCATTCCTTCTGTCTGCAGGTACTGAGAAAATATTACTATATGATCGATCTTGACCCCGGTTTTCGGATGGCTGACCAGACTGAAGGCGAACTGCTCGGAGACGAAGTGCTTGATGAACTGTTTGAGGACGAATATGCAAAGGGAGACCAGGCATTTTTTGATCTTGTCGACAGATATACGACAGACCGCCATGATTTGGACCTTCAAGCTCTCGTCAAGCGGGTGTACGAATATTCCCGTTCGCACCCTGACCCGGAAGCATGGCTGAAAAGCTTTGTTCATCTGTACGATGTGACTGAAGGAAGCCGGATTGAAGAGCTGCCGTTTTATGCGTATGTGAGCGAGGATGCCGCAATGGCGCTGGACGGGGCAAAGCAAAAGCTCGAGCGGGCGCTTGAGCTTACAAAAGCGCCCGGCGGACCCGCGCCGCGCGCTGACAATTTTCTCGATGATCTGGCGCAGATAGAGGAGCTGATCAGCTCCCGGCATGACTTTACGGAGCTGTATAAACGGGTTCCCGCTGTTACATTTAAGCGCGCAAAGGCAGTCAAAGGAGACGAATTTGACAAGGCGCTTTTAGAGGAAGCGACTGATTTGCGAAACAGCGCAAAAAAGCTGATTGAAAAATTAAAAACCGACTATTTTACTAGAAGCCCAGAGGAGCATATAAAGAGTTTACAAGACATGAAACCGGTTATTGAAACTCTCGTTCAGCTCGTGATTTCATACGGAAAACGATTCGAAGCGGCAAAACAAGAGAAATCGATCATTGATTTTTCGGATTTGGAACATTATTGCCTGGCCATTTTATCTGATGTGAATGAAAAAGGGGAACGGGTGGCAAGTGAAGCCGCCGCATATTACCAAGAGCAGTTTCATGAAGTGCTTGTTGATGAATATCAAGATACCAATCTTGTGCAGGAATCGATTTTGCAGCTTGTCAAAAGCGGGCCTGAAGAGTCGGGAAACCTGTTTATGGTAGGGGATGTGAAGCAATCAATCTACCGTTTCAGACTGGCTGAGCCGCTCCTGTTCCTCGGAAAATATAAACGGTTTACGGAGCATGGGGAAGGCGCGGGACTGAAAATTGATCTTAACCAAAATTTCCGGAGCAGATCCGATATTTTGGACAGCACCAATTTCTTGTTTAAGCAGCTGATGGGCGGCAAAATCGGCGAGGTGGATTACGATGAGCAGGCGGAACTGAAGCTTGGGGCATCGTATCCGCAGAATGAAGAGACAAAAACAGAGCTGCTGCTGATTGACAGCGCTGATGATTCAGAAAGTGCCGAGGGCGCCGAAGATTTTGAAACGGTGCAGCTTGAAGCGAAAGCAATGGCGAAGGAGATTCGCCGGCTCGTCTCATCACCGTTTAAGGTATATGACGGAAAAACAAAAACACACCGAAACATCCAATACCGGGATATTGTCATCTTGCTGCGTTCCATGCCGTGGGCCCCGCAAATCATGGAGGAGCTGAAAAACCAAGGCATTCCGGTTTACGCCAATTTGACGACAGGTTATTTTGAAGCCGTTGAGGTGGCGTCTGCGCTTTCTGTCTTAAAGGTGATTGATAATCCGTATCAGGATATTCCGCTCGCTTCCGTGCTGCGCTCGCCTATCGTCGGCTGTGATGAAAACGAGCTTGCGCTGATTCGTCTGGAACATAAAAAAGCACCGTATTATGAAGCGATGAAGGCATATTTGGCAAGCGGAGACCGACACGATGAGCTGTATCAAAAACTGAGAAAATTTGCTTCCGACCTGCAAAAATGGCGGTCATTTTCTACAAATCACTCAGTGTCCGAGCTTATTTGGGAAGTGTACCGCGACACAGGATACTTTGATTATGTCGGCGGCATGCCGGGCGGAAAGCAGCGCCAGGCCAATTTACGTGTCTTGTATGACCGGGCGCGTTCTTATGAAGCGACGGCATTCCGCGGTTTATTCCGCTTTCTGCGCTTTATTGAACGTATGCAGGAGCGCGGGGATGATCTGGGGACGGCGCGCTCGCTCAGCGAGCAGGAGGATGTCGTTCGGCTGATGACGATCCACAGCAGCAAAGGGCTTGAATTCCCTGTCGTCTTCGCTGCGGGACTCGGCAGAAACTTTAATATGATGGATCTCAACAAATCATACTTGCTTGATAAAGAGCTTGGCTTCGGTACGAAATATATTCACCCGGAGCTGAGGATCAGCTATCCGACGCTTCCGCTGATTGCGATGAAGAAAAAAATGCGCAGAGAGCTGTTATCAGAAGAGCTGCGCGTTCTGTATGTGGCGCTGACGAGAGCGAAGGAAAAGCTGTTTCTCGTCGGTTCCTGCAAAAATCGTGAAAAACAGCTGGCAAAATGGCAAGGCCAAGCTGCTCAAACGGACTGGCTTCTTCCTGAATTTGACCGTTATCAGGCGGCATCCTATTTGGACTTTATCGGCCCGGCGCTCATTCGCCACCGTGATATGGAGTCGTTTAGAGCGCCGGGGCTTGCGGCTTCGGGGGACATTGCGCAAGATTCGTCACGTTTTCTCATTCGCATGCTTCAGAAAAGTGAATTGCTTGATGATGATATCGAAGAACGTGCGGAAGAAAAAAGCGCGCGTCTGGAAGCGATCAAACAAGGGGAGCCTGTCTCAGGTTCGTTTTCATTTGCTGAACAGGCGCACTGCTTACTTGAATGGGAGTACCCGTATCAAAAGCTGACAGCCATCCGGACGAAGCAGTCTGTTTCTGAATTGAAGCGAAAGCAAGAATACGAGGATGAATACAGCGGCCGCTCCCTTATAAAACCGTCCGGAGACAGTTTGTTATACAGGCGCCCGGGCTTTATGATGAAAAAAGGGCTGACCGCCGCCGAAAAAGGAACGGCGATGCATACGGTGATGCAGCACATTCCGATGACGCATGTGCCGACTGCTGAAGAAGCGGAGCGTACGGTCCGATCGCTTTATGAAAAGGAATTACTGACAGAAGAGCAGCGCGCCGCGATTGAAATAGAAGAAATCGTTCATTTCTTCCATACCGATGTCGGGGCAGATCTTCTCCGGGCGAAACGAATTGACCGCGAAGTGCCGTTCAGTATGGCGCTCCCGGCAAATGAGGTTTATTCCGATGCTGAAACAGCGGGAGAACCGCTCTTGGTGCAGGGAATTATTGATTGTCTGTACGAAACGGCTGACGGCCTGTATTTGCTTGACTATAAAACAGACCGGATTGAAGGAAAGTTCCGCAGCGGATTTGAAGGCGCCGCTCCGATTCTTAAACAAAGATATGAAACACAAATCGAACTTTATACAAAAGCGGTTGAACAAATTACAAAAACAAAAGTGAAAGGGCGTGCGCTCTATTTCTTCGATGGAGGCCGCGTGCTCACGCTGTAATAAGATCCGAAGCTCCTTATAGGAGCGGATCTTTTTTTCTATTTAAAAAGTGAGGTGATACATTTGCGAATTTTACATACGGCCGACTGGCACCTCGGAAAAACGCTTGAAGGCAGAAGCCGTCTGAACGAGCAGGCCGAGGTATTGGAAGAACTGAATGCAATTGTAAAGGAAGAAAACATTGATGCGGTCATTATGGCGGGAGATGTATTTGACACGGTAAATCCGCCCGCGCTCGCCGAGCAATTGTATTACGAAAGCCTTTCCGCCCTTTCTGACGGCGGAAAACGCCCGGTTGTCGTCATTGCCGGGAATCACGACAATCCTGACAGACTGGCGGCCGCTTCCCCATTAACAAATGAGCGGGGTATTCATTTAATCGGCTATCCGCGGACGGAACCTGTCCACATTGAAGTCCCTTCGGCCGGCGAGCTGTTAGCCGTTGCTGCGCTCGCGTATCCGTCAGAAGCGAGATTAAACGAAGTGCTGTCTGATACGTTTGAGGAAAAGCTTCTCCGCGACCATTACGACGTGAAAATCAGACAGGCATTTTCGCACATGTGCGGATTGTGCCGGGAGGATGCCGTTAAAATCGCGGCAAGCCACATTTATGTCGCAGGCGGAAACCAAACCGATTCCGAGCGGCCGATTGAAGTCGGGGGCGCCTACACGGTTGCAGCGGAAAGCCTTCCTCATAATGCGGCATATGTGGCACTCGGCCATCTGCACCGTCCGCAAACGATCAAACGGGCCAAAACGGCTGCCCGCTATTCCGGATCTCCGCTGGCGTACAGCTTTTCAGAAGCCGGCTACGCCAAATCGGTGACGGTGGTAGAAGCCCGTCCCGGCGGTGAAGCGAAGTGGGAAGAGATTTTTTTATCCGCCGGGAAACCGCTTGTCAAGTGGAAGGCGGACGGGCTGAGCGATGTCCACGGCTGGCTGGATGAAGGGCGTGACCGGAACGCCTGGATCGATCTTGATATCCATCTGACTGATCAGCTTTCTCTTGAGGAGATTCACCGGCTGAGAAAGGCGCATCCGGGCTTTATCCATATCAGGCCGATTTTTGCGGAGAAGAAGGCGGACAGAGACCGGATTGAAGTGAAGCAGATGTCAATTGAGGATCGATTTAAGAAATTTTATGAAAAACAAACGGGCGGCGCCGTGCCTGATGATGAGATGGTCAAGCTGTTTTTAGAGCTTGCGTCGGCAGATGATGAGGAGGATGAGAAATGAAGCCGATCCTGTTAACGATAAAAGGGCTCCACAGCTTCAGAGAGGAGCAGACCATTGATTTTGCCGGACTGTCAGGCGCCGGGGTTTTCGGGATTTTCGGGCCGACGGGCAGCGGAAAATCCTCCATCCTTGACGCGATGACACTTGCGTTATACGGAAAGGTGGAGCGTGCCGCGAATAATACGCACGGCATCCTGAACCATGCGGAAGATCAGCTCGCCGTCTCCTTTACATTCGCGCTGCAAGCCAACCATCAGGTTTCCTACAAGGTGGAGCGCGTGTTTAAGAGAACGGATGAAACAAAGGTCAAAACAGCTCTCTGCCGTTTGATTGAAATAAAAGAAGAACAAACCGTGCTTGCCGATAAAGCAAATGAAGTGAATAAAAAAGTGGAGGAGCTTCTTGGGCTTACAATTGACGACTTTACAAGAGCCGTCGTTCTGCCTCAAGGGAAGTTTGCTGAATTCCTATCTCTAAAAGGGACAGAACGCAGGCACATGCTTCAGCGTCTCTTTAATCTGGAGCAGTATGGGGACAGGCTTGTCAAAAAATTGCGGCGGCGCGCGCAGGAAGCGGCCGCGAAAAAAAATGAAATGCTTGCGGAGCAGTCAGGCCTGGGCGATGCCGGAGAGGAAGCGCTGCAGCAGGCCGAGCAGCGATTTCAGGAGGCAAAGGAGCGCCTTGAAGCCGCGGAAAAGAAACGCGCACAAGCAAAAGAGCGCCATCTGGACCATCAGGAGATTTGGAACCTGCAAACAGAAAAAAAAGAATATGAACGGCAGCAAAGCGGACTTGATGAAAAACGGCCGCGCATCACTGCCTTAACAAACCGGCTTGCAGAAGCGGAAACTGCTGCGGCGTTAGAGCCGTACGCCGATCGTTACAGTGAAGCCATCCGTCAAAACGAACGGGCTATACGGGAGCACGAACTGGCCAAACAGCAATTAGCGGCAGAAACCGCTTTATTTGACCAAAAAAATGAAGCCTATGAAAAATGGCGGGCCTATAAAGCTGAACAGGAGCCGAAGCTGCTTAAGGAGCAGGAGCTTTACGCAAGGCTTTTAGAAACTGAGCAAAAGCTGACGGAGGCCAAAAAAGAAGCCGCAAAAACAAAAGCGGAGCGCGGTAAAAAAGAGGAAGAATATGAAGCGGCCTCAAAACAGCTGACCGCAGTTAAAGACCGTCTGACACGCGGGCAAGAACGGCAAAATGAGCTGAAAGAGAAGCTGAAAACAGTCCAGGTGACCGCAGATGAACGGAAACAATGCCAAACCGCGGCACAGATTGCGCTCGGCATTCAACAGACAAAAGAACAAATCACAAAAGAAAAGGCGAACCTTGAAAGGCAGACGAAAAGCTTAGAAAAACTGAATGACGAAAACAAGGCGCTCGCCGGTAAAGCAAAAACAGAAGAGGAAGACATCATCCGCGCCTATCAGACGGTTCAAGCCGTTTATCATATGGTATGTGAAACGGAAAAGTCAATGAAGACCGCATCCGAGCGGGCAAACGAGACGCAAACGGAACTCCGCATCCGGCGTGAGGAAGCGAGAACGGCTGCATTAACAAAAGAATTATCGGAAAAACTAATTGAAGGAAAACCTTGTCCCGTGTGCGGCTCAACTCATCATGACCGAACACAGTCCGCTCATGAAACCTACACGCTTGATACGGACTCAGAAGGACATTTACAGAGAATTGAGGCGCTGCTGGCTGAAGCGGCGTCCCTTTCTCAGGAAGTGCTGACGGCTAAGGTTACATTGGAAGAGCAGTCAGGGCGCTTCATCGAAGAATGTCCGTTTTTACAAACCGCCCAAGTGCCGGAGCTTGAAGCGGCTCCTTCCATTCACGGCCGCCCGCTCGATGAAGCGTTCAGCGCCGTCCGTTTAGAATGGAAACAAATGAAGCAGGATATGCTGTCTGTAAAAACAAAAGTCACAAGGCTGATCAGTGCATATCAAAACACCGTTAAACAGGCGGAACAGCTGAACGAACGGATTCGCTATGAAGAAAAAGAAGCGGAGCGCCTCCGAGAGTCGTTAGAGGAGCTTCAATCGTTGTCAGAAAGCCGGCTGAAGCAGTATAACGAAGCATGCGGGGATATGCCGCTGAACCGGATTGACAAGTGGCAGGCATCCATCGAAGAGAAGGATCAACAAGCCGAGGAATGCGAAAAGCGAATTGAACGCAGCATTGCATTTCTGAAAGAGCATGAAGAGGAAAAAGAACGGCTGCAGGAAAAATGTCATCAGCTTGAACGGGAGCGGCTGGAGCTTCACTATGCGTCAGAACGCATTCAACACGTAATCGACGGATATGAAAACGAGCTCGGACCGTCAGCTGAAGGAAAACCGATCACTATAAAGCTCGAAGCGGTGCAAAGCGAATTACAGCTGTTAAAAACGAAAGAGCAAACCCTTTTTGACGAACTGAAGCAAGCCCAGCAGTCTCTAAATGAAGCAAAAGGACGGGCAGCCGGCAGTGATATTTCGGTAAGGGATGCAAAAGCAGCACTTGAGAAAGCGGAAGAGGACTGGCGGGAACGCTCGAAAGACACCGTCTTTACAGAAGCAGCCGATGTCAAAAGAAGCCTGCTTCCAAAAGAGCAGTCAGAGCAGATAAAAAGAGAAATTGATGAATTTCAAGACCGTACAAAACAGCTCATTGCAAATATCCGCCGTGTCAGTGATAAATTAGCCGAACGGCAAGTGACTGAAGAAGAATGGGCGGAGACCGTTTCGCTGCTGCAGCAGGCGGAAGCGGAATTCGGTGCCGCGATGGAGGAAAAAGGGGCGCAGGCGAAAGCCTTTACGGTCATGAAAGAACAGCATAAACGCTTTACGGAAATCGAAGCTGAGCTGAAAAGCTGGCAGACTCATATTGACAGGCTTGATAAGCTTCAGTCCGTATGTAAAGGAAATACATTTGTCGAATTTTTAGCCGAAGAACAGCTGGAAAGCGTAGCACGTGATGCCTCTGCCCGGCTCGGAGCGCTGACACGGCAGCGCTATGCCATATTGGTCGATTCCGAAGGCGGATTCGTTATGCGCGACGATGCAAACGGGGGCGTCAAACGGCCCGTATCAAGCCTTTCAGGAGGGGAGACGTTCCTTACCTCGCTGTCGCTTGCGCTTGCATTGTCCGCTCAAATTCAGCTGCGGGGACAATATCCGCTGCAATTCTTTTTCTTAGACGAAGGTTTCGGCACCCTTGACCAGGGACTCTTGGACACCGTTGTCACCGCGCTTGAAAAGCTCCAATCAGACAATCTATCTGTCGGGGTGATCAGCCACGTGCAGGAGCTGAGGGCGCGGCTGCCAAAAAAACTCATCGTTCATCCGGCCGAGCCGAGCGGAAAAGGCACCCGTGTCACATTAGAGTTGATGTAGAAAGGGAGAAGGATGTTGGCGAAACCTGCCGGGGACACATGTGAATGATGCGGCCGCCATCATGTGCGGCTGACGGAGCACCGCCTGACACCTAAGGAAGAAGGCGGGACATTTCTTTCGACTGCGATGCTCTGCATCCCCTGCCATAAACAGATTCACGCGCTGTACACGAATCAGAAGCCGGCGTCAGGCTTTCCGGGATTGAAGAGCTGCGGCGCGATCCAAAACTCGCCCGATTTGTGAAACGGGTCAGAAAACAGCCGCCGGAAAAACTTGTGAAAACTAAAAATCAAATGAACGGAAAAAACATTGAAGACCAAAAAGCAGCCCTCTCCACAAAGAGCGGCTGCTTTTTATCCATTTCCAACCATATCCTGATCGCTGACATCGGGGTCTATATAGTTTGTCGCATTGACAATGTTGTTTAATAACAGGAAATCTCCGGTATTGCCTGCTCCCGAACCGAGCGCAGATTTAGAAGAGCTTTTTGGAGAAAGGTAAAAGGAATCACCAAAGTTTACGACTCCGCCCGATATGGAATTGATAGCTATAGGTCCGGTAATTGCTGGCATAAACGACACCCTTTATAGAAGTCTCACCGTCATTATATGTCATCTTTGGGATGATTGTGAGTTTGGCGAGCCAATCTGCCTAATATGCTTAAGTCTTGATTCCCCGAGCACAATTGTCGCTGAGCCGGTCTGAAACACAGAAGAGGACGATAGTCCCTGAACTTTGACGCTCCTGACCTGAATAGAGGGCATTTCGTGGCAGAAAGCGCTTTGGACGCCTGTTTCCGGAAGCGGCATCACGACCGGCTGCTGAAAGACTTGGTATTCTTTTTTGTGAAAAGAGCCCTCATCGTCTCTGTATGTGGCAATTGGACGCTGCACGGCGAGTACTTTCGTTTTCATATCAATTTCATTTGTGTCACCGGCTTGAAAAACACTTGCAATCCCGATTGAATTGACCTTTGCGGCCCTGAGGCGGGAAATTCGCTTTAACATTATTCAGGTGACAGCGGGACTACAGGCCCGATAATGAGAGATTCCGGCGGCGTGTCAAAAATCGAAGACAAATAGACTGAATCTGTATCACCGATCAATAATAGGGAGGAACTAGATACCCCGGTAGAATGGATGTCGCCGACTTCGATATGCCGGTTAATAACCGTAAAAATCATAATGGATCATCACCTTTCATCTCATCAGGTATGTGTTTAATAAAATGCTCGACGGCTCTGACGATATCCCGCTTGACGTGTTCAGCGATTTGCTCGGCATATTGCGCGGGCTGCATGTTTTCTTCTTTTTTTACATGCGACATGTAATATTGAATCCGGCTGTCCATCTGTTTTCTGATATCTTCTATAATGTGATATTTGTTTGTTTCGTCAAGCCTGCTTTCGTGCTGCTGTTCGAGCTGTTCTAACAGAAGGGGGATTTCTTCATTCAAATACATATCGACATTCTGGCGGATTTGCTGCATTTGCTGGCCCGCCTGTTCCTGCTGCATCATTCCGACCTGCGGAGCTGTCTGGCTGACCTCGAAATTTTGCACGGCGTCCGGATCAGTCGGATTCAATCCTATATTCAGCGTACCTTCGAGCCGTTCAATCTTTAGCTGGTCGAATTTATACTCCAGCCGCTCGATTGTTGTGGAGGGCCGCTGTTTCATCGTGGACATTTCATTTTGAAACTCTTTCAGCTGCCTTTCAAGCTCCTGAATTTGCAGTGCCTGCTGCTGGACGAAGGAATTTAAATTCTGCAGGTAGGATGAAACGGATTGGTCATACATTACATTCACCTCGCATGTGTTTTCCTTCTGAAATTACCGGCTTGAAGACCGAAGCGGCACAAATGCCGGCGAACCCGTACCCTCTGAAACGGTTACAGACTGCCCCGCACTGACGGCCGGCGCTGGTTCAGCATAACGTCCCGTATTATACAGGTTAGAAAGCGATTTAATAGAACCGGCGCTTCCAATTTGCAGAATGGAGGAGTTACTGACAGATTCAACACGCATATAATTGATTTGGATCGTTTGATTGACGTAAAAATTCATATTTGGACCTCCTTTATGCATTTCCTGCCATTGGCTGATCGATTACATCATTATCGTACACATTCGTTGTGTTTCTGTAATTCGTCAGTGTGAGATTGTCTCCGGTATTGAAGCTGCCCGCTCCGGCAAAAGTCTTAACCTCGCTTTTGGGAGAAATGGTGATGCAGTCGCCTATATGCACGACTCCGCTCGTGGCGACGACATTAATTTTAAACGCTCCGACAATTGCGGGCATACGAGCACATCCTTTTCGTGAAGGTTTTTGGAAAATTGCACACCAGGAGCATACTTGGGCTGCCTGCCTAGAATAGCTTATGACAAACGCACATTTTTGTGAGCGGAAAAAATCGGCGGGCACAAAAAACACCGGCGGCACACTGCCCCGGTGTGAAACAGCGCTTCACTTCGTTGCGCCGGACTTGTGCATTCACGATTAAACATGCTGCACAATTGTATGTGTTTGCTGTCTTTTAGAAACATATATCGTGTGTAAGAGAAACCATCTCTTTATCCATTATTCATGCAGCTTGTAAATAGACCGGGCTCTTTTGAGGAACCCGGATTGCGGGATCATGATGTCTGATGGTGCCGGGGCTTTGATCTGTGTATTTGTTTTCATAGGGCTGGCTCTTTCAAGGTTTTTTTGCTTGCAGGTGAATCAATTTGTCTGAACCGCGGGCCCCCGGGGTCTTTGGTTTGTTCACATCGGATGAGCCCAGACCGGCATCCGTTTAAGAGGATGTCCAGCTCTTGGCTGCACCGGATAGTCTCTGTCGCATTGATTCCGAATTTTTGTGCTGTTTCGAATAAGGTCAATCTCATTTCTTCAATTTTTCTGTTCATCGTGTGATCTCCAATTCTCGATTATTTTGGAAAACATAGGATGCCAATAGTATAACCCATTTTGTCCGCGAAGGTTTTATTTCGTCAATATGACTAAAAAAGTGACAATATTTGATACTCTTTTACTGTGATGAAAAAAGGATTTCCGGCCTCGGAGAAAGAATCAATAGAGGAACGGCAGATTTAAAAATGATGGGGGATTAACATGAAATTTGCGACAGGGGCACTGAACAACCGAAAGTTTGTCGGTCTGATCATTGATGATGACAAAATCTTAGATTTGCAAAAGGCTGAAAAAAGACTGTTTGAACTTGAGACGATTCCGGGTTCGCTGATGGAATGTATTGAAAAAGGAGATAAGTTTGCCGCGCACGCCCGGCAGCTTGCGGAATGGGCGAAAAAACCAAATGATGAGTCCGGGTCATTTATGTATCCGCTGTCTGACGTGAAGCTCTGTGCGCCTATCCCCAGACCTTCAAAGAATGTGATCTGCATTGGGAAAAATTATCGGGATCACGCCATTGAAATGGGAAGTGAAGCGGATATTCCAGAGCACCCCATGGTATTTACCAAGTCGCCGACAACCGTTATCGGACATGGCGATACAGTCAAAAGCCACGCCGGGGTAACGGAGCAGCTTGATTATGAGGGAGAGCTCGCGGTCGTCATTTCAAAAAACGGATCGCACATTTCCAAAGAAGAAGCGCACGATTATATATTCGGATACACCATTGTGAACGATATTACAGCGCGCGATCTGCAAAAAAAACATAAACAGTTTTTTATCGGCAAAAGCCTTGATACGACGTGTCCGATGGGACCGGTCATTGTACATAAGTCCGCGGTCAGCGATCCGCAAAGCCTGAAGGTCGAGACGCGGGTGAATGGGGAACTGCGCCAATCCGGTTCGGCAGGCGACATGATTTTTCCGATCGCGGAATTGATTGAGGCGCTTTCAAAAGGAATGACGCTTGAAGCCGGAGATATTATAGCGACGGGAACACCGTCGGGCGTCGGCAAAGGTTTTCAGCCGCCGAAATTTCTGAAACCGGGCGATCGCATTGACATTACGATTGAGCCGATCGGCACACTGTCGAATCAAATCGGATAATTGTGTGTCTTTCTGCGATTGATAATGCTTCCTTGCGGCTTGTTGTGGTACCATAAGTGAGGCAGATTGATCTGATAGGGGGAATTGAAAATTATGACACATTGGCATATTACATCATGGGTCATTGCGCTTATTCTGGTGTTTGTCAGCTACGGGCTGTACGGTTCCGGAAAAGCGAAGGGCGCTAAAATCACGCATATGATTCTGCGCTTATTCTATATTATTATTATTCTGACCGGCGCTGAGCTGTTTGTCCGTAATGCTAACTGGAACGGAGAATACGCCGGAAAAATGCTGCTCGGCATCATTACCATCTGCCTGATGGAAATGCTTCTGATCCGCAAGAAGAAAGGCAAATCGACTGCGGGCATGTGGATCGGTTTTATCATCGTTCTCGTCCTGACGGTTTTACTCGGCCTGCATTTGCCGATCGGCTTTCACTTATTTTAATCGATGATGTTGATGACCCGGATGTGAATTCCGGGTTTTTTATTTGCGCCTTCTTTTATCCGCAACAGTAACACGATTGAGTGCCGAAATGAGATGAAAGCGTAGTAATGGCGATGGGGTGTTCTCATCAATTTCCGAGTATTTTAACATCACCTTAAATCTTCCTTTACTGGGTATCTGTTTCTTTGGAATTGTGCTACTCTTCAAGAGAATCAAAAAGAATAGGGGGATTCCGAGATGAGACGAAAGAGATTCATATCGTTTGGGGCGGCCATTTTGACAGCGGCCCTTGTGCTGAGCCTCGCCGCTCCGTTTTCAGAAGTGTCTGCCGCAGAGCCGATCGAGCAAGCACAAGCCTTGGAAAACGGAAAGGCACAGTCCGGAGTGATTGATGAGCCGGAACAATCAGTTTGGTATAAAATAACGCCGAGTAAAGATGAAGTATCAAAAGATTCACATATGGCGTTAACCGTAAGCAGTCAATCCTTCTTAAATGTATCCGTCTACTCCAGCAAAGAGAAAGCCCTCAGCGACGACACGTTTGACATGTACCGTTCTTACACAGACCAAGAGAAAAGCGAAATCAACGTTCCGCATGCCTGGCAAGGCCCTTACTACATAAAAGTAGAGTACTTAGGGGAAGATTCTGAGGAAGAGGGCAGCATTCAAAACGAAAGCGCAGAAAAAGCAGCCTACACCATCAGCTATAAAGGCACAACGCTTCAGCCGGCAGATCTTGAACAAGAGGAATCCTGCCCTGTAGAAATGAGCGTCAGCCAGAAAAAAGCGGGAACCGGTATGTTAAAAGATCTGAGAACGATTCGTGATCAAGAGCTGAATCAAACAGCTTCAGGAAAAGAGCTGTCTAAGCTCTATTACAAAGCCGCCCCGTTTATCGCAGCAAAACTCGTTTTCAACAAAAAAGCTAGAACCGAAATCTATCAGGATCTTGTGACATTGAAGCCGCTGTTCAGCGACACGGCTGAAAACGGAAGCAATTCCTCATACACGGTGACTGACAAAGACCAAAAGGCGATTGAACGGTTATATGCCGCCGCATTGCAATCGGCACCTTCTTATTTAAAAAAAGAAATGAAACAGCAAGCAAATAAGCTTCATATCCACAGCTTAAAAGGCAAAACAGCCGGAGCGTTTTTAACAGAAAACAAGCTGGCTCCGGAAAGCAAAGTTCAGATGCAGAAAGTGATTTTTAAATTGAAAAATAATAAAAGCCTTGCCGCAGTCACTAAAGAAGCAGCGGGCTTCAAGGCAAGCGCGCAATCTAAAAAAGATATATCCCAAATCAAGCAGGCGAAGAAACTGTTTGACAACCTTTATTCCTTTGAAATGCCGAAAGATCAAAAACAAAACGGCACATACTCTATCAGCGCCAAACGGGTGAAGGACACGGCATCTTCACTGTCAAAACTGCCGGCTGTTGAATTTGCCGAACCTGTGCGTGAATACAAAAGCCAGTCGGCCGACATTCAGTATCCTTACCAATGGTCACTGAAAAACGGCGGCTCGGACGGGGGTATAAAAGGAGCGGATGTGAAATTTGACCAGGCGTCATCGCTGCTGTCAAAACGCAAGCTCAATGACACGCTCATCGCTGTCGTGGATACAGGAGTAGACAGCACACTTGCTGATCTGAAGGGAAAGGTAAGGACCGATTTAGGGCACGATTTTGTAAACAGAACAAACAGCGCGCTTGATGATCAAGGGCACGGCACACATGTTGCCGGGATTATTGCCGCGAAAAGCGATAACAGCTACTCTATGGCAGGGCTGAATGCTAAAGCCGGCATTATTCCCGTAAAAGTGCTGGATTCAACAGGTTCGGGAGATACAGAGCAAATCGCCCTTGGCATTAAATATGCGGCCGACAAGGGAGCGAAAGTCATTAACCTGAGTCTCGGCGGAGCATACAGCCGTGTGCTTGAATTTGCCCTGAAATATGCGGCATCAAAAAATGTCGTCATTGCCGCGGCAAGCGGAAATGAAGGCCAGAATGAGCTGTCCTATCCGGCTTCATCAAAATATGTCATCTCAGTCGGCGCAAGCAATCGGATGGATATGACGGCCGATTTCTCAAACTATGGAAAAGGGCTCGATTTGACAGCGCCCGGGTCTGATATTCCGAGTCTCGTGCCGAACGGAAATGTAACGTATATGAGCGGCACGTCAATGGCCGCGCCGCATGTGTCGGCTGCCGCAGGCTTGCTGCTGTCCCAAAATCCGAAGCTCAAGCCGAATGAAGTGGAAGCCAAATTAAAGCAGACCGCAGACGATATTTCGTTTAAAAGCGAGGACGGCCAAGAAGAAGAGCTGTATGATGACAATGGCGACCCGATTCCGATTCCTGTCATTCCGGGAGTTGACTGGCATTCCGGCCACGGCCGCCTGAATATCATGAAGGCAGTCAGCGCCGTTGATTTAGGCCTTGAAATCAACAAGCTTGAAAGCACACAGACAGCTGTCAGAGGAAAAGCGAAAGAGGGCACGGCCATTGAAGTCATGAACGGCAAGAAAAAACTCGGCAGCGCTAAAGCAGGTAAAGACGGCAAATTTAAAGTGAATATCCCGATGCAGAAAAAAGACACCGTTTTACAAGTGAAAGCTGCTAAAGATGACGCAAAAACATCTGTCACCATTGTCACAGCCAAAGGAACCCCATCCGCCACGCCAAAGGTCAGCAAAGTGACATCAAAAGATACGGCGGTTAAAGGAAAAGCAAACAGCCAAGCGAAAATCACCGTCAAAAATAAAGCGAAAAAAGTAATCGCGACGCAGAAAGCGGATCAAAAAGGCGCGTTTTCCGTCAAAATCAAAAAACAAAAAGCAGGCACCGTGCTTTATGTGACGGCTGCCGACACGGATAAACAAGAAAGCAAAGCAGTCAAAGTAACTGTCGGAAAATAAAAACAGGCGGCGCCTTTAAAGGGCGCCGCCTGTTTTACTTACGCTGTCCCGCCGTGTTTTGCTGTTGAATACATGATGGAGCGCCGCCCGTCCGACGCCGTCCATTCAAACCGATCGTTTTTCCCTGAGCTGCCGCGGTGATGCTGTAAGGCGCACTGGGCGTCATCTGCCGAAAAGTGGTAGAACGATACGCCTTCACCGGAGAACATCGCTTGGTTGTAGGAAAAAACACAATCATATACAGACAGGCCGAACCCGTGCAAATGCTTCAGAAACAAGAGAAACGTTTCATCATCAAGTGAGTCCAGCAAGTCCAAAAGCGGCCGTTTCACCGTCTTTTCATAACGGATCGTTTCCCCGCCCGAAAGGACAACCGTACCCCAGGAACCCACCTCGGCTGTATTGCCTTGAATCCGGGCCGGCTGCCATTTGCCGTCAAGTTTCATAAATACGGCAGCGTTTCCGAGGCTTTCAGCAAGCAGAATGTCTCCATCCCCGTTCTCAACAAGGCAGATGCCGTCCTCTATCATCAGCGTCCCGCGCTCCCATTTGTTCTTTTCTGAAAAAAGCTGTTTTCGTTTCATTTTTGCGCCGGTCTCCTTTGTTTTTTCTTCTCTTCCGTTCTTTCCATTTCAAGCTTGTCTCATACAACTCTTACTGGGACAAATCAACTATCTGTGTTTCTCTGCATAAACTGGGTAAAGTGCTGATAGAAACGAATTTGAAACCGACAGAAACGGGATTGGAGCTGATATCACATGTGTGGAATTACGGGTTGGGTCGATTTTAAAAAGCAGCTCGTCCAAGAGAAACATATTATGAACAAAATGACAGACACTCTTTCAAAACGAGGGCCTGATGATTCAAACGTTTGGGGAGAGCCCCATGTTTTATTCGGACATAAAAGACTTTCAGTCGTTGATATTGAAGGCGGGCGCCAGCCGATGGCCTGCACGCATCAAGGAGAAACGTACACGATCATTTATAATGGCGAGCTGTATAACACAGAAGATTTGCGGAAAGAGCTGCAGGCGCGTGGGCACCGGTTTGAACGGACATCTGATACAGAGGTGCTGCTGCATAGCTATATTGAGTGGCAGGAGGAGTGCGTTCACCGCTTGAACGGTATTTTCGCCTTCGCGGTTTGGGATGAAAAGCGGGAGCGGTTGTTTGCGGCAAGAGACCGGCTCGGCGTAAAACCGTTTTTTTATAAAGAACATGGGTCTTCTTTTCTGTTTGGCTCAGAGTTGAAAGCCATCCTCGCACATCCTGATGTGAAAGCCCGCACAGACAGTATCGGACTTGCCGAAGTGTTTGGCCTCGGTCCGTCCAGATCACCCGGCAGCGGCGTATTCAAAGGGATTAACGAGGTCCGCCCCGCCCACGCGCTCACCTTTTCAAAAGACGGTTTGTCCATATGGCGTTATTGGAATGTAAAAAGCGAACCGCATACAGACAGTTTTCATGATACGGCTGCTCACGTTCGGTACTTATTTCAAGATGCGGTCACGCGCCAGCTCGTTTCCGACGTGCCGGTTTGCACATTTTTATCAGGCGGGCTTGATTCAAGCGCCATCACCGCCATTGCCGCAGAACATTTTGAAAAAGAAGGAAGAGATCCGCTTCATACTTATTCGATCGATTACGAGGAGAACGACAGATTTTTTAAAGCGAGTGCTTTTCAGCCGAATGACGACGGCCCGTGGATCGATAAAATGATAGGCGCATTCGGCACACAGCACCATAAGTGCGTCATCACGCAAGATCAATTGGTAGAACATCTGGAGGAATCCGTTCTCGTCAGAGATCTTCCGGGCATGGCCGATGTTGATTCCTCGTTGCTGTGGTTTTGCCGCGAAATTAAAAAGGACTTCGTCGTCAGCCTTTCAGGAGAATGTGCCGATGAAATTTTCGGGGGATACCCGTGGTTTCACCATGCGGCAGCAGAAGAAGGGTTTCCTTGGATGAGGTCTACTGAGGAGAGGATCACCCTCTTAGATGAAAAATGGCAAAAACGGCTGCACTTAAGAGAGTACGTGAATGCAAGATATGAAGAAACAATCGCGGAAACACCGCTGCTAGACGGCGAGACGGGCGCCGATAAAGCGAGAAGACAGCTGTTTTACTTAAATATGCTGTGGTTTATGACAAATCTGCTTGACCGCAAAGACCGCATGAGCATGGGCGCCAGCCTTGAGGTGCGTGTGCCGTTTGCCGATCACAGGCTGGTGGAATACGTATGGAATATCCCGTGGGAAATGAAAATGCATGACAACCGGGAGAAAGGTATTTTACGAAAAGCGCTCGAAGGCCTGCTGCCGGACGATATTTTGTACCGCAAAAAAAGCCCGTATCCGAAAACCCATCACCCGAAATATACAAAAGGCGTCACAGAATGGCTGAAAACGATTTTACAAGAAAAAGATTCCGTGCTCCACACGCTGCTGGACAGAAAAAAATTAGAAATGCTGCTGGAAACAGAGGGGTCATCTTTTCAGGTTCCATGGTTCGGACAGCTGATGAAAGGCCCGCAGCTGATCGCCCACCTCGCCCAAATTCATACATGGTTTGAGGCGTACCGCATCGACATAGAAGAATAGCCGTGCCGCGACCGGTTTCCTTTAACGGATATCGGTCTTTTCATTGTGAAACATATGATAAACTAAACAGATAGAGGAGTGAGTGACATGACCGAATATGAAACGTGCGGACAAATCATTAAAAAGCATCTTCCCTTATGTGACAAAGCTTTTTCGTCTCTTCCGCTGAAAAACAGGCGGGCGGCATGGGCTGTGCTGGCTTTGTTTCATCAAGCCGAACAGCTCGATGACCTTCATGAGCTTGTCCTTTTTGAACAGGAAGCGGATGCCTTTCTCAACGGGACAAGCCCCGGCGGCTTTTTGTGGAAGGCGCTAGGCGATGCCCGCCGGCAATTTACATTAGAGGAAGAGCCGTTCTGTGAATTCATCGCAGGCCAAAGGCAAGATAGAGAGAAAGGAACATATGACGAGCTTGATGAGCTGCTCATGTACGTCTATCAGACGGGCGGCGCCATCGGTTTACTCATCCTGCCGATATGCGCGCGCAGAAATCAAGACAAGCTCCGCAACGCCGCCGTATCACTGGGAGTGGCCATTCAGCTGACACGCCTCCTCAGGGATATCGAAACGGATAAACGTCAAAAAAAGCGCTTGCCGCGGCAGGTGATGCAGCAGTTCGGCTATACGGAAGAAGAACTCAACAGCCGGACGGTCAACAAGGCTTTTATCAATGTGTGGGAGTATATCGCTTTTGAAGCGGAGGCGTATTATGAGGAAGCCGCAGAAGCGATGCCGCTGTTTCCGTTATATTCGCAATCAGCCATTTATGAATTGGCTTCACGTTATCAAACGCAATTGAAAGAGATCAGAGACCGGCTTTCTCAAGCATAAAAAACGCCCGGCTTCATTGCGAAGCTTCGGGCGTTTATGCGATTCCTTTTTGAATCCAAATCCGTGACCGCCATCTTCTGTACATTAAAATGCCTCTGACCCATTCATCCGCGATAAATGAAATCCACACGCCCATCAGCCCGAATCCGAAATAGATGCCGAACAGATATGCGAGAGGGAGGCCGATGCCCCACATGGAAATCATCGCCATATAAACGGGGAATTTCGCATCTCCGGCTGCCCGCAGCGAGTTGATGATGATGACATTAAATGAACGGCCGGGTTCAAGAATAATCGTCATGGCAATCAGCATGCTCGCCGTGGCGATAATGTCCGGGCTGTTTGTGAAGAGTCCGATCAGATCCTTTGAAAACAGCGTCATGACAAGGGATGTCAGCGCGGCAATGCCGAGCGCCCAATACAGGCTTTTCATACAGCGGTGATATGCGTCATCAAATTGTTTGGCGCCGATATACCTGCCGATTAAAATTTGTGTGCCTTGGCTGATCGCTGTCCCGAATAAAAGGATAAACATGGTGATGTTTTGCGTGTACACCTTTGTCGTCAGCGCCTGTGCACCCATGATGGCGATAAAATAAGTCACAACCATTTGCGAAATGTTGTAAGACAGCTGTTCGCCGGCAGACGGAATGCCGATTTTCAACAGCTTGCGCAAGTGCTCTTTATGGACGTGAAATACTTTCTTAAACGTTAAGCTGAGGCCGATGCGTTTTTTGACGATCATTATCATCGCAATTAATCCGATGACCCGCGCGATGGACGTAGACATCGCAACTCCTGCGACACCGAGAACCGGCAAGCCGAACGGTCCGAAAATGACAAGAAAGTTACCGGCGATATTTAATATATTCATTCCGATCGTGACAAACATCGTATCCTTCGTATAGCCGTAGCTTTTTAAGATGGCGCTGAACGTCATAATCAGCGCCTGGATAAATGAAAGGCCGCCGACCACCTGTAAAAAGACTTTAGCATCAGGCATCAGTCCATTTGAAAGGCCCATCACACGAAGCATCGGGACGGCCGCGAAAAAAACGGCGGCGCTGATCGCGAGGCTGATGACAAAGTTTGCCCCGATGGAAACGTATGCCACTTCCTGTGCTTCTTTTTTCTGCTTGGAGCCTAAAAATTGCGAAATAACAATTGTTGTGCCGGTTGCAATGAAGCTGAACATCACGATAATTAAATTTAAGATCTGATTGCTGACGCCCACAGCCGCCACACTGTTGTCGGAGTATTGGCTAAGCATAAGAGTGTCGGCGTTCCCCATAAACATATATAATGAAACCTCAATAAATATCGGCCAAGTAAGCGCAAATAATGAGAGTTTGTGATCAGCAGATTGTTTGAAGGCAGTTCGTTTTAAAATCGCTTGTTTCATTGTTTTACCCCTTTCATAACAAAATCAACGTTTTAAAGTGTACCGCCATTTTCTTATAATAAAAAGGGAGAGAAACGAAACTTCTTGCAAAAATCCGACTTAAAAAGGAGGGCCTTTAAAAAATGGCTTTTCTCGAGTTTACTGTCCCTCCATTCCCGGCGTTTATCGCCGCGGGAGAAGGAGTTTTCAAAAAAGGCGAAACACATGTGAGGCGGATTTTCTCCGTATTTGATCTGTTATATGTGACCAAGGGCGTCCTGTACATCACAGAAGACGGAAACTCTTTTTCAGTTGAAGCGGGGGAGTATATTCTGCTTTCTCCGGGTCTGGAGCATTATGGCACGAAAGGCAGCGAGGAGACGACCTGCTACTCGTGGCTTCATTTTGAGGGAGCGGCATATGACGTTACGGAAAAAGCCGGGAACAACTGGGCTGAACTGCGGCACAAAAAGGGCAGCTTTGAAGAGCCGGCCCGCTACCGTCTGGCATTGCCGCAAAAAGGAAAGGTGCGGCGCCCGCAGTTTATGGCGGGACAATTCGGCGTCCTCATTGATGACAGCGCCGAAAATTCCGATTTGCCGCTGAGAAAGCAGATTCTGTTTGAGGAACTGCTGCTTCATTTGCAAAAAGAAGCCTTTCAAATTCCGTCAGCGAAGGAAAGGGTCGCATGGGAGGCCGCACGCTACTTACAGGAGCATTTTCAAGAGAAAACGACCATCAAAGCGCTCTCCTCGGCGCTCCATTACAATCAAGACTATGTGACCCGCTGTATGCAGCAGGTGCTCGGTGTCACGCCCGGCCAATATACGAACAAAGTAAGAATGACGGAGGCGAAGCGCCTGTTATCCACAACCAATGACAAAATGGGGGTGATTGCCGACGCCATCGGCATGGAAGACCCAACGTATTTTTCTAAACTGTTTAAGCAGATCGAGGGCGTAACTCCGTTGGAATACCGCAAATTCGTAAGCCGCAAGATAGACTGAGCTTGGCGTATATGAGGAAATCAGAAAACAGATGAGGGATTTGTTGTATGAAAATCACAATCTATGATGTGGCGGATAAAGCGGGCGTCTCCATTACCACCGTCTCGCGGGTCATAAACAATACGGGGAGAATCAGTGACAAAACACGACAAAAGGTGCTCAGCGTGATGGAGGAGATGGATTACCTGCCGAACGTCCACGCTTCTGCTTTAACCGGCAAACGGACAAATATTATCGGCCTGATCACCCCGGATATTTCAAACCCGTTTTTTGGAGAATTGGCGAAAAGCATTGAAGACAGCGCGAGTCTGCTCGGATTTCATATTATGATTTGCAGCACTGATTATCATCCGGAAAAGGAAACAAAGTATTTTTCAATGCTGAAACAAAAAAAGGCGGACGGAATTATTATTGCGACAGGAATTGAACATGCCGACAGCATCAAGGCGCTGGACGATATCGTAAAATCCGGCATCCCGCTGGCGATGATTTCTCAGGACAGACCGCTCGTTCCGATGGACGTCGTCATTATTGACGACTTTCTCGGCGGCTATTCGGCAGCCAAGCATCTGCTTTCTTTGGGCCATAAGAAAATTGCCTGTATCACAGGCGACGGTTCGACGACAAGTGAAAAAGACAGGATGAAAGGCTTTCAGGAGGCAATGCGGGAAGCAGGAACGCATCTCGATGAATCGCTTATCATTCCAACGAGATACTCGCTTGAAAGCGGAAAAAAAGCTGCGGGTGCATTATTTGACCGAGACCTTCCGACGGCCGTGTTTGCGTTTAATGACGTCTTATCGTGTGCGGTGATTCAGGCTGCGCGTCTGCGGGGTATTCGGGTGCCGGAAGATTTATCCATCATCGGCTTTGATAATACCATTCTCGCTGAAATGGTCGATCCTCCGCTCACCACGATGGCCCAGCCCATTCATGAGATGGGGCGCCGCGTCGTTCAGCTGCTTATTGATGAAATTCAAGGAAAGAAAAAAACAAAAAGCAAAATCATCTTATCACCGGAACTCGTCGTCAGACAGTCCACCGCTCCGGCAAAAACGCGCCCGTAAGCTAAAGGGGCTCGTTTTTTTATCAAAAAGGGATTGTCAAAGGAGTGATAAGCATTGTAGAATGAAATCATCTTTTGAGAAAGCGCTTGCGCAAAATACTCCGAATAAGAAAAAGACCAAAAAGCATACACGAAAAATAAAGCGCTTTCAAATCGATATTACTTAAAAGAGAAACCGTTTGCTCCGTTTAATCATCTTCGGCGCAGGGTTCTCATAAAAAGGAGTGTTTTACATGACAAATCAAGTCAAGTGTGCGGTTTTGGGATTGGGAAGATTGGGATATTTTCATGCGCAGCATTTAATCAGCGAAGTGCAGGGCGCGCAGCTCACTGCGGTCTGTGACCCGATGAAGGGAAGAGCTGAAGAAGCTGCAAAGGAACTCGGGATCAGCAAATGGTCGGAAAATCCGTACGAATTGCTGGAAGATGACAGCATTGACGCGGTGATCATTGTCACTCCGACAAGCACACACGCAGAAATGATTATAAAAGCCGCTGAAAACGGCAAGCACATCTTCGTTGAAAAACCGCTGACCCTCAGCCTTGCTGAATCTAAAGAAGTCATGAAAAAGATAGAAGAAACAGGAGTCATCTGCCAGGTCGGCTTTATGAGGCGGTTTGATCCGGCGTACGCTGACGCGAAAAGACGAATCGATGCCGGGGAAATCGGCAAGCCTATTTATTATAAGGGCTTTACTAGAGATTACGGCTCACCGCCGGCGGAATTTATTAAGCATAGCGGCGGCCTTTTCATTGACTGCTCGATTCATGATTACGATATGGCCAGGTATCTCATGAATGCTGAAGTGACGTCTGTCAGCGGACACGGCCGGATTTTAAAGCATCCGTTCATGGAGGAGTGCGGAGATGTCGACCAGGCATTGACGTATCTTGAATTTGACTCGGGCGCTGCCGGAGATGTGGAGGCAAGCAGAAATTCCCCGTACGGCCATGACATCCGCGCAGAAATTATCGGCACAACGGGAACTATATTAGTGGGAACGCTGCGGAACCGGCATGTCACCGTTTTGACGGAGGCTGGCAGCAGCTATGACATTATTCCTGACTTTCAAACCCGCTTTAAAGACGCCTACCGTCTGGAGCTTGAGCATTTTACGGCATGTGTGCAAAAAGGGGAAACACCGATTGTCACAGAAGTCGATGCCGCAATTAATTTAGAAATCGGCATTGCCGCGACTGATTCCTTTAGAACAGGAAAGCCTGTGAAGCTTACGGCAGGCATCCGCTATGCCGGAATATAATTGTATCCGCTTCTCCGATGCGCAATCATATCTTTATGACTTCAAAAACAGTTAAAAGCAAGGGGCAGCTCAGCCCTTGCTTTTTTTGTATAAAAAATAAATATAGTCAGTCGGTACGCCTTTATGTCCCATTTGGTGAAGCATAGCGCTTATATTGCCGCGATGGTATGTGCCGTGGTTTACAACATGCCGGATGATATCGGCGTATGTCGTATGAAGTGTTCCGTAGTGCGGGTGAGAAATGGAGATCGAACTTTCCGTATCCTCCAGCCCCGTTAAAAATTTGCCGTATTCTTCATAAAGCGCCGTCATCTTATGTTCAATCGCATCGTGATCTCCGTGCAGCTCCTTAAATTGAGAGAGACTTGGAATGATGTGCTCGTACGTTTCACCATAAAGCGTTTTAAGCCAGAAATAGTCAGCCTGGCACATATGCAGCAGCACAGCATTGACGGACGGAAAAACACTTTCTGTTTCCTGATTCAGGCTTACAGCAGGCACGTTTTTCAGATGCTGAAATATTTGCTGATTGGCCCATACGTGATAGTCATAGAGCTTTTGAATTTGAGACATTCACATTCCCCCTTTTCCTTTCTGTAATTCAACGCTTATGGGGAAATCCCTTTTTAATGCATTCGCAGGCATACTTGGAGAAGGGTATTAAACTGCGGTCATTGTCCTGTAATAGGCATTAGACAATGGCCCCGAGCGCTCTCGCAAAAGTAATGGCGTGGGCGGGGGCTATGCGGCATCCTTTCAGCTTATCTAGCGAGACGTGCATATCCTCAAAGGTGCATGTGCTGATATCCATGTTGAAGAGAGAAGTGCCGATGAAGTTTGCGCCGTCCAAATGACATGCATCAAACTGTGTATGCTCAAGAGCGGCATCATTGCATTCACTTTCAGAAAGAGTGCATTGTTCAAAGCGTACATGTTTCATATTTGAATAGCTGAATGAACTGTAATTGGCATGGCAGTCTTCAAACCGCACATTACGCAAGGTGCAGTCGGCCAGATTCACTCCGAGCAATTTTGAGTTTTGAAAGACCGTTCTATGGATGATGCTCCCGCTGAAATCGGTGTTTGACAAATCGCATTTTTCAAACCGCACATCCGTACATTCCATATGTCTGAATGAGACGTCCGTAAAGATCATATTTCTGAAAATCACCTGCTCGGCACACAAGTGCTGCAGGTCATCTCCGCTGATTGAACCATTTTCAATCACCGCCTCCTTTATATGATCCTCCTTAAGCGCTTCACTAAAAGAAAGAAGCGGTAATTGCTCCGGAATTTTCGGTTTTTGTATCGTATTCATCGACTTACTCCCTTTACTAAAATAATAGCTGAAATCAGCGATTGAAACATATAGTGAATCGAAACGGTTTTTCTTATGATAATCAGAAAACATATACAGCACCGCCTGCAAAGCGTGCCTTACATCTTCGCCGATTTTCGAGTGTTTCGCTTATTGAAAGAGCGTAATGGAAAAGCGGAGCGGCGTCAACCGCAAGGGACTGAAAAAACGGATAGGGGGAATGACAGATGGGATGCTACGTTCAAACCGAAGAAAATGTGAGTTTATTTGTCGAGGATATCGGGCAGGGACAGCCGATTGTTTTTCTGCATGGCTGGCCGCTCTGCCACAACATGTTTGAATATCAGATGAATGAACTGCCGAAAAAAGGGTTCCGCTGCATCGGCATTGATTTCCGGGGCTACGGCCAATCTGACAAGCCGTTTGAAGGCTATGATTATGACACGATGGCTGATGATGTGAAGGCCGTCATCTACACGCTGGAGCTGAAGGATGCGGTGCTCGCCGGGTTTTCGATGGGCGGTGCCATCGCCATCCGTTACATGACAAGACACGGAGGGGCGGATATTAAAAAGCTGATTTTAATGTCGGCGGCAGCCCCGGCATTTACAAAACGGCCTGATTATCCGTACGGCTTTCGAAAAAAAGACGTTGATGATTTGATTGCCGATTTTAAAAAAGACCGGCCGAAAGCGCTCGCGGATTTCAGCCGTATTTTCTTTGCGAAAAGCAAAACGCCGGAGTTCAGGGAATGGTTCCAGAATCTCGGTTTAAGCGCCTCATCCTACGGCACCCTTCATTCCGCCGCCGCTTTGCGGGATGAGGATTTACGCAAGGAGCTGATGGATATTACAGTGCCGACACTGATTATGCACGGCGTGAAGGATAAGGTCTGTTCCGTTCATTTTGCGAAGGAGCTGAAGCGGCGGATTCAAAGTGCGAGCTTCATTCCTTTTGAAGAAAGCGGGCACGGTATCTTCTATGAAGAAAAAGACCGTCTCAATGAAGAAATCACCCGGTTTGCCAAAGAATAACGCGTTAAAAGCCCTGATAAGAAATATTCTCTTATCAGGGCTTTCGCTTGCTCGGCCGGAAAGTCAGGCAAGTTTTTTATACATGATCAGATGCGGCCCGATGCCCGGAATGTCAAAGGTTTCGCCGATGCTTTTCCAGCCGAGCTTTTCATAATACCCTTTCACATGATATCTGGCATTGCACCAGACAAGCGCCGCACCCATATCTGTCAGTGTCCGTTCTGCGTATGCAATTAATGTGCTTCCAGCTTTTTGTGTGCGGTATTCCGGGAGAGTCGCCATTCCGCGCAGCTGATAGGCGGGTGTTTCCTTTAATGTTTTTTGTTCTTGCGGATAGAAAGAGGCGATGCTGATCAGCGTCCCTTCGAAAAACGCCCCCAGATGAAAAGCGCCTGCCACGTTGTCCTGATCATATTTGCAATCCTCAATGGTCTGGTGAGGGCGCAGTATTTTATGTCTGATATTGTACGTATCTTCTGCGGTAATGAATTTTACTTCAAGCATGGCCATTCTCCTTTATCTGTCTCTTTTTCTTAATCGTACCATGAAAAGGCCGCCTGTCACATCAGGCGGCCTCATTTTTACCCGTATCAATTTAAATAGACATTTGTCCGCTTTTCATCCTTTTGCTTAATATAAGTGGCAAGCTCGGACGTCAAATCAGAACGGAGAAAAGGGGTGATTAAATAGATTCCGTTAAACAGCTCGCACGCCGTGTCAAGGAGGGACTTGGCAATGGCAAGGCCTTCGGTTTTCTGCTTCTGTTTATCCTCTCCGGCAAGCGCCATTTTTTCGCGGATGCCGTCTGACAGCTTAATACCGGGGATTTCATGATGGATGAACTCCGCGTTGCGGCTGCTTGTTAACGGCATTATCCCGATATATACCGGTGTTTGAAGATGCTTCGTTTCCTTATGAATGTCAATGAGCTGCTGCTCTGAGTAGACGGGCTGGGAAACGAAATAATCGGCGCCGCACTCGATCTTTTTCTCCAGCCTTTTGACTGCCTTGTCAAGATGGCGGACATTCGGATTAAACGCGCCTGCCACGGAAAAACTGGTTTTTTTACCGAGCGGTTTTCCCGATAAGGAGATGCCTTCGTTGAACTGTTTAATCAGTCTGATCAAGTCAAAAGACGTTAAATCATAAACAGAGGTGGCCCCCGGAAAGTCGCCGATTTTTGAGGGGTCGCCCGTGATGGCTAAAATATCGGTCAGTCCGAGGGTATCAAGCCCCATTAAATGCGACTGAAGACCGATGATATTCCGGTCTCTGCATGTGATATGGACGAGAGAACGAATATCAAGCCGCTCCTTTAATAAAGACCCGCAGGCGGCATTGCTGATCCGGGGCGTCGCGAGTGAATTGTCGGCGAGCGTCAGCGCCTCAATTCCGGTTTCCTTTAATTCAGCTGCCGCTTGCAGAAATTTGTCAAAATTCAATTTCTTTGGCGGGTCAAGCTCCACAATAATCGAACGTTTTTTCGCGGCTATTTCATTTAATCCCGGTTCGGCCCGTTCATCCCGGACAGTGATTACCTCTTCTTCCCGTCTGATTTTCACCTCTTTTTCCGTGACGGGAAGAAGCCCGCGGACCGCTTCCGCCATTGCCCGGATATGGTTTGGCGTCGTACCGCAGCAGCCGCCGATAATCCGCGCGCCCTGCTTGCGGAATTCAACGGCGCTCTCACGGAAATAAGTGTTGTCTGTTTCATAAACAAGCCGGCCTTCTTCAAGAGACGGAAGACTGCTGTTCGGGTAGACGGATAAATAAGCGTCGCGGAAAATCGGCACTTCGGTGAGCGCTTCAATCATGTGATACGGGCCGAGACGGCAGTTAATGCCCGTTATATCAGCGCCGATGTCAGCAATCGACCTGAGCGCTTCCCCAAGCGGCGTGCCGTCCTGAAGCACACCTTGCTCGTGCATCGATACATTGAGCATGATCGGGAGTTCCGTTTCCTTTCTCGCGATCTTTAATACTTCACGCGCCTCCTCTAAATCATAATAGGTTTCTAACAGAAGGCCGTCCGGCTCTTCGTGCAGTAAGAGATACAGCTGCTCCCGAAAGCTGCGTTTGATTTCTTCAAGGCTGTAGGCGTTTTTGTTAAAGGTGCGGATGCCGCCCATCGTTCCCAGCACATAGGCGCCGTCTGAGGAGGCACGCGCGATTTTGACCGCCTCCTGGTTAATTTTTTTCGTCTCATCTTCCAGTCCGTATCTTGACAGCTTAATGTAATTCGCCCCGTACGTGTTCGTTTGAATAATGTCTGCGCCTGCCTCCACGTAAGCCTTATGTATCCGTTTGATTTCCTCAGGCTTTGACACATTCAGCTCCTCAAAGCACCTGTCAATGCCATAGGAATAAAGCAGAGTTCCCATCGCTCCGTCGCCGATTAAAATCCGATGCTGCAAATCTTCTAATAGTCCCATTATTTGCCTCCCTTATTCACATTCAGCAAGGAAAAAAGAGAAATAAAAAAAGTCTTCTTAAGAAGAAGACTTTTTGATCATTTGTCTCTCTTCTTATCTTCCAAGCTGTTTTGTAAGCTTGCTGGATTTAGCACCTTGGTCATGGTTTTAATAAACCATTACACCGGTTGCTGAAGCGTCGTCGGGCCAGTCCCTCGGCTTCTCTTGATAAGAACGTTCATTTAATTGTCATGGGTTTCCAAATGTTAACTCCGAAAATCCCTTTCTCCAAATTTACCGAAAATAGAGACAATAATCAATAGGAATCACACAATTTATCTAAAATTAATAAATTGAACATCAATCGGCAGGTCTGCCCCGCGGACAGCTGATATAATCTGCTGCAAATCATCTTTGTTTTTTCCGGTCACGCGCACTTGGTCATCCTGTATTTGTGATTTTACCTTCAAGCCGGAGTTTTTGATCACGGCATTGATTTTTTTCGCGTTGTCTTTATCAATGCCCTGCACAAGCTTCGCGCGCTGGCGCACCGTGCCCCCTGAGGCATTTTCGATTTTGCCGTATTCGATGTTTTTCGTCGGAACCTCGCGTTTAATCAGCTTGCCGCTAAGCACGTCTTTAAGCTGGTTTAATTTAAATTCGTCATCAGAAATCAGCACAAGTTCTTCTTTTTCTAATGTCACGTCACTTTTAGACCCTTTAAAGTCATAGCGGGTGCCGATTTCCTTCAGCGTCATTTGAATCGCGTTTTGCACCTCGGGAAATTCAACTTTGGATACAATATCAAAAGAACTTTCTTTTGCCATATGAAAACCTCCTATAACATTTCACTTATGTGTTGATTATAGTAGAATAAGGAGAAATGTCCAACAGCATAAAGCATGAATTTGTGTTTGTTGGAAAAAATGAGAAAAACAACAGCCTATATGGGCGAAGGCAGGAAGGACGATAACATGAGACCAGGGCAGCAGCTCACGTTGAGTATAGATCACCAAACCGATTTCGGGTATTTTTTAACGGACGGCGAGGATACGGTTCTTTTACATAACAGCGAAATCACAGAGGACATTGAAGATAAAGACGAAGTGGAGGTGTTTATTTACGTCGACCCACAGGAAAGGCTCGCCGCGACGATGAAAAAGCCGCTTATCAGCTTTTATGACTACGGATGGGTGGAAGTGACGGATAAGGTGGAGGATATGGGCGTATTCGTCGACGTCGGCCTCTCAAAAGACGCGCTCGTAGCGACAGAGCATCTTCCTCCGTATGAATCCGTCTGGCCGCAAAAAGGCGACAGGCTGTATTGCATGCTGAAGGTGACAAACCGAGGACGCATGTTTGCCAAACCGGCGCCGGAGGACATCATCAGCGAATTATTTTCGGATGCAGACGAAGAGATGATGAATAAAGAACTGACAGGCACAGTGTACAGGCTGATCGCTTCCGGCTCGTTCATTATTACTGATGAAGGAATCCGCGGGTTTATTCATCCTTCTGAAAGAAAGGAAGAACCGAGACTCGGCAGCCGTGTGACGGGACGTGTCATTCAGGTGAAGGAAGACGGTTCAGTCAATATGTCGCTTCTCCCGAGAAAGCAGGACGCTCTTTCCGTTGACGCGGAAGAGATTCTGACATATTTAAGATCGAGAAACGGCGCCATGCCTTACGGAGACAAAAGCCATCCTGACGATATCCGCGAGCGGTTCAATTTAAGCAAAGCCGCCTTTAAACGGGCGCTCGGCCATCTGATGAAAAACGGCAAAGTTTATCAGGAGGACGGCTGGACGTACGAAAAACAATAAATTTTCTGCAAAAACACCGGTGGATACCACCGGTGTTTTTTATTTCCTCTAAAACCACAATATCCCTGATTATCTTTCTCCTCATGTTTGTTTTCGATAAAAATAAATATTTTATTGAAATAAAATATCCTGACATGCAGACCGATATATAGAAAAAACCGTAAAGGAGATTTTCAATGAAAAAACTCGTGATATTTGCGGCTGTTCTGCTGATCGCACTCGGAGCAGCCGGATGTGCAAACAGCCAAACAGACGAAACGGCCGGGCGCACGACGAAAAAAATCGGCATGATGCTGACGGACAATGGGCTTGGCGACCAGTCCTTTAATGATTCCGGTTTTCAAGGCTTAATGAAAGCAAGAGACGAGCTCGGCATCACATTTGACTACAGAGAAATAAAGGATACCGGTACATATGAAAAAGGACTGACCCAGCTTGTAAAAGAAGGAAATGATCTTGTTGTGGGGCTTGGCTACAGCATGCAGCCAGATTTAGAGAAGGTCGCCAAAAAATATCCGAACCAGCAGTTTGTGCTGATTGATTCAGTGTCCGAATTGAAAAATGTCACCTCCGTTACCTTTAAAGAGGATGAGGGAAGCTATTTAGCCGGAGCGCTGGCGGCCATGACAACAAAAAACGGCACGATCGGTTTTATCGGCGGCTCAGATGCCGACGTCATTAAACGGTTTAAAAAAGGTTATTTGGAAGGAGCGAAATCAATCAAACCAAATATCCATGTCCTGTCTGAAATCAGCGGATCATTTGATAATGACAAGCTTGGGCAGCAGATCGCCAAACGAATGATTGATCAAAAGGCCGATGTTCTGTTTGCGGCGGCCGGTTTTACGGGTGTAGGGGCGCTGAAGGAAGCTGAAGCCGAAAAGAAATACGCGATAGGTGCGGACAGCGACCAGTATTACACTGCTGAACACGCCGTTATCTCCTCTTTAGTGAAAAACGTCGACCATGTGATTTATGAGCTGGCCAAAGATTTAAAAGACGGAAAGCGAATCAAAAGCGGCCAAATCGTTTACGGATTAAAAGAAAATGGCATGGATTTAGCCCAGATCAGAATCGTGAAGAATTCAGATAAGCTGACAAAAAAAATCGCTGATATGAAAAGCAAGCTGATCGAAAAGGGAGGGGAATGAACGTGACATTACGGACCAGACTTCTCGTTAATGCGGCCGTGACAATGATATGCTTTGCCGCAGTCATCGGTTTTACGATTATAAACATGATGAAGATTCAAGCTTCAAATGAAGATGAGGTTGAAGCGCTGTTAAGCGTCCAAGCGGCAAAGGCAGAACTCAATACTTTGAAAGAAAGCATCACAAGCTATTCCTACACGCTCGCCGATGCTCAGAAAGAGAGCGTCCGCACCTATATGAAAAACAGCTCCAGCCGGCTGAACGCGCTTCAAAAATCAATGACTGACCCGGCGGGAAAAGCCGCCTATGACAAGCTCGCCAAAAAATATGAAACATGGCAGACGGAGGCGATTGCGGCCCTTAATACAAAGAGTCCGGCCGAAGCGACAAGGACAGCCGCCCGTATTAACGGCCTGCTGAATGACATTTACATGCTCAATCTCGAAAGCCGCAGCCGTTATGTACAGATGCAGAAACAAACGGCCGATCAAATTCAATTTATCGTATACAGCGCAGCGGCGTTAACGATCGTGCTCCTTACCGTCACCGTGCTGTCATCCATCAGGCTGACGAAGAAAATTGCCGGGCCGATCCGCCGGATGGCCGAAAACGCCCGGCAGATCGCAGGCGGAAATCTGGCCGTTGAAAAACTGGATTACAAAGGCAAAGACGAGCTGAAAGAGCTGAATGATTCATTCGGAATCATGACAGAACAGCTCCGCACCTTAATCAAGGCGATCGGAGAGGTCGGCCGCGAAGTGGAAACATTTGCAGAAGGCCTGACGAAAGAAAACCAGACACTCACGGAAATGGCCGAGCAGGTGTCCGTATCAACGGAAGAAATGGCAAAAGGCTCACAAACCATTTCAGAAGACTTGCAGCATGCGGTATTATTTATTGAAAAAATGGATGAGCACGCAAAAGCGAACGCTGAGCGCTCAAAACAGACGACGGCAAGCAGTGAGGACACCATTTCAGCGGTGGCTGCAGGCCGAAGCGCTTTAGCAGAAACAAAACAAGCGATTGACAAAAGCAATGAAACGTCAAAAGAAATCTCGAAAGCTGCAAAATTGTTCATAGAACACGCGGCGGGCATCAATATGATGGCACAAACCGTTTCCGAAATTGCGGGCCAGACGAATTTGCTTTCATTAAACGCCGCGATCGAGGCGGCAAGAGCCGGAGTAGCGGGGAAAGGGTTTGCCGTCGTAGCGGAGGAAATACGAAAGCTGGCAGACGGCTCAACAAAAGCGACCGTGCAGATTTTCGATATGGTGAAGCAAATTGAAGCCGGCATCATTTCTATAACAGACGCCGTCAGCACCGGCGCCGCTTTAGCTGACAGGCAGCAGGCGCTGATGGATAAAACATCCGGCTCCTTTGCGCACATCGAACAGAAAGCCGCACACATTAAGGCGGAGCTTTCTCACTTAGACGGGCAGATCCGCGAATCGAAACAGCTTGGTGAGCAAGTGCTGCAGCATGCCGAAAGCATCAGCGCCGTCGTGCAGGAAACAGCTGCCGGAAGCGAAGAGATTTCAGCTTCAGCCCTCGAGCAGCTGTCATCCTTTACAAACATGACAGAAAGCGTCAATGCCTTGCGCAGCCTGACAGAACGGTTAAATGATCAGGTCCGCCGTTTTACATTGTAACGGAATTCCGCTCAATCCCTGATTTTTTGCTGCCTGACATGATTAACTTCTGAGTGAAACACAGATACTGAATATCATGTGTTTACATTCAATCTTTTTCGTGAAAGGTGAAAAAAGAAGGGAGGAATAGGGATGAATGAACAAATCCCGCATGAAAAGGGTCTTGATAACAGTCTGGCTTTATTGCGCGATGGATATGTATTTGTGAAAAACAGAGCGGAGAAATACCGCTCGGATGTGTTTCGCGCCCGTTTATTGGGGAAGACATTCATTTGCATGAGCGGAGCGGAAGCCGCAAAGCTTTTTTATGACACAGAACGATTTCAGCGGCAGCATGCCCTTCCCAAGCGGGTGCAGAAAACGTTATTCGGCACAGGGGCAATTCAGGCAATGGACGGCGAACGGCATAAGCACCGGAAGCTTCTTTTTATGTCGCTGATGACGCCGCCCCGGCAAAAACAGCTTGCAGAAGCTGCGGCAAAACAGTGGAAAGCATCTGCGGAAAAATGGAAGGATAGCGACCAAATTGTCCTTTTTGATGAAGCGAAGCAAGTGCTGTGCCGGGCTGCCTGTGATTGGGCCGGCGTCCCGCTGAAAGACTCAGAAGTGAAGGAGCGGGCGGAGGATTTCAGCGCCATGGTAGACGCATTCGGCGCTGTCGGTCCGCGTCATTGGAAAGGCAGAAGGGCGAGGCCGAAAACGGAGAAATGGATAGCAGAGGTCATTGAGGATGTGCGGTCCGGCAAGCTGCAAACGCCGGAGGGCTCGGCCCTGTATGAAATGGCTTTTCATACAGAGCCGGACGGGAGCAGACTTGATTCTCACATGGCTGCCGTCGAGCTTATTAATGTTCTGCGCCCGATTGCCGCCATTTCTTACTTCATTACGTTTTCCGCCCTGGCATTGCATGAACACCCTGAATATCGGAATAAGCTCAAGTCGGGAGATGATCAGGATGCCGAAAGATTTGTACATGAAGTGCGGAGGTATTACCCGTTCGCCCCGTTTTTAGGAGCGGTCGTGAAAAAGGATTTCATGTGGAAGAACTGTGAGTTTAAAAAGGGCGCATCCGTCATGCTTGACCTATATGGGACAAACCATGATCCCCGGCTTTGGGAGAATCCGAATGAATTTCGTCCGGAACGCTTTCAAGGGCGGGAGGAAAATGAGTTTGATTTCATTCCTCAGGGCGGAGGCGATCCGGCTCACGGCCACCGCTGTCCGGGTGAGGGAATGACCGTGGAAGTGATGAAGGCTTCCCTTGCGTTTCTCGCTAATGAAATAGAGTACAATGTTCCGCCTCAAGATTTGAGCTTCAGTCTGTCCAGAATGCCGGCACTGCCAGAGAGCGGATTTGTGATAAGCCATGTAAGACGAAAATAGAACACAAAACAGCCCTCTTCCTGAAAAAAGAGGGCTGTTTTTGTGATCACAGATGATCGGGTTTTTTTGAATCTTGTTTTTTGCCTGCCTGGCGGTTTTTTTCGGCAAGCCGGTTCTTTTTCTGATTAAGGGCGTTATTGTCAAGCGGTTTTTTATCATCGTCTTTCATTCGGCAAAGCCTCCCTTCCTTTCCTCTTAGGATGCCCGGCCGCATTTGAAATTATGGCTTTAAGAAAAAAATCGCAAGCGTTCCCGGCCCGGAATGAGCGCCGATGGCTGACCCGATTGAATGAAGAATAACCTCTTTCGGCTGAAACGCTTCTTCGATCTGCTGTTTCATGCTGAGAGCGGTATCTTCATTATCGGCATAGCTGATTCCCACGGTTTGGCTCTCCCAATCTCCGCCTTCCTCTTTCATCATCTCAATAATCCGCTTAAACAGTTTCTTCTGCCCCCGCATTTTTTCGAGCGGAACAAGCTTGCCGTCTTCCACATGCAGAATCGGTTTAATATTCAGCAGCCCGCCGACAAAAGCGGACGTTTTGGAAATTCTGCCGCCCCTCGCAAGGTAGGCTACATCATCCACTGTAAAAATGTGCTTCATATGTGCGCAAAAGTTCTTTACAGACGTTTCGATTTCTTGTATTGTATTCCCGTTAACACAGAGTGTTTGAGCGTGCATAACCGCAAGGCCGCATCCTAATGAAGCGCACTGGGAATCGACGATCCGCAAGTCAAAATCGGGGAATTCCTCTTTTACTTCATTGGCGACCATCACAGCCGTCTGATAGGTGCCGGAAAGGCCTGAAGAAAAGGCGAGATAAAGCGCCGGCTCTCCCAGTTTTGCGTATTGCAAAAACACATTTTTAATAGTTTCCGGTGATGCCTGGGACGTTTTCGGAATTTTTCCATCATGCATTGCTTTAAATATATCATCCGCCTGAATGGTGACCGCGTCTTCATATTCTTTGCCGTCAAGTGACACATTAAGCGGAATAAACCCAATCTGGTTCGCCTCAAAATAAGAATTCGGCAAATCAGAGGCGCTGTCAGCAATAAGGTGAACTGTCATCATAATTCCCTTCTTTCCGGTATTCCTCAAAATATGAGAGATATGCCAACTATATCATATAAATTTGGCAAAATTGTGTTCAAATATTTGTTTTAAGGGAAAAGCTAATAATGAAAATGAGCGGAGGAGCAAGCTATGGTACTTGAACAATCAAAAAAATTAGCAATCGTCGTCATCGGCGCGTTTCTGAACGCGGCCGGGCTGAATTTATTTCTCATTCCGGCGAATGTGTATGCGAGCGGCTTTACCGGAGTCGCACAGCTGTTATCAAGCGTCGTTGACCAATACGCCCCCTTTTATATTTCGACAGGAGTGCTCTTGTTCCTCTTAAATATTCCGGTCGGCGTTTTAGGGTGGCTGAAGGTCGGAAAGTCATTCACGATTTACAGCGTGTTAAGCGTCGCGCTGACCACCGTCTTTATGGGGATTCTGCCCGAAAAAAGCCTGTCGCATGATATCCTTTTGAATGCGGTATTCGGAGGGGTGATATCTGCTGTAGGGATCGGGATTACGCTGAAATACGGCGCATCAACGGGCGGTCTCGATATTGTCGCGATGGTGCTTGCGAAATGGAAGGATAAACCGGTCGGCACGTATTTCTTCATCTTAAACGGGATTATCATTTTGACGGCAGGATTATTGCAAGGATGGGAGAAAGCATTATATACCCTTGTCACACTGTATGTCACAACAAGGGTGATTGACGCCATCCATACCCGCCACATGAAGCTGACCGCCATGATCGTCACGAAAAAAGCCGAAGAAATCAAAGAAGCGATTTACGGAAAAATGGTCCGCGGCATTACGACAGTGCCGGCAAAGGGCGCTTACACAAACGAACAGAAAGAAATGATGATCATCGTCATCACACGGTATGAACTGTACGACTTAGAGAAGATCGTAAAAGAAGTCGATCCGAAAGCCTTCACGAACATCGTCCAAACGACTGGGATTTTTGGTTTCTTCAGAAAAGACTGATAGGAGCGGATAGAATGAAATGGCTGTTTGGCCTGTTTTTCCCGGTCATCTTATTGATCGGGTGCAGCAGTCAATCCGGGCAGAAGGAGCCCTCTGAGGAGGTATCAGGAGAGATGAATGAACAGCAAGTTGAATTGGCCGTTAATCCTGTGCAGACTGATCACCAAATTGAGTTTCAAATGTCCTTAAAAAACAAAGGCGCAAATCCGATTGACTTTACATTCAGCTCAGGACAGAAGTTCGAATTGACCGTACATGATCGGCAGAACAAAGAGCTGTACCGTTATTCAAAAGACAGAATGTTTACTCAGGCGTTCCAGACCGTCACATTAATGCCGAATGAAACGTATGACTTTTCAGATGTATGGAAAAACGTACCCGGTCCGGGGACATATACGGTGACGGTGACATTTTTAGGAAAGTCCGATCAGATCGGAAAAAGACTGAAAACGGTAAAAACATTTGAAGTGAAATAAAAGAAAAGCGGCGGCTTGGTTGAAAACCAGCGCCGTTTTTTTGTTTAAAAGAAAAACCTGCGGAATCCCGCAGGTTATTGCAATTTCTCCAGCTGATCCTGAAATTGGTGCAGCTGCTGACGTTCTGCATCTGTCGAATTGGCGTACGCGGAAGATACGGCATTTTTAGCCCGTAAGACGGCTTTTTGCCGGTCGCCGTCTTCGGAACCGTTCGCAATCATGACAGCCTGCTGGACAAATGACTTTGCCTGAGAAAACAATTCGTTTCTCATTAATAATCGACCTGTCTTTCCGCTGTTTCTTTTGCGCCGTCATGCTGCGCATCCGCTAATGTAGACCGATATGGAAATCTTGCGTCATGTAGGCTGACAGAGTCCTTGCCTTGCTGAATAAACCGTTTTGATTTGTTTCGTTTACCCATTGCAATTTCCCCCTTCCATACTTTGACGAGATGAGTCGTCTCTTTTAGTATGGACGGGCTGCGGCGGGTTATAAGTGGGAAAAAATTAATATCGCTTCCTATAGTGAAAAATAGTCCTTCAAAAACCGGGCGATGCCGTCCGCTTCGTTTGTATCCGTGATGCGATCCGCCGCCTGTTTTGCTTCATCCGTTCCGTTTCCCATTGCCACGCCGCATCCGGCAAATCGGAGCATTTCCAGATCGTTATCTTCATCGCCGAATGCAATGATCCGCTCTCTCGGAACTTGATAATAGTCGCTGATTTTCTTCAGCCCGACTGCTTTGTTCATGCCGTGCTTAATAATTTCAATCACATGCCACGGAGCGGCCCATCTTCTGTGGTCAATCACTTCGGCGTGGACATCGGATAGATGTGCCCGTATGTCCGCAACATCCTCTTCCTTTGCGTGGATTAACACGGACGTCACATCCTCTTTTACAGTTTCGCGCAAATCACCGAACGTGACACGCGCCATGTTCATATGAAAGGCCTCGATTAAATGCTCATCATGGTAATGGAAATAAACGTCATCAATGACTTCTGCAAGCACGTTATGTATCTGATAAGTATCGGTGAGATCAGCGAGCTGCTTAACCACGTCAACAGATAAAGACGTGTGGTAGCGGCCCCATGAATCGTCTTTCGGATGATGGACAAATGCCCCGTTAAAATTGACAATCGGCGTTGTAAGCTCCAGCTCTTCGTAATACATCGAACTGGAACGGAACGGGCGCCCCGTTGAGATGCAAATATGGTGACCGGCCTCTTTGAGCAATCGGATCGTCCGGGCTGTTTCATGGGATATGGTTTTATCATCTTTTAGCAAGGTTCCGTCTAGGTCTAAGGCAATGATATAAGGTTTTGTCTCCATACATAACTCCTTCAATCATATATTTTGCTGCTTTTCTCTTATGTACAGTGTAGCTTTTTACCATCTTTATTGTCTACATGTTACACTTATGATTATGGTTATTCTAAGGAGGGAGTCATCGTGATTCAAATTGATCATCAAACCGTATCAGACATTCCGTTTTTACATATTGTAAAAGAAGAAAACCGAGACCGTGCCGTCCCTCTCGTTTTCTTTATTCACGGATTTACAAGCGCCAAGGAGCATAATCTTCATTTTGCCTACCTGCTTGCTGAAAAAGGGTTCAGGGCAGTGCTGCCGGAAGCCCTTTACCACGGGGAACGCGCTGAACAATTATCGGCAGAAGAGCTTTCTGTTCATTTTTGGGATATCGTCTTAAATGAAATCGGCGAGCTACGTGTGCTGAAGGAGGACTTTGAAGCGCGGGGTCTTATCGAGGAGGGGCGAATCGGGCTTGCGGGTACGTCGATGGGCGGCATTACGACACTAGGCGCCATGGCTGCGTATGATTGGGTCAAAGTCGGCGTCAGTCTGATGGGAAGCCCGAATTACACGGCGTTTTTTCAGCAGCAGATTGACCATGTACAACAGCAGGGAATGGACATTAACGTCAGCCAGGAGAAAGTCGATAAACTGTTTGAGCGCCTGAAAACGTTTGATCTCAGCCTGCAGCCTGAAAAATTACGCAATCGTCCGCTGTTATTTTGGCACGGGGTCAAAGACAAAGTCGTTCCGTATGCGCCGACCCGCGGCTTTTATGAAACAATCAAACCGCATTATAGCGAACGGCCTGAGCTTCTTCAATTTATTAAAGACGAGCGGGCGGATCATAAAGTGCCCAGACATGCCGTATTAGAAACCGTCGCATGGTTTCATAAGCATTTATAGAGCACAAAGGTGTTAAGATAAGCAGGTTTTGCGTTATACTGAGGAAAAAGGAGTGATGGAAACGTGGAGGAAGCATTAAAAGAAAACATCATGGGCGCCTTGGAGCAGGTCGTTGACCCTGAGCTCGGCGTCGATATCGTCAATCTCGGCCTTGTATATGACGTTGATATGGATGATGACGGCCTGACGCACGTCACAATGACATTGACATCAATGGGATGTCCGCTCGCCCCGATTATCGTCGATGAGGTGAAAAAAGCCCTCGCCGATATTCCGGACGTAAAAGAGACGGAAGTTCACATCGTGTGGAACCCGCCATGGACAAGGGATAAAATGTCACGTTACGCGAAAATTGCATTAGGCATTCAATAATAAGAAAGGCAGCCTGTTTCGGGCTGCCTTTTTTTCCAATATAGAAGGAGTGAGAGCCGTTGATGTATCTGTTAGCCGTTATTTGCCCGCCGCTTGCCGTACTGTTTTCCGGCCGGCCGATTCAAGCCGTATTAAACCTGATTCTGACCGCTTTCTTTTGGCTGCCGGGCGCCATTCATGCCTGCTTTGTCGTCGCGGACCGGCGCGCTGAAAAAAGAGCGAGGCGCTAAAAAAACCCGATTGCTCCATCATTCGGGTTTTTTTGCGGTTTCGGGATAAAAAGGAAAAAAGAGGGCGCGGGCGTGTTATAATAGACCGGCTGCATTCAGGGGGGACGCCATGAAGAAAAAAACACTTCTATTCACCCTATGTGCCGTCTGTATTTATACGGTGCTGTTCGCCTTTTCTGTTTACCACAAAGATAAAGAGCGGCAAAACGGAACCATGACGGATGTGAGCCGGCTGATGCCCGTAAAAATTAAGCAGACGGTCAAGGGAAAAGAAAAAGAGACGCTGATCGAAACGATAAACGAAGCAAAGCGCAAGCATCTGAAAATTTCAATCGCCGGCGCCCAGCATTCAATGGGCGGTCAGACCTATTATGAGGATGGCATTGTTCTCGATATGACGGGCTATAACAAAATACTCGGACTCGATCAGAAGAAAAAAATCATCACAGTGCAGGCGGGAGCGACATGGAATGATATTCAGCGCTATGTCAATCCGTACGGACTTGCGGTAAAGGTCATGCAATCACAAAATATCTTTACGGTCGGCGGTTCACTGAGCGCCAATGCCCACGGACGGGATATCCGGTACGGCTCGCTGATTGATACGGTCAAATCCTTTCATCTTTTGCAGGCAGACGGCAAAGTGATTACTGTTACACCGAAAGATGAGCTGTTTTCTGCCGTCATCGGAGGCTACGGGCTGTTCGGCGTCATTCTTGATGCCGATATTGAACTGACTGACGATGAGCTCTATCAAATGCAGACGAAGCGTATGAACGCTGATACATACAGTCAATATTTTATCAAAAACGTTCAGCACAACCCTGCGGTCCGCATGCATCTTGCCCGGATTGCAACCGGAGAAAAAGGCTTTTTGCACGATATGTATGTGACCAATTACACACTGGCCGAAAACCAGCAGGAATTAAACCAGTACGATGAACTGAAAGAAGACGAACATCCGTCGCTGACGAAGTTTGCGCTCGGTCTGTCCCGCCGGTATGACTGGGGGAGAAACTGGCTCTGGTCGGCACAGCAATCCTATTTTCTCAGTCAAAACGGCACGAAAATCACAAGAAACAACGTGATGCGGTCAGAGTCCAAATTTTTAGAATATGAAAACGGAGACAATACCGACGTGCTTCAAGAATACTTCGTGCCCGTCCGCGAATTTGCACCGTACATCGATGATTTGCGGCAGACATTGTCACATGAAGACCTGAATCTTGTGAACATTACGATCCGCTACGTGCAAAAGAATGAAAAAGCCGATCTGTCATACGCGAAGGATGACATGTTTTCGCTCGTCCTTTTAATTAATGAAGGATTTTCAAAAGCGGATCAGGCGGATACGGCGCGCATCATCAGAAAAATGACGGATACGGCATTGCAGCATCACGGCAGCTATTATCTTCCGTATATGCTGTATCAAACGAAAGAACAAATGCAGCGGGCCTATCCGAAAAGCGATACGTTCTTTCAGAAAAAACGGAAGTATGATCCGGACGATCTGTTTATGAATTACTTTTACCAGAGGTACAAAACATGAAACGCGATAATTTAAAATGGCTGATTCTTTCTCAAAGCAGCGTCTTTTTTGCCAGCAGCTTGATCTTTCCTTTCTACATTTTATTTATTAAAAACATCGGCTCCAGCTACACGCAATTCGGTCTGTCGTACGGCTTGTTCGGCTTAAGCGGGGCGCTGATCCATCCGCTGCTCGGCCGCCTGTCGGCAAAAGTGGAATCCCGGTACTTTCTCATGGCCAATTCATGGGGCATGGCGGTGCTTCTGCTTACGTTCCCGCACATTACCGACGTGTATCAAGTTTACATTGTTCAGGTTTTGCTGGGGCTGTTCGGAGCGATGCAAAAACACGGCGAAAAGATTTTGATCGCCGATTATACCGACAGCGGAGAACGAGGCAGAAAAATCGGCAGCTATCATTTCTGGACTGCCGTTTTTTCCGCGGCGGCCATCATCCTTGGCGGCTTTCTCGCTGATTTTTTTACGGTGCATATCATTTTTTACGCCAGCTCGATATTGTTTTTTATAAGCGGACTGATGATGAAAACAGGCTGATAGATTCAGTCTGTTTTTTTATTTTCTGCTGCTGTAATCGAGGCAGCGGCACCCTTTTCTGAAAATCCCTGCTGAGAGGGATTTTTTTATCCGGAAATATACTTGGAAAATGGATGAAAAAATATTAAATATACAATTGAATTAATTTTTATTCATGTTATAATGTTAAATAATTTCACAAAAACCAAGAAGGTGAACTCGTTGAAAATAGGAATAATAGGCGCAACTGGTTACGGAGGCGCCGAGCTTGTCAGGATTCTAAATCATCACCCTTATGCAGAAGAATGTATATTATATTCATCGAGCGGAGAAGGGAATGGATATACTGATTCATATCCGCATTTAAGGAATCTGACAAAACAATCACTCCAGCCCATTCATATAGAAACGATCCGAAAAGAAATAGATGTCATGTTCATGGCAGCGCCTCCCGGTGTTTCCGGCGAGTGGTCGCCGCAGCTTGCGGCAGCGGGAATCCCTGTCATTGACCTCTCAGGCGATTTAAGGATTCAAAACCCCGCCGTGTATGAAAAGTGGTATAAGCGGAAGGCCGCGCCGAAAGAAACGATCCAAAATGCGGTGTACGGCTTAGCCGAGCTTCAAAAAGAAGAGATTCAAACGGCAAAGCTGATCGCCAATCCGGGATGTTTTCCGACGGCCGTGCTGCTCGGACTCGCCCCGCTGGCGCAGAAAAAGCTTTTGCATGATTCATTTGTCATTATCGATGCGAAAACCGGAGTGTCCGGAGCCGGCCGAAAAGCGTCCATGGCCGCACATTATTCTGAGATGAATGATAATTTCAAGATTTATAAAGTCAATGAACACCAGCATACACCTGAAATTGAGCAGCAATTAACGGCATGGCAGCCGAGTTTGAAACCCGTTACTTTCTCAGCGCATCTGGCGCCGATGACAAGAGGAATTATGGCGACGATCTATACGGAAGTAACGTCAGACATGTCTTCCGCACAACTAAGAGAGCTGTATTCGGAATTTTACCAAGATTCATATTTTGTGAGAATCAGGCCGGAGGGTGAATACCCGGCGACAAAAGAAGTGTACGGCAGCAATTTTTGCGATATCGGTGTCACCATTGATGAAAGAACAAACCGGGTCACCATCGTTTCTGTCATAGATAACCTGATGAAAGGCGCCGCAGGCCAGGCGGTCCAAAATTTAAATATTATGAATGGCTGGAAGGAAGAAACAGGGCTTACGATGACGCCAGTCTATCCATAAAACAGGAGAGGAATTCTGAATATGATTCAACTGAGTCAGGAAATAACGAAAGTCAAAGGCGGCGTATCCTCGCCAAAAGGATTTGAAGCAAAAGGCGTTCACTGCGGATTGCGTTATTCAAAAAAAGACCTCGGCGCGATTATCAGCGAGACGCCGGCAGCAAGCGCCGCAGTTTATACGCAGAGCCATTTTCAGGCCGCTCCGCTTAAAGTGACGCAAGACAGCCTCAAAAAAGGAGCGGTGCTGCAGGCGGTTATCGTGAACAGCGCGATTGCCAACGCCTGCACCGGAGATCAAGGCTTACAAGACGCCTATCAAATGCGGGAAAGCTTCGCCGGGCTGCTCGGCATTGAACCGGAGCTTGTTGCCGTTTCATCGACGGGCGTCATCGGTGAGCTTTTAGACATGAAGAAAATCCAGACCGGCATTGAGCTTCTGAACGCAGCGCCTGCGGTGTCCGGCGCTTTTGAAGAAGCGATTTTGACGACGGATACGGTCATTAAACAGACGTGTTACGAGCTGATGATCGGGGGTCAAAAAATAACGATAGGCGGAGCTGCAAAAGGCTCGGGAATGATCCATCCCAACATGGCCACCATGCTCGGCTTTGTCACGACAGACGCGGCTGTGGAAGAACAGGCTCTGCAAAAAGCGCTGCGGGAGGTCACAGACGTTTCCTTTAATCAAATCACCGTTGACGGAGAAACATCGACGAATGACATGGTGCTTGTGATGGCAAACGGCTGTGCCGGAAATGAATGCTTAACGGAGCAGCATCCGGACTGGCCGGCTTTTAAAAAGGGCTTAAAGCTTGCCTGCGAAGACCTTGCCAAAGAGATTGCCAGAGACGGCGAGGGGGCGACAAAATTAATTGAAGCCCAAGTCGAGGGAGCGAAAAACAATCTGGAAGCAAACGTCATTGCCAAAAAAATCGTCGGCTCAAGCCTTGTTAAAACCGCCGTTTACGGCACCGACGCCAACTGGGGCCGCATTATCGGCGCAATCGGACACAGTGCAGCCAGCGTAACGGCCGAACGAGTGGAAGTATTTCTCGGAGGGCAGTGCCTGTTCAGAAACAACGAGCCTCAGCCGTTTTCAGAAACCGATGCGAAGGAATATTTAACCGGCGGCGAGATTGTGATCGCGGTCCGGCTGCATGAAGGCGACGGACGCGGCCGGGCATGGGGCTGTGATTTAACCTATGATTATATCAAAATCAATGCGAGCTATCGCACGTAATAAAGGGGAGCGGCATGAAGAAAACCATTGTTTTTAAATGCGGGGGAAGTGTCATTCGCGAGTTATCCGCCGCTTTTTTTCAAAATGTAAAAGAACTCATGCAAGCGGGCTGGAACATTGCCATCGTTCATGGAGGCGGCCCGGAAATAACAAATATGCTGAAGAGATTAAATATTGAAACAGAATTCGTCGGAGGCCAGAGGAAAACCACCAAACCGGTATTAGAAGTCGCAGAAATGGTGCTGTCAGGAACGGTCAATAAATTTTTTGTGGCGGAGCTTGCCAGAAACGGATTAAAAGCTGCGGGTATATCGGGAAAGGACGGCGGTCTTCTGAAGGCGTCCTACCTGGACCAGGACAAATACGGCGAAGTGGGCGAGATCACTAACACCGACCCGTCGATGATTCAAGCTTTAATGAAAGACGGCATCATCCCCGTCATCGCCCCGCTTTCTATGACGAATGAGTTTGAAACGCTGAACGTAAACGCAGATGTGGCGGCTTCAGCCGTAGCTGCGGCATTGAACGCCGATAAGCTCATGTTTGTCACCGATGTCGAAGGGATTAAAAACGGCCAAAACCGGCTCGATGTCCTGACGCCGCAAGAGGTTCAGTCACTCATTAATGAAGGAGTGATTTCAGGAGGCATGATTCCGAAGGTGAAATCGGCTTTATCAGCTTTGAACGAAGATGTGCCGGAAGTCATGATCGTAAATGGAAAAGGAGCGTTTTTTACAGACCGCACCTTCCAAGGGACAAAAATCGTCAAGGAAAAGGAGATTATGTCATGAGCAGCTTATTTCAAACCTACAGCCGCTGGCCTATCGATATTAAAAAAGCGAAAGGAACGATCGCGGAGGATCAAAACGGAAAAACGTATCTCGACTTTATCCAAGGTATCGCCGTTTCCAATCTCGGGCATTGCCATGAGGCAGTGACAGAAGCAGTCAAAGAACAGCTCGGCAGCGTCTGGCATGTTTCCAACCTATTTGATAATTCTCTTCAGGAAAAAGCCGCGGCGAAGCTTGCTGAGCACAGCGCGGGCGATCTTGTTTTCTTTTGCAACAGCGGGGCGGAAGCTAATGAAGGAGCAATTAAACTCGCACGAAAAGCAACGGGAAAAACAAAAATCGTCACATTCAATCAATCCTTCCACGGGCGTACTTATGCGGGAATGGCCGCTACAGGCCAAGACAAAATCAAAGCCGGCTTCGGCCCGATGCTCGAAGGCTTTCATTCTCTTCCGTTTAATGATCCGTCTGCATTCAGCACGCTGGAGGAGGAAGAGGATATTGCCGCCGTCATGCTTGAAATGGTGCAGGGAGAAGGCGGAGTCCATCCCGCAGACCCGGAATTCATCGCCGCTGTACAGATATTTTGCAATGAGAAAAAAGCGCTGCTCATCATAGACGAAATTCAAACCGGAATCGGCCGGACGGGCAAAGCATTCGGCTATGAGCATTTCAGCCTCAGCCCGGATATTATCACGGTTGCCAAAGGCTTAGGAAACGGCTTTCCGGTTGGAGCCGTCATCGGTAAAAAAAAGCTGGGAGAAGCCTTTACGCCGGGCTCTCACGGCACGACTTTCGGCGGAAACAAGCTTGCAATGGCAGCGGTGAATGCGACGCTCCAAACCGTTTTTCAGCCGGACTTTCTCCAAGAGGCGGCGGACAAAGGCCGTTTTCTTCAAGCACAGCTGAAAAGTGAGCTGACAGGTCCTTTTGTAAAACAGATTCGCGGAAAAGGATTATTAGTCGGAATTGAATGCGCCGGTCCTGTTTCCGGCATTATCGGAGATCTGCAGGAGCGCGGCCTTTTGGTGCTTCCGGCCGGCCCGAATGTCATCAGGCTTCTTCCTCCGCTTACGGTATCTAAAGAAGACATCACAACAGCCGTCAGCAAACTGAAAGAAGCGATCGAAGCGCATTCCGCGGTCAATCAATAATTTTTTTTAGTTATGATGGTATAAAAATTCATTTATTTAATTAATTATTCATCAAGAGGTGAGCTTTAGATGAAAGGGTATTTAGTATTGGAAGATGGAACTTCATTCAGCGGTGAACTTGACAAAGAAGCGAGCTGCACAGGCGAAGCCGTTTTTTTTACCGGGATGACGGGCTATCAGGAAGTGCTGACGGATCCGTCATATAAAGGGCAGATTATCGTCTTTACGTATCCGCTGATCGGAAATTACGGAATGAATGAGAAAGACCTTGAAAGCAAAATCCCCCAAGTGAAGGCCGCTGTCGTTTATGAAGCATGTGAACACTTTTCTCATCATGAAGCGGTATCAAGTGTAAGGGAGTATTTAAATAAGTGGAACATCCCGCTTCTGACTCAGGTTGATACGAGAGCCGTCGTTAAAAAAATCCGTTCCGGCGGCACGATGAACGCAGCCATTTCGACATCTGGAGCACTGCCTGCCTTGCCGCAGGAAGAAAATCCGGCACAAAAGGCGGCAGCAAAAGACATCACCGTCATGGGAGACGGGCAACAGCATATCGCGCTGATTGATTTCGGCTTTAAAAAATCTATCGCCTCATCACTCATGAAACGGGGCTGCAAGGTGACGGTCATTCCGTATCAGCAAATGAATGCTGTTTATGATATCAATCCTGACGGAATCGTACTTTCAAACGGGCCCGGAGATCCGAAGGCGATTGCGCCGCACATGAAACTGATTTTATCCATTATCAGTGATTTTCCGACGCTTGGCATTTGTCTCGGCCATCAGCTTATTGCCCTTGCTTTCGGAGGGAATACGTATAAGCTGCCGTTCGGACACAGGGGAGCCAACCACCCCGTCATTGACCGTAAAACGAAACGGGTGTTTATGACAAGCCAAAACCACAGTTATGTCGTAGACGAAGCATCAATTGACGAAAACGAGCTGTCCATCAGGTTTCATCATGTCAATGACACGTCAGTCGAAGGGCTCAGTCACAAACGCCTTCCTGTTTTAAGCGTTCAGTTCCACCCTGAAGCCCACCCCGGACCGGCTGAAAGTGAGTGGATATTTGATGAATATATAGAGAAAGTGATAACAGCAAGGAGAGAAATCGCTCATGCCTAAAGATACGACAATTTCCAGCATATTAGTCATCGGTTCTGGCCCGATTATCATCGGCCAGGCGGCAGAATTTGACTATTCAGGCACGCAGGGCTGCATGGCCCTGAAAGAAGAAGGATACCGCGTAATTCTGGTAAACAACAATCCCGCAACGATTATGACGGATGAGGCCTTTGCCGATGAAATATATTTTGAACCGCTCACAACCGCCAGTCTTGAGGTCATTATCGAAAAAGAAAAGCCAGACGGGCTGCTTGCTAATTTAGGAGGCCAAACCGCGTTAAATTTAGCCGTTAAGCTTGAAGAAGCAGGGGTGCTGAAAAAGCATCATGTGAAGCTTTTGGGCACATCGGTGGAAACCATTCAAAAAGGTGAGGACCGGGAACAGTTCCGCTCCTTGATGAACGAGCTTCACCAGCCCGTTCCGGACAGTGAAATCGTCGACAATGAAGAAGACGCTCTCCGTTTCGCAAAATCCATCGGATTCCCCGTCATCCTGAGGCCGGCTTACACATTAGGCGGAAAGGGCGGCGGAATCGCCCGGACGAAAGAGGCGTTTCAGAAGCTTATCAAGCAGGCGCTTTTAGCCAGCCCCATTCACCAATGCCTGATCGAAAAAAGCATCGCGGGCTTTAAGGAAATTGAATACGAGGTGATGCGCGACAGAAATCACACATGCATTACCGTCTGCAATATGGAAAACATTGATCCGGTCGGCGTGCATACTGGAGATTCCATCGTTGTCGCTCCGTCTCAAACCTTAACGGATCAAGAATATCAAATGCTGCGGTCGGCAAGTTTAGCGATTATTTCGGCGCTTGATGTGGTCGGAGGCTGCAACATTCAATTTGCGCTTGATCCTTTCAGCAAACAGTATTACGTGATCGAAGTGAATCCGCGGGTCAGCCGGTCATCCGCACTTGCTTCAAAAGCAACAGGCTATCCAATTGCCAAAATGGCGGCAAAGCTGGCCGTCGGCTATACGCTTGACGAACTGAAAAACCCGCTGACTGGCTCCACATACGCAAGCTTCGAACCGGCGCTTGATTATGTCATCGTGAAATTCCCGCGATGGCCGTTTGACAAATTTAAAAATGCTGACCGCACGCTCGGAACGAAAATGAAGGCAACAGGCGAGGTCATGGCTATTGAAAGGAATCTTGAGGCAGCCATTCAAAAAGCGGCGGCCTCGCTTGAATTAAAAACTATCGGCACCCGCCTGCCTGAGCTCGGCGGCTATACGCTGAAACGGCTGTGGGAATTAGCCGAGGTGCCGGATGACCGCCGATTTTTCGTCGTGATGGAGCTGTTGAGCCGCCGTGTGACTGTAGAAGACATCCATGCAAAAACAAAAATCGATCCGTTTTTTCTTCATGTGTTCCGTCATATCATCACATTGGAAAACAAGCTGATGGAAGAAGGGGAAAACCTGACGGCACCGCTTTTGAAACAAGCGAAGGTAAAGGGATTCACAGACGGGATGATCGCATCTCTCACAGGAAAAACGGAAGAAGCCGTCCGCGCTTTCAGAAAAGAAACAGGCATCAAGCCATCGTTTAAAATCGTGGACACGTGTGCAGCTGAATTTGACGCCAAAACGAACTATTTTTATTCCACGTATCTCGGAGAAAGTGACGGAGATATCAGCCGCAAAGAGAAAAAACGCGCGCTCATTATAGGATCAGGCCCGATCCGTATCGGGCAAGGCGTAGAATTTGATTACAGCGCCGTTCATGGTGTCTTAACCCTGCAAAAGCTCGGGTTTGAAACGATCATGATCAATAACAACCCGGAAACGGTGAGCACGGATTACGAAATTGCCGATCGGCTCTATTTCGAACCGCTGACGGCAGAACATATTTTAAATGTAGCGGAACATGAAAAAATCGATTTTGCCATCGTCCAGTTCGGGGGGCAAACCGCTATCAATGCCGCTGAATCGCTGGAAAAAGCGGGCATTCCGCTGCTCGGGACGTCATTTGAGACACTTGATGCGCTGGAGGACCGGGACCGCTTTTATAAGCTGCTGGATGAACTCGGCCTGAAGCATGCAAAAGGGGAAACGGCTTATTCTAAGGAAGAAGCCGTCCGAAAAGCAAGAGGCATCGGGTATCCGGTGCTGATCCGCCCTTCCTACGTCATTGGCGGTATGGGTATGATCATCATCGAATCAGAAACGGCTCTCTCCGCTCTTCTTGAAGAGGAAACAGGCATGCCGTACCCGATTCTTATCGATCAATATATTGAAGGAAAAGAAGTGGAGATCGATCTGATTTCTGACGGAAAAGAGGTCTTCATTCCGACGTATACTGAGCATATTGAACGTGCCGGCGTCCATTCGGGCGACAGCTTTGCGATCCTTCCGGGGCCGTCTGTCACTGCGGAACTTGAACAAGGCATGAAGAAAGCCGCAGAAAAAATAGCGGAAAAACTATCATTCAAAGGGATCATGAATATTCAATTTGTCATCGATAAAGGGGAGATTCTCGTTCTCGAAGTAAATCCGAGAGCAAGCCGCACGGTTCCCGTTATCTCTAAAGTGATGGGAGTGCCGATGATCCCGCTCGCCACCCGGCTGTTAGCGGGCGCATCCTTACAAGACGTGAACCCGGTCATTCAAAATCAGTACGGAACAGCAGTCAAATTCCCGGTGTTCTCATCCCACGCCATCCAAGATGTAGACGTAAAGCTCGGACCTGAAATGAAGTCGACTGGAGAAGGCATGTGTGTCGCATTTGACGCCGAAAGCGCCTTGAAAAAAATCTACGCGCATGTGTGGGAGAAAAAAGGAAGTATCTATTTAGAAGGCGGAGATGAAGAAACGGCACAACTGGCCGAAGCCGCGGGCTTTACAGTGTGCGAAAGCTCTTTTTCAGCCTGGGCAGACCGAAAGGATAAAGCGGTCCATATCAATTTCAATGACTCTGAAGAAGCCCGCAGTCAGCGGCTTGAAGCCATGACGCACGGCGTGACGGTCTTTACCGAACCGGAAACCGTAAAAGCGTTTTTAGCGAGCGGCTCTGGCAAGCCTGAGCCTGTTTCACTCAGAGATCTCTATCAAAAGGAAGTGGCGTCATGCACACAGTAAATGCTGAACATGCTTTAACCAATTTGTACGGAAAAGATTTTCTGACGTTAAAGGACCTCAGCGCGTCCGCCATCAATGCGCTTCTTGCGGAAGCCTCATCATTAAAACAAAATCCGATCCAGCCGATTTTCCAAGGGAAAACACTGGCGATGATTTTTGAAAAATCATCGACGCGGACGCGTGTGTCCTTTGAAGCGGGGATGGCGCAGCTTGGAGGGACAGCGCTGTTTCTGTCAAGCGGCGACTTGCAGCTGGGGCGCGGCGAGACGGTCGCGGATACGGCGAAGGTGCTGTCCGGATTTGTTGATGCCATCATGATCCGCACCTTTGAGCATGAAAAAGTGGAGGATCTTGCCGAGCACGCTGACATTCCCGTCATTAACGGGCTGACCGACCGGTACCATCCTTGCCAGGCGCTCGCGGACTTGTTAACGATTCAAGAAATAAAGGGGAAGCTGAAGGGCGTAAAAGTCGCTTATATCGGAGACGGAAACAATGTGGCGCATTCCCTTATGATCGGCTGCGCCAAAATGGGCTGTGATATTGCGATAGCATCACCGAAAGGCTATGAAGTTGAGGAAGAGGCGGTAAAGGCGGCGAAAGAGGCCGCGGCGCTGTCCGGGACAAAAATGACCCTTACCGAAAACCCTCAAGAAGCGGTGCAATGCGCTGATGTAATTTATTCCGATGTCTTCACAAGCATGGGGCAGGAAGAAGAGTCGCAGCAGCGGCTTACGGTTTTTGCGCCGTATCAAGTAAACGCGTCACTCGTCACCCTCGCAAAGCCGGACTATACATTTTTGCACTGCCTGCCCGCCCACCGAGAGGAAGAGGTAACGTCTGACATTATCGACGGCCCGCACTCTGCTGTGTTTCAACAGGCGGAAAACCGGCTCCACGCACAGAAGGCGCTGCTGAAAGCCCTTCTTTGCAAACAGCAATAACGAAGAAAGCCGCCGAATCGGCGGCTTTTTTATTGAACATATTATCCCGCATACAAGCGCATACTACATTAAAAAGAAAAAGGAGGAAATGACGTGGGACAGCAGCATCAATTCCGGCCCGGACAAAAAGCGCCGAATAACGGTGTGTACGTTGAAATCGGCGAGACGGGGAGTATGGTTAAAAATCCGCAAAAAATCAAGCTGACCGCAGGAGACATGTTTCCTGAAACCTCAAATCACAACAGGCTGTGGACGTACCAGAGAAAGCCGTGAACGAAAAAAACCTGCTGTCAGCAGGTTTTTTCATTTTATCAATTAATGCTGTCCGGCATCCTGTTTTACAGGCATGATTTCCGCAAGAACAAAGACAAGCACCGCAATGATGACGGCAATAACGGAAGATTGCTTAAAGCTGTATGCCGCACTGTTCATGGAAGCGACCAGATAACAGGCCATATGTGATAAAAGGAACGTCCAAATAAAAGCAATAATAAACCGCACGTTTCCACCTCGTCCTTCATTTTATTCTACGTTGTATCATACCATACATAAAGCCCGGGCGAAAGGCAATTTTCGCATCAAAATGAAGGTCTCCGGCATCGCCATTCACTCTGCTTTCTGCCTATTTAATGATAAAATAGAGTATCGGTATTTGGTATAATAGCCAAAACATAGGAGTAAATAGGGGTATACCTTATCCGTTTCATTTCTATTACATAAGATAGCGAGAGATTAGGAGTGAAAGGAGGCGGGAAGGTTGGGGATAACGGAAAGGTTTTTCCAATTGGGGTCTGAGCCGAACGTCATCCACCTTCCGTATCAGCCGAACGGCTTCGGCGTCTTTATCCTTGGTGACAGAACACACTATGTCAGCGGGGACTCCAGCTTTTGGCTCGAGCATTACGGAAGAAATCAGCTGTTAAACATGCTGAGGGAAAAAGGCTATACCATCTTCAACAGCAATTTGTACGGCCGGCACTGGGGAGCGGAAAAAGCGGTCGCCTACGCCAAGCAGCTGATCCACTATGTACTGAAACAAGAAATCCTCAATCCGAAAATTCATCTGTTGGCAGACGGCATGGGCGCCCTCTGCGCCGATCAATTGCTGCGTTTTTCCCCGGAACATATCCGTTCAGCCGCAATGCTGAATCCTTGTCTTGATCTTCAAGCTCATTTTGAATCTGAAAAAGAAAATAAATTTTTCTATAAACAATTTCTGAGGGAAGCTGCCGCAAGCTTCGGCATATCTGAAAAAGAAGCAAGCTCACGCCGCTATCAAACCATTTCAGGCTTCTCCACCCGCGTTCCGGTACATATTTGGCAAAGAATGACCGGAGCGCCGTATCCACCCCCCTTGCATGCGAACGCATATAAAGAAGCGTTGGAAAGGGCCGGAAGCAAAGCGGATATTACCTATCATTTATTTGAGCATCCCGCACGGATGTATGGCGCCATCTGTCAGTTTTTCCGCAGGCATGAAAAAGAACTGTAGTGAATAGAATACAACAGCCATCTCTTTTCAGAGGGCTGTTTGGCTTGTGCGCCAATGAAAAACCGGAAAGGCGGCAGATGAGATGAAGCAAGCGCTGATAATTGGAGCAGATGAATTTCTCGGCCTTTCATTATGCGAGCAGTTGATGGATGAAGGAACATACGTTGATGTCATTCTGGCTCAACCGGAAGATAAAACCCGGCAGCTGTATTTGGAAGAAAGATTAATGTGGCTCGGAAGAAACGAGCATTTTCAGAAAATAGATGAAATCGGCGAAAAGACATACGATCAGATCTGCATTCAATACGGAAGCGGATTTCTTCCTGAAGATAGGACGGAACCTCTGTATTGGATCATATACAGCGAGGATCTCGAAGCATGGGAAAAGAGCTGCCAGAGGGAAGCGGCCCGGGCCATCATCCTTCCGCCTTTGTACGGTCCGTGGAGGGAGCCGGAAGAAGACAGCGAAAACCGCTTTTTTTTAGATGACGCAGCCGCTCAGCTGAAAAACAAGCTGGAATCAGACAGCATAAAAGATGAAGATTCGGTTTTGACGCTGAAAATAGAAGAAAAAACGGAAAAATACGAAGCGGAAGAAAAAATTCAAGAGTGGAAAAGACAATTTTCATCAATATTCGACAAATTTTAAGAAAAACCTTCCATGTTATGTGCATTACCGCTACAATAAACGTATATCAAATATACATGTTATGGGTTTGAAAAGGGGTTGAACATGGCTTGATTACCAGGCTTGTCATGATCTTTTCTGTCCTCCTTTTAATGAGCGGATGCGCACAAACTCCGTTTAAAGGAAAAATTGAGAAGGTCGGAATGCTTTTTCCCGATACCATCAATGATCTGGTATGGGGCACAAAAGGTTACAAAGGTTTATTAGCGATACAATCTGAATTTAACGTAGACGTTTATTATAAAGAAAATATAAGATCTGACGAAGATATTTTAAAAGCGATAGAGGACTTTCATAAAAGAGGTGTCAATCTTTTATACGGACACGGAAAAGAATATGAGGAAATCTTTAATATGATCAGCAAGGACTATCCTGACATGGAATTCGTCATCTCCAACGGAACGGCTAAAGGCGACAATGTCACAAGCGTCCATCTCATGGGAGAAGCAATGGGCTTTTTCGGCGGAATGACCGCTGCCCACATGTCCAAAACCAATCAGGTCGGCGTTATAGCTTCATTTTTATGGCAGCCCGAAGTAGACGGCTTTATCAAAGGGGCAAAATATGAAAACCCCGACATCATCGTCAATACTGAATTTACAGACCACTGGGATAATGACAATGAAGCGCTGCACCTTTACGGGAAATTAAAGGATGAGGGCACGGATGTTGTGTATCCGGCCGGAGACGGGTATAATGTTCCTGTCATTCAGCAAATAAAAAAAGACGGACTGTACGCCATCGGCTATGTCGCTGATCAAGCTGATTTAGGCAAAAACACGGTGCTGACAAGCACGGTGCAAAATGTAGATAAAGCCTACACACTGATCGCAGAACAGTATAATAAAGGTGTCTTAAAGAGCGGAGACCATAGCTTCGATTTCAGAGACGGAGTCGTCGAAATGGGAACCTTCAGCCCTCTGGTGGACAAAGCTTTTCAGCAAAAGATAGCCGATCTTGTAAAAACGTATAATCAAACAAATGAACTGCCGTCAAATGAATAAGAGGTGGATACACATGCAGCATGAAAAATCGCTTGAATTTATGCAGATCGCAATGAAATATTTGCCGGAAGCGAAGGCGGAGCTTGAGAAATCAGGCATTGATCTGTCTATGGAAATGATCCAGCCGTTTATGAACCTGTTTACTTCAGTCATGGCGGAAGCTTATGAGCTTGGCAAATCCGATGCCGGGGAGCCGAATAAATAAAGAGAGCCACTTTTAATGGAAGTGGCTTTTCACATGATTTTTTTCTTTAAGGCGGACACCATCGGCGCGAGGTCTTTAAAGACTGGCTTTAATTGATCGAGGGAGTTCATAATGGCGCCGAGCTGATTCATCACATGATTGTAATCGATTGTCTCTTCGGGATCAGCTTCAGGCTCTTCTTTCTCTTCCTTTTGCTCCTCCCGATCTTCCCGGTCTTCACGGTCCTCAATATTGCCGAACATCATTTTCGTGAAAATGTCCATACTTAAGGCCTCCTTTCGTCTTTGAGGTATTCTATGAGAGAGAAGCGCGTCTAGTTTAGACGAATATATTGCCAACAGAAAAAAAATAGGGTAGAATTAGCACCTGATACTAATAATTGATCTTAATAATTAATTTTTAAATTCACTATATAAAGGAGTCTTCCGTATGAAAGCTGGAATACTTGGAGTCGGCCGCTACATTCCGGAAAAAGTGCTGACAAATCATGATCTTGAACAAATGGTAGAAACATCGGACGAATGGATTCGGACGAGAACAGGTATAGAAGAAAGAAGAATCGCTGCTGAAGACATGTATTCATCAGGCATGGCTGCTGAGGCTGCACAAAAGGCGCTTGACCAGGCGGGCGTATCGGCTGAGGATCTTGATATGATTCTCGTCGCAACCGTTACCCCTGACCAGTCATTCCCGACCGTTTCTTGTATGATTCAAGAAAAGCTGGGTGCCAAAAAAGCATGCGCAATGGACATCAGCGCCGCATGCGCAGGTTTTATGTATGGTATTGTGACTGCTAAACAATTTATTGAATCACAAACATACAAACATGTTCTTGTGGTCGGTGTGGAAAAACTCTCAAGCATTACAGACTGGGAAGACCGCAACACGGCCGTTCTGTTTGGGGACGGAGCGGGCGCGGCGGTCATCGGGCCTGTCAGCGACGACAGAGGCATTCTGTCATTTGAGCTTGGAGCAGACGGAACAGGCGGCCAGCACTTGTACTTAGATGAAAAAGGACATACAATCATGCATGGAAGAGAAGTATTCAAATTCGCCGTCCGCCAAATGGGTGAATCAAGTGTAAATGTCATTGAAAAAGCCGGCCTCTCCAAGGAGGACGTAGACTTTTTAATTCCCCATCAGGCAAATATCCGCATTATGGAAGCGGCGCGGGAACGTTTGGAGCTTCCGGTTGAAAAGATGTCTAAAACTGTCCATAAATACGGAAACACTTCTGCTGCATCTATTCCGATTTCATTAGTAGAGGAACTAGAAGCCGGAAAAATCAAAGACGGTGATGTCATCGTCATGGTTGGATTCGGCGGAGGATTAACATGGGGCGCCATCGCATTGCGCTGGGGACGATAGAAAAAAAGTGAGGTGCACACAAGATGAGTAAAAAAAGAGTAGTCGTTACAGGACTCGGAGCCCTGTCTCCGCTTGGCAACGACGCCGAAACAAGCTGGAAAAATGCAATCGGCGGCGTGTCCGGAATCGGTCCGATCACACGTGTGGAATCGGATGAATATCCGGCGAAAGTAGCCGCTGAACTGAAAGATTTCAACATTGAAAACTTTATGGATAAAAAAGAAGCGAGAAAAATGGACCGCTTCACACAATATGCAGTTGTGGCCGCGAAAATGGCGGTTGAAGATGCAGGTCTGAACATTACAGAAGACATTGCGCCAAGAGTCGGCGTTTGGGTGGGGTCCGGCATCGGCGGCCTTGAAACGCTTGAATCGCAATTTGAAATCTTCTTAACAAAAGGGCCGAGAAGGGTCAGCCCGTTTTTTGTTCCAATGATGATTCCGGATATGGCGACAGGCCAAATCTCGATCGCACTCGGAGCGAAAGGAGTCAACTCCTGTACGGTGACGGCATGCGCGACGGGAACGAACTCTATCGGAGACGCGTTTAAAGTCATCCAGCGCGGCGATGCTGATGCGATGATTACCGGCGGTACGGAAGCGCCGCTGACAAGAATGTCATTTGCGGGCTTCAGCGCCAACAAAGCGCTTTCTACAAATCCTGATCCGAAAACGGCAAGCCGCCCGTTTGATAAAAATCGTGACGGGTTTGTCATGGGGGAAGGCGCGGGAATCATTGTGCTTGAAGAGTTAGAGCATGCGCTTGCCCGCGGCGCGAAAATTTACGGAGAAATTGTCGGTTACGGTTCAACGGGTGATGCTTATCACATTACCGCGCCTGCCCAAGACGGTGAAGGCGGAGCCAGAGCAATGCAGGAAGCGATCAAGGATGCCGGCATCAAGCCGGAAGATATTGATTACATCAACGCTCATGGGACAAGCACGTACTACAATGATAAATACGAAACAATGGCTATTAAAACCGTTTTCGGCGATCATGCGTACAAGCTTGCAGTCAGCTCGACAAAATCAATGACGGGCCACCTGTTAGGAGCTGCCGGCGGTATCGAAGCGATTTTCTCCGTTATGGCGATTAAAGACGGAATCATTCCGCCGACGATCAATATTGAAACGCCTGATGAAGAATGTGATTTAGATTACGTACCGGATAAAGCGCGTCAGCAGGATGTAAACGTCGTCCTCAGCAACTCGCTCGGATTCGGCGGACATAATGCCACTTTGATCTTCAAAAAATATCAATAACACAGTCATTGGCCGGCTGCCCAAAAGGGTGGCCGGTTTTTTTTGCCTGCATATGATAAAAAGAGGAGGCGAACCAGCATGAGTGTCAAACAAACATACAAATGGATAAAAAATGCGGCATCTATAGATGAGTTAGCCGTACACATTTTACCGCTTTTTTCAGGAGCAAAACAGAAAGATTGGAAGCCGATACTCGGAACTCTCCAAAACCACGGGATGTTTCGCAACATGAAAGACGGATCATTTACAATCAATCAGCTGAAAGAAAAAGGATGTTTCAGCCATGTTCAAAAGGAAGAGAAGAATCTAAAGGAAAAGTGGAACGGGCCTGACGTGCCGATTATTGTTCTGCCTGTCGATGAACGAAATCGGAGACTTCGTTTGGAGTTCGGGTCAAAATCCGGCCTTGCCTTCCGGGATAAAATGTTCCTCTTCTTATCGTCAGATAGTTCTAATTCGGCTGTCTCCGCCATTATGACGCATGAATATAATCATGTCTGCCGGTTAGAACATGTGACAAAGGATGAAAATGATATCACATTACTTGATACAATCATGATGGAGGGACTGGCAGAATATGCTGTTTATGAGCGCTTCGGCTCAAGCCTTACGGCGGAGTGGACGTCCTACTATACGCCTGAGCAGCTGCAGTTTCTGTTTGAAAAAAGAATCAAGCCAAATCTCCGGTTAACAAGAGACAGCAGACAGTTTTCCCAGCTGTTATTCGGCAAAGGATACGTTCCCTCAATGCTTGGCTATGCCGTCGGATTCAATATAGTAAAAAAATATTTAACAGATAATAACAAAACAGTGGAGGAAGCGCTGTCCATCCCCTCGAAAACCTTTCTGGAAGCAACGCTTTAAAAGATTAAAAGAATGGAAATTATTTAAGGATATTACATTTATCCTAAAAAATTCTTGCTTTTGTAATAATGATGTAATAATATACAACTATAAAATTTTTCGACTATTCTATATTTTGTGATAGCGAAACGAATGTTTTCCTCTGATGCAGCGGAATGAGAAAGGGGAGTATCATGAGCACACTATTAGAAGTGAATAATTTAAAGACCTATTTTTTCAGAAAAAAGCAGCCGATTCCCGCAGTTGACGGTGTTGATTTTCACATTAACAAAGGTGAAACCGTCGCGCTTGTAGGAGAATCCGGCTCGGGCAAAAGCATCACCTCGCTTTCTATTATGGGACTTGTCCAAAGCTCGGGCGGGAAAATAATGGACGGCTCGATTAAGCTTGAAGGCAAGGACTTGGCCTCCTTTAACGAAAACGAATATTGCAAAATCCGCGGAAATGACGTCTCTATGATTTTTCAGGAACCCATGACTTCCCTCAATCCGGTGCTGACCATCGGTGAACAAATTACAGAAGTGCTTGAATACCATAAAAAAATGAGCAAAAAAGAAGCCTTGAAAAAGGCAGTGGAACTTCTGAAATTGGTCGGATTCTCCAGAGCCGAACAAATGTTAAAAGAATATCCGCACCGCTTATCAGGAGGAATGAGGCAGAGGGTCATGATCGCCATCGCGCTCAGCTGCAATCCGAAGCTCCTGATTGCCGATGAGCCGACGACGGCGCTTGATGTGACGATACAAGCCCAGGTGCTGGAGCTGATGAAAGACCTCTGCAAAAAATTCGATACTTCCATTTTGCTCATCACCCATGATTTAGGCGTCGTTTCAGAAGCGGCTGACAGGGTGATCGTCATGTACTGCGGACAAGTCGTAGAAAGCGCAACCGTCGATGAATTATTTTTAGAACCGCTTCATCCGTACACGGAAGGACTGTTAACCTCCATTCCGGTGATAGACGGAGAGATTGATACATTGAATGCGATCAAAGGAAGCGTGCCGACACCGGACAATTTGCCGGAAGGCTGCCGTTTTGCTCCAAGATGTTCAAAAGCGATGGATAAATGCCGGACGGGGCAGCCTTCGCTCATGACACATCAAAACGGCCGTTCTGTAAGATGTTTCTTATATGAGGAAGAGGGTGCCGATTCAAAATGACAGCTGCCAACCAAGAAACCATTTTAGAGCTGAAAGACGTAAAAAAATATTTTCCGATCCGCTCCGGTTTTTTTCAAAGAAAAGTCGGGGACGTAAAAGCTGTAGACGGTGTGTCCTTTTCACTGAAGCGCGGTGAAACGCTCGGGATCGTCGGAGAATCAGGCTGCGGCAAGTCAACTGCAGGCAGAACGATGATCCGCTTATACAAACCCACAGCCGGCCAGATTCTTTTTAAAGGCCGGGATATTTCCAACTTGTCTGAAGAAAAGCTCAGAAAAAGCGTCCGCAAAAATATTCAGATGGTATTCCAAGATCCCTTCGCATCACTCAATCCGAGAAAAACATTGCGTTCCATAATTAAAGAACCGTTTCATACTCACCATATGTACAGCCTTCGCGAACGAAACGAAAAAGTAGAAGAGCTGCTTGCGAAAGTCGGGCTTCATCCGAGCTTTGCGGGCCGCTATCCGCACGAGTTTTCCGGAGGCCAGCGCCAGCGGATCGGCATCGCAAGGGCGCTTACATTAAATCCGGAGCTGATCATTGCGGATGAGCCCGTTTCCGCTCTTGATGTCTCCATCCAAGCCCAAGTCATCAATTTAATGGAAGAACTGCAGGAAGAATTTAATCTGACATATCTCTTTATCTCTCACGATTTAAGTGTTGTCCGCCATATCAGCGACAGAGTCGGCGTCATGTATCTCGGAAAAATGATGGAGCTGACCGATAAGCACGAGCTTTACGACAACCCGCTTCACCCTTATACGCAAGCGCTTCTTTCTTCAGTGCCGGTCACGAGAAAAAAAGGAGCCGTCAAGCGGGACCGAATCATCCTGAAAGGAGAATTGCCAAGCCCGGCCAACCCGCCGAAAGGCTGTGTGTTCCACACAAGATGCCCGATGGCCAAACCGATTTGCAAAGAACAAATACCGGCATTCCAAGAAGCCGCTCCCGCTCATTTCGTCGCCTGCCATTTGTATGCCTGAAGTGACAAGCTTTGAGAGGGGGTATGCCGGATTACATAACGAACTTGCCGCATATATATCACAAAGGGGGAATTGATATGAAATTACGTAAATCTGCACTGATGATGCTAAGTGTTTTTATGGCGCTCGCCATCTTCCTGTCAGCCTGCTCCGGCTCAAAATCCACAAGCTCCGAATCCAAACCGGCAGGCAAACCGCAAAAAGGCGGAGATTTGGTTGTCGGGTCCATCGGGGAGCCTACACTCTTTAACTCGCTGTATTCCACAGATGATGCAAGTACTGAAGTTGAGAATATGCTTTACAGCTATTTAACGAAAACGGATGAAAAACTGAACGTGAAATTGTCGCTTGCTGAAAGCATTAAAGAATTAGACGGCGGGCTTGCGTACGATGTGAAGATTAAAAAAGGCGTTAAGTTTCACGACGGGAAAGAACTGACCGCAGATGACGTTGTATTTACGTACAGTGTCCCGTTAAGCAAAGATTACAAGGGAGAACGCGGATCAACTTATGAAATGCTGAAATCCGTAGAGAAAAAAGGCGATTACGAAGTATTGTTCAAGCTGAAATATAAAGACGGTAATTTCTATAACAATGCTTTAGACAGCACAGCCATTCTGCCGAAGCATATTCTCGGTAATGTTCCGGTTGCGGATTTGGAAGAAAACGAATTTAATAGAAAAAAACCAATCGGATCAGGCCCGTTCAAATTTAAAGAATGGAAACAGGGGCAATATATTAAACTCGAAGCGAATGATGATTATTTTGAAGGAAGACCATATTTAGATACGGTGACCTACAAAATTATCCCGGATGCAAATGCCGCGGTAGCTCAGCTCCAAGCTGGCGATATTAATTTCTTTAATGTGCCGGCCACTGACTATAAAACCGCTGAAAAATTTAATAACCTCAAAGTAGTCACTGATCTGGCATTAAGTTATGTATACATCGGCTGGAATGAGAAGAATGAATTATTTAAGGACAAAAAGGTCCGCCAGGCGCTCACAACCGCTCTTGACCGTGAGTCAATCGTCAACCAAGTATTAGATGGAGACGGCAAGGTAGCCTACATTCCGGAAAGTCCTTTATCTTGGAACTATCCTAAAGATATTGAAGTACCGAAATTCACGTATAACGAGAAAAAAGCAAAACAAATGCTTGCAGAAGCCGGATGGAAAGATACGAACGGTGACGGCATTTTAGATAAAGACGGAAAGAAATTCTCGTTTACGCTGAAAACGAACCAAGGAAACAAAGTCCGGGAAGACATCGCTGTAGTCGTTCAAGAACAGCTGAAGAAAATCGGTATTGAAGTGAAGACTCAGATTGTAGAATGGAGCGCCCTTGTTGAACAGATGAATCCTCCGAATTGGGATTTTGACGCGATGGTCATGGGCTGGAGTTTATCTACTTTCCCAGACCAATATGACATCTTCCACTCAAATCAGATTAAAAAGGGCTTAAACTATGTGTGGTATAAGAATGCTGAAGCGGATAAACTCATGAAGGATGCAAAATCGATCAGCGACAGAAAGCAGTATTCAAAAGAATACGAGCAAATCTATCAAAAAATCGCGGAAGATCAGCCGTATACGTTCTTGTATTACCCTAACAACCACATGGCAATGCCGGCAAACCTTGAGGGATACAAATACCATCCGAAACGTGATTTGTATAATATTCAAAAGTGGTGGCTTGCAAAATAATTTTCCCTTAGAGGGGAGGGAGAGCGTTTCCTCCCTCTTCTGTTTTTAATAAGGATAGTAAAGGGGACAAGAATATGGCTACATATATTATCAGAAGAACATTGATGTCCATTCCGATTTTATTGGGGATAACCATTTTATCTTTTATTATCATGAAAGCTGCGCCGGGAGATCCGATGACGTTAATGATGGACCCGAAAATCAGCCAGGCCGACAGAGAACAATTTATTGAAAAATACGGGTTAAATGATCCTCAGTATGTTCAATATTTAAAGTGGCTCGGCAATATGGTTCAGGGGGATTTCGGAACGTCAATTGTCAGAAAAGGAACACCTGTCTCAGAACTGATTATGGCCCGAATGCCCAATACGCTCATACTGATGCTCGTTTCAACGATTTTAGCTCTTATCATCTCTATCCCGTTTGGCGTCTTGTCCGCAAAACGACCCTATTCAAAACTAGACTATGGCATTACATTTACCTCATTTATAGGATTGGCCATTCCAAACTTTTGGTTTGGATTAATTTTAATCATGGTTCTATCTGTAAACCTCGGCTGGTTTCCTACCGGAGGTGTCGAGACGCTGAACACGGACTTCAATATTTTTGACCGTATCCATCATTTAATTTTGCCTGCATTTGTATTAGCGACGGCCGATATGGCCGGTCTGACAAGATACACGAGATCAAATATGCTGGACGTATTAAATCAGGATTATATCCGTACGGCAAGAGCGAAGGGGTTTAAAGAAAATCGTGTGTTATTTAAGCACGGCCTGAGGAATGCGTTATTGCCTGTTATTACAATCTTTGGACTGATGATCCCCTCATTTATCGGCGGATCTGTTGTCGTAGAACAAATATTCACATGGCCGGGGTTAGGAAAGCTGTTTGTCGATTCAGCGTTCCAGCGTGATTATCCGGTTATTATGGCGATGACCGTCATTTCAGCCGTCCTTGTGGTGATCGGCAACCTTGTCGCTGACATTTTATATGCAGTGGTTGATCCGAGAATTGAATATTAAAAGGGGGGAACGATGATGGCCGAATTAAACACACCTCCAGCACCGGAGGTCGGGCTGAAAGAAAATATTGCCGAAAAGCCGGAAACCATGACAAAGATCTTTTGGGAAAAGTTTTCGAAAAATAAACTGGCGGTTGCGGGTGCTATTATTCTGTTTGTAATTATTATGTCAGCGATTTTGGCGCCGGTGATTGCTCCTTATTCGCAAGAGCAGCAAAGTTTGCTTGATAAATTTAAAGCACCGGGGCTTGAGCATTTGATGGGAACGGATAAGTTTGGGCGTGACATTTTCAGCAGGATATTATATGGCGCGCGGATCTCTTTATTAGTCGGTTTTGCGTCTGTGGTCGGCTCCATTTTTATCGGAACCATCTTAGGCGCGTTAGCAGGCTATTTTAAAGGCATTGTGGATGCTGTTATTATGCGTTTAGTTGATATAGTGCTTTCAATACCTGATATTTTCTTATTGATTACGCTTGTTACCATATTTAGGCCGGGTGTGGACAAATTGATTTTAATCTTTTGTCTGACGGGGTGGACAACCACTGCGCGTTTGGTCAGGGGAGAATTTTTATCATTACGTTCAAGAGAATATGTCCTGGCTGCCAAAACAATCGGGACAAAAACGCATAAAATCATTTTTTCTCATATCCTTCCCAACGCGCTGGGACCGATCATTGTATCAGCAACTTTAAAAGTCGGCTCGGTTATTCTGGCTGAATCCGCGCTGAGCTATCTCGGTTTCGGAATACAGCCGCCCATTGCAAGCTGGGGAAATATGCTTCAAGATGCGCAAAACTTTACGATTATGATACAGGCATGGTGGTATCCATTGTTCCCTGGACTGTTCATTCTTCTTACCGTATTATGCTTCAACTTTGTCGGTGACGGGCTGCGCGATGCGCTCGATCCTAAGAATGTGAAATGATCTCCCGATTCACAACGGGAGATTTTTTTATTCTTTTGATCCTTGTATCATGTTTTGCAATGAAGGCTTCCGAGCACGCTGACCATTGAAGGAAAGGTGAAAAAGGCGAGTCTCTCAGGCTGAAGCGGAATTCTCATATCTAAATGGAATAATTTATCTTCCCCTTGCCTATACTGTGGACAACAGTTTTTATAAAGTGAGGGGTCGAATATGTTATTTCTTCATGATGTGTGGGTGAATTGGTTTGAAGGGGAAGAAAACGGCTACAATGTATGCCATTTTCACGAATGGCGGAAGGAAGACACGGTTGAGCTTTTGGATCAGACGCCATTGCTCAGGGTGCCGTCGGTGTTATTTCATTACATAGAAAACGATTTATCGGAGCTTCCGAAAGAGCTGCTTGATGAAGTTCACCAAAAATCATACGTGCGAAAAAACCATGAGCGGTCGAAGCTTGAATATTGTTTTGTCGTAACAGACGGAATCGGCATCATTGCCGTGGATACGATCGGGTATACCATTCCGGTCAGAAAGAGCCGCCTGATTCCGAGACAGGAGCAGCTTGTCTATGAAATGGTAAAGGATGTAGAACCCGAAACCTATCAATTTGAGCCGAAGCAATTGGAGTCTTCAAAGGAATATCACATTTTATCATTGGCGCCGGAGCACGTCAGAGGACTGACGAGAAAAGAGCGGCAGATCAAGCAGCTGATGTTTATGGCGCTTGATCAGCTGAAAGGGCTGAAAAACCGAGCGGAAATTGTGTATTGGTATACTGAGTGGAATCCGCATATGTATGAGCAGATCAAACGAATGAGCTTTGAGGAGATTTGGGACATGCTTTATAATGAAACGATTGAAGGCTGGTCAGACAAGCATCTCGCTTTCTGTGAAAACTTGATAAAAGGGCAGCCGTTTTTCGAGAAGCTTTGGGAGATGGAACAGGAATCAAAAGTGAATTAAAGAAAAAGAGGCAGGGATACCCCGCCTCTTTTTTATCGTCTTTTCCGTCCGAGCCCCATGGCGTTTTCCATCTTTTTCACCATTTTGCCGGCCGCCTTGTTGGCGCGCTCTGCACCTTCATCGAGAATCCGGTCCAATTCGTCACTTTCAATTAATTCGCGGTAGCGCTCTTGAATCGGCGTTAACGCATTGACCACCACTTCAGCTAAATCGCTCTTGAATTCGCCGTAGCCTTTGCCTTCATATTTAGCCTCTAATTCTTCGATCGATGCGCCTCCCAAAATCGAGTAGATGGTAAGCAGATTAGAGACACCCGGTTTGTTTTCTTTATCGTATTTTACAATTCCTTCAGAATCGGTTACGGCGCTCTTGATTTTCTTTTCGAGCAGCTTCGGCTCATCAAGCAGCGTGATAAATGCCTTTTGGTTCGAGTCTGACTTGCTCATTTTCTTCAGCGGGTCAGCCAGCGACATGATGCGCGCGCCCGCTTTAGGGATTTTGACCTCGGGGATCGTGAAAATATCATTGTATTTTTTGTTGAAACGTTCCGCCAGATTGCGGGTCAGCTCAAGGTGCTGTTTCTGGTCTTCTCCGACAGGGACAAGGTCAGTTCCGTACAGCAAAATATCTCCGGCCATAAGCGGCGGATATGTTAGCAGTCCGGAAACAACGGCTTCCTTGCCTTTAGACTTGTCCTTAAACTGCGTCATCCGCTCAAGTTCACCGATATATGCGACACATTGAAGCATCCAACCCGCTTGGGCGTGAGCGGGAACCTCTGATTGGATAAACAGTGTCGCTTTCTCGGGGTCAAGCCCGACCGCTACGTACAGCGCTGCAAGATTGCGGATGTTTTTCCGCAGCTCAAGCCGATCTTGAGGCACCGTAATCGCGTGCTGATCAACGATACAAAAGTAGCCGTTGTAATCATGCTGCAAATCGACAAATTGCTTCATTGCTCCGATGTAGTTTCCGAGCGTTACTGACCCGCTCGGCTGAATGCCTGAAAAAATTGTTTTCTTCATAATCCATACCTCGTTTCTAAAACATAATAAAAAAAGCCCATTCTTCCCGTAGAAAAAGGGACGAATGAACCGTGGTGCCACCCTGATTATTCCATAACAATGGAATCGCTCGAGACGTTGGTAACGGAGACTGCTCCGGCTGAGCCTACTTACGTTCGGTCAGCTGCTCAGAAGTCCATTCCACATTGCCCATTACCTGCTCACAGCACCGCAGGCTCTCTTCAAATGGGTTGAAATGTGTACTACTCTTCATCATAGCGAATCACAACAATTATGTTTGATTGATCCATTATAAATCAATTATAGACAAATGTCATCAGAAGAATACAAGATTTTTTCCAGTTCACTCACGGTTCGAAAAATCACGAAATTGTCTGGAAATGCCCAAATGATAACACATATCAACATTTCGTATAACGAATATTATATGTAAAAAGCAATATGAACTGGAAATTCTTTGTGGAAAATTTAGTTTAGTTATGCTTTAAACTATAGAAGGGTGTCACGTTTTTGGCAGAAAAACTGACCAAATTTAAATATTTTAAATTGAGAAAATAGTATTGCAATAAATTATTCATTTCATTATAATGAACTTGTTCACTCTATTGTTACAGCTTCTTTACATAAAATAATCAGAAAAGACGGAACACAATTAAAGTTTAGAAAAATATTAAGTTATTTTGTCTGATATTTCTGAGTATTTAGTAGTAAAGGCTGAAAAATTAATTAGGGGGTTAGTGCATGAAAAAGCGTTGGTCTATTGTGGGTTTAATGCTTATCTTCTCGCTCGTGTTAAGTGCATGCGGCGGATTCAGCGGCGGATCAGGCGGCGGTGGGAAGAATGACACCAAAGGGCAGACATCACTTCACATCAATATTAAAACAGAACCATTCTCTTTACATCCCGGTTTAGCTAACGATTCCGTTTCCGGCGGTGTCATCCGTCAGACCTTTGAAGGATTGACACGCGTCAACTCCAAAGGTGAGCCTGAAGAAGGAATGGCATCTAAGATCGAAACAAGCAAAGACGGAAAGACCTATACATTTACGATTCGTGACGGTGCAAAATGGTCAAACGGCGATCCCGTTACTGCGCAGGATTTTGAATATGCTTGGAAATGGGCGCTTGACCCGAACAACGAGTCACAATACGCATATCAGCTCTACTATATTAAAGGCGCTGAAGCTGCCAACACAGGAAAAGGTAAAATTGATGACGTAGGCGTAAAAGCCGTTAATGACAAAACATTAAAGGTTGAACTGAACAACCCGACACCTTACTTCCTGCAATTAACATCATTCTATACGTACATGCCGATTAACAAGAAAATTGCAGAAAAACATAAAAACTGGAATACGAACGCAGGCGAAAATTATGTGTCAAACGGCCCGTTCAAAATGACGGCTTGGAAACACAGCGGTTCTATCGACCTTGTAAAGAACGACGAATATTGGGATAAAGACTCTGTAAAACTGAAGAAAATCAACATGGTGATGATTAACAATAACAACACGGAACTTAAAAAATTCCAAGCAGGGGAACTTGATTGGGCGGGAATGCCGCTTGGACAGCTTCCGACAGAATCCCTGCCGACTTTGAAGAAAGACGGATCATTGAATGTTAAGCCTATTGCCGGCGTGTATTGGTACAAATTTAATACAGAAGCCAAACCGCTGAACAATGTCAACATTCGGAAAGCTCTTACTTATGCCCTCGACCGGGCGTCTATCGTGAAAAACGTGACTCAAGGCGAACAAATCCCGGCAATGGCAGCCGTGCCTCCGTCAATGAAGGGCTTCAAAGATAATACTAAAGGATATTTCAAAGACAATGATGTCAAAACAGCAAAAGAATTTCTTGATAAAGGCTTGAAGGAATTAGGCGTTAAGAAAGCATCTGACCTTCCGGCAATCAAATTATCTTTCAATACGGATGAGGCGCACGCTAAAATCGCGCAGGCCGTGCAGGAAATGTGGAAAAAGAACTTAGGTGTTAATGTTGAACTTGATAACTCCGAATGGAATGTTTACATCGACAAACTGCACAGCCAGGATTATCAAATCGGCCGTATGGGCTGGCTCGGCGATTTCAATGATCCGATCAACTTCCTTGAATTGTTCCGCGATAAAGAAGGCGGAAACAACGATACCGGTTGGGAAGACCCTGAGTTTAAAAAATTATTGAATCAATCTCAGCTTGAAACTGACCCGGATAAACGTATCGAAGAGCTGAAAAAAGCAGAGAAGATTTTCCTTGATGCAATGCCGGTCGCGCCAGTTTATTTCTATACAGATACATGGGTGCAGGATAAAAACCTTAAAAATGTCATTGTAACCGGAACAGGCGACGTCTACTTTAGAAATGCTTCTTTTGAATAGAAAGCGGCTCTAAAAACAAAAGACCCAAGGTATATGGGGAGGATGTCCCCATATACCTTTCTTACTGATTAAGTATAAAATTGTAAAAAACATGGAGGTGTTCACCTTGCTAAAATATATCGGTAAACGATTCATTTACATGATCATCACATTGTTTGTGATTGTCACCGCCACATTTTTCTTAATGCAGGCTGCACCGGGCGGACCGTTTTCAGGCGAAAGAAAGCTGCCGCCTGAAATTGAGGCAAACTTAAACGAGCACTACGGCCTGGACAAGCCTCTCGTTGTCCAATATGTCAGCTACTTAAAGTCTGTCGCGATGTGGGATTTCGGGCCTTCATTTAAATATAAAGGGCAAAGCGTAAATGATTTAATCAATTCAGGTTTCCCCGTTTCATTTACTCTCGGAGCAGAAGCTATTCTCCTCGCTTTAGCGTTTGGTGTTTTGTTTGGGGTGATTGCTGCCCTGTATCATAATAAATGGCAGGATTATACCGTTGCGATTTTAACGATCTTTGGAATATCAGTTCCGAGCTTTATATTGGCGACGATATTACAGTATATCTTCTCTATTAAATTGGAACTCTTCCCGGTCGCAGGGTGGGAATCCTGGGCATACACCTTTTTGCCCTCTATTGCGCTTGCTTCTATGCCGATGGCGTTTATTGCCAGGCTCTCCCGTTCAAGCATGATTGAAGTGTTAAACAGCGATTACATACGGACCGCAAAAGCAAAAGGGCTGTCACGTCCGTCCGTCACGGTGCGCCATGCGCTGCGAAACGCGTTATTGCCTGTTGTGACATATATGGGACCGATGGCGGCGTCCATTTTAACGGGAAGCTTTATCATAGAATCCATTTTCGGAATTCCCGGTTTAGGCGCGCATTTTGTCAACAGCATTACCAACCGTGATTATACGGTCATTATGGGAGTTACCGTGTTCTTCAGCGTTATCCTGCTTTTATGCGTATTAATTGTAGACGTGCTGTACGGATTGATTGATCCGAGAATCAAGCTTTCTAAAGCAAAGAAAGGAGCCTAGACCATGCAGAACATTCCTAAAAATATGTTTGAACCAGCTTCAGCTAATGCCAGTGATGCCGAAAAAATAAGTAAAAAAAGCCTTTCCCTGTGGAAAGACGCCATGCTTCGCTTTCGCAGCAACAAGCTTGCGATGGTCGGGCTTGTACTGATCGTTCTTATTATCCTTATGGCTATTTTTGCCCCTGTTTTTTCAAGATATGATTATGCAACTACGAATCTTTTAAATGCGGATAAAGCACCGTCTAAGGATCATTGGTTCGGTACAGATGACCTGGGAAGGGACATCTTCGTACGGACGTGGGTAGGTGCGCGGATTTCCATCTTTATCGGTGTAGCCGCTGCCGTGCTTGATTTATTAATCGGCGTCATCTGGGGCAGTATTTCCGGATTCCGCGGCGGCCGCACTGATGAAGTGATGATGCGTATCGCGGACATTCTTTGGGCAGTTCCTTCATTATTAATGGTTATCTTGCTGATGGTTGTTCTGCCGAAGGGCTTACTGACGATTATCGTTGCCATGACGATAACGGGCTGGATTAATATGGCGAGGATCGTTCGCGGTCAAGTGCTCCAATTGAAGAATCAGGAATATGTGCTTGCTTCCCAAACACTGGGTGCGAAAACGGGACGTCTTCTGTTTAAGCATATTGTTCCGAATGCCATGGGTTCTATCTTAGTCACGATGACACTGACGGTTCCGACCGCGATTTTCACAGAAGCATTTTTAAGTTATTTAGGGCTAGGCGTACCGGCGCCGCTTGCGAGCTGGGGAACGATGGCCTCAGACGGATTGCCTGCATTAACCTATTACCCTTGGCGTTTATTCTTCCCTGCCGGCTTTATCTGCCTTGCGATGTTTGGCTTTAATGTTGTCGGCGACGGATTAAGAGACGCGCTGGATCCTAAGTTACGCAAATAAGGAGTGATATGAGTGACACGCTTGCTAGAGGTAAAAGACTTAGCCATTTCATTTAAAACATACGGCGGAGAGGTACAGGCAATCCGCGGCGTGAATTTCCATTTGAATAAGGGAGAAACGCTCGCGATCGTGGGGGAATCCGGTTCCGGAAAAAGTGTGACGTCCCAAGCGATTATGAAGCTGATTCCAATGCCGCCCGGCTATTTTAAAAGAGGGCAGATTCTCTTTGACGGACGCGATATTGTACAGATGTCAGAAAAAGAGATGCAGTCCATCAGAGGAAAAGACATCGGGATGATTTTCCAAGATCCGATGACGTCTCTGAACCCCACAATGAAGGTCGGGAAACAAATTACGGAAGTGCTTTTTAAACACGAAAACATTTCAAAAGAAGCGGCACGCAAACGCGCGATTGAACTGCTTGATCTGGTGGGAATTCCGATGCCGGAAAAACGGGTCGGCCAATTCCCGCATGAATTCTCCGGCGGAATGAGGCAGAGGGTCGTCATCGCGATGGCGCTTGCGGCAAATCCGAAGCTGTTAATTGCTGATGAGCCGACAACCGCACTTGATGTAACGATTCAGGCTCAGATTCTTGAGCTGATGAAGGAATTGCAGAAAAAAATCGACACTTCCATTATTTTTATCACCCATGATCTGGGCGTTGTCGCTAACGTTGCCGACCGGGTCGCTGTCATGTACGCGGGCCAAGTCGTTGAGTCCGGCACGGTGGACGAAATCTTCTATGATCCGCGTCACCCGTATACGTGGGGGCTTTTAGCATCTATGCCGAGTCTTGAAAGCACTGACCAGGAAAAACTGACGGCCATCCCGGGAACACCGCCGGATCTGACGAATCCTCCAAAAGGAGATGCGTTTGCGCTTCGCAGCTCTTATGCGATGAAAATTGACTTTGAAGAGGAGCCGCCGATGTATAAAGTGTCTGACACGCATTTTGTGAAATCTTGGCTTCTGCATCCGGACGCGCCTAAGGCAGAGCCGCCTGAAGCGGTTAAGGCAAAAATGCGCAAATTGCCGAATACGTACCAGCAGCCGGTTTTAATGAAGGAAGGTGAAAAAAATGACTGAAAAGCTTCTCGAAATTAAACATTTAAAACAGCATTTTTTCACGCCGAAAGGAACCGTAAAAGCGGTAGATGACCTGTCATTTGATATTTATAAAGGCGAAACGCTCGGCCTCGTCGGGGAATCAGGCTGCGGAAAGTCGACGACAGGCCGGAGCATTATCCGTCTGTATGAAGCAACTGACGGCGAGGTGCTGTTTAACGGAGAAAATGTCCACGGCAAAAAATCCCGCAAAAAGCTGCTGGAGTTTAACCGGAGAATGCAGATGATTTTCCAAGATCCGTATGCATCTTTAAATCCGAGAATGACAGTTGCCGACATTATTGCAGAGGGGATTGATATCCACCGTCTCGCGAAAACGAAAAAGGAGCGCATGCAGCGGGTCCATGAACTGCTTGAAACGGTCGGTTTAAATAAGGAGCACGCCAACCGCTATCCGCATGAATTCTCTGGAGGGCAGCGTCAGCGGATCGGAATTGCCAGAGCGCTGGCGGTTGATCCGGAATTTATCATTGCGGACGAACCGATTTCCGCCCTTGACGTATCAATTCAGGCGCAGGTCGTCAATTTAATGAAGGAATTGCAAAAGGAAAAGGGGCTCACTTACCTGTTTATCGCCCATGATTTATCCATGGTCAAATACATCAGCGACCGTATCGGCGTCATGTATTTCGGAAAGCTGGTTGAGCTTGCGCCGGCGGATGAGCTTTACGAGAATCCGCTGCACCCGTATACAAAATCCCTGCTGTCCGCCATTCCGCTTCCTGACCCTGATTACGAAAGAAATCGGGTCCGGAAAAAATACGATCCGTCAATCCATCAGCTGAAAGACGGGGAAAAGATGGAGCTTCGCGAAGTCACACCGGGACATTTTGTCATGTGCACAGAAGCAGAATTTAAAACGTTTCGATAAAATGATTATCCTTCAAGACTTCAGTCTTGAAGGATTTTTTTATGGACTGTCCATGACCATGCATTTTTCCGGTTCATTGCCATACGATTTATTTAATGTGTTTAAGAAAAGAAATGAAACATTATTTAAAGCCGCGGCCGGACAAAAGTTGATATTGGCAGCCTTGCACATTAAAGCTTATCAAGCCTGCGCCCCGTTTCCTATAATGGAAAAAAGGAGGAGTTTAGCATGCGAATGATGACATACGCCATCGTCACAGGACTGTTTCTCAGTTTGATGGCTTATCCGGCGAAGGCCGCTGTAAAAGAAGAGCAGCCGGAATTGAAAGTAGCTCTTACAAAAAAAGAACTGCCGGAAGGGATGACAAGGTTCGCTTATCCCTCAGGGCTGCACTTTTCACATCCCGATAAGGTGCGGGGCATTTACGTAACCGGGCATTCTGCGGGCGGAAGCAAGTTTGATGAATTGACGGATTTTGTAGACAAAACAGAACTGAATACAATGGTCATTGATGTGAAAGACGATAACGGAAACCTTACGTTCCAGCCGGATAAGCAGTCTCCCTATTACAAGATCAGCAAACCGTACATCAAAGACCCAAAAACGATGATGAAAAAACTGGAGGAAAAACACATCTATCCGATCGCGCGGATTGTCGTTTTTAAAGACAGCGCGCTTGCGAAAGAAAAACCGGAGTGGTCCTTTAAAGAAAAAGACGGAAGCGTCTGGAAGAACGGACGAGGGGAATCATTTGTGAATCCGTTTATGAAAGAAGTATGGGATTACAATGTAAACATTGCAAAAGAAGCTGCAAAAATGGGCTTTAAAGAGATTCAGTTCGATTATGTCCGTTTCCCGGAAGGGTTTGAAAAACGCGATGATGAGCTGACATACGGCCATGGAGACTATGGAAAATCAGCTGACAGCAACGTGCAGAAACGTGTTCATGCCGTTACCGATTTTGTCAGTTATGCCAAGAAAAAATTAAAGCCGCACGGTGTTGATATGTCGGCGGATATTTTCGGCTATTCAGCGACATTGCCCGAAGCGCCGGGAATCGGACAGAATTTCAGCAAAATTTCTGAGCATGTCGATGTCATTTCATCCATGATTTATCCGAGCCATTGGACGAGCTATTTCGGCATTGATAAGCCCGACCTTGAACCGTACAAAGTCGTCAGGGAATATGCAAAGGTGGAGAACAAAAAACTTTCCAAACTGAAAAATCCGCCATCGTCACGCCCGTGGCTTCAGGACTTCACAGCCTCATACCTTGGAAGCGGCAACTACCAAGAGTACGGCAAAAGCCAGGTGGAAGACCAGATTAAAGCTTTACACGATGAAGGCATCGACGAATTTTTATTGTGGGATGCGGCCAATCATTATACGAAACATGTAGATTACACACCTTTTTAAAAAAAATGAAACCATGTCACAAAGTCAACCGTCTAAATAGATGTAAGATTGTTTAAACAATCGGAAATGGGGTATATCTAAAAGTGTGAAGACAACGAACCCATAAGGAGCAAATGAATGAACTGGTATGAAAAGCTGAGTGAATATTTTCCGATTGAAGAAATGAAATCAAAAGCGCATATGGAAGCTCTGTTAAAGGAGCAAAGCGATGTTTATCATAAAGAAGAGGGCCAACACTACGTGCTGATGTTTGCGGAATTTGACTCTTTTATCTTTATTGATTATCTGTTTGTGTCAAAGAAAGCCAGAGGGCAGGGTCTCGGACGCAAGCTGATCGGTAAGCTGAAAAAGAAAAACAAGCCGATTCTGCTTGAGGTGGAGCCTGTCGACGAGGATGACACGGACACACAGAAGCGTTTGCGTTTTTACCAAAGAGAGCATTTCAAGCATGCACAGTCAATCGGGTATCGGCGCCGGTCATTGGCTACGAATGAAGTGAATAAAATGGAGATTCTGTACTGGTCACCGAAAACAGAATCTGAAGAAGAAATGTTTGAAGCGATGAAACAGACATATGAAACCATTCACACTTATAAAGATGAAAAATGGTACGGAGAATCATACGAAAATACGGATGAAGTTCTCAAAGTCATTGATGAGAAAAAACAAAAAAACATTTTCGATAAGTTAAACTAATTGAGAATGTAAATAATCCCGCAAGCTGTAAATTTGCCGGATTGACACATTTTTTTCTCAGGAGACTGTTCATACTTACTTTTTTATAGTATAATACCTATAAAGATTCCTTTTTTAAAGTCATTTCAATTTGAGAATACAAACATGTTCATCCTACTAATTAGAGGAGTGAAGATTAATGGTTACATTATACACATCACCTAGCTGTACGTCATGCAGAAAAGCAAGAGCTTGGCTGGAAGAGCACGAGATTCCGTTTGAAGAGAGAAACATTTTCTCCGAGCCTTTATCAATTGATGAAATTAAGCAAATTCTGCGTATGACTGAAGACGGTACGGATGAAATTATCTCTACCCGTTCTAAAGTATTCCAGAAACTGAACGTAAACGTTGAATCAATGCCGCTTCAAGACCTGTACACTTTAATCAATGAGCATCCTGGATTGCTTCGCCGCCCGATCATCATTGATGAAAAACGTCTGCAAGTCGGCTATAATGAAGATGAAATCAGACGGTTCCTGCCAAGAAAAGTGCGTTCTTTCCAATTAAGAGAAGCACAGCGTCTGGCTAACTGATATAAGATCATAAAGCCCAAATCCTTCGCGGTTTGGGCTTTTTTATTACTTTTCAGTCTGTTCATAAATCATACTGGCGAGGATGACAAACACGACAGTCAAAATCGGCAGCATCATTTGAACCGTACCATGTTCTGCCATGAAAAAAGACAGCTGACTGTCTCTCGCGATCATTTCACCGCCCGTAAAAGCGAGCAGGCCGCTTCCGGCATAGATTAATAGCGGCACTTTGTCCATTGCAGCATGAACGAGCTTGCTGCCCCAGATGATAATCGGCACCGAGACGAACAGCCCGATGACAACAAGCGACAGCTCGCCGTGAGAAGCGCCCGCTACGGCAATCACATTGTCAAGCGACATAAAGAGGTCGGCCAGTACGATAGTGCGGATGGCTCTCCAAAGTGAGGAACTGCTTTTCACACGCTGTGCATCCTTCTTCTCAATAAGAAGCTGATAGCCGAGATACAATAAGAACACGCCGCCCACGCATTGTAAAAAAGGAATGTTCAGCAAATAGACGGCTGCGCTCGTCAGCCCTATTCTCATGGCAACGGCAATAAACGTTCCGAAAATAATCGCTTTCTGCCTTTGCTTATGCGGCAGGTTCCGGCATGCCATCGCAATGACGACAGCATTATCCCCGCCGAGGATTAAATCAATTCCGATAATGACAAGTAGAGACAGCAGGTAATCGTGCGGCATGAAACCACCTCGCTTTTTGTTCCGGTTGCTTGTACAGCTAATATATGAAGCAGGATGACAATTATGATGGGAACCGGGGGAAAGCCTGTTTTTCCGTGAGAAAATGCTTTTTTATTTCTTTTATAACTGATTTATCATAAAATAGAAATATAAAGAATTCGCGCTGTTTCCTATAAGGTTAAGATGTGGACGGAATGGGTAAAGTGTAGTAAAGTACTATTCATCGGGAGCTTAGATGTCCCTTCAACATCTTATAAAGAAGGGAAGGTTGGCAAATGGAAATAGAAAGAATTAACGAGCACACTGTAAAATTTTATATGTCATATGGTGATATTGAAGATCGCGGTTTTGACAGAGAAGAAATCTGGTACAATCGCGAACGCAGTGAAGAACTGTTCTGGGAAGTCATGGATGAAGTTCATGAGGAAGAGGAATTCGCTGTCGAGGGTCCGCTTTGGATTCAGGTTCAGGCATTGGACAAAGGACTGGAAATTATCGTGACAAAAGCCCAGCTTTCCAAAGATGGACAAAAACTCGAACTGCCGATCCCTGAAGATAAAAAACAAGAGCCGGCAGATGAAAATCTCGACGCCTTACTTGATGATTTCCAAAAAGAAGAGCAGGCTGACAGCCAGGAAGACAAGGAACAGAAGCTTCAGTTTACTTTGCGATTCGATGATTTTGAGGATATCATTTCGCTTTCTAAATTAAATCTTAACGGAATAAAAACGACACTTTACTCGTTTGAGAACCGATATTATTTATATGCAGACTTTAATGAGCAAACTGATGAAGAGGTTGAAAATCAGCTAAGCATCCTGTTAGAGTACGCGCATGAATCATCAGTCAGCATTCACCGCCTTGAAGAATACGGCAAATTGGTGATACCTGAGCATGCGTTATATACAATAAAAAAACACTTTGCATCATAACAAACCGATTTCTCTCAGCAGAAATCGGTTTTTTTTGTGCAGAAAAGGATTCTGAACGATCGAAAACGAAAAATCCGCCTTTTGCTGCAAACAGGATTATACCTTCTTTTTGCTGAATAACAGAAAGACGCAGAAAGGAGAAGATGGTAAATGTTCAGTGCCGTGACTGCCGAGGGCCAGCTGGTTCAGCTGGCTGGCAGCTATTCTAATCAAAAAGCAGCGGAGTTAAGACAAATCCGCTGGTACTGCCCTGTATGCGGGGGAGAGCTTGATGTGAAAGTGGGACCGCAAAAACTGCCGCACTTTGCCCATAAAAAAAGCAGGCTGTGTCCGGGAGAGCCGGAACCGGAAAGTGAATACCACCTGGAAGGAAAACGGCAGCTTTTTCTCTGGCTGAAAGCACAAGGACTTACCGCCAATTTGGAGCCGTATGTCAAATCAGCGGGACAGCGGCCGGATCTTACCGCTGAAAGCGGAGAAGACAGGCTGGCGTTTGAATTTCAATGTGCACATCTATCTGCGGAAACTTTGCACAGCCGTACAGAAGGCTTGAAAAAAGCCGGGTTCAGTCCGTTTTGGATCATCGGAGCAAAACGTTTAAAACGGCTGTCCGCACATTTTTTTCAACTCTCTGCTTTTCATTGGCAGTTTTTCGAAGTCAATTCATTTTCCGCTATTTTATTTTATTGCCCCGAGGTCCGCTCCTTTTACAAGCTGCATGCGATCATTCCGTTTTACACAGGCTATTCATATGCCGAAATGAAAATCATTCCTCTCCATAAAGCAAATCTGGCGGACATTTGTCTGCCGGAAAGCTCCCGAAATGTTAAGCTTTCCGCTTGGAAGCGGGCCGTTTCCGGTTTCCGCCGAAAAAACAGCCGGTTCTTATCAAAAGAAGCCCGTCTCATTCAGCGCCTTTTTTATGAAAGGCATCAAACCGCATTTTCTTTATTGCCGTCTGAGGTGTTTGTTCCAGTATCGGCCGGCTTTTTGTTTCAAAGCCCTGTTTTTGTATGGCAGGGGCACCTGTATTTGCGGTTTATGGAGCTTTCGGAAAAAGGAGCGCCGATCCGCTTAGCGGACATGGTCCGCTTCTGCCGCAGGAAAATCATTGATCGGGATATCAATCTGCGGTACGAATACAATAAAGAATTCATCATCCTGGCGATAAAACAATATGCCGATTTTTTATGTTTGCAGGATTTTTTAAGAGAAACTGAGAATGAAGTATATATGCTCACATCTCAAAAAAAGCACCCTCGAACAGCTGAGGAGCTGTATCGGCGGGACCGGCTGTTTTTTGGGGAATGAGAATGCGGCATTTAGCTCACCCTAACGTCAAGGTGGTGGCTGAATGTGAAGCGCACAAAAGCGTTTGGTTTTCGCTTTTTCACTGTATTTTTGGCATGCTCGCTCTTATGTGCCGCATATGATTTGACAAAAGGCAGTGAAAAAACGGAAGATAATCACAACACAAGTTTTTGGAGAAACAATCGTTTTTTCAATTGGCTTGAAGTAAAGAAAACGAGGGGGATCACCATGACTGAGGAAAAAAAAGCAAAACAGCTGCCTGACAGAAGCGAAGTAAAGGCAGAGGATACATGGAGACTAGAGGATATTTTTCCTAGTGATGAGGCCTGGAATAAAGAGTTTCAAGAGGTTAAAAAATTAATTCCGAATTTATCTTCCTTTAAAGGCACACTGGCTCATTCCGCCGATAATTTATACGCCGCTCTTACCGCTCAAGACGAGGTGACGAGCCGTTTAGGGAAACTGTATTCTTACGCGCATATGCGCTCAGACCAAGATACGGGCAATTCTTTCTATCAAGGGCTGAACGACAAAGCAGCAAGCCTGTATTCACAAGCTGCCAGCGCAGCTGCATATATAGAACCGGAAATTCTCTCCATTCAGGAGGACAAGCTGCAGCAGTTTATTTTAGAAAAAGAAGAGCTGAAGCTGTATTCCCATGCGATTGAAGAGATTACGAAACAGCGTCCGCACGTGTTAAGTGAAAAAGAAGAGGCGCTGCTAGCGGAAGCTTCAGAAGCGCTGTCGTCTCCTTCCAATACGTTCAGTGTTTTGAATAATGCTGACATTACGTTTCCGTCTATTAAAGATGAAAACGGAAAAGAAACGCAAATCACACACGGCAACTTTATTAATTTCTTAGAAAGCGGCAATCGGGCGGTTCGCAAAAACGCGTTTGAAGCTGTGTATAAAACATACGGGCAATTTAAAAACACGATGGCGACTACCCTTAGCGGCACTGTGAAAAAAGATAACTTCTACGCGCGTGTGAAAAAGTATAAATCAGCCCGGGAAGCCGCTTTGTCTGCTAACAGCATTCCAGAGGAAGTATATGATAATCTGGTGAAAACCATCAATAAGCATCTGCCGCTTTTACACCGCTACATCGACCTGAGAAAAAAGGTGCTTGAACTTGATGAAGTCCATATTTATGACTTGTACACACCGCTTGTAAAAGATGCGGGAATGAAGGTGACGTACGAGGAAGCAAAAGAGTACATGCTGAAAGGGCTTGCCCCGTTAGGCGAAGAATACGCGTCTATATTGAAAGAAGGCCTTGAAAATCGCTGGGTCGATGTGTACGAAAACAAAGGAAAACGAAGCGGCGCTTATTCGTCCGGTACATACGGCACGAACCCGTACATTTTGATGAACTGGCATGACAATGTCAACAACCTGTTTACGCTCGTTCACGAATTCGGGCATTCGGTGCACAGCTACTATACGAGAAAATATCAGCCGTACCCGTACGGTAACTACAGCATTTTCGTCGCTGAAGTAGCTTCTACGACAAATGAAGCGCTTCTCGGAGAATATATGCTGAACAGCTTAAAGGATGAAAAACAGCGACTGTACCTGCTCAACCACATGCTTGAAGGCTTCAGAGGCACGGTCTTCAGACAGACGATGTTTGCCGAATTCGAGCATTTGATTCATACGAAGGCGCAAGAAGGCGAGCCGTTAACGCCTGAATTGTTAAACACGCTTTATTATGATCTGAACAAAAAGTATTTTGGGGACAACATGGTCATTGATAAGGAAATCGGCTTGGAATGGTCAAGAATTCCTCATTTCTATTACAATTATTATGTATACCAATATGCGACAGGCTACAGTGCGGCGCAAGCGCTGAGCAGCCAGATCTTAAAAGAAGGCAAGCCTGCGGTTGAGCGTTATACGGAATTCCTAAAAGCCGGAAGCTCAGAATATCCGATTGATATACTGAAAAAAGCAGGAGTCGACATGACATCGCCAGAACCGATTGAAGCGGCCTGCAAAATGTTTGAAGAGAAACTGAATGAAATGGAAGAATTGCTTTCAAAAGTGAACCATTCCTGAATCAAGAAAGCCTGTGCAAAAAGTGCACAGGCTTTCTTAAAAACCTTTAAACGTTTTCCGGTGATTCAGCCGGTACAAAGTGAACAATATGGACAAAAACAGCAGGGGAGAGGTAATGTAAAGCGGCAGCATATGCATCATGGCTAATAAATTTAAAAAGAAGAAAAATATAATCATACCGATGGTTATCACGGTGCGGAGCATCCTTTTCCCTCCTCGTCCTTATTGATACATTCTATGAAAACAAGCGGTCAGTTATGTTTTGTGACAAAAATATGAACATTGATCGTATGGCTTGTCAAAGCTCGACATGATTTGATATGATAAGGATGTGAAATTGATCACAAACAAACATTACCCCTTTGTTTGACCGTGAAAAATTTCTCCCATCCCCTTTGTTGTCGTTAAGACATATGAAACCGCGCTTATCCCGGCGCGGTTTCTTTATTTGCAAAAAAAAAAGCCGGCTCCGTAAGGAATCAGCTTTTTTGCTATTTATCACAGCAGGTGACATCTTCCTGGCTGCCGGCTAATGACTTCCAAAACAGTCCGTGCTTTGCTTCAACTCTGGCGACCTTTTTGGCAAACGCCAGTTTTTTCATTTCTTTTTCAACTTCTTCAATACTTAAATCATAAACAAGTGCAATTTCCTTAGATGCGACAAACCTGAAATATTCAATAAAACACTCCAAGGGAGGCGTTTCAGAAGGTTTCGGTTTATCGCCAAGCATTTCAAATAAAATCTCTTCGTATACGTCATAAGAATAGTTGCCGGGCACTTTCAGCCCTTCATCTTCATGCTGAGTATTAAAAAACGTCAAGGTCGGGTTGACGGTGACATCCATTTCCGCCGCAATTTTCATATCGCATTGAAGCGCTTTTACCGCGCTTTGCGAATGGAGGTCCCGTTTGAACTCTTCTAAATCCAATTTCGTTTTTTTAGCTATATCCAAAAGCACGTCTTCATCGGTAATGTTTTGTTTAGACACAAACAGGCTTTCCTGCATATTGCGAAGGAACAGGATTCCCGCTTTTCTTCCCTGCAGCTCGGCCGCCTTTAAAGCAAGTGCGGCAAGGTAAGGCGATGAAAGGGGCTGATCCTGCTCGAGCCAAAGGTTTCCGTCACAGGACATTCCCGACCGGTTCGCGATTTTTTCCCATGCTTCGGCAAGAAGGTGTTTTTTCCGCTTTTGTTTATTCAGGGATGTAATGCTGGCGGAAACAATGATCCGCAGCGTGAAAAAACGTCCGTATCTGATTTTTAATTTTTTTATGGCGGGCTCCAGCGACCAGCATTCAGGACATAGAGGGTCGACAAACATGTAAATTTCCAAAGGTTTTTTAGGATGTCCGTGGCAATGGGCGAAGTATTGCTCATGTTGATAGTTTGTCAATATGATCGATCCTCCGCTTCTGCCTGATTTACCATATGTCTGGCCGTTAATTCCAGACGCCCGAACAGAAATTCACGAATGTCGCCCTCAAGCCCGACATGATCCATCGCGCCACTCATACAGCTGAGCCACGCATCAGCCCTCTCGTTTGTGATCGGAAAGGGGAGATGCCTTGCTCTGAGCATGGGGTGGCCGTGCTCTTCAGTATAAAGGGGAGGTCCGCCTAAATACTGGGTTAAGAATTGCTTTTGTTTTCTGGCCGTTTCTGTCAAATCGCTTGGAAATATTGGCTTCAGCAAGGGATGAGACGAGACACGCTCATAAAAAGTATCAACAAGTTGCGATAGAAGTTCCTCTCCAATCGCTTCATATGGTGCGTTAAACGATTGTCCCATGTTGACTACTCCTTTAATATGGCTAATAGGAATCATAATTCCCATTGCAAAATTATATTTCAGTTTTACTATCTTCATTTACTGTATATTTTAGCAATAACATTTTATTTCTACAAACAAAGTGCCTTTCTGTCAGGCGTTTGTATTACATATCATATCACATAGCATTCATTCATGTGTAAGATTTCACTCCGCAAAAAAACCAGAGGGCACTCGGGCCTCTCTGGTTTACGCGTAATACTGTCCGGTAATGTTCTTGACATATTGCTGTGTTTCCTTAAACGGAGGAATGCCCCCGTATTGATCAACGTTGCCGGGTCCTGCGTTGTAGGCGGCCAAAGCCAAGGAAACATCCCCGTCATACTTTGTGAGCATCTGCTTTAAGTATTTTGTGCCGCCGTCAGCATTTTGGACGGGATCGAGCGGGTTTGACACGCCGAGTGATTCTGCCGTAGACGGCATCAGCTGCATCAGCCCCATTGCTCCGGCGCCGCTGACGGCTTTCGGATTAAAGCCTGATTCCTGTTTAATGACGGCGCGGATCAGTTTTTCATCCACCCCGTATTTTTCAGCCGCTTTTTTAATAGCGCTGTCCACTGAAAAGCTCCCGGTGCTGCTGTCTGATGTCTGTGCTGCCTTTATGCTGGCAGCAGCTGTCTGGCTGCTCTGGACGGGACTGCCTGCTGTGAATTCAGATATCCTCGGTGAATAGGTGCTGCCCGCTGCCCGCACGCCGTTTAAAAGTGAGGAGGAGGACTGCTGTCCGCTGACCGTGTTTGTATACTGGCTGAGCAGGGAGCTGAAGCTTGAAAGCGGGCTTTCTGACGATTGTCCGCCTGCTGTGCCGCTTGTATTTGACATTGATTGCAGCGCCATCGACTGAAGCTGGAGGAGGGCCGCCCAATTCGTTATATTCACTGTGTCATTCCACCTTCTGTTTGTTTCTGTTCATAAAAACGCATAATTTTATTTTTAGTGATACGCTGAGGAATGCTGAATTGCTGAAGCAATTGTTCAAAAGCCCGTTTTCCTTCACCCCAGTCAGCTGCCTCAAATTCCAATTCAAAGTCTTCTTTATTTAAATATCGGCTGTGATCTAAAACTATTAAGCCTTTTTCTGTTTCTTTTTCCGCGCGTTTTGTCGTTAAAGTTCCGAAATAACAAATAAGGTCCGGATTGATGCCGAGGCCGGTCAGCTGCTCTTTTACAGGTCCCTCAGGAATCGTGAAGCCGTCCAGATCAGGTTCTGCAAGCTTCTGGTGTGTTTCCAAAAGTCCGACTGCCGCAGGCTCTTTTAACGTCAGAACGTAAGCGCCGTTTTTTTCGCGGATGCGGAGCGCCGATTTTTTTTGTTTCAGGGAAAAATCTTTTGTATCGAAATAATGATTCACCTGGTGCTTAAAATCGTTTTCCATCATGTGAAATGCGTCAGCCAGCATAAGAAATTCTGATTTTGTCAGGAGATTTTTGAATTCAATTTCTATTTCTTGGGTCATGTTTGTCTTCCTTTCAGGCAGAAAAATTGTATGATTCCCATTATCTCTTTAGAGGTTACGTTTATCAATATCGACCTTGATATGATAAAATAAATCCTGTACTTTGTTAAAAAAGGAGAACATTATGCAAAAGAGAATTGAAATCCAAAACGCATCATTATCAGAAGAGGGGCTCCGCCTCGAGTGCGGGGAAGACGTAAGCGGAGCAGGACGCAAAGCCTCAGGTCAAATGCTTGTTGATTCCGACCACTTTGCTTTTGTATACATACTTGAATCAGCGGACTCTTTTGAATATGTCATTATAAAAGAAAACGTATGGCCTTCCCTGAAAGAGGCCCGTGATCAAAGAAAGCCTGCAATACTTATGGCAGGGGATGAAACGGTTGAACTTTCAGGCCTGCATGAAGAGCTCGACTATCTTCTCGAAAATATTAAAGATAATGCAAATTACGGAGAAATGGAAGAAAAAGTGAAACGCGTATTTCTTTAGAAACAGGTTCGGAATTGGGGGATGTACGATGGATGACAAACAATGGGAGCAATTTTTAGCGCCGTACCGCCAGGCTGTGGATGAATTAAAAGTGAAGCTGAAAGGTGTCAGAACCCTTTATGAGTATGAAGATGACCATTCGCCGATTGAGTTTGTGACAGGCCGTGTGAAGCCGGTGGCAAGCATACTGGAAAAGGCGAGACGGAAAAGCATACCGCTGCATCAGATCGAAACGATGCAGGATATAGCAGGGCTCCGCATCATGTGCCAATTTGTCGATGATATCCAAAGTGTTAAGGATATGCTGTTTGCCAGAAAAGATTTTACTGTCGTTGACCAGCGCGATTACATCGCTGAACATAAAGAAAGCGGATACCGGTCTTATCACCTTGTCGTTTTATATCCTTTACAAACGACGTCCGGCGAAAAGCATATTCTCGTGGAAATACAGGTCCGGACGCTTGCCATGAACTTTTGGGCGACCATTGAACATTCACTGAATTACAAATACAGCGGTAACATTCCTGAAAAAGTAAAGCTGAGGCTGCAGCGTGCATCAGAAGCCGCATCCCGCCTGGATGAAGAAATGTCAGAAATACGCGGCGAAATTCAGGAAGCCCAAGCCGTGTTTTCACGTAAGAAAAAAGCGGGCGGCCATCAATAGGAAAGGGGGAGTTGTGGCATGAAATTTGCCGTATCTTCAAAAGGAGACGAGGTTTCAGATACACTCAAAAGCAAGATACAGACGTATTTACTCGATTTTGACATGACATTGGATGAAAAAGAGCCGGAAATCGTCATCTCTGTCGGCGGTGACGGAACACTCCTTTACGCATTTCACAGATACAGCGACCGTTTGGACAAAACAGCCTTTGTCGGGGTTCACACAGGCCATTTAGGCTTCTACGCCGATTGGGTTCCCCAAGAAATTGAAAAGCTTGTGCTGGCCATCGCCAAAACCCCGTATCATACTGTGGAATATCCTCTCCTAGAGGTGATCGTTACTTATCATGAGAACGAGCGTGAAGAACGATATTTGGCATTAAATGAATGCACGATCAAAAGTATAGAAGGCAGTCTTGTTGCTGACGTTGAAATTAAGGGGCAGCTGTTTGAAACGTTCAGGGGTGACGGGTTATGCCTGTCCACACCGTCGGGAAGCACAGCCTACAACAAAGCATTAGGCGGCGCGATCATTCATCCTTCCATCAGAGCGATTCAGCTTGCGGAGATGGCTTCAATTAATAACCGCGTCTTTCGGACTGTCGGCTCGCCGCTGCTTCTTCCAGATCATCATAACTGTGTCATCAAACCGAGAAATGACGTCGATTTTCAAGTGACGATAGATCATTTAACCTTGCTGCATAAGGACGTCAAGTCGATTCTATGCCGAGTGGCTGAAGAAAAAGTCAGATTTGCAAGATTCCGGCCTTTCCCGTTTTGGAAAAGAGTGCAGGATTCCTTTATCGGAAAAGGTGAATAGAAAGAGGAAACGGATTGGAAAACTTTTTTATCCAAAAGACCATTACAGCCGCAGAAGCCGGTATGACGGTAAAAGAATATACAGCGCAGCTTGGCATTTCAAAGCGGCTTCTGGCTGAAATTAAATTCGGCGGGGGAGATCTTCTGATTAACGGTGAACATGTGACCGTCCGCGCGGCTTTAGCTGACGGAGATGTGTTAAAGGTGGAGTTTCCAAAGGAACAAGTGAGTGAAACCCTGCTGCCTGAGCCTGTACCGCTTGATATTCTTTATGAAGATGAACATGTGCTTGTTGTCAATAAGCAGCCATATGTTTCCTCCATTCCTTCAAGGGAGCACCCGTCACAAAGCATCGCAAACGGAATCATTCACCATTACCGGCAAAACGGCGTACAGTCAACGGTTCATCTTGTCACCCGCCTTGACCGGGATACCTCGGGCGCCATGCTGATCGCGAAGCATCGTCTCGCCCATTCTCTTTTGTCGGCGGAACAGAAAAAAGGCAGCGTTAAAAGGCGCTATCTCGCTGTTGTACACGGCAGAATGATTCAGAAAGAAGGAACGGTTGACGCTCCCATCGGCAGAAAGCCGGACAGCATTATTGAACGGATGGTTACCCCGCAAGGCCAAGCAGCGATTACCCATTTTCACGCGGAAAAAGCGGGAGACACATGCACTTTGGCCGCTTTACAGCTGGAAACGGGCAGAACACATCAAATTCGGGTGCATATGAGCTATCTCGGCCATCCGTTAGTCGGCGATACGCTGTACGGCGGGGAAACTGAGGGAATGCCCCGGCAGGCCCTTCACAGTGAGCGGCTTTCATTTTTTCACCCAATGACAAGTGAACCGCTCGTGTTCCATGCCCCGATTCCGGATGACATGAAATCATTGATCGAACAGATATAAAGCTCGAAACTTTCGCTGTTTCGGGCTTTTTTGCGTGCTATTGGCCGGCATCTTCGCGAAACCGTGTAGCGTCATACGGCATCGAGCTTTTCACAGAAACTGTTTCATGCTCGGGAAAACGAAAGCCAGTCAGCTCATTTCCGAAGACGCAGCCTGTATCAATATTAATGGTACGATTGACGATCCGCGGTCTTTTTACAGGGGTATGGCCGTATACAACCCACGCCTTGCCGTGATAAGCGGCGGCCCAGTCTCTTCTGACAGGCCGGCCGTCGGGATGCGTTTCTCCTGTTATGTCGCCGTAGAGGACAAACTCCTTCACCCTCCGCGAGTGTTTGCCGATATCGTCAGCTTTTATGCCGGCATGGGCGACAACAAGCTCGCCGTTATGTAAAATGTCGTAAAGCGGCGCTTTTTCGTATAACCGGATAAATTGCCCTGAGACCTCCATTCTTTCAGCAGGCGAAAGCTCTTTAAGTTCTGCAGCAGTCGTTTCCAGTCCGTGCATAACTTTTACGGGATTCCCTTTTAAATAACGGTACAGCTTATTACAATGATTTCCCGGGACATAACGGACTGCCCCTTTTTCATATGCTTCTGCCACAAAACGCATCACTTCAACGGATTTTGGGCCTCTGTCTGTTAAATCTCCTGCAAATACAAGCGTTCTCTCTTCAGAATGGACGGGCGTGCCGCCTTTCATCTCATACCCCAGCTTTTGAATTAACGCGATCATTTCATCATAACACCCGTGTATATCGCTGATGACATCATAAGCCATGCGTATTAGCCTCCCTTTTTAGCTGATTTATTTATTATGGGGCAAATTCCTGTGCCTAATCATGCTGTTTTGGAGCAAATTAAAATAGAATTGAACAAATAAAGCCTTATTACTTTTTTTTTGCGTTCAGCCTTGTTAAAATCGCGTTATGTTTTTTTTGAATAAAGAAGGTTTTGTCCGTTTATACGGGCTTTAATAACCCTTGTTCTAAGGAGGTATTTACAAATGGAACACACATCAGTTGCATCTTTAGTCGTTGTCCTGATCGTCGCATTTTTGACGCCGCTCCTTTTACATCGGTTTAAGCTCAGCATTCCGGTCGTTGTCGCGGAAATCATCATGGGGCTTATCATCGGAAAAAGCGGCTTTAATCTTGTCGTTCAGGGGGATACGTGGCTGGAGACGCTGTCTGTTCTCGGCTTTATCTTTTTAATGTTTTTAAGCGGTTTGGAGATTGACTTTTCTTCGTTTGAAAAAGGGAAGAAAAAACAATTTCTCCAAAACGGCAGGGAAGCTCCCAACACATTTGCCGCAGCACTGATGATTTTTATCGGCATTTTTATCTTATCATTACTGCTGTCGTACGGCTTTGTCTTAGCCGGTTTTATCAAAAATGCCTTTTTAATGACGCTTATCATTTCGACGATATCGCTCGGAGTGGTCGTGCCGACTTTAAAGGAAGAGCGGATTATGAACTCAAATATCGGACAGATCATCCTGCTTGTCGCCGTTATTGCCGATTTGGCGACGATGATTCTTCTCGCCGTTTTTGCTTCTGTTTACGGAGAGGACAGCGGTAATATGTGGCTTCTCATGATTTTGTTTGCCGCGGGGGTCGTGCTGTACTTTTTCGGCCGTATCTTTAAGCACCGCTCGTTCGTTCAATCGATGTCAAAAGGAACGGTTCAGATTGGCACGAGAGCCATTTTCACGCTGATTATCGTGCTTGTTGCCCTATCAGAATCGCTCGGTGCAGAAAATATTCTCGGCGCGTTTTTAGCCGGCGTGCTTGTGTCGCTTCTGTCGCCGAATAAAGAAATGGTTGAACAGCTTGATTCGTTCGGTTACGGGTTTTTAATCCCGATCTTTTTTGTCATGGTCGGCGTGAAATTGGACATTTGGACGCTGTTCCAAGATCCGAAAACATTGATTATGATTCCGCTGCTTTTAATTGCGCTGTTTATCAGCAAGATCATTCCGGTGCTTTATTTGAAAAGGTGGTATGACAAGAGGACCGTGTTTGCCTCGGGTTTTCTGCTGACATCCACTCTGTCGCTTGTCATTGCGGCAGCTACGATCGGGCAGAGGCTGCATATCATCAGCGCCAATATGTCAGGGGCACTGACCTTGGTTGCCGTGATTGCCAGCATTATAACGCCGATCGGCTTTAAAAAATTATACAAACGGCAAGACACGCCGAAGGAAAAAAAACGCATTACATTTATCGGCGCCAACCAAATGACGCTCCCGGTCACGCTTGAACTTCCCGATGAGGAATATGAAGTGCGGATCGTCCATGTGTATCAGGAAAATGCCGAGGAAAAGCTTTCAGAATCCGTCTTTACGGTGGAAACGATCGCTGACTACAAACACAGCACGCTGGAGTCGCACGGCATCTTTAAGACCGATATTCTCGTGGTGGCGACGGGTAATGAAGATCTCAATGCGGAAATCGCATTATTTGCAAAAGAAAAAGGGACCGAGCGGGTCATCGCAAGCGTCGGGTCCGTTGAGCATGAAGCGAAGCTGAAGGAAGAGGGCATCAGCATCTTTTCAATCCTTCTGTCTACAAAAACGCTTTTGCGCGCATTAATTGAAGCTCCCGGCGTGATGAACCTGCTGACGAACCAAGAGTCTTCGCTTTATCAGATCAACATGGAAAATACCGCGTATAACGGCATTATTCTGCGTGAATTTCCGCTGATGGGCGATGTCATTTTCGTACGGGTTTTCAGAGGTGTGGACAGCATCGTTCCGCACGGAGACACACGGCTGAAAACAGGAGACCGCCTTATTGTCACAGGCTCGCGCAACTACGTGTCGGAGCTGAAAAAAACGCTTGAAGCTTGACCAAATTTTGATTCATGTTAAGATAGAAGGGCATAACAAGTAAATAATTAATCGTATGACCACTAGGGGTGTCCTTCATAAGGGCTGAGATAAAAGTGAGACTTTTAGACCCTCATAACTTGAACAGGTTCAGACCTGCGTAGGGAAGTGGAGCGGTATTTTTTTGGGTGTCTTTTATCCATGTAAATTCCAAACCACTTTTCCGATGCGGGAAAGTGGTTTTTTTATTTCTATCAAGGGGGAAAACATGATGAAATTTTCAGAGGAATGCAAGCGGGCCGCTGCTGAATGGTGGGACGGGAGCTTTGTTCATCCTTTTGTAACGGGAATCGGTGACGGAAGCCTGCCGATAGACCGCTTTACATATTATGTGCTGCAAGATTCCTATTATTTGACGCATTTTGCCAAGGTTCAGGCTTTCGGAGCGGCTTATGCCGAAGACTTGTTTACAACGGGCAGAATGGCAGGCCACGCGCAAGGCACATATGAAGCGGAAATGGCGCTGCACCGCGAATTTACGGAACTTTTAGGGATTACAGAAAAAGAGCGTGCGGAATTTAAACCGTCACCGACTGCTTACTCTTATACGTCCCACATGTACAGATCGGTGCTGAGCGGTCATTTTGCGGAAATATTAGCAGCTCTTTTGCCTTGCTATTGGCTTTATTATGAAGTCGGCGAACGGCTGAAGGAATGTAAACCGGGCCACCCGATTTATGAGAAATGGATCGGAACATACGGCGGCGACTGGTTTAGACAGCAGGTTGAGGAACAGGTCAGCCGTTTTGACGAGCTGGCTGAAAAAAGCACAGAGGAAATCCGCGCAAAGATGAAAGAGAATTTCGTCATTTCAAGTTATTATGAATATCAATTTTGGGGAATGGCCTATCAAAAAGAAGGCTGGTCCAAAAAGGCTCAGGAAGAGGTGGAGTCCTTTGGAGCTGCACGCGGTAACTGATAACCGAAAGCCCGTTGCACAGCTGGCGCAAGATATTATCTCGATTCATCGTCATGTGAGCTTTATTCATATCAGAGAGCGGGACAAATCAGCCGGTGATATCATGCATCTGCTGTCGCTTTTACAAAAAGGCGGCGTGGATAAGGAAAAACTGATCATCAATGACCGCACGGATATAGCGCTTTTTGCCAATATTCACCGAGTTCAGCTTCCGGCGCACAGCTTTTCCGTAAAGCAGGTAAGAGCGAGATTTCCGCATCTTCATATCGGCCGTTCCGTTCACTCGCTGAAAGAAGCCGTCCAAGCTGAAAAAGAGGATGCCGATTATGTGTTATTCGGCCATGTATTTGAAACCGATTGTAAAAAAGGACTTGAAGCAAGAGGCATAAATCTACTTTCAGACATGAAACGAAAGCTTTCCATTCCGGTGATCGCCATTGGCGGTATGACACTCGAGACAATCTGTCAGGCAAAACAGGCGGGGCCGGACGGAATTGCCGTCATGTCGGGAATTTTCTCAGCAGAGAATCCTGCGAAAGCGGCAGAACGTTATTCTCGCGAGGTAAGGGAGGACGGTTATGAAGAAGCACTATGATACAGCGGTTATCGGCGGCGGAATCATCGGAACGGCCATTGCTTATGAGCTGTCGAAGAATAAACAGAAAACCGTCTTGTTCGAAAGCGGGACAATCGGCAAAAGGACGACAAGCGCAGCGGCTGGAATGCTGGGCGCACATGCCGAATGCGAAAGTCGTGACGTGTTTTTTGATTTTGCCATGCACAGTCAGCGCCTGTATGAAACTGCCGAAAAAGAGCTGCAAGAAGCAGCGGGCATTGACATCAGGCGCCATAATGGCGGGATGCTGAAGCTGGCGTATTCAAAAGAAGATGTCACCCGTTTGCGGCAGATGGATGATTTACCTTCCGTCACATGGCTTTCTGCAAAAGAAGCGCTCGAAAAAGAGCCGTTTGCGTCAAAAGACATTCTCGGCGCAAGCCTGATAAAAGACGACGTCCATGTCGAGCCGTATTATGTCTGTAAAGCGTATGCCAAAGGCGCGAGGCGCTATGGAGCAGAATGTTATGAACATACACATGTTATTGAAATCAAACGGGATAAAGAAGCGTTCTGCATAAAAACATCGGCCGGAGCCGTATATGCTGATCAAGTCGCAGTCGCAAGCGGTGTATGGAGCGGACAGTTTTTTGCCCAGCTCGGCTTAGGACAGCCCTTTTTCCCTGTAAAAGGAGAATGTCTCTCTGTTTGGAACGATGAGATCCCGCTTACAAGAACGCTGTACCATGACCACTGTTATGTGGTTCCGAGAAAAAGCGGCCGGCTTGTGATCGGCGCAACCATGAAACCGGGCGACTGGAGTGATACACCGGACATCGGCGGGCTTGAAGCAGTCATCAAAAAAGCAAAATCAATGCTGCCTGCAATTGAACATATGAAGATAGATCAGTTTTGGGCGGGGCTCCGACCGGGAACAAAAGACGGAAAGCCGTTTATCGGCCGGCATCCGGAGGACAACGGCTTACTATTTGCTGCCGGCCATTTTCGAAACGGCATTCTTTTAGCCCCGGCAACGGCTGAAATGGTTCGGAATCTGGTCTTGAATCAAGAGGTCAAAACAGAGTGGCAAGAGGCGTTTCGAATTGATCGCAAGGAGGCGGTTCAGGTATGATCCTTCAGCTGAACGGAAAACAAATTGAATGGGATAAGGAAAAAGGCACGATTCAGGATTTGCTGGAATCCTATCAGCTTGATCAAAAAATTGTAGTTGTGGAGAGAAATAAAGAAATCATCGAAAAAAAGAATTATCGGAATGTGGGCTTGTGTGACCGCGATGTCATAGAGATTGTCCATTTCGTAGGAGGCGGATGAGTCATGTTAACAATAGGCGGAAAACAATTTAATTCAAGACTTCTGTTAGGAACGGGAAAATATCCGAGTTTCGACATCCAAAAAGAAGCGGTCGCCGTATCAGAATCGGATATTTTAACCTTTGCGGTGCGGCGAATGAACATATTTGAACCGTCTCAGCCGAATTTTCTTGAACAGCTTGATTTGTCCAAATACACGCTTCTTCCGAATACAGCCGGAGCCTCGACGGCTGAAGAAGCCGTCAGAATCGCAAAGCTTGCCAAAGCATCCGGGCTTTGCGACATGATAAAAGTAGAGGTGATCGGCTGCAGCCGGTCTCTTTTGCCGGACCCGGTCGAAACGTTAAAAGCCTCCGAACAGCTGCTTAAAGAGGGGTTTATCGTTCTTCCGTATACGTCTGATGATGTCGTGCTCGCAAGACGTCTTGAAGAGCTTGGCGTTCATGCCATTATGCCAGGCGCTTCGCCGATCGGCTCGGGCCAAGGTATTCTGAATCCTCTGAATCTGTCATTTATCATTGAGCAGGCAAAGGTGCCTGTCATTGTGGATGCCGGCGTCGGATCTTCAAAAGATGCAGCCTATGCGATGGAACTGGGAGCTGACGGTGTTTTATTAAATACAGCTGTGTCAGGCGCGGATGATCCGGTCAAAATGGCACAGGCGATGAAGCTTGCCGTTGAAGCGGGGCGCCTTTCTTATGAGGCGGGCAGGATTCCGGTGAAAGATTACGGCACGGCGAGCAGTCCGCGAGACGGTCTTCCTGTATGACGGACAGATATTCCAGACAGGAGCTGTTTCAGCCGATCGGTCCCGGCGGCCAGCAAAAGCTGAAGGCGTCTCATGCCGTCATTATCGGCGCCGGCGCGCTCGGGACGGCCGGTGCGGAGATGCTTGTCAGAGCAGGTGTTGGGAAAGTAACGATAGCTGACAGAGATTATGTTGAATGGAGCAATCTTCAGCGCCAGCAGCTCTATACTGAGGACGACGTCAGACGGGAAATGCCGAAGGCCGCAGCGGCTGAAAAACGGCTCCGTTCCATTAACAGCGATGTGGATGTGAAAGGCTTAGTCATGGATGTCACCGCAGAAAATGCGCCCCCGCTAATCAGTGATGCTTCAATCGTTGTCGACGCTACGGACAACTTTGAAACAAGGCTTATTGTCAATGACGCGGCTGTGCAGAAGGGAATTCCCTTTTTGTACGGTGCCTGTGTCGGCAGCTATGGGATTTCATTTACCGTTATTCCTGGGGTCACTCCATGCCTTCACTGTCTGCTTGAGACGCTGCCGTTAGGCGGTTTGACTTGCGATACGGCGGGAATCATCAGCCCTGCGGTATTACAGGTTGCCGTTTATCAGGCTGCCGATGCGCTGAAGCTATTGACAGGCGAACCTATTGAGCATGTACTCCGTTCTTTTGATTTGTGGAAAAATGAACGGTCAGAAGTGAATATTGCTAAGCTTAAAGCGGCCGAATGCCCAAGCTGCGGCACGAATAAATTTCCGTTTTTATCTTTTGAAAACCAAACAAAAGCCGCTGTACTGTGCGGCCGAAACACCGTACAGATCAGGACGGAGATGGCAGAACAGATTGAACTTACATCACTTGCCGGACAGCTCAGACAGGCGGGGCTTGAAGTATCGGCTAATCCGTATTTAATTTCCTGCCGCTCGGACAGTTTAAAGATGGTTCTGTTTCGTGACGGACGGGCTTTAATTCACGGCACGAGCGATATCAGCAGGGCGAAATCCTTTTATCATAAATGGATCGGATGACGCGAAAGGAGAGAAAACAGCATGAGCATTTGTAAAGCATTAACGATTGCCGGTTCTGATTCAGGCGGAGGCGCTGGTATTCAGGCGGATCTCAAAACGTTTCAGGAACTCGGCGTCTTCGGAATGTCAGCCATTACAGCGGTAACTGCGCAGAATACACTGGGTGTTCACGGCATCTACCCGCTCACGGCAGAAGCCCTCGGCAGCCAGATAGACGCGGTGGCGGAAGACTTGCGGCCGGACGCGTTAAAGACGGGGATGCTGTGGAGCGCTGAGATGATTACGGTGATTGCAGAAAAAATTGATCAGTTCGAGCTGGATCATGTAGTCGTAGACCCCGTTATGATTGCGAAAGGGGGCGCTTCCTTGCTGCGAGAAGAATCACAGGCTGCATTAAAGGAGCTGTTAATTCCGCGCAGCTATGTGATTACGCCGAATGTTCCTGAAGCCGAGGTGTTAACGGGAATGGAAATCCGTACGTTTGAGGATCGAAAAAAAGCGGCGGAACATCTATGTAAGCTTGGAGCAAAAAATGTCATTATAAAAGGCGGGCACCAGCCTGAACAGGGTAAAATCGTTGATTTATTATTTGACGGCTCGTCTTTTACCCAAATCGGCCACTCGTATATTGATACAAAACATACACACGGAACAGGCTGCACGTTTGCGGCAGCGCTGACAGCGGAGACGGCAAAAGGAGCAGAGATTCAAACGGCATTCGAGATTGCCGCCAATTTTGTCCGTGAAGCTGTGGAAAACACGCTCGGCATCGGTGCGGGACACGGCCCGACCAATCATTTTGCCTTTAAAAGAAACAGTTTGCAGACGAGATAAAAAAGGGACCGCTCATGGCTGCGGTCTCTTTCCTGTACTTTTATTCTGGACAAGGTTATGATATGATTGAAATTAAGATCAGGTACTAACACTATGTCTTTAAACTATTACAGGAGGCTTTATACATATGAATTTTTCTCTTGAAGGCCGCAACATCGTTGTGATGGGGGTTGCCAATAAACGCAGTATCGCTTGGGGAATCGCACGTTCGCTGCATGAAGCGGGAGCACGCCTCATTTTCACTTATGCCGGAGAGCGCTTGGAAAAATCAGTCCATGAGCTTGCAGCTACTTTAGAAAGAAATGATTCAGTCATTCTTCCGTGTGATGTGACTAACGATGCTGAGATTGAGACTTGCTTTGCAAGCATTAAAGAACAGGTCGGCGTCATCCACGGCATTGCGCATTGCATCGCGTTTGCAAACAAAGAAGAGCTTGTCGGCGAATACTTAAATACGAACCGTGAAGGTTTCTTGCTGGCGCATAACATCAGCTCTTATTCTCTGACAGCCGTCGCAAAAGCGGCCCGTCCGATGATGACAGAAGGCGGAAGCATCGTAACATTGACTTACCTCGGCGGTGAGCGCGTCGTTTCAAACTATAACGTTATGGGTGTTGCGAAAGCGTCTCTTGATGCGAGTGTAAAATATTTAGCTGCTGATTTAGGAAAAGAAAATATCCGTGTAAACAGCATTTCTGCCGGTCCGATCCGCACGCTGTCTGCAAAAGGCATCAGCGACTTTAACTCTATCCTGAAAGACATCGAGGAGCGCGCACCGCTTCGCCGTACAACAACGCCTGAGGAAGTTGGCGATACAGCCGCTTTCTTGTTCAGTGATTTATCAAGAGGCATCACGGGCGAAAATCTTCATGTTGATTCAGGTTTCCATATTACCGCACGTTAATTGACAAGCAGTCCCTCAGGGATTGCTTTTTTATTTCTTCTGATTTTTATCCTTCTGTCATATAGATAAAACATGACTGAATCGGAGGGATGAAGATGTCAAATAAAAACCGAAACGCGGATAAAAAACCGCTCATGTATATCGTTCAGCCGGATTATGTGGAAATGCAATCTTCCATGCAGGACATATTAATCAAAAAAAGGAAAACACCTGAGCCGCCGCAGGAAGAGCTTGTAAAACCGGAGCCTCCGGAGCACGCGGAAAAACAGGCGGATCAGCCTGCCGCCGCCTCGCCGGCCGAAGAAAAGGAGCATGACAAACAAACATTGCCGCCGCAGTCCCAGTCAGAGGAAGCAGCCTTGCATGAAGAACAGACTCAGGAGCAGGACGTTTCAGAGCCTGCGAAAGCCGAAAAGGAACCGGAAGCGGTTCACAATGCCGAGCCGGAAGAGAAAGTGCCGCCCAAACGTGTGAAAAAGCCGATGAGCAGAATGTCCATTATTGAAAAAATCGATTTCTTAACGAAGCTTCCCCACAATATGCCGCGTGCGCTCTGTCTGATTGAAGCGAATGGGAAAACCTACAGAGGCGTGATCGTCGGTAGAAAAAATGATGCGATTTACCTGCGGACAACAAGCAACGGAGCGCCGACAGAACTCGCAATAGAAGATATCACCTCGCTGCACCCGCTCGGATTTTAAGCATACAAAAAGCTGCCTGAACATCATTCGGCAGCTTATTTTTATGCTGTTTTTTCGCTTAGTAGTGTGTGCGGTTCAACAGTCTCGGATTCAAGCAATTGATCGCGCAGAAGCAATGAAGATCAACCTCCACACAATAGTTCGTTTTTTCTAATCGAAACACATCGCAGACAGAATCTTTTTCCGTAAAATCAAGAATGTGTTTATGCTCGTCAAACGCAATGAGCAGGCTTAACGTGGCGCAGCCGTCGCAGACTCTTTCAACTCTGAAGAAAACGGTATTGAAGCAAGGACCGTTTTCCAGCTCGCCGACATTTCCGTACGCGGTAAACGGTTTAGATTTAGAAGTGAAAAGCACAAACGGCACTGTATCGCCTAATGTATAAGCATGAGATAAAAGGTTAGAATAACAGCCTGCTGGGCAATCTTCTTCCACCGCATTTTGAAGGTCTTCAATATTTTCTACTGCTTCACGCACGCAGTTTGTTGTTTTCTGGCTCATGATATCCCTCCTGCCTTAACGTTTTAAATGAAACCGGCAACGAAATCGGAGAGTCAGCCGCCCGAAATCGGGCGGGCTGAATGATTGCATCTGTAATAGAAGGTTGGAAGGGGATTCTCCTTAGAAAAGATGCGAATCATTGACTATCCGTGATGCTTTTTCTCTTTGTGCGGCGCAGTTCGGTTAACAAGCTCCGGTGAAAGGCATTGAATGGCACAGAAGCAGCCTAAATCAACTTCAATGCAAAATTCTGTTTTTTCTAAACCGAAGAAATCAGGATCACAAGGATGGCAGACGCTGAGGGTGTCGCCATGCACATCTACTGGACGCAATACAGACAGCGTCGCACAGCAATCGCAAAGTCTTTCTACACGGAAGAAAATGGACTCAAAGCATTGGCTATCATCCGCAAATCCTCCGACGTTCCCGAATGTGGAGAACAATCCGCCTTTTTTATCAAATAAGAGAAACGGAATGGTATCTTTACCTGCAATCGTCGGGCTCAAAAGATTCGTATAGCAGCCGGTCGGGCACTGTTCTTCAACGGCCTCCTGCTCTGCTAAAATCTTTTCGACTGCATCGCATACACAGTTTTCATCTCGGCCATGGTGTTTTCCGCAGCTCATGGATTTCAGCTCCTTCTTTTAGGGTATTTGACTTTAGTCTTTAACAACATATGTACGTGAGACCCACTTGGTGTGGGTGAACGTCTATAAATCATCATATGCGGGGAAAATAAGAAAAAGCAGAGCGTTTTTTAGCTCTGCTTTTAGATTTAGAGGACAAGAGTGATGACTAAGATGGCAACCAGTGTATTTGTCGCTGTTGAGATCAATGTTGCGATATCGGCATCAACGGTTGTGACATTAACGCCGCGGGAGTTTTCGATGAGAAGTTTTTGGCGGTTGATTTGTTTGTTAGCTGTAAGCTGCAGTAAGTCTTGTGCGACTAGTTCAGCGATGACACCGTCAGCGATTGAAGTGAGAGTAGCCGTTACGACTGCCGCATTTAATGCTGTTACAACTGATGTGACTGCCTGAACGTCTGTGGATGTAACGTTGATGTCGCAAGAGTCCCGAATGATAATAGCCTCATCAGACACTTGTTTGTTGATATTTGCCTGAGCCAGGTCCTGATCGATGAAGGCATTATCGTTGTCGAAAAAACCGTTGCCGTTACAGCAAACATTACATCTTCTTTCTTCTCTTTCTTCTTTTTCTTCTCGCGGATGTTCGCTTTCAGGATCAAGTGCAACCCAAGAATATGGTCTGCTTTCCATATCTATTCCTCCTTTTCTTTTACTATTATTAAATGAGCCGGCCCCTTACTTTGACTCAGGCATATATCCTGATAAAAATCACCATTTTTTAGTTATTGACCGGGATTTTGGCGTCTTTGCCGGAGCTGTTCGATTAATTGTTCTCTGCGGGTTTTCGGATTTGGCTGCTGTTCCTGCGCTTTTTCCTGCTCTTTTTTCTGTTTCTGGCTTTCAAGGAAAGCTTCTGATTTCGCCTGCATGTCTTTGACTAATGCGATCAGCATTTCTTTTTCTTCATCAGGTATTTCTCGTAATTTATCCTTTGTCACGCCGTGTTTTTTGAAGACATTGCTGACAAGCACTTTTAAAAGCGGATCCACCTCTGGAAGATTTGCGAGTTCTTCTTTGAATTTTTCGTTATCTGACATTTGTTCTCACCTCAACTTTAAAATTTGTGAAAAGAAAGGGTTAAAGGATGCCTAGTTCAGTAAAAAGTATATTTAATAATTGAAGCAAAATTTGTACAAAGGCCATGATATCGTCTGCTGTCAGTGTGATTTTGACATTGCGGCTGTTAATGACTTGAATGACGGTCCTTTTTTTTATTTGGCAATCATCCAGGATCAGCAGTTCGGTTACCATTTGGTCGGCTGTATCTTCATTTGCGACCATGAGCTGTGTCGCGAGGATAATCGCCGCAGTAACTGAAGCTTGTATAGAAAGAGCGGCCGTTATATGTGTTGTATCCACTGTGATATTTTCGCAATCAATCACTTCGATCTCCTGTTCGAATTCGTTGGATAATTGTTCGAATATTTGCGGTTGCAGTGTTTCAACTTTTTCTTCAAACGACATAACCTTCACTCCTTTCTAATCCATACTTTATATAATGCAAATGAAACGCCGGGCGGAATAAGAAAAACAACTAAACCACACCCATTTTTTTACCGGATAAGATGCGATTCATGAGGATCAGGGTTTTCGCATATATGTAAAAGAGGTCATGTTTTGAAAAGGAGTGAATCAGTGGTTATCAATTGGCTTTCATTTTTTCTGCTTTCGTTCGCCGTTTTTCGGTTGGCAAGGCTTTTTGTTTTTGATACCATTATGGCGCCGCTCAGGAGCCTTTTTCATGAAGAAAAAACGGAGACTGCTTCTGACGGCTCAACAGAAACCTATATCGTTATCAAAGGAAAGGGTCTCAGGGCATTTATCGGTGAACTGCTCAGCTGCTACTGGTGTACGGGCGTATGGTGCGCCGCCTTTTTGATCATCGCGCAAATTGTGATTCCTCAAGCGGCGCAATGGCTGATTTTACTTTTGGCAATTGCCGGCGCAGCGGGAATTATTGAGGCGGCGGTTTCCCGTCTGCTTCCGGAATAAGGCGGTTCCACCAGCAACTTATCGCCGCTTTCGGCATAAACTAGCATATATGACATAAGGAAAGGAAGGATCATCATGAGTCAATCAAGCAAACCTTCCCAAAATTCTCCATACAAAACTTCTGAGCATCAGCCTTACGGAAAAAAAATTAAAAAGAAAGGCTGCGGATGCGGCCAAAAGAAAAAACCGAGACCTATGTAAAAAAACCGGAGATTCCGGTTTTTTTGTTTTTTCAGAACCCCCGTCTCTTTACCGCATAGACAATAGGAGGGGGGATCAATATGAACATTATTGAAATGTTTATAAACAGAAAATATCATCCGCATAATCAAAAACAAAGACTGCATGACAGTAATACCCTTTCTATTGAAAAGCAGCTGTCAGAATTTGATGAGGCGGGATTGCGCTTTGAAGAATGGATAGAAGTATTTGCATCCGAAACGGAAGCAAAGCTGAAGAAAAATGAGCATCTCCAATAAAATTCATGAAATCCGCACTGGCCCTATGCATTTATCCAAGCCAAACGAGTCAGCTCACATAGTGTATAGAGAGTAAAGGAGGTGCTTATATATGGGATTCGGATATGGCGGATTCGGCGGCTGCGGTGGTTATGGCGGCGGCTGCGGTTACGGCGGTTACGGCGGCGGCTATGTCGGAGGCGGATACGGCTCAACATTTGTTCTTGTAGTCGTATTGTTTATCCTTCTGATCATTGTCGGTGCGTCCTTTCTTTAATTAAGCATTAAGCAAGACCCAGGAAAAGCGCGGGGACATCAAGCCCCGTGCTTGCCTGATGCTTACGGGGTATGGAGCTGGGGAGTCCGGATTTTTTTCTTGTGTCCTCTGAGCACATGATCCGCCCTTTGTTCATACAATATCGTATTACTCCACAAAAGGAGGCAAAACATGGATAATCAATTTTTCAAAAATATTGAGAAGAAAACAGGCGTCAACATGAAGGATGTCATGAATCTCGCCGGAAGTTTGCAAAATGCCGATTTCAAAGATGAAAATACGGTGAGAGGCGTCATTCAGAAGGTGTCGCAGCTGGCAAACAAACGAGTTCCGAAAGAATTAGAAGACAAAATCGTTCAATCTATTACAAGCGGAAAAGAGAAGCTCGATTTTGGCACCATTTCTAAAATGCTGAACAATAAATAGGGTCAGCCGGCCTTGCTGTCTTTGCTGCGGTAGGCCTTTTTATTTGAAAAAAACCCGGCAGATTTCTGCCGGGCTGTTTATATTTTGAGTGCAGTCCGTCTGTTTGACTGAAGAAGAGGCTCAAGAAATCTTGAACTGCGGGCTGTTTTTCCCCGCCTGTTTGCCGGCCTTGATACATAAAGATGCTGCATGGCTCTTGTCATGGCCACGTACAGAAGCCTTCTCTCTTCTTCGAGCGGAGCGCCGTCTCCCTTTCTCGCTGTTTCGAGCGCAAAATCATGGGGGATCGAGCCGTCCGCCGCGCCTAAAATATAGACCGTATTGAATTCGAGCCCTTTAGAGCGGTGAATCGTCATCAGTTCGACGCCGTTTTCGTCCGTTTTTACATTTTCGGCGGCGCGCATATGATCGACATGGGCAAGAAAATCGGGAATGGTCTTAAACTTTTTGGCGGCAACCTTGACATCCCGAAGGTCATCAGAGCCTTTTTCAAGCTTGTTTCCTTCATTTCCCCGTTTTTTTATATACTCGGAAAAGCCCATTTTGCTTTCTGCAAAGGTAATGGCTTCAACAGGTTTCATCGTGCGGATGCTTGCGAAAAATGGCACGATTTGTTTTATTTTATTGAGCTGGAAAGGCTTCAGATCGGGAAGTTTTGTCAGCGCTTTTATCATGGTGCAGTCTTCTGTTATGGACAGAGCCTTTACTGTTTGTAAGGCAGACTGCTTCAAGAACAGGGCCGGCAGCAAATCCTTCACTGCATCCGGATCATCCTCATTTTGGCTCGCGTATAAGTAGGCGAGAATCTGCCGGACGATTCTTCGGCTGTAAAAGGTTTGCACGCCGCGGTCCGCATGATATGGAATGGATGATTGATGCAGCCTTTCGTATATGGCCCGTCCGGCGCTGTTCGTCCGGTAAAGAACGGCAAAATCATCAGGGCTGGCTCCGTTTTGGATTTTCTCTTTTATATCAGAAACGATCATTGTCGCCTCTTCTTCTTCATCGTAAGGATAAAAAATGACTGGCTCATGCAGGCCATCCCGGACGGCGGAAAGTGTTTTCGCATACCGTTTTTTATTTTTCTTTACGACAGTGTGAGCACTTGAGACAATCGGGTGCGTCGAGCGATAATTCGCTGTTAAGTATATCGTCTTTGCGGCGGGATAGTCTTTCTGAAAATCAAGAATAAATGACGGGCTGCTGCCGCGGAACGCATAGATGGATTGATCGTCATCCCCGACACAGCACAAGTTATCCTCGGGACTTGCGATCATTTGCATGATTTTATACTGCACCGGATTGATATCCTGAAACTCGTCAATCAAAATATGAGAAAATCTCGATTGATATTGCGCGAGTATATCAGGACGGCTTTGAAACAGCTCGTAACAGCCTTGAGCCATATCATCAAAGTCAAATTGATTTTTCTCTTGCTTCTGCCGCTCGTAACGCTCATAAAGTCTGTATACTTTTTTCTCCCATTCGTCCTCCAATGGAACTCGCTCATGAGACAGATACGTATTTTTCCAGCATCCGATAAGCTGCAGGGCTTGGTCAACAGGAAACTCTTTTTCATCCAAATCTTCTTCATAGAGCGCTTTTTTTAAATATTGCTCTTTCTGCCACTCCATTTTTAAGAGCTGGCTGCCATTCCATTTGGAAGAATCAAAGTGATATAGAATTTTATAAAAGAAGCTGTGGAATGTTCCGGTTACGAGACGGGCGACTTTGGCGGCGGAAAGTCCGTATTCATTGGACATCCGTTCCTTCATTTCAGCGACTGCTTTCGTCGTGAAGGTCACCAGCAGCATGTTTTCTGGTGAAATGCCAAGATGTTCAATCATATGGGCAGCGCGGGCGGTCAAAACCCTTGTTTTTCCGCTCCCGGCGCCTGCGAGCACAAGCAGCGGCCCGCCAGTTTCGGTGACAGCCTCCAGCTGTTCCCGGTTTAAGCCGATATCAGGAAACAAAGAAGTATCAGGTATTTCCGTTTTTACAGTAAATGGCGCGGCGGCCGTTATTTTTTGCGGTCTTTTCCATTCGGAGAGAACCGGCTTTCTGTCCGCTGAAATGGCTTTTCCTTTCGGCAGGCGGAACATGCCGGTTTCCTTATAATCTTCTTTTTCTGCCTCCGCCTGAGGGGCCATTTCCTCACAGGCTTTTTCACAGGCTGTGAAATCACCCTTTTGGCGATGGTAAAATTCCGGCGCTTCTAAAATCGTAAGCCGCATCATTACAGGTTTGTCACAATGTGCGCAAAATAAATGGCCTTTTTGCGCTTCTTCAAAAAGGAATTGGTAATGTTCTCTAGAATATGTATGTAAATGTATCGTTCGATGGTTCAGTCGGGCGCATTTCAAAAAGGGGTCCTCCCATTAAAAGGTGTTCATCCATTTGATAGACAAAGAATATCATATCAAAAGAACCGCGTTTCAAAAAGTAAGATTAAGGGAAATGAAGAGCAAAGGGGAGGGGTACATATGATTTATGCGGGACCGATCCAAAACCAGCAATATGCTCAGTACGCAAACCGGACAGCAGGATATAAACCAGACTACGCAGGCATTACAAAAGCGGCTGCTCTCGTCAATGACAGGGACTACAGAGAAGTGGAACGCCGCCGGGAAAACGCGGCAGCCGCTGAAAAGAAAGTAAACGAGGAAAAACGTAAGCGCTCTCTTCGTCACGTGATGGGAAGAGCGGGAAAAGGCCGATATATTAATCAATACGCTTAAAGCCCCGGATAAGAGCCGGGGTTTTATCGTTCAATGAAAAATTGCTCTTTTTCTTTCAAATATTAAGATTTAAAATAATGGAAGAAAGGTTCAAATAAGAAAGGAATGATCGTGTTGAAAAGATTCAGGTTTTTAGTGGTTGGGTTACTCGTGTTAAGCTTCTTTACAATCGGAGCGAGACCGACACACGCAGCAGAAAACTCCGTAAAAGATGTAACTCTCACACAGCTGGCGCCGCATGTATGGATGCATACAAGCACCGGGATAGTAGATGGAAGTCCTGTTCCGGCAAACGGTGTAGTCCTTGAAACGTCGAAAGGGTTAGTCATGATTGACACCCCTTGGGATGACAGCCTTACAGATCAATTGCTTCAGCGGTTAAAACAGCAATTTCCGGACAAACAGGTCACCGATGCGATTGTGACGCACGCCCATGACGATCGTATAGGGGGACTGAACACTCTTTACAAAAATAGAGTAAAGGTACACAGCACGAAGCTGACGGCCGACTTAGCAGAACAAAGGGGATTTGACCGGCCGCTCGGAGATTTAAAGAAGGTAACGAAGATGCGGTTTGGCGGTATTGATGTAGAAACGTATTATCCTGGAAAAGGACATACAAAAGATAATATCACCGTCTGGCTGCCGCAAGAGAAACTCTTATTTGGAGGATGTTTAATAAAGGCATTAGAGACACAGGAAATCGTACCGACCCCGGACTTCTATCCGGATCACTGGCCGCATGCGGTAGAAAACGTAATAAAAAGATATAACGATATAAACATTGTGGTTCCAGGCCATGGGAATCCGGGGGATGACCGTTTATTAACTCATACGCTGAGTTTGCTGGAAAATCAAAAATGATGAAGAAAAGCCGACACTTTATTACGTTAAGTGCCGGCTCATTTTTTATCTTTTATAGATTTTAAGAAAAGCTAAGATAGCAATAAGCAACGTTAATACTGCATATCCAACTGTCCACCAAAAATGTTCAGTAAATGCAGAATAATCGCCAATGATAACATCCTGTGCTAATTCAATTGCGTGAACAAAGGGTAAAGCATTGGCGATTTTTTTAAATGATTCACCGAGAAGATTTAAATCCATCCAGGCTCCGCCTAAAAATTGCACTAACGTGATATATATTGTCCCGATCCCTGAAATCTGTTTATCTGTAAAGATTGCCCCTAAGCATAACCCAAAGAATATGGACATGATGGCTATCGGCAATAATACAGCGATACTTATCAATAGATTTAACCATTCAACGGATAAACCTGCAGCCATCGCCGCTAAATAACAAATGACGATTTGTAAAATGGCTAATGGTATCATCGGCAGGGCATAACCAACAACATAATCGGTTATTTTCAATGGGGAAGCAAACAAACGGGTCAGAAGTGCAGTCTGTTTATCCTTTGCAATTAGTAATGCAGTGAACATCGTGAGAAAAGCAAAACTAAAGACAATCAGTCCGGGTGCCAAATGATTGACTTTAAAGGTATCAAGCGGCGCGTTTTTCTCAATGGTTGTAAAAACAAGTAATAAAATAACGGGTAATGCGATTCCCAGTATAATGGACAGGGGATCACGAAATATTTCCTTTCGATTGCGTATCGCAAAATTAAGCATAAATTCCGGCCTCCCCATCACAAATGGCTAAAAAGGCCTCTTCAAATGTTGCTGTATGTGTTTGCTGCTTCAGCTCCTCCGCCGTGCCAAGCGCTTTTAATGACCCTTTTTCTAAAATGCAAATACGGTCTGCCAGTGCTTCGGCTTCTTCCAAATAGTGTGTTGTTAAAATAATCGTCATGTTTCCTTTCAGCTTCTCAAGATTCTTCCATAATTCACGGCGCGAACGAACATCCAGCCCTAATGTCGGCTCATCTAAGAAATAGATTTGCGGATTCGTAATCATTCCCATCGCAATGCTTAACCGGCGCTGCATTCCGCCAGATAATGTTTTCGTCTTTGCTTTTTCCTTCTCCTTTAAATGGAACAATTCCAGCATGTCAGATGCCTTTATTTTCGCTTCTTTTTTTGACATCCCATAAATTCCTGCAATAAACTCCAAGTTTTCACGCACCGTTAAATTCGGGGCTATAGCAGTTTCCTGAGGCGACAAATTCATTTTAGGTTTCACTTTGTCCAGATCAGTCAAAATACTATGCCCGAGCACGAATGCATCTCCGCCATCAGGCGAAAGGAGTCCGCAGAGCATACTGATTAGTGTTGTTTTCCCGGCACCATTTTCACCTAACAAAGCAAAAAATTCTCCATTCTTAACTGAAAATTCAAGATGATCGACAGCCGTTACACCTTTATAATTTTTCGTTAATTTCTTCAGCTGAATGGCGGGCATTTACTCTTCCCCGCCTTCTTCATCTATGTTTTTTGCATTTAAAATATCATTAGCGAATTCGAAAAAGAGTTCTTGTTTTACAAGAGCAATACCCTGCTGGTCATCACCTAACATGAGCAGCGAGTCTCCTGGCTGAATATGAAAAACTTCTCTTGCTTCTTTTGGAATTACAATTTGCCCTTTCGTTCCAACTTTGACAGTTCCAAAGATATGCTTTCCTTTTGGGGCTACCATTTCATGTCCAGTAAGAATTGTATATTTTGTATGATTTGTATTACTGAACATACCAAACATACTCTTTTTTTGACACAAATTTCAAGCGTGAAACAAAAATTTTCCCAGGTATACAAAAACACTCCTGCCTCATCATCCGAGACAGGAGTGTTTTTTATTTTTTATTATCTTTTGCCATTTCCAAATGAGGAATGCCAGCGTCGAGAAATTCTTCCCCGGACGTGACACGGTATCCTTGTTTTTCGTAAAACGGCACCGCCCGGGTCTGTGCATTTAAGATAAAAGCAGAAGCGCCGCGCGCGGCTGCGGCTTTTTCAAGCGCCTGCATAATGATTGCGCCGACACCGAGAGAGCGGTGGCTCTTCATTACGCAGATGCGTTCTAATTTGGCATAGCTGTCTTTCAAGCGCCACCTGCCGGCTCCGACGGGCTGGCTTCCATCGTAAATGACGATATGTTCTGATTCGTCTTCTAAATGATCGATTTCTTCTTCTTCCGGTACTTGCTGTTCTTTAACAAAGACCTCTTTTCTGATGAAAAAAGCGTCGTTTATTTGTTTTTCAGTATGAGCGATGATGGCTTCCAAAACAGTTATTCTCCTCCGCCTAATAAAAATGTTTCATATACTGTCCATGAGCCGTTATCCAATTGATAGAGCAGATGGAAACGGTCAATGATTTCCTCGTGGGAAAGCTCCAGCATTTTCAGCTGGCCCAATACGTCAGAATGTTCATCTGACGAAAGCTTCTGGCCGACTGTCACATGCGGAACAAAGCTGTATTCCGGCTTGCCGGTTAATGCCCCTGAGTAGCATTTCTCACTCAGCGCTTTTAATTCATCCGTTGGCTCCGCTTTCATGTAGATGACATTATTGACGGGAGAAAACGAGCTGTATTTGGTGATTTTTAAAACGAGCGGATGTGACTCCTTTGCAATCTGTCTCAGCTGTGATACGACTTGCTCAATTTCCTGTTCAGCGGATTCAAACGGTTCTCTCAGCGTCAGATGCGGCGGAATCAGCGCGTAGCTCGGGTCATAGCGTTTCCGGTACGAATTTGCGAGATCCTGCAAGTTTTTTGATGGAAATAAAACGATACCGTATTTCATGAAAGTTCCCTCCTTGAATGAATGTAAAAGTGATTACAGCATTTTTTTCAGCGCCGGTGTGATGAGCGGCTGCCAGTAAGTCCATTTATGATCCCCGTCAAAGGTTTCATAATGGTATTCAGACTGTTTCGTTTCCAGCAGCCGTTTGAGCTCTTCGTTCGGCGCAGTAAAATCAACAATCTTGCCGTCCGTTGTATGGACGTCTGTTTCTTTTACTCCGATTTGGTGGTAAACGGAGATCTGCTTTATATCCTCCGACTCTCTGACGGCATCAATTACATGCTTGTCGACATACGGAGACTGCATGATGACGTTTCCAAACATGTTCGGATAATCAATCGCCGTCAAAAGCGAAACGGTTGCCCCGAGAGAATCCCCGATCATTGTGCGGCCGAAGCCGACTTGATAAGTTGGGTACTCTTCGTCGATAAAAGGGACAAGTTCATTTGCGATAAACCGTTTATAGGAGGCAAACTTGGAGCCTTCAGGATGGTACGTGTTTCTTCGCTCCTGAACATTTTTATAGGGAACACCGATAATGATGCAGCGGTCAATCTCCCCTTTGGACATGAGCTCTTCCGCCTGCCGGCCGATTCTCCCCAATCTGAAGTAATCATGGCCGTCTTGAGCGATGATCGTATGGTATTTGTACAGTGGGGAGTAAGTATGCGGCAGGTAGACCAAAACGGTCATTTCCTCTTCAAGCTCATGTGAAAAAAGTTTTTTCTCATGGATTACTCCGGTTTTCGGTGCCACATTGCATTCCTCCAGGGCGTCTCTAGTCTTGATTGTGTTTTTTTCCTATTGTACCATGAATTATTAGAAATTTCTTTCTTCAGATGTACTTCTTGCGAGAGTTTGGAATGAATAAAAAGTTGTTGAAATTCATTTAACAGTGAGTTAATATAGAACAATCAGAAAATACAAAACAATATTCTTATCACGAGAGGTGGAGGGACTGGCCCTTTGAAACCTCAGCAACCGGTTTGCTTTGCCGTCAGAAGGCAAAGTGCCAAGGTGCTAAATCCAGCAAGCGATTCACATGCTTGGAAGATAAGAGGAAGAGAAAAGCTCCTTCTTCTTATGAAGAAGGAGCTTTTTTATTTTGAAAAAAGGATGGTGCTTACTTATGACGCAGCATGTTGAAACAAAATTAGCCCAAATTGGAAATAGAAGTGAAGAAGCAACGGGAACTGTCAGTCCGCCGATTTATCTGTCCACCGCTTTCCGCCACAGAGGTATAGGAGAGTCTACCGGCTTTGATTATGTACGCACAAAAAACCCGACACGCCAGCTCGTGGAAGACGCCATTGCCAATTTAGAAAACGGGGCGAGAGGTTTTGCCTTCAGCTCGGGAATGGCAGCCATTCAAACCATCATGGCTTTATTCAAAAGCGGGGATGAACTGATCGTTTCTTCAGATTTATACGGAGGCACATACCGTTTGTTTGAAAATGAGTGGAGGAAGTACGGTGTAAGCTTCATTTATGATGATTTCAGCGATGAAGACTGTTTACGCTCAAAACTGACGGACAACACGAAAGCGGTATTTGTTGAAACGCCGACAAACCCGCTCATGCAGGAGACAGATATCGAAAAAATCGCCCAGATTACGAAAGAGGCGGGCTTGCTGCTGATCGTAGATAATACTTTTTATACCCCCGTTCTTCAGCGCCCGATCGAACTTGGCGCCGACATCGTCATTCACAGCGCCACAAAATATTTAGGGGGGCACAATGACTTGCTTGCTGGTCTTGTTGTCGTTAAGGATGAGGAGCTTGGCGAGATCATGTTTAATCATCAAAATGCCATCGGCGCCGTCCTCCCGCCGTTTGATTCGTGGCTTTTAATGAGAGGGATGAAAACACTCGGTCTCAGAATGCGCTGTCATGAAGAAAACGCCCGTGAGCTTGCGGTATTTTTAGAACAGGAAGAAGAAATCGCCGACGTGTTATATCCCGGAAAAGGCGGAATGCTGTCTTTCAGGCTGCAAAAAGAGGAATGGGTCAATCCGTTTTTAAAGGCGCTGAAAACGATCTGTTTCGCAGAAAGTCTCGGCGGGGTGGAAAGCTTTATTACATACCCCGCGACGCAGACGCACATGGACATTCCGGAAGACATCCGTATCGCAAACGGCGTCTGCAATCGCCTGCTGCGCTTTTCAGTCGGGATTGAACACGCAGAGGATTTAAAGCAGGACTTGAAGCAGGCGCTACGCCAAGTGAAAGAGGGGGCTGTGTCATATGAGTAATCAAAATTGGACGCTTGAAACCCAACTCGTGCACAATTCATTTAAAACAGACGGGGCCACGGGAGCCGTCAGCGTGCCGATCCAGCACGCCTCTACATTCCATCAGTCTTCATTTGAAGAATTCGGGGCATATGATTACAGCCGCTCCGGCACACCGACCAGAACGGCCCTTGAAGAGACAATTGCGAATCTTGAAGGCGGAACGAGAGGTTTTGCTTTCAGCTCGGGAATGGCTGCGATTTCTACGGCATTTTTACTTTTGTCCCAAGGCGACCACGTTCTCGTCACAGAGGATGTATACGGCGGAACCTTCCGCATGGTGACTGAGGTATTGTCCCGTTTCGGGATCGAGCACACCTTTGTCGATATGACGGACACGGAAGCGGTCGCCCGCGGCATCAGGCCGAATACAAAAGCCATCTATATGGAAACTCCTTCAAACCCGACGCTCGGCATCACGGATATCGAGGCAGTCGTCAAACTGGCCAAAGATCACGGCTGTCTGACATACCTGGATAACACGTTCATGACCCCGGCTTTACAACGCCCGCTTGATCTTGGCGTAGATATCGTGCTTCACAGCGCAACGAAATTTTTAAGCGGGCACAGCGACGTATTGTCAGGCCTCGCCGCTGTAAAAGATGAAGAGCTCGGCAATCAGCTTTATAAGCTGCAAAACTCGTTTGGCGCGGTGCTCGGCGTACAGGACTGCTGGCTTGTGCTGAGAGGCTTGAAAACATTGCAGGTCAGATTGGAAAAAGCGAGCCGGACCGCTGAGCGGCTGGCTGCATATTTTCACCGGCACCCTGCTGTCAAAAACGTTTACTATCCAGGGCTGGCCAGCCACCCGGGGGCTGAAACACATAAACGCCAAGCAAGCGGATCAGGCGCCGTTCTATCCTTTGAGCTGGAAAGCAAGGAAGCCGTCAAAAAGCTGGTGGAGAACGTATCGCTCCCGGTATTCGCCGTCAGCCTGGGCGCCGTCGAATCCATCCTCTCATACCCGGCGACAATGTCGCATGCCGCCATGCCGAAAACAGAAAGAGAAAAACGCGGCATCACAGACGGCCTGCTGCGCCTGAGCGTCGGAGTCGAAAACGCCGAAGACTTAGAGCGCGACTTCGAACAGGCGCTGAAACAAATTGCCCCCGCCGGTGTGCGGTAATCAGAGCGCTGCGCTTTGCGCGCAGCGCCTTTTTTATTTTTTATAAAAAAGTGTTGACGAATGGGGAAGCAGGTTATATAATTATAAATGTCAGAGAGACAACAACATACCCAGTAACACATACATATCATGATTCCGTAGCTCAGCTGGGAGAGCGCTACCTTGACAGGGTAGAGGTCGCTGGTTCGAGCCCAGTCGGAATCATAGCCGAAACCCTTGCTACGCAAGGGTTTTTTACTTTTCCTTTAATAAAGCCTGTTTATCAAATTCGCGAGTTGTTGGCGAACTTGGACCATTTTGCGGTGGGGGTTGTGTAATAATAGGGCTTACCTTTCTCGCTATGGAAAATATATTGGTGTTCGCGTACTGAACGAAGCGCCAGTTCTTCAATGGTGCTGACCGTGCCGAATGGCACGATTGTAAAATATCAGCTTGGCTCAACTGTCAACGGATGGGGCTATGTTGAGTACACCAATTCAAAAGGCCAAACATTCCACGGATATGTGAACGTCTCCTACATTAAGAGTGATAATGAGCTGAAAAGCGGCGGCAAGAAGAAAGTAACATCGTCAAAGCCTAAAACAACTCAAAAATCAAAATTCAGCCTGCCTACGGGTATTTTTAAAGTGGCAAGCCCGTTGACCCGAGGGGAGACCGTTAAACAGATTCAGACGGCGCTGGCGGCTCTTTATTACTACCTCGATAAGAGAGCAAAGAACTTCGGAATCGATAGCTATTATGGGCGGAAAACAGCTGATGCAGTAAGACGGTTTCAGCTGATGAACGGACTAACTTCTGATGGCATTTACGGAGAGAAAACGAAAGCAAAACTTGAAGCAAAATTGAAGTAATAAAAGAAGCCCTTCTTATAAGAGGGCTCTTTTTCTAACTATGTTGTTTTAGGTGTTTTTTAATTTGTTCAGTGACTTGCTTAAGCCATTCTAATGGAGTTATATCATCTTCAGGAAAGTATATACCATCCGCTGCTTCCTCTATAAATTCATTTTTGTCTTCTTCTGAATAATCACTATTTACAAACTCAGTTAGTGCTATTAAATCTCTTTCTTTTAGTTTTTGTGATGCTTCATTTAAATATTCATCAAGTGCATTTTCCGGAGACTCTATATCTTGGTGGAAATGTCCACCGAGAAATCTAAATACAGGATCAGAAACTTTAATTTCAATCATTATATATCACCTCGTTGGGTAGCCTGTTAGTATAAAGCTACCATCTTGATTTTTCTTTAATACTATTCTAGCATTAGTCATATCTTTAACTTCATTTGAACCTTTACGAACTCCTCTACCTATAACTTCTGTTCCTCTATAAGGTAACGGTAATGGATCATTAACATCACTTTTTAACCACTCTTCAATTTCCTTTTTATGTTTAGTTAAAGTTTCATTAGCGATTCTTTCTGCAGTTGGCCTATCAGTGAAACTAGAAGAGGCACGTATCTTCTTGTTTATCTGTAGCCTCTGTAATAACTCTTCATCAGTCTTACCAACATGTCTTTCTATAAGGTGTCCGCCTTTTGCTTCGTGAGCAGCTAATCCACCGCCAGGTGCGAGAGGGGTACTATCACCTTGTTTGACATTACCTATGGCCGTGTTGTTAGAAGTTTCAGATTTTCTGAGAACACTCTCTTTTTTATCTTCAATAATACTTTTCAACAAAGGAGTATTCTTCACATTGTGAGTATTTTCAATATCCTGTGCTATTCCGGCAAGCGCGGGTTCGTACTTGTTTTTCGAAAAGGAATTGATATAGTCTTTTCCTTTTTCAATCCCGGTTTTTACATGTTTTGCAGTCGTTTTTTCTCCGGCTTCCAAGACTTTATCCACTTTGGCGGCACCTGTTTTCGCAAGCTTGCTTGTTACTTTTACAGCTGAGCCGGACCCTTTTAGCCCAACAAGGCTGCCGATGGCGTAGGTGATATAATGTGATCTTGAATACGCATCCCCGTTAACCATTTTATCATTCCATGAATCCGACAGGTTTGTCCATATGATTTTTGCGTAGGAGGGCGTGTTCATTACGGCTGAAATGGTTTTGGCTGCCTTTTGTTCATCGGAGAGATGGTAAAAATCCCATGCGCCGACAGCTAAATCTTTGACGCCCGTTATTGTGTCTTTCCCGACATCATAAAGTCCGACGCCTATTCCTTTGACAATATCCCAAGCAGTTTCTCCGACTTCTTCGAGTTGTTTTGCTTGTTCAAGCTGAATGACATATTGCACCTGGGCAGGTTCAAGGTTTTCATATCCGATTTTCTTGGCGATTTCCAAATACTCATCCGGATCGGTCACACCATCGGCCAGCTTTTTCTTCAAATCTTTGATTTCCCGCTCTTTCGCTTCTTCCTTCTTAATCGTCAAATAAGCCTCTGAGTGCCTCGCAATCTCGCCTTTTTTCTTATGGATATCACTTTCCCGGTACGCCTTGGCGTTGTAGTTGATCGGGGTGGCGCTTTTTCCTTTGTCTGTTGCG
>NZ_JAHXDO010000002.1:0-333684 GCF_019891195.1 Bacillus sp. YC2 | reverse complement strand
GTTCGGACAGTGTTCCATTAAGCCGCTCCTTTCGGCTGAACTGCGAGAGCGAGGGGTTTTTCGTATAAATCGTTGTCCCATTGTGCCGGTCATATTCGTTCCAATAACCTGCCCCAACCATGTCGTCCGGATTGATGATTGATCGTATGTAAGAATCGTATATGCCGCTGTTGATTTCTTTCTGTTTAGCCTCATCATGCAGTTTAACAACAGAAGGACTGTTAAACGCTACTGCATAGATATCATTATTAACCGAGCTGTATTCCGCCTCAGCGCCGCCGAGTGAGTGACCGGTTGTTGAAACAATCGTTGACGTTCCGGTATACTTTTTCTTCACTTCCTTAACGAGCTGGTCTGCTTGGTCGATTTGGGACGTTTTCGTAATGAGTTTATATTCTCCTGTTGTTAGCATTGCGTCTTGGGAGGGAGTTCCGTTATATTTCCCGAGAGTTTTAGACGTGTCCTTGGCGTCCTTTTTAACAATAAAATGGGCTTCTTTTTTTGGGTCGCTTCCGAAAACAACGTTACTTCCATCAGCTTTTACACCGTCATTGATCGGGTCCTTACCGAGATCTGTTCCTGCAAAAGATACTACAACATTTTCGGGATTTTTTGTTTTAACCCATTTGCCGTTTTTCTTTTCTGCTTGTACTAATACAGCCGCATCAAGTCCTGTGTCATCGTCTGATTTTATTCGGTCAACATACCAGTAAGTAGGATTTGAAATGGAAGAATTGATACGTATATAATCGTTGTTCTTTAATTTCTTTTTGAGATAATCATAGTTATAAGCACGTTGACTCATCCTATAATATGTTTCATCCGTAAGGCTTGAAGTCCTAATTTTCTTGCTCAAGATATACAACACCTTTCTTGTCATGTAAAATAATGAAGGGAAAGGGATGATCTTTTTTTGAAAAAATACCTTATTATTCTACTATTGTTAATTATAACCGTTGGGGGAATGATTATGAAGCATCAATATAATGTGAAAAAGGAAGAAAATGCTCTTTTCGAAAAAGCTAAAACTAAAATGACAGAGTACCTTCATAGTGAATACAAGGGTATAGAGAAAATTTCTTATTATGATGATTATTTTATTGATCCAACTGGTGGAATTACGGTTGAGGGATACCTTAATGGCGATAAAACTAAAGAATTTGACGGCTTATATGATCCTAATGGTGACAAAATAGGAAGCTCCTCAGTGGATGCGGATGAAAAATCTTAAGACGCCTAAATGGCGTCTATTTTTGTATGATTCCTTCTATTGCATCGGATATCGTGGACCATTTTTCTAGTCCGTGAACTGCATGCGTACCTTTACCTGCTATTGTCGCGTATGCTTCGGATGTATTATTAGCCTCGAATACTCTAACCTATAAATTCCTCTCTCTAAAGAGTAGCCATTCTTGTTTTTCTCCTTCAAACAGCATGATTCTCTCCTTCTACCTCGATTAAACTCGTTTATATCTTCAATGTCTAAGGCATTTGCTATGCGTTCAATATGTCCGAAATTATGAAGGTTCTTACGGTCCGGAAATCGGCTGGCATTCCGAAATAAGCGAAAATGTAATGTATTCAATATCGAAAAACGGCCGCATTCCGAGTTTAGAAGAAATCGCAGCAATGTCAGCGGTTGAGCTTATGCTGTTCTTAGCAGGTAAGTACGGAAAGGGGGCGGCTACGCACAATAGTCGGGTGGTTTAATGTGTATGCGGCCGGAAGTGATAGGTATGTCAATTTGAAACCAGAGGATTTTTACGTGCTCTTGCCGCAAGTATCTCGGCGAGCATGCTCTGGCTGCGGGGAAATTAGTGTCACTGCGGCACTTGAACTTTTTGGTGAGCAGGAGGTGCTGCCAGCATGACATCATTCAAGCCGGAAAAAGTACGTTTAGTTCGACATGGCGCGGTGGAATTTTCTTATACGGAAATAAACGACGCCTGCCTTATCGCAGCGGATACAGTAGCCTTGTTTGACTTCAATAGTATGGGCGGGGGCCGATTTGCGGCTTACGATGAGAAGGGCCTAACGAAGTTGCATGATGGATACCACCTATACGACGACAAACATCCGAAAGCATTTGTTTTTGAATTTCCTAATACATAGCATTAACTCGGCTTGATGGCCGGAAAATGGCAGATATGAGTGTCGCGCAGTTCATGCGGATGTTCTTTTAAATGAATGCCCAATGATCCGGGCGAGCGGCAACTCGCGTACGGCAATCGGGAGAGGACAGCCAAAACGAAAAGTGGCGGTCATATATCATGCAACTAGTTAACCGGAGGACTTAAATTGAACGGATTCGAGCAGGGCAGTTGGCGATACTCTGCTATTTTTTTGTCCATTTTCCGAAGTATATACGCATCCATACACAAACTACGGCAGACCGGGAACGAAGTATGAACAAATGGCTGAGCATCGTATGATGAATCATGATATGTATCCGGAGACGATTGATAATCGTTAATGATCTAAAGGCCCCTGTCTTTTCAGGCGGGGGATTTTTGTATAGTTTTTACTGGACAGTCTAAATGATAGGGAATCGTAATAATGCAATACGAAGCTCCGAGTTTCAAGCTGCATCCCTTGGATAAAAAGAATTTTGCTTTGAAAAAAGACGAGTAAACCCGGGGGATTGTACTCGCCGCTACATCACGTGACGGGTGCTGGATGGCAGCTCGTCTGTTTTATTATAAAATAGGAACATACGTTTGTAAATGCCTTCACTTAAATTATTCATTATCGGCAAACAGATCAATTGTAAATCGGTCAGCGGCGTGATAGCATGTCCTGTAAAAAGAAGGAGTGAACATCATGGAGCCGCTGCTTTTAAACGGTGTAAGGCTGGATATGTATAACTGTAAAGAAGGGACGGGCCAAAGCGGCCGTGTCATTTCATTTGTATTAAAGGTAACCAGTGAAGCATATCCTGATATCGCCGTCCTTCTGTATGAAAAAACATTCGAGGTGCAGGCTCCTGAGCGGGGTCTCGATTTCCGCGGTGAAATCACCAATTATTATACATCGATGACAAACCTTTATCGGGAAGGTAAGACCGGGGACTTTTTTATTGAGCTGACTGAGGTTTGACTTCATGTGAAAAAGCTGCCGGGCGGCAGCTTTTGAAAAGCGTGCGGGATATGTAAAGTGTTCGGGTTGCGTGCGGGGGGTTAAATGGAGTCTTTGATGATTTTATAGTTTTTATGATTAACGACAGTGAGGGAATCTAATTCAAGATCACGATAATTATCCATGATGGTTACATCAACGATGACGGAATTTTCATTTACCTTTTCAACAATACCGGTTAATCCGTTTTTAAATTCAATGACGTTTCCAACCTTTGCAATTTTCACGAGCTTCCTCTCCTTTATCATAATTCCTGTTTGAAAATATTTTGCAGTATTTTCTTTAAGAAGTAAAGCAATATGGGTATTGTTCCGCTTATTCATTGTCCGGACGCGGCAAAGATGGTATATTGTTTTTCGTTAATAAGCAGAAAAAGGGGGCTGTTTTTGTTGCTGCCGGAAGAAATTACAGAACGTATCAATCAAATCCGCACCGGGGAAATCCCGGAATTCAGGGTGCAAAAAGAACACTTTCTTGCATTTCGGGCTGTGTTATCAAAGCAGGAAGATTTTAAGCATTTTCGCGGCATTGCCCAGCAAGGCGGAGATGTCGTATTCCAATATTTAGAACAGCCAAGAAGCTGAGGACCCCTCCATGTGAGGAGTCTTTTTTTTATTTTCAGATGCTGACTTCATCTCCCTGTAACAGATGTAAACAAATTGTAAACTCCCTCCGATGGATGTTTTTACAACTATTTGGCTATTTTTATGTGAATCACAGCTGTTTTCTTGGCAATAACAAGGCCGTTATAGAACATCTTCCAGCATAATAGCTGTTTGGGAGAACTGGAAAATCTTTAACCGTGAATTTGAGTGCTGCTCTTGTTAAGGTAGTGAAGTATTTTAAGGAGGAAATCGTATGACGACAAAATTTGCTGCCTTGGCTGTCTTTTTTCTTTGTTTTATGCCTGCAACAAAAATTGAACATACACAAGCTCTAGTTAGTTTAACAAAGAAGCCAAAGCAAGAAGGCACTTCATTGGTTAATCATATAAAACGAAATAGCGCCGTTCCAAAGCTGGCAGATGCTGATCAAAAGCATTCAATCAATGTGATCAAGCTGTCAACGCATACAAAGAAAAAAGCCAAGCCGGAGCCGGCTGAGTATCATCCGTCTAAAAAGGTTTATTCCCAAGCTGACAGAGAACTTCTGTCCCGTCTCGTTCACGCAGAAGCGAAAGGCGAGTCTTATAAAGGGAAAGTGGCTGTGGCAAGCGTAGTGCTGAACCGTACCGAGAAGCACGGCTTTCCGGACACCATTCGGGGCGTTATTTATCAAAGGAACGCATTTGAGCCGGTATCGAACGGAAGTATTAATCAAAAACCGGATAAGGATTCCATTGCAGCGGTAAAAGAGGCGGTGGAAAACCAGGGCAGAGATACAAAGGCATTGTACTTCTACAATCCGAAAACAGCTTCTGACCACTGGATCCGTTCCAGAAAAATCATCGAAAGAATCGGCAGACACGTATTTGCCGTATAAGCATAGCGGGATGAAAAATCCCGGCTATGCTTTTTTTCAATTTTAAGAAATCGAAAATATTTTCAGAACTTGTCTCATATGATGGTGGAAGAACGAGAGACAAGGAGAGACAGCATGAATCGATTTGTGAAAGGGATTATCCTTTTATCCATTGCCGCCTTTTTCGCTGAATGCCTGGAATTTGTAGTGAATATGATATTGGCGCGGGAGCTTGGCGAGCATGGAATGGGGCTTTATATGAGTATTCTGCCCACCATTTTTTTGATTATCGTTATAGCAAGTCTCGAGCTTCCAATCTCAATTTCAAAATTTATTGCTGAATCAAACCAAAAGCTGCATGAAAGCATGCTCCGGCATGCTTTCCGAATGACCGCCATATTTACCGCTTTTTCGACCGCCGCTGCCAGCATCGCGCTGCCGTTTATTCCTGTATTTGATACGTATCATCCTTTTATCAAAGGAATTGTTATCGGCCTGATTCCCATTGTGGCTTTCACATCCATCGCCAGAGGTTATTTTATGGGTGTGCAGCAGATGGGGAAAATCGCTGTTGCGAATGTCCTGAAAAAAATCATTCAAGTGCTGTGTCTGTTTGTATTTTTTCAATGGTACTCTTTTGAAATTGACATGGCGGTGCTCATTTCATTGTTTGTGCTTGTCGCAAGCGATCTCGTGGTGTTTGTTTACCTGTATACGCAGTTTATTTTAGCGCGGAGGGCGATTTCCGGCCAGCAGCATATCCATCTGCGCGGAAGGGATGTGCGGAAACGTCTGTTGGCCGTTTCGATTCCGACAACGGGATTGCGCATTTTTCATGCCGTGACCAATGCTATTGAACCTTTTCTGGTGAAAGCGGCGCTTTTGGCGGCGGGGGCTGCCGGAACAGCTGCGATTGATCAATACGGCATGCTTGCCGGGGTAGCGGTAACGATCGGTTCGTTTCCCGCGTTTATCGCCCATTCATTAATGGTCGTGATGATCCCGAGTATTTCTGAAGCGTACGCGCTTTCTCAATATGATATTGTATTGAAACGGCTGAGGCAGTCGATTTTTATTACATTCGGCTACGGCATTCCGGCAGTTTGGGTGATGTTTCAATTCGCCGGCCCGCTGACCCATCTTTTTTTTCAATCTCCGGAAGCGCAGGTTTATTTGCAGCTGTTATGGCCGTACTTTCTTTTTCACCTGTTTGTTATGCCGTTTCAGGCTTGCCTGATCGGAATCGGCCATGTGAAAACGGCTTTTTTCCATAACGTGTGGAGCCATATTGTTGCGCTGACGATGATGTATGTGCTTGGTTCCATGCCGAATCTGCAAATGCTCGGCATTATTCTCGGAATGAATACGGGGATGATTCTCTTAACAAGCTTGCATTACACGACGATTTGCAAAGAGCTTGGTGTGTCTGTATTTCTTACAGGCGGGGGCAGATCGCCTCGCATCGAAAGCTGAAAAAGCTGATACATTTCAATAAGGAAGGGCAAGCTATCTGAAACGCATGAAAGGAAGATCATATGCTGAAAAATCGCCTTATTGTATGTGCAGCTCTTTTCATACTTGCCGCAGCCTGGATGCCTGAGGCAAAAGCCGCCGGAAAACAGGCTGTTCCTGCAGTCTTTATGATGAAAACGATTGAAGGAGACGATATTTCGATCCCGCATAAAGGCCGGAAAACGATTTTGCATTTCTGGACGTCATGGTGTCCTCCATGCAAAAAAGAACTGCCCCAGTTTCAAACGTATTATGAAAACCATCATTCTGATCAAGTGAGCCTTGTGACGGTTAACCTGGTAAACGCGGAGCAAAACAAGCAGGCCGTTCAAAGCTTCATAAACCAACACCATCTTACATTCCCGATCGTTCTCGATTCCAGAGGCGAGCTGATGAAGGAATACCGTATCATTACAATTCCGACTTCGTTTCTGCTGAATGAAAAAGGAGAAATTGAAAAAACGGTCGTCGGCCCGATGACGGCAGCACAGTTAAAAAAATGGTCAGAACAATAAAAGCTGAGAGGATTTCCTCTCGGCTTTTTTTGCATATAATGAAAAGCAGAAGAGATGCTAATGATAATTATTATCATAAAGAAATTAAAACAATTATAATTGAAATCTTCCGCCGTCGTGCTATAATAAAGAAAACACTGCGATATTGCAGTAAGAGCGCTGCCTGTGAGGCAGCCGTTTTGCTTTTATCAGAGAAATGAAGATGATTTGCGTTCTCAATTAGAGAGGAGAATCTATAATGAATGAACAAGTAATGACCCAAACCAATTCACAGCAGCCAATACAAGAAGAACGGCCTGAGAAAAAGTGGCTTCAGCATGCTGAGCTGATCGCAGCCCTCGTATCCGGCGTCCTCATTCTGGCGGGCTGGTTTTTCAGCGAAACAAAAAGTCTGTCCGTCTCCCTGTATATACTTGCCTTCCTGATCGGCGGATTTGCGAAAGCGAAAGAAGGTATTCTGGATACACTGGAGACAAAGGCGTTAAATGTCGAGCTGCTAATGATTTTTGCAGCTGTCGGTTCTGCTCTTATCGGGTATTGGGCGGAAGGAGCTGTCCTCATATTTATTTTTTCATTAAGCGGCGCATTAGAGACATACACGATGAACAAAAGCAGCCGGGATTTAACATCCTTAATGAAACTTGAGCCGGAGGAAGCGAGCCTGCTTGTGGGCGGTAAAGAAAAACGGATTCCGGCCGCTGATATTAAAGTCGGTGACATGATTGTCATAAAGCCTGGCGAACGCGTAGCAGCCGACGGTATCATTGAATCCGGCTCAACGAGTCTGGATGAGTCTGCGCTCACCGGGGAAGCGATGCCGGTGGAAAAGACAGCCGGAGATGCCGTCTATACAGGCACAGTGAACAGAAACGGTTCATTAACGGTACGTGTCACTAAATCAAATGAACATTCCTTATTCAGAAAAATTATCAGGCTTGTGGAAGCGGCGCAAAACAGTGTGTCGCCGGCCCAGGCGTTTATTGAACGATTTGAAAACGTCTATGTGAAATGCGTGCTTTTTGCGGTCGCATTGCTTTTATTTGTTCCTCATTTCGCTTTAGGCTGGAGCTGGAGTGAAACCTTTTACCGGGCGATGGTATTTATGGTTGTGGCCTCTCCGTGCGCACTTGTTGCTTCCATCATGCCTGCGGCGCTTTCGCTTATTTCTAACGGGGCGCGCAACGGTTTATTGGTAAAGGGGAGCGTATTTTTAGAGCAGCTGGGAAGCGTCAAAATGATTGCTTTTGACAAAACCGGTACAGTTACAAAAGGACAGCCGGCGGTCGAAGCGTTCCAAGCTGCGGAAGATGTAAATGAAGATGAAGTATTAGAAGCGGTTTATGCGATTGAAAAGCAATCAAGCCACCCGCTTGCCAAAGCGATAGCGGAATTTGCTGAGAGCCGCGGCGCCGCGCACGCAGGCTATACATCGATTGACGAAACGTCCGGTTTCGGTGTTCAAGCCGACGTTTCAGGAGCCAAATGGATGATCGGAAAAGCCGGATTCATCGGTGAAGATCTGGCCGCTGCATTTTTGGAAAAGACGGGAAAAGGTTTGAACGATAAAGGCTATACGCTTGTTTTTATTAAAAAAAATGAACGGATAGCGGGCTGCATTGCCTTGAAAGATCAAATTCGGCCTGAAGCAAAAGCGGTTATGGAGGAGCTTGAAGCACTCGGAATCAAAACCGCCATGCTTACAGGCGACCACCCGGAAACAGCGGCTGCCATCGCTAAAGAAGCAGGCATGACGACGGTTGTCGCAGAATGTCTGCCCGATCAGAAGGTAGAAGAAATTAAAAAACTTAAAAAAACATACGGAACGATTGCGATGGTAGGAGACGGCATTAATGACGCGCCGGCTTTAAAAACTTCTGACGTCGGCATCGCGATGGGCGGCGGCACGGACGTCGCATTGGAAACAGCCGACTTGGTCCTTATGCAAAACGATTTGCATAAACTTGTGAAAATGTGCCGGCTTTCCAGAAAAATGAACCGCATCATTAAGCAGAATATCGTTTTCTCACTGACAGTCATATGCCTGTTGATCTGCGCTAATTTTTTGCAGGTCATGGAGCTTCCTTTTGGTGTTATCGGCCATGAAGGAAGTACGATTTTGGTCATCTTAAACGGATTGCGATTATTGAAATAAAAAAACAGCTGCCCGAAAGGCGGCTGTTTTTTAATGGCCATGAAAAGCAAAATCAGCAAAAAACTGATAGAATGGGAGAAGAGTCACTAATGGTAAGGAGGAAAAAGGAATGAACAGATTAGAACGGATTTCGTCCTGGCTGAAAAAAGAAGGGCATGAGGCGGCGTTTATACATACAAAGGAAAACGTATTTTATTTAACGGGTTTTTATACGGACCCGCATGAGCGGCTAATGGGATTGTTTCTTTTTCAGGATCAGGAGCCATTTTTCATCTGCCCGGGAATGGAAGCCGGCCAAGCCCGCAGCGCCGGATGGGAGCATGACATCATCGGTTACGGAGATCATGAGGATCCATGGGAGATGGTACAAGCCGAGCTTGCGAAACGTGACGTCCGGATGCATTCCATCGCGGTAGAAAAGGATTCGATTTCTCTTTCCCGTTCAGAAAAACTCAAGCAGGCTGCAGGCGGCGCTGAGTTTGTTTCCGCGGAAGAAACGCTCAACCAATTCCGTCTAGTGAAAGATGAGAAAGAAATCAGCATTCTCCGGGAAGCGGCAAAACTTGCAGATTACGGTGTTGAAGTCGGTGTTGCAGCGCTTAAAGAAGGAGTCAGTGAAACGGAGGTTCTTGCGCAAATCGAGTTTGAGCTGAAGAAAAAAGGCGTACAGGGCATGTCTTTCTCGACAATGGTGCTGTTCGGAGAAAAGTCAGGCCAGCCCCACGGCAATCCGGGGGCAGACCGTTTGAAAAAAGGTGATTTCGTCCTGTTCGATTTAGGCGTCATCCTTGACGGCTATTGTTCAGACATTACGAGAACATTTGCATACCAATCAATCAGCCCGAAGCAAGAAGAGATTTACCAAACGGTGCTGCGGGCGGAACAAGAGGCGCTTCAGTTAAGCAAACCGGGCGTCAGAATCGGTGACCTTGATTTAAAAGCCCGCGGCATTATAGAAAAAGCGGGATACGGAGACTTTTTCCCGCACCGGCTCGGCCACGGGCTCGGTATTTCGGTTCACGAATATCCTTCAATGAGCCGCACAAATGATACGCTGCTGACAGAAGGAATGGTTTACACGATCGAACCGGGCATTTACGTGCCGGAAGTCGGAGGCGTGCGCATTGAAGATGACGTACTTGTCACTAAAGACGGTGCTGAAGCATTAACGCGTTATCCGAAGGAATTAACGATCTTAAAATAGAAAGCCGTTTTGTGATAAAAAAGGACTTTTCATCACAGAGTCCTTTTTTATTCCCCGTATTAAATAAAAAAATCATCAAAATTCCGAAACGGTTTTATGTCATGCTTTTGCTTAAGCGGCTTTAAAGCAAGGAAGCTGCCGCCAAGAACAGCCAGACACAACCCGAGCAAACAAAAGATACCCATCGCTTTTCTTCTCCTTTCAAGCTGAGTAAAAGTGTTTTGTTTTATCTTAATGTATGAAACGCATTCCAGAGCAAGGGAAAAAGAAAGGGGAGCGCAGTGGCTACGATCAGAGACATTGCCAGCGCGGCTGGTGTTTCCGTTACGACTGTATCAAGGGTATTAAACGACCATCCGTATGTAAGTGAAGAAAAAAGATTGAAAGTGAAAAAAGCGATGGAATCTCTCGGATATACGCGCAATATCCATGCCGTACATTTATCTAAGGGTTTTTCCAATATGATCGGAGTGGTGCTTCCGTCCATTCATCTGCCGTATTTCGCAGACCTGATCGCAGGCATTGCAGACGCTGCCGAAGCATCGGGCGTCCATCTCTCTTTGTACCAGACTGATTATCAGCCTGAAAAAGAAGTTTTTGCCTTATCTCAATTACAGGAGCGCCAGGTGGACGGCCTGATTTTCTGCTCAAAAGCGATTTCCGATGAGCAACTGCTCGGCACGAAAGGCCCGATCCTGCTTTGCCAGGCAGATGCCGCCGGGTTTTCCTCAATCAGCATTCCGCATCAAGAAGCATTTCGGCACGGAATGAACTACTTAATAGAAAGAGGCCACGAAAAAATAGCAATCTGCCTGGCAAGGAAGAAAGGGATGAACAGCCAAGTCCGTATCGCGGCTTATAAGGAAGCGCTGAAAGACATCGGGCAGCCTTATCGGGAGAACTGGGTTGTTGAAAAGGTGATCACGATGCTTGACGGTAAAGCGCTTTTTCATAAATGGAAAAAGTGGCGTGACAAACCGACTGCGCTTTTTGCCGCAAATGATCAAGTATCAGCAGGCTTTTACCTTGAAGCAAGGGCTCACGGCGCCCGCATACCCGAAGATGTCGCCATTTTAAGCATTGATAATCATGAAATCAGCCGGTTGCTCGGTATTTCGACCATTGATATTCAGACGAAAGAAATGGGAAAGCAGGCCTTTCGCATGCTGGAGAAAAGCATCAGAGGACAGCCCGCTGCAAAGAAGGTTCTTGAATACCGCCTCATTGAAAGGTCGACCGTATAAAAAAAGAATTGACGCGCTTTCCGTTCGTTTTGTACGATATGAGGTATTGAATGACAAAGGAGCTGAGGATCATGAATGGGTCCTTTACAGTTGAAAAGGTATTAAATAACAATGTGCTTATTGCAACCCATGATAGATACAGTGAGGTCGTTTTAATCGGAAAAGGGATCGGCTTTGGAAAAAAACAAGCGGATGTCATTGAAGATAAAGGCTATGACAAGATGTTCATCTTAAAGGATGAAAAAGAACAAAAACAATTTAAAAAGCTCCTCGGTTATGTGGACGAAACACTTGTCGACATCTCCAATGACGTCATTTATCATATCAAAAAGCGGACAAACCACTCATTAAATGAGCATATTCATATTGCGCTGACGGATCATATCGCCTTTGCGGTTAAGCGATTGCAGCAGGGTTTTGATATCAAAAATCCGTTTCTGATGGAAACGGAATCACTTTATCCTGAAGAATTTCAAATTGCCCGTGAAGTCGTCGGCCTGATTAATGAAAAGACGGGGATCTGTCTTCCGGAAGGAGAAATCGGCTTTATCGCCCTTCATATTCATTCATCCCTGACGAACCGCCCTCTGTCGGAGGTGAACCAGCATTCCCAGCTGATGGCCCGGCTCGTGCAGGTTATTGAGGACTCTTTTCAAATGAAAGTGGATAAAGAAAGCGTGCACTATTTGCGGCTGATCCGGCACATCAGATTTACCATTGACAGGATTAAGCGGGAAGAGCCGACAAAAGAACCAGAAAAGTTAATGTTATTATTGAAAAATGAATATCCGCTATGCTACAATACTGCTTGGAAACTGATAAAAATCTTACAGCAGATGCTGAAAAAACCAGTTCATGAGGCGGAAGCGGTTTATCTCACGCTTCATCTGTACCGATTAACCAATAAAATTTCATAATTTCAGTTCAGCCTTTAAAAACGTGTTACTGATTCGATCAGGCATGAGTGATTGAGGGTAAAAAACGGGAAGAGCGTTCCCGTTATTTTGCACACCCTTTTTTACTCATGCCTTTTTTGTTGTGTAAAAGGGCAAATGTAAACGGTTAAACTGAAGACTTGCGCCTATGAATTCGTTGTCATGAATTTTCGCTGTAAGGTCAAACTAGCTAATAGAGGAGGTACATTCTTTATGTTTAAAGCATTATTCGGCGTTCTCCAGAAAATTGGCCGTGCTCTTATGCTTCCGGTTGCGATTTTACCGGCTGCGGGGATTTTGCTCGCGCTTGGAAATGCCATGCAGAACAAAGATATGATTCAAGTAATGCATTTCCTAAGCAATGATGGCGTCCAGCTTGTGGCGAACGTCATGGAAAGCGCCGGTCAAATCGTGTTTGACAACCTGCCGCTTCTATTTGCAGTAGGGGTTGCGATCGGTCTTGCAAACGGAGACGGCGTTGCCGGAATCGCAGCAATTATCGGATACTTGGTGATGAACGTATCCATGAGTGCTGTGCTTATGGCTAACGGAAGCATTCCGTCCGACAAAATTGAACGGGCAAAGTTCTTTGCGGAAAATCATCCGGCCTATATTAACATGCTGGGGATTCCTACTTTGGCGACGGGCGTGTTCGGCGGTATTATCGTCGGGGTGCTGGCCGCGTTATTGTTCAACAAATTTTATAAAATTGAACTTCCGCAATATCTCGGATTTTTTGCGGGTAAGCGTTTCGTTCCGATTATCACATCAATTTCCGCATTAATTCTCGGTCTTATTATGTTAGTGATCTGGCCTCCGATTCAGCACGGTTTGAATTCCTTCTCAACGGGACTTGTGGAAGCGAATCCAACCTTGGCTGCCTTTATTTTCGGAATGATTGAACGGTCCTTGATTCCGTTCGGTCTGCATCACATTTTCTACTCGCCGTTTTGGTATGAATTTTTCAGCTACAAAGATGCGGCGGGCGATATCATCCGCGGGGATCAGCGGATTTTCATGGCGCAGATTAAAGACGGCGTTCAGCTGACAGCAGGAACATTTATGACAGGTAAATATCCGTTCATGATGTTCGGGCTTCCTGCGGCAGCACTTGCAATCTATCATGAAGCGAAGCCGGAAAAGAAAAAACTTGTTGCCGGAATCATGGGTTCTGCCGCATTGACAAGTTTCTTAACGGGTATTACCGAGCCGCTTGAATTCTCATTCCTGTTTGTGGCTCCTATCCTGTTTGCGATTCACTGCGTATTCGCGGGGCTTTCCTTTATGGTCATGCAGCTGTTGCATGTAAAAATCGGTATGACCTTCTCAGGCGGTCTGATTGACTACTTCCTGTTCGGAATTCTGCCTAACCGGACGGCTTGGTGGCTTGTTATTCCGGTCGGCTTAGGGTTAGCCGTCATTTACTACTTCGGTTTCCGGTTTGCGATCAGGAAGTTCAATCTGAAAACGCCGGGCCGTGAAGAAGAGGCTGCGGATGAAGGAGCGGGCGCCTCAGGCGAAGCCGGCGACCTTCCTTATGAAATCCTGCAGGCAATGGGTGATCAGGAAAACATTAAGCACCTTGACGCTTGTATCACGAGACTTCGCGTTACGGTCAACGACCAGAAGAAAGTGGATAAGGCCCGTCTGAAACAGCTTGGCGCCTCAGGCGTTCTTGAAGTCGGAAACAACATTCAAGCCATTTTCGGCCCGCGCTCTGACGGTTTAAAAACGCAAATGCAGGATATTATTGCGGGACGCACGCCGCGCCCTGATCCGAAAGTATCCGCACAAGAAGAAGTCAGCCAGCAGGTTGAGGAAGTTATCGCCGAACCGCTCCAAAATGAGCAGGGTGAAGAAGTGTTCGCTTCTCCGATCACCGGTGAAATTCATCCGATTACCGATGTGCCTGACCAAGTATTCTCAGGAAAAATGATGGGTGACGGATTTGCGATTCTTCCAGAAGAAGGTACTGTGGTATCGCCTGTTCGCGGAAAAGTATTAAATGTTTTCCCGACAAAACATGCGATCGGCCTGCAGTCTGACGGCGGCAAAGAGATACTGATCCATTTCGGTATCGACACAGTCAGCCTCAAAGGCGAAGGGTTTACTTCTTTTGTATCTGAAGGAGACCGCGTTGAACCGGGTCAAAAGCTTCTGGAAGTCGATCTTGAAGCGGTGAAACCTAAAGTGCCGTCACTGATGACACCGATTGTATTTACAAACCTGGCTGAAGGTGAAACGATCGCCATTTCAGCTGAAGGTTCAGTAAAAAGAGAACAAAAAGACATCGTGAAAATCGGCAAATAAGCATATAAATACGCCGTGCTTGTCAGATGACAAGTACGGCTGTATGATATAATATTGTGTAGTAAAATAGCTTTAATTTAAAGGAGAATGATAAACATGGCACAAAAAACATTTAAAGTAACTGCAGATTCTGGAATCCACGCTCGTCCTGCGACTGTTCTTGTACAAACTGCAAGCAAATATGACGCTGACATCAATTTGGAATATAACGGAAAAACAGTAAACCTTAAGTCTATTATGGGTGTTATGTCTTTAGGTATCGCGAAAGGCGCTGAAATCACAATCTCTGCTTCCGGCGCAGACGAAAACGACGCTCTTAACGCTTTAGAAGAAACAATGAAAAGCGAAGGACTCGGCGAGTAATGCAAGAATTAAAAGGAATAGGAGCTTCAGCCGGAATTGCAATTGCAAAAGCATACCGGCTTGAAGAGCCGGACTTAACGGTTGAAAAGAAAAACATTGCTGACGCTGAAGCGGAAGTAAGCCGTTTTGAAGAAGCGATTGTACGTTCTAAAGAAGAGCTGGAAAAAATTAAAGAGCATGCTTTAAAAGAACTGGGACAAGACAAAGCAGACATTTTCTCCGCTCACCTTTTAGTTCTGAGCGATCCTGAGCTGTTAAACCCAGTGAAAGAAAAAATCAGCTCAGAATCAGTCAGTGCTGAATTCGCTTTAAAAGAAACAGCTTCCATGTTCGTTACAATGTTTGAATCAATGGATAACGAGTACATGAAAGAGCGTGCGGCTGATATCCGCGACGTGACAAAACGTGTGACAGGACACCTGCTGGGCGTTGAAATACCAAACCCGAGCATGATCTCAGAAGAGGTTATTATCGTGGCTGAAGACTTGACACCGTCTGACACGGCGCAATTAAACCGTGAGTTTGTAAAAGGATTTACGACTGATATCGGCGGCCGTACTTCACATTCCGCGATCATGGCCCGTTCGCTTGAAATCCCGGCTGTCGTCGGTACAAAAGCGGCTACTGGCACAATTGAAAACGGTGTTACGGTTATCGTTGACGGAATCAATGGCGATGTCATCATTGATCCGGCAGCTGAAATCGTAAAACAATATGAAGAAAAGCATAACGCTTATCTGGCGCAAAAAGCTGAGTGGGCGAAGCTCGTCAATGAACCGACTGTTTCAAAAGACGGCCACCATGTAGAGCTTGCAGCCAACATCGGTACGCCTGATGATGTAAAAGGCGTTCTGGAAAACGGCGGCGAAGCTGTAGGGCTTTACCGTACGGAATTCCTTTACATGGGGCGCGACCAGCTTCCGACGGAAGAAGAGCAATTTGACGCCTATAAAACAGTTCTGGAGCGCATGGAAGGAAAATCAGTTGTCGTACGGACATTGGATATCGGCGGCGACAAAGAGCTTCCTTACCTGCAGCTGCCGAAAGAAATGAACCCGTTCTTAGGCTACAGAGCGATCCGTCTTTGCCTTGAAGAGCAAGAGATTTTCAGAACTCAGCTTCGTGCGCTGCTTCGTGCAAGTACATACGGAAACTTAAAAATCATGTTCCCGATGATTGCGACAGTAAACGAGTTTAAAGAGGCAAAAGCGATTCTTCTTGAAGAAAAAGAAAAACTCGTGAAAGCCGGCGTAACGGTTTCTGACGACATTGAAGTCGGTATGATGGTAGAGATTCCGTCAACAGCCGTCATCGCAGATCAGTTTGCTAAAGAAGTTGATTTCTTCAGTATCGGAACAAATGACTTGATCCAATACACGATGGCTGCTGACCGTATGAACGAGCGTGTTGCTTATCTGTATCAGCCATACAATCCAGCGATTCTCCGCCTCATCACCCTTGTGATCGAAGCCGCTCACAAAGAGGGCAAGTGGGTCGGTATGTGCGGAGAAATGGCGGGAGACGAAATTGCGATTCCGATTCTTCTCGGCCTTGGCTTGGATGAGTTCTCAATGAGTGCAACTTCCATCCTTCCGGCAAGAACGCAGATCAGCAAGCTTTCTAAAAAAGAAGCTCAGTCATTTAAAGAAAAAATCTTATCTATGAGCACGACAGAAGAAGTTGTTGCGTTCGTAAAAGAAACTTTCAATAAGTAATAGAAAACCAGACGGACATGAATCCGTCTGGTTTTTTTCATATTCGAAAAGAAGGAGGGAACAATAACCTTCAACAGGAGGGATTACAATGACAAAACCGTTTGGGGCGGGAGATACGGTCTATGTGATTTACCGCAATCCGCATGCCGCCAATGTTGCCCATATTAAAGAGGCGGAAATCGTCCATCACCCGTATCACGAGGGGGAACTGTCACTGTTTTTATACGAAACCTATCACCCGCTCGCAGAGGACGATGCTGTCTTTTCTACTTACGAAGAAGCTGAAGCGCTGTATCATGAGCTTTTTGACGATAATCAATATCAATAAGTGAAGGAAATGTTTACAACACATATCCGCTCCCCTTTAGCGAAAAGTAACCATATGAGAATACGTAAAAAGGGAGTGTCATTCCATGCTGAAGCCGTTTGTTCCGCAGCTTGTTTATATCGAACCGAGAGCGCTGGAATACCCGTTAGGACAAGAGTTAAAAAATAAGTTCGAAAATATGGGACTAGAAATTAGAGAAACGACATCGCACAATCAAGTTCGGAATATTCCGGGAAAAAACCATCTGCAGCAGTACAGGAACGCGAAATCAACATTAGTCATCGGCGTCCGTAAAACGTTAAAATTCGATTCTTCTAAACCATCAGCCGAATATGCAATTCCGTTTGCAACAGGCTGTATGGGGCATTGCCACTACTGTTATTTACAGACAACGATGGGGTCAAAGCCTTATATCCGTACGTATGTTAATGTCGAGGAAATTTTGGACCAGGCAGATGAATATATGAAAGAACGGGCTCCGGAATTTACAAGGTTTGAAGCCTCATGTACGTCAGACATCGTAGGTATCGACCACCTGACCCATACGTTAAAAAGAGCAATTGAGCATTTCGGCCAAAGCGAGTTGGGAAAGCTCAGATTTGTGACAAAGTTCCATCATGTTGATCACTTGCTGGACGCCAAGCATAATGGAAAAACAAGGTTCAGATTCAGCATCAATGCGGATTATGTGATCAAAAACTTTGAACCCGGAACATCCCCGCTCGATAAACGGATAGAAGCGGCTGTAAAGATTGCTAAAGCAGGCTATCCGCTCGGTTTCATCGTCGCTCCGATTTATATTCATGAAGGCTGGGAAGAAGGCTATAAGGAGTTATTTAAAAAGCTGGACGCCGCATTAGATGAGGATGTACGGCATGATATCACGTTTGAATTGATTCAGCATCGTTTTACGAAACCGGCAAAACGGGTGATTGAAAAAAACTATCCGAAATCAAAGCTTGAGCTTGATGAAGAAAAACGCAGGTACAAGTGGGGACGCTACGGAATCGGCAAGTACATCTATCAAAAGGATGAAGAGCATGCTCTGCGGGAAACGCTCGAGTCTTATATTGAAACCTATTTTCCGAAGGCGAAAATCGAATATTTTACGTAAAAGCGGGCTGTCAGCGGGACAGCCCTTTTTTGTTTTCATGAATACGATTTAAGCCGTTTACAACGGGCGTAATGTAAAGAGAAGAAAAGATGAAATTTCAGATAATTATTCCAAGAGTTTATTCATTTTCTTAGTCAAAAGACCGATATAACTCTCAGGAGGGGATGGGTATGTTTAAAAAAATGCATATCAAAATTGCTGTTTTTGTATCGGCAATGCTTATATTAACGGTTGTTTTTTTAACGGTTTCTTCTTATCTGACATTAAAACCGATGATGACGGATGAAGCGAAACATACGACACAGAACGTCACAAATTCACTCGGACAAAACATCGAGCTTCAATTGAAGAATTATGAAATTTCTTTATTGAGATTAGCAAACGGTGAATTGTCCCGTTCATTCTTAACGGAGGAGAAGAAGGATACCGCCCAGCTGTTTCATGATGAATTAAAGCAGATTGAAGAAAATGACAAGTATGTTGCTCTCGCATACGTCGGAACCGAAAGAAAGCAAATGATTACATATCCAAAGGCCGATTTTGCCAAAGACTATGATCCGACAAACAGATCGTGGTATAAGCTGGCAGCTGAAAAGCCGGATCGTGTTGTGTGGACTGAGCCTTATAAAGACGTTGTAACCGGAGATATGATTGTTACAGCTGCCAAAGCGGTTCAAAACGGCGGAAAAGTTATCGGAGTCGCGAGCTTAGACCTTAAACTGTCCTCCATTCAAAGCATGGTCAATAAGCAAAAGGTTCCGTATAAAGGGTTTGCATTTTTGGCTGACGAGAATGGAGCTCTTCTGGCACATCCGTCAGAACAAGGGAAAAATATTTCGGACGATCAAGCCTTAAAAGTAATCAGCTCCGGAAAAGAAGGGATTCAAGAGCAGCAGGGGAAAATGATCGTCTATCAAACGATAAAAGAAACAGGCTGGAAGGTCGGGACGCAGTTTGACAAAGATCAGCTGATGGGGGTCGCCGACCGAATGAACACAGTGGGCATTTTCATGTCACTGATCGCTCTTATCATAACGATCGGGCTCAGCTATTTTCTGGCTAAAACAATTACCGGTCCGATTCAGCAGCTGATCGCAAAAACGAACTCAGTTTCTGCCGGAGATCTAACCGTTCATGCACAGACGAAATCAAGAGATGAAGTAGGCGTATTGACAAAAGACTTTAACCAGATGGTTGAAAATATGAAATCGATGGTCGAGCAGGTCAAAGCCTCTTCTGAACAAGTGTCCGACACGTCAGAACAATTAACCGTCATATCACAAGAGACGAATGAAACGAGCGGGCAAATCGCAAAAGCGATAGAAGAAGTTGCCGCCGGAGCGACAGAGCAGGCGTCCGAGGTTGAAACGATCAATGAAAAATCCGAAAATCTTTCAAGCAAAATGAAAGGAATCGCTGACCGCGCAGGAAGCATTAAAACTCTTTCAAAATCATCAGAGGATGCCAGCTACAAAGGATTGGACGCGCTTGGCCAGCTGCTGATGAAGTCAAACGAAGCCAATACCGAAACGAAAAAAGTAGAGACAATGCTGACTGATCTGGAAAATCAAACGAAAAACATAGAGGAAGTCGTAACGGCGATATCAGCGATCTCTGACCAGACGAATCTGCTTGCGTTAAATGCGAGCATTGAAGCGGCCAGAGCCGGAGAAAGCGGGCGGGGATTTGCCGTGGTTGCAGAAGAAGTCCGCAAGCTCGCTGAACAATCCGCCCTTTCTTCGAAGCATATCAGTGAGACGGTCCGGCTGATTCAATCAGAAACAAAAGAGGCATCTCATGCCATGACAGAGGCAAGCAGAATGAATGATGAACAAAACAGCGCCATTCATGAAACGGGCGAAGTGCTCAATCTCATTACAACTGAAATGCAGTCACTCGTTCAGGGAATCGACCATATCTATCATGACATTCAAAAGATGAGCGAAGAACAAGCGGCTATCTCAGAAGCCATTCAAAGCATTTCCGCCATCTCGCAGGAATCTGCGGCCGCGGCGGAAGAAGTGAACGCCTCGACGGATGAGCAGCTGGTTACGCTCGAAAAAGTGAAACAATCGACAGATCTGTTAAAAAGCGCAAGCGAGGAACTGGTCGGCGCCATCTCTAAATTCACACTGTAGCCGAACTCTTTTTCACTCTATAGAATCGATCTGTAATATGGTAATCTAGAAATGGAAGAATGATATGTGAATCGATCACCAGGGAGGAAAGCGCATTGAAAAAAACAGTCGGTTTTATCGGTTTAGGCGTGATGGGAAACAGTATGGCGTCCCATATTTTAGAAGCAGGCTATCCAGTCCTGGTGTATACGCGGACAAAACAAAAAGCAGATCCGACCCTCAACAAGGGAGCTGTCTGGAAGGAGACGGTCAAGGACCTTTCAGAGGAAGCTGATGTCATCATTACAATGGTCGGCTATCCGAGTGACGTTGAGGACATTTATTTAAGCGAAAATGGGATTCTCAATCATGCAAAAGAGGGGACATATGTCATTGACATGACGACATCAAAACCGTCCCTTGCCAAAAAGATAGCAGAACAGGCGCAGCAAAAATCAATATACGCCATTGACGCACCTGTTTCGGGAGGAGATATCGGCGCCCGAAACGGAACGCTTGCCATTATGGCCGGCGGAGACAAAGAAGCGTTTGAAGCCTGCCTCCCGATCTTTAATGTAATGGGTGAAAACATTCAATATCAAGGGCCGGCAGGAAGCGGGCAGCACACAAAAATGTGCAACCAAATCGCGATTGCGGCCGGAATGGTCGGAGTGGCTGAGGCGATGGCATATGCTCAAAAATCCGGCTTGAATCCGGAACATGTGCTCAAAAGCATCACAACCGGAGCTGCCGGAAGCTGGTCATTGTCAAACCTCGCTCCCCGTATGCTGAAAGGCGACTTTGAACCCGGTTTTTATGTCAAACATTTCATTAAAGACATGGGAATTGCCCTTGAGGAAGCGGAACTGATGGGAGAGGACATGCCCGGCTTGGCGCTTGCCAAATCGTTATACGATAAACTTGCGGCACAGGGCGAGGAAAACAGCGGGACTCAAAGCATTTATAAGCTTTGGGTGAAATAAAAAAGATTGCCCGAACGCGACTATTTTATGGATGCTAAGGAAGCGAAGGCTTACAGTATTGTTGATGGTGTTTTATAAACAATGATCTGCAAACCTTGTATTCTTAGAGCCTTTAATGAAGACAGGAACTTGGCAGGATAATGTATTAACGTGTATCCGTTTATAATGTTCTACTGTTTGGAAAATCCCCCTCGTTTGTTTGATGCTGACTGTCTATTATAAAGGGGGATTTCCGAATAATTATTAGGATTAATACAACTTTACAACAGTAGGATGTATCATGTTTGATTCAAACTATGAATTCGAGTAACCCAAATGTAATAGCAATAAATCGAGTTCGTATTCCCGCAATTAAAACCTAATAATTTGGCATCCGAAATTGAAACTCTACAGATTAGCCTTCTAGCAAAACTGAAAAATAAAAGAGGATGTATCGTAAAAAATCCAAGAGATTTACGAAAACATCCTCGATTCAGAGATTTCATCATTACATGCTGTTTTTTGAATTCCAGATGAAATCAACGTTAAACCCATTTGTTAATAATATGAATTTTAATGTTGTACAGTAATATAGTGTTTCAGTTCTCCTCTATGGGTTTGATTTCCCCAAGTCAATGCTACCACCACATCATACTTGCCTGCTGGAATATTTTTTGTCAAAAAGCTCACTTTAAAACTGCGAATATTACGGCCATTAACATCTATATCTTTGACTACATCTCCTTTTTTATTGACAAGAAGAACTCTAACACCCCAGTTTACCTCATATTTTGTAGGAACAGTACCTGTTACGACAATAGAAGTAGCGTGTTTTGAGTAAGTATTAGCATCTGTTTGGAATTTAATTGCTCCTTTTGAAGTCATGGCTAACGCTTCTGAACTGTTTGAGAAAATCCCGAATGTCAAAAGAGCAACTGTGAATAGTGTCATTACAATTTTTTTCAATTGAAACTTCCTTCCTTCCTTCCTTCCTTCCTTCCTTCCTTCCTTCATTTATTTAGAAACATATTTACTATATTACTGAATTTTGAAAAAGTATTCAACAAAAAATAGGTAAATTCTACTTTTTATTAAATGAAGTATTACTAAAGAAGTAAAGGCTAGCAAAACCAATTTAATCATCACGTTTGAGATTTTACAAAAAAGCTCCCGGCACCTCTGTGCCGGGAGCTCAAATTTTTATAAATTTATAAAGTGTCAGGCCCTTCTTCGCCCGTACGGATGTTGATTTTGTTGTGAATTTCATAAATAAAGATTTTGCCGTCTCCGGGTTCACCGGTTTTGAGCGCTTTTTGCGCCGTCTCAGCCACTTTTTCGACAGGCAAAAGATTGCCCGGAGGGGCAATCTTCAGGCTGTCGAGAAAACCTCGACAGCCTTTTTGAAATTTTAACCACACAATATACTGGTTTGATTCCACATGCAGGAACACCATATTTTGTGTCTCAGAACGAAAGAAATTAAAAAAAGGAGGGTTTCTTTGACATACGTCTTTAAAACCCCCACTTTCTCTTTAATCTGAAGATTGCCCGGAGGGGCAATCTTTTTTGTTTATTTTCCGATAAATTGCTGTGTCCAGATGTTGCCTGATGCCACATAACCGACACCGATTTGAGTAAACTCAGGATTTAAGATGTTTTCTCTATGGCCCTTACTGTTCATCCATGCTTTAACGACAGCTTCAGGAGTCGGCTGTCCTTTGGCGATATTTTCACCAGCAGTTTTATAAGTGATTCCGAAAGACTTCATCATATCGAAAGGTGAGCCATAAGTAGGGCTTTGGTGATCGAAATAGTTTTTGTCTTTCATATCTTGTGATTTTGCGTGCGCTGATTTGCTTAGTTTTTCATCAATCTGCAAAGGTTTTAAGCCTTGCTTTTGTCTCTCTGCATTTGTCAATTCAACGACTTTCTTTTCGTACGCACTTACAGATGAAGGAGCGGCCGTTGTGCTGCTGTTTGTTTTATCTGTTTGCTTTGCGTTGTCAGCCGATTGGCTTTGCCCGGCTTTCGGTTTTTCTGAAGCCGTCGGAGCCGTTTTCGCCGGTGTATTTTTTTGAACATCTTTAATTGTCATATCTGAATGCTTCGCGTGCTTTTGAAGAAGCTGCTTTAATTCTTTTTCATTTTTGACCTTTAACGTTTTAACGCTTGTTTTCATATGTAGCTTTGCGGATGCCTCTTTAAGCGTCAGGTGCTGTACTGTATTTCCTGTTTTTACAGTGACCACGTGTTGGCAAGACAATTCTTTTGCAGATGCCTGCTGGATGCCTCCGAATGTAAATAAGCTGACTGCCGCGGCAGCAGATAAAATAAATGCTTTCTTCATAAGTTCATAGCCTCCCAGAGAAGTTTTTTTCTACACCAAAAATCTTATCATAGTTTTTTTGTCATATTGGAACCAGCCTTTTCCTTTGACAACGGAGGATTGTCATATTTGTAACTGAGAGACGCCGGAAGGCTTTATACAGGGAAAAACGCTCTGTATTTATTTTTATGGTTCTGTTACATGTCTTCAAATTATTTGAAGCGTTAGATATATTTTAAGATAATTTGATCTTGACAGTTTTTTTTACCCTTTTTCGCTGTAACAACTTTTACAAAAATGTTACAATTAAAATCTGTTTATGTAAATATATTGAATGATTTGAGAGGTGTAACGGGAAGTGGCTGAAGTCGCGCGCGAACCAAAGAAAAAAACCAAAAAGCACAGAGCGTTGAGAATGAATCTTTATTTCTTGATTGTTTTCTTTCTCTTTACGGCGCTTATTTTTAAACTCGGTATCGTCCAGATTGTCGAAGGGGATAAACATCGCCAGGATGCGGAGAAGGCAAATGCAAAAACCGCCTATTATCCGACACCGAGGGGAAAGATGTATGACAAGCGGAACAGAGTGGCGGTTGATAACCAGGCCGTACCCGAAATTGTATATGTATCCACCTCAAAAACCTCGGCAAAGGACAAATTGAAAACGGCAAAAAATCTCGCCGCACTGATCCATATTGATACTGAATTTATGAAGGATCGAAATATCATTGATTACTGGCTGGCGGCACATCCGAAGAAGGCGGAAAAGCTTATGAAGGATTCAGAAAACAGCCTGAAACCGCAAGAAGTATACAAACGCCAGATTGAACGCGTTCCGAAGCAGGAGATTGACGCGATCAAAAAAGATAAAAAAGAGCTGGAAATCGCGGCGATTTATACGCGTTTTTCAAGTGGCAACGCCTATCAGCCGCAAGTCGTCAAATCAATGGACCCTAATAAGCTTAACGGAAACGGAAAAAGCGGGTCGCTGCTTGACGAGCATGAAAACAATAAGCAGAAACCGAAAAGCGATCTGACATATGAAGAAGTTTCTATCGTATCCGAGAACCTGAAAGAGCTCCCCGGCATTGACGTAATCAATGACTGGACGCGGAAATATCCTTACGACAAAACGCTGTACTCTCTGTTCGGCGGTGTGACGACCCCGGAACAGGGATTGTTGGGTGAACGGAAAGATTACTATGTCACAAGAGGCTACTCACTGAATGACCGAGTGGGAAAAAGCTACATCGAATATCAGTATGAGGACTATTTAAATGCTCATAAAGAAAAAGTAGAGTATGTGGAAAACAGCAAAGGTGAGGTCGTCAGCCAAAAGCCCGTCGATGAAGGCAGCAGAGGCTACGACCTGCAGCTCTCGCTTGATATGGAACTGCAGTCGAAAGTAGAAAAAGTAATTGAAAAAGAGCTGAGAAGAAGCCGCGCTGCAGGCAACTATATGGTTGACAGAGGGTTTGCCGTCATGATGGATCCGAACAACGGGGATATTCTCTCAATGGCGGGGAAACGCATCGATCTGGAAACAAATAAAATTCAGGATTTTGCGATCGGATCATTTACGACCCAATATGAGATGGGCTCTTCTGTTAAAGGAGCGACTGTTCTCGCGGGGTATCAAAGCGGCCTTCCGCATTATAAAACGTTTGTCGATGCACCTCTTACGTTTAAAGACAACACGAAAAAACAATCGTGGACACAAATGGGACCCATCACTGAGCTGACCGCGCTGCAAAGAAGTTCAAACGTGTATATGTTTAATGTTGCCATGCATATCGCGGGCATTACCTACATCCCGAACGGCACGCTGCCTGCCGGATTAGACGATATTAAGAAAATGCGCAACTACTACGCCCAATTCGGCCTGGGTGTGAAAACCGGGATTGATCTTCCTCAGGAATCAGCGGGAATGCAGTCCAATCCGCAAGTGGTCGGGGGATTGCTGCTGGACTTTGCGATCGGACAATTTGATACATATACGCCGCTTCAAATGGCTCAATATATTTCAGCCATCGCAAACGGCGGATATCGCGTCCAGCCGCGGATCGTCACAAGCATTCATGAACCGGACAGCAAAAACAAACTGGGGAAAGCGATTGAACAGCGTGATATCAAAATATTGAACAAAGTCAATAACAGTCCGAGTGATTTTGACCAAGTTCATAAAGGAATGAAATTGGTCACAAGCTCACCTCAAGGTACGGCTTATACAACGTTCCAAGGTTCCGGCGCTGATGTTTCCGGAAAAACGGGAACCGCACAGACGCACTATTACGGCACGAACAGAAACTGGTGGGGAAAAGAGCCGTATAACCTGACCTTTGTCGGTTATTATCCGTCAGAAAATCCAAAAGTGGCATTCAGCGTCGTTGTTCCCTCAGTTCAAGATGATCACGATCCCGTCAGCAAAAATATTGCCAAGGGAGCAATTGACGCTTACAAAGAACTTGAAAAGAAATACAATAAAAAATAACAAAAGAAAGGGCGGCCGAACATATCGTGCGCCCTTTCTTTCATTCAGGAAAATTGACGTTCACAATTAGAATAGAAGGAGAATACTCATTTTTTAGCGAATCAATCTAGTGGAAATTCTTTTACTATCAGTCCGTGGGCAGCCTGCAGTGCGAGTATAATGCAAAGGAGGGATTCTGTGGAACAGGATACTCAGCATGTAAAACAGCTTCAATCGAAAACTGATATTCATGCCGTCTTAACTTCTAACGGACGCATTATGTATATTTCTGCAAACTGCAAATCATATTTCAGCTATTCCCAGGAAGAGATGATGGGATCATTTCTCAAAACATTTCTGCATGAGGAAGATCAGTTTTTGGTTGAAAGTTATTTCTATAACGAGCATCATTTAATGCCGTGCACCTTTCGTCTTATTAAAAAAGATCATACCATCGTATGGCTTGAAGCGGGTGTGGAAATTGTCACACCGCAAATGGAGGGAACAGAGCGGGAAATCATCCTTAAGATCAAGGTGCTTGAGGAAGAAACGCCCCGCATGCCTCTCATCTGTGAGCAAAAGAAGCAGCAGGCAGAAGAACAGTCAGCAGAGGCGGCTGAAAACGGCGAATTTGAACGTCTTGTTGAAATGCTTCCCAACCCTTTATACGTCAGCATCAACGGTACAATAGCGTACGCAAACAATGCGATGCTTGCAATGCTGGGAGCCGAAAGCAAGGATGTTGTGATCGGCAGGCGATCTTATGAATTTATCGAGGAAGAATATCATGACATCGTGAAAAACAGAATTGTGCGCATGCAAAAAGGAATGGAAGTCGGAATGATTGAACAGACGTGGAAAAGGCTTGACGGCACACCCGTTCATTTAGAGGTGAAAGCGGCTCCAACGACATACAAAAATCAGCGGGCTGAATTGCTTCTCCTGATTGATATTTCTTCACGGAAAAAATTTCAAACGATCCTGCAAAAAAGCAGGGAGCGTTATCAGCTGCTCATTCAAAATTCCATCGACACGATTGCCGTTATTCATAATGACAAATGGGTGTTCATGAATGAATCGGGTATTTCACTGTTTGAGGCGGCAACGTATGAAGATTTAATCGGGAAAAACGTCTATGACCAGCTTCATCCTTGCGATCATGACAGCGTGAGGAAACGCGTCCAAAACATTATCGAACGGAAGACCGAGTCCGAAATCATTAAACAATCTTGGTTTACGTTTAAAAATCGGCTGATCTATACGGAGATGGTCTGTATCCCGACGACGTTTTTCGGAGAAACGGCCGTACAAGTTATTCTGCGTGATATCTCCGAGCGGAAGCAGACAGAGGAATTAATGCTGAAGTCGGAAAAACTGTCCATTGCAGGGCAGCTCGCGGCGGGAATTGCCCATGAAATCCGCAACCCGCTGACGGCCATTAAAGGCTTTTTACAGCTGATGAAGCCTACAATGGAAGGCAATGAGCATTATTTTGAGATTGTGTTTTCTGAACTGAGCAGAATCGAATTAATCCTGAGCGAGCTTTTGATGCTTGCCAAACCACAGCAAAACGCCGTTAAAGAGCGTGTAAACCTGAAGAAAATCATAAGCGAAGTGACGGCTCTCCTAGAAACACAGGCAAATCTCAAAGGAACTTTCATCAAGACGGAATACGGTCAGGACAGCGTGTATATTAACGGCGACCAAAACCAGCTGAAGCAGGTGTTTATCAATTTGATTAAAAATGCGGTCGAGTCCATGCCTGATGGCGGAACGGTTCACATTCTCATGACAGAAGACGAGTATTCCGTTAACGTGACGATAAAAGACGAGGGTGACGGTATACCGGAGAACGTGCTGAAACGAATAGGAGAACCGTTTTTAACGACAAAAGAAAAAGGAACCGGACTGGGGCTTATGGTAACGTTTAATCTGATTAAAAATCATCAGGGAGCCATTCAAGTAGACAGCAAACCGGATAAAGGCACAGCCTTTAAAATTTCATTCCCAAAACAATAAAAAAACAACGGCGTTATGCCGTTGTTTAAATAGTCTGCATGGATTCTCTCGTTTTTAAAACAAATGCTTCCAGCCGGTCCAAGCCTTCTCTTAATGTATCCAGTGAATATGCGAATGACAGCCTCACATATCCTTCACCTAACTTTGAAAACGAGCTGCCGGGCACCAGCGCCACACCTGCATCCTCCAAAAGCGCCATACTAAAATCAAACGATGACATCCCGAATGATTTAATGGAAGGGAAGATATAAAAGGCACCTGACGGCTTTACAACGTCAAGTCCCATTGAAATGAGACGGTCATATACATAATCAAGCCGCTTTTTATACTGTTCTCTCATGATAAGCGCATCATCAACACCGTTTGTCACCGCCTCAAGCGCCGCTTTTTGGGAGATGGATGACGCGCATGTGACGCTGTATTGGTGCACTTTTAAAATATGCTTTGCAATTTCTTTCGGAGCGAAAATGAACCCGATTCTCCAGCCTGTCATGCTGTGTGATTTTGAGAGGCCGTTGATCACGATCGTCTGGTCTCTCAAAAACGATGCAATAGAATAATGAGGTCTGTCAAAGGTTAATTCGCTGTAAATTTCGTCAGATAAAACAAACACATTTCTGCCCTTCAGTACGGCTGCGATATTCTTCAGCTCTTCCTCAGATAACGTCACCCCGGTCGGGTTTGACGGATAAGGAAGCACGACACATTTTGTTTTCGGCGTTATTGATTCTTCAATAAGACGCGCCGTCAGCTTAAAGCCGTGTGTCGTCGTATCAACGTGGACGGGAATGGCGCCGCACATGCGGATAATCGGTTCATAGCCCGGATAAATCGGTCCGGGCAGAATAACTTCATCGCCGGGAGATAAAATCGTCCGCAAAGAGGCGTCAATCGCTTGGCTTGCCCCCGTTGTGACGATGATTTCAGTTTCAGCTTCATAGTTCAAATCGGCTTTTTTCTTCATATAAAGCTGAACGGCCTGTCTCAGCTCAAGCCCGCCCGCATTCGGTGTATAAGCCGTTGCATTCTCATCGATTGCTTTTTTTGCAGCTGCTTTGACATGATGCGGCGTGAAAAAATCCGGCTGGCCGATGGTAAGCGAAATGACGTTTTCGTATTGGGCTACAAGATTTGAGAATTTGCGAATTCCTGAAATTTCGATTTCTTTTACTTTCGGATTAAGCAAATGTTCCATAATTCATCACCTTACACTATATATTGAGTTTATCCTATTTTACCATTAGCTGAGCATTTGTCATCTATTTAATTGGTCTAACCCGAGTATATGTCCGATATGTGAAAACATACCTTCTTTCAGAAAAAAATAAGACAACCAGCTGAAATGATTGTCTTCATTGTATCATGATCTATCTATTGTGATATGTTCATCAATAACCGTATTCAAAGCTGAGATCTTCCTGCCATACGAAATACGGGGAGGGCTTATCAAGACTATCTTCTGCTTCTTTTTTCATCCGCAGATAAGCCGTTTTGCTGATATCTTCTAATACTGTCATTTTATCTTGGTCGAATATGACTACTGTACCCATTCATTACACCCTTCTTCCTGAAAAATCCTTGACTATTTTACCACTGGACGCCAAAAAGTCAATGGGGTATCGGCAAAATGAATCTTTTTGTAAAGAGTTCATAGCCAGTTGGCCTGAACACATTCACTTTTTCTATTTTCAGCCGATATATACAGTACAATACTGAATGCGGATAGCGAGGGATTGAATTGTCTTTACAACAATACAATATTTTATTGGATTCAGGCACAAATGAATTAGAAATCGTCAAATTTGAAGTAGGCGTTAATACATTTGGCATTAATGTGATGAAAGTCCGGGAAATTATCCAGCCGGTCGACGTGACATCAGTGCCCCAGTCTCACAAGGATGTAGAAGGAATGATTAAGCTGAGAGGCGAAATCCTTCCCGTCATCAGCCTGTATTCATTTTTTGACGTTGACGCTCAAGGATCAAAAGACGATAAATATATCGTAACAGAATTTAACAAACGGAAAATTGTCTTTCACGTCGGTTCCGTTTCACAAATCCACCGGGTGTCATGGGAGGCCATTGAAAAGCCGACTTCACTCAACCAGGGCATGGAGCGGCATTTGACCGGTATCATTAAACTCGAAGACACAATGATCTTTTTACCTGATTATGAAAAGATCATTTATGATATTGAATCGGCTTCAGGGGTCGAAACATATCATGTTCACCAAGAAGGGTTTGATGAAAGACGGGCAGGCAAAAAGCTGATTATCGTTGAAGATTCGCCACTTCTGATGCGTTTGCTGACGGATGAATTAACCGAGGCCGGCTACAATGAGATCGCTGCCTTCGAAAACGGCAAAGAGGCGTATGATTATGTGATGAATCTCACGGACAACGGAGCAAACCTGTCAGAGCATGTTGACATGATCATCAGTGACATTGAGATGCCGAAAATGGACGGCCACCGTTTGACAAAGCTTCTGAAGGATAACCCGAAAAGCTCTGATGTGCCGATTATGATCTTTTCGTCCCTGATTACAGATGATCTGCGACATCGGGGAGAGGTCGTCGGGGCAGACGAACAAATCAGCAAACCGGAAATCAGTGAATTGATTAAAAAAGTCGATACATACGTCATGGAATAGAGAAAAGCCGATGCGTTTAAGCATCGGCTTTTTGCAGAATTAAAAATAACTTTCACCGAGTTTTTTAAACACGGGTTTATGATAAGCGGGCTGCTGCCTGTTTGCGGCAATTGGTTTTTCCTTTAAGCCCACATACTTTTGCAATAAGTTTTTCGCTTTTGTCAAAGACATTTGTGCTTTAGGATTGCGGTACGATTGATTTAACGTACCTAAATGCGGAAGATGCTGGAAGTCTTCTTTTGTTGGAGGCATGTGAAAATAGTAGTCTCCGATAGAGATAAGTACGTCTGACTGCTGTTGGCTAAACCTGGGATTATTTGAAAAATGAAGCCCTATTTTCTTCCCTTTGCCTTCTTTCACAAGCTTTTGTAAAGCCCGTTTTTTCAGCAGATAAAGGTATTTAGGGTTGGGGGCGGTTTTTGCATGGCGGTTCACAGTATAAACAGCTTTTGAAAGATTCTCGATGGTTGGCTGCAGCTCTTTCGAATAAGCGTGGTCGTCCATTATTTCTCTCCTTTGCATTGATCAAGTTCTTATATAGATTATACTTTTTTAGCGTTGAAATGCAAATATTGATTAAAAAAATACGCCTTTTTCTGATGAAAAGGGCGCATTTTTTTCCTTTATTAGACAGATTTCGCCGTTTTTCTGGATTCGGCCTTTAACGATTTCTGAACATCGATCTCGGCTGCCTCGGCGCTGTATTTCGGAAGAGCGATAAAATAGAACACAAACACCATCAAAATAACGGCTCCCATACCGTAATAAAGGTAATCAATATTGGAAACGATCTTCGGGAATAACAGGGCGACCAAACCGAGTGTAATGGACTGGGCAAACATCATAAAAGGGTCTTGCCAGCCGCTCACACGGCCCATAATTTTCGGATGGACGATTTTTGGCATCCAGCCGCCGATAGCGATATTGACGGGGCCGATACACATGCCAAGCACGAAAGCAGTCGCATAATAGATCCACAGGTTATCTGTATAGCCAAGCAGAAAGATCAATAGCCCGGCTGCCAAAATAGGAACCGACATTAAATGATGCGGCTTGACCTTCTTGGCGATGACCGTTCCGGCGACACTTCCGGCAAGCAAGCCAAAGCCGAGAGCGACCGTAAAGATGGAAGTATGCGATTCATAATTGTCAGGCGCAAGTCCGTACTTCATTGTAAACATCGGCAGTACGGCAAATCCGCCATTGACAAATCCAAAGATGAAAAAACCGAAAATAAGTGAAGCAAGCAATTTGTTTTTGACAATATACACGATACCTTCTTTAAAATCTGCGACCGAATCTTTAAGCACTGAATCTCCCCATTTAAAAGGACCGTTCGGCTGACGGGCTTCTATTGGAATGCGGCAGGCGCGGATGAGACAGCCTGACACAATAAAGCTGACAAAATCAAGAATGATCGCTCCGTGAATGCCGATCGTTTTATACATAAATGCACCTATACCCACGCCGAATACCATAAAGATGCTGAACAGAATTTGATTAAGCCCCGCAGCTTTCGCATAATGCTCCTTAGGCAGGATAGCTTGTACAAGGCTGGCTTCTGCCGGGAAAAAGAACTTTGTCACGGCGCTTCTGATGAACAAAATACAGAACACGAGAGGGATACTCCCGCTGTATAATGCGGCAAACAATACGATCGTCAGTCCGGCTCTGATCCAGTCACAATTCTCTGCGACCTTTTTCCTGTCAAGCCGGTCAGCTGCGACACCGACAATCAGAAATACGAAAACTGTCGGCAGTGAATACATCAGCTCAGCCAAAGTCGTGTATGCCGGCTGTCTGGAAAAATGGTCCAGCAAGTAAAAAGCGAAAGCCATATTACCTACAGTCGTTCCCATTTGAGAAGCGAGTGCTGCGAAAAATAAACGGACAAAATTACGATTTTTAAATATATCCATAAACACGCTCCTTACCCTAAAGGTCCCACTGTAATATATTATCATCAGCTCGTTTTTTAAACAAATGAGATACCGCTACCTCGTAATTGTCACTTTTGTTCCGTTCGGCACGGTTGCTGCAAGTTCAATAACGTCTTGATTATACATTCGAATACATCCTTTAGACACAGCTTTGCCGATCGAAGAGGGGTTATTTGTCCCATGGATGCCGTAGTGCAGTTTTGACAGGCTGAGCCAATAAGCGCCGAAAGGGCCGCCGGGCTTGGGCTGGCGGTTCACGATGTAAAATTCTCCGGTCGGCGTAGTCGTCAATATTTTTCCGACTGCGATCGGGTATGTGCGGATGAGCCGGCTGTTGCGGTATAATTGCAGCTGCTTCGCTCCGATAGAGACAATAATGGAAAATGGGATGGAGGATGGATCTGGAAGTCCCGGTATTATGATGTTCTGCCCCGGATTGACAGCCGAATGTATAGAGGGGTTTGCCTGAAGAAGCGCCGCAGTGCTCATTCTGAAATCTGCGGCAATGCTGGATATGGTTTCACCTTGTTTGACTTGGTAGATCAGCAGTTCAATCACCCTTCCTATAAGTTCTTTCCCATATACATATTAAGGAAGGGGCGTTTCTGCATCAGGACAAAAGTCTTATTTTTATGCAGCGCACTTCAGCGTGAACAGCGCGATTTCCGGTTTGGCCAAAAATCGCAGCGGCAGCCTTGTCGTACCGAGGCCGCGATTTACATAAATGGCTGTGTCATTTAATGTATACATGCCGTCTGTATATATTTTTCCGTATGGCGGCGTAATAAGAGGCCCGAAAAAAGGGAGCTGAATTTGTCCGCCGTGGGTGTGTCCCGACAGCTGCAGGTTGACGGGGTGTCCGCCAATCTTTAGAGCGGCATCCGGCTCGTGAACGAGTAAAATTGAAAACACATCCGCTGAAAGCCGGGAAAGCGTTCCTTCATAATCGGGTTTTCCGAGCATTAAATCATCCAGAGCGGCGATTTCGATGCTGCTTCCGTCCGTCAGCCGCAGCCGCTCGTATCCGTTCCGCTTTACTTGAAACCCTGCTCCTTCCATCAGCGCCTTATAGGTGTTCGTGCCGAATCCTCCGTGATCATGATTTCCGTAAACACAAAATTTGCCGAAGGGAGCCTGAAGCCTTTGCAAAGCAGCGAGCGCTCTCTTATGATCCCGATACATATGAGGTTTATCGATTAAATCACCCGTGAAGGTAATCAAGTCAGGTTTCAGCTGATTTATCTGTTGCACCGCTTTGTCCAAATCCTTGGATGTATACACATCACTTAAATGTGTATCGGTGAACTGAACGATTTTGAAATTGTCAAAACCGCGTGGGATGAAGCGGTGACGGATCGTGTGCCGGGTTAAATCGATCATACGAGGTTCAATATACCGGGCATAGCTATAGCCGCCGCCGGCCGTCAATATACCCGCGGCCAAAACGCCGATCCCTCTTTTTAAAAACGTTCGTCTTGTCATTTTCTCCATATGTAAACGCCAACCTTTGTCAGAGTTTTTCTATTATATCATCAGCTCGTCTGAAAAATCCCTTTTCAACATGTAATGACGGGAAAAGACAAATATGATAGAATTATGAATGACTATTCATTCAATAAATAAAGGGGTGTGTTTGTTATGAATAAGAAGGCAGTAATGATTACAGGCGGATCGAGCGGTATGGGAAAAGCGATGGCAAAAAGACTCGCAGGAGAGGGATGGCATGTCATGCTGGCGGGCAGAACTCTCGATGCGCTTGAGGAAACGAAAGCCGAAATTGAGACATTTCCGGGGCAGATTGCTTTTATTCAGATGGATGTCCGCTCCGAGACGGCGGCGGAACAAATGGTGGCCAAAACGGAGGAAGCTTTCGGTCGCGTCGACGCACTGATTAACAATGCGGCCGGGAATTTCATCTGCCCTGCTGAAGACCTTTCACCGAACGGATGGAAGGCTGTCATCGACATCGTCCTGAACGGAACATTTTTCTGCAGTCAAGCGGCAGGCCGCTATTGGATTAAAACGAAACAAAAGGGTTCCATTTTAAATATGGCAGCGACTTATGCCTGGGGAGCCGGGGCGGGTGTCGTCCATTCAGCAGCTGCCAAAGCAGGCGTGCTTTCGTTAACAAGAACGCTGGCGGTCGAATGGGGCAGAAAATACGGCATCCGCACAAACGCCATCGCTCCGGGACCGATCGAACGAACCGGCGGAGCGGAAAAACTCTTTGAATCAGAAGCTGCAATGAAGCGAACGCTGAACAGTGTGCCGCTCGGCCGTTTCGGCACACCTGAGGAAATCAGCGCGCTGGCGTCCTTTCTATTATCAGAGGATTCGTCTTATATGAATGGCGAATGTGTGACATTGGACGGAGGTCAATGGCTGAATTCACATCCTTTTTAAAAAACAAATCAGCGGGTATTGACGCTGTCCATATAGTCAATCTGACTTCGACCGGGTCGGAGTAAAAACCACTTGATCAAGGAATGAAATACTTACCAAAAAAATAAATAGGTAAGTAACCGAGCATGTAGTGAAGTTTTAGAAGACGTAAGAATGCCGAATAAAAAATGCAGCAGGCGGCAAATTTTTTTGCTCGCCTGTTTATAGTAGTTTCTTTCAGGTATAGGAGTGTAGCGTTGAAAAAATGTTAGATAATGCTCACATTGTTTTTCGTGGTTCCCTTTTTTTATAACGCCTTGCTCTTACTCATATTACTGCCAATCTTTTATTTAGTTAATAAAAAATATAATGAACGGCTAAATAAGTAATATCATTTCTGATATTACCTAATTCTGTACCCTCAAAAGAATTACCCTGCCTTAAATTGATGTCAATAACCAATGTGGTATAATCAGACAAAGATAGAGAAGCAGGTGATAACATGTTGGACCCACTTGATATATTAACGAATATTGATGATGTCATTCCGTATTATCAAGCCATTTTCAGCGCTGAAGAGCAAAGAGTCGTAGGCTACGAGGTGCTGGGGCGTATTTCGGCAGATTCTGAGATAGAGAGTCTCGGGCCGTTTTTTTTAGATCCCGGCATTCCTGAGGAATATAAGCTGGAGGTCGATGACAAAATTATCCGGCAGGCGCTCGACCGGTTTACAGATGCGGACCGTGACCTTTTAATCTTTATCAATCAGGATGCGAATGTTCTGATGCTTGATCACGGTGAAAGCTTTCTGGAACTCTTGAAAGAATATGAAGCAAAGGGTATTGAACTGAACCGCTTCGTTTTGGAAATCACCGAGCACAATTTTGAAGGTGACATTGAACAGCTGTACCATATGCTTGCATACTATCGTACATACGGAATTAAAATCGCAGTAGACAATATAGGCAAGGAAAGCAGCAACCTGGACAGAATCGCGCTCCTTTCACCAGACCTTTTGAAAATTGATTTACAGGCGCTGAAAGTGTCGCAGCCATCACCGTCCTATGAGCATGTACTGTACAGCATTTCATTGCTGGCGAGAAAAATCGGCGCTGCATTGCTGTATGAAGATATAGAGGCTGACTTTCAGCTCCAATACGCCTGGAGAAACGGAGGCCGCTTCTTTCAGGGCTATTACCTGCAGGCGCCGACTGATCATTTCTTAGATCGAGATCTTTTAAAAGCGAGATTAAAAACAGAGTTTCAGCAATTTATCACGAGAGAAAAAAAGAAGCTGGAAACGGTATATGAACACTCTGAGAATTTTTATAAGCGGGTCAATCAGGCTGTTTCCGAGCTGAAGAAAACCCATCAGGCGGATGATGAGTTTATTAAAAAACTGGCGGAAAACCTGACGGACTGCTGCTTCAGAATTTATATGTGTGATGAAGAAGGCTATCAGCTGACGGGAAATGTGTTCAAGCAATCCGGTGAATGGATCTATCAGCCCGAATATATGGAGAAAAACTGGAGCTGGCGCCCGTATTTTTTAGAAAACATCATGCGGATGCGGAATTCGAGAAAAGGTTTTTTCAGTGATCTATACAGTGACATTGAAACGGGAGAGATGATCAGAACCTTTTCATACCCGATGGATGACCATATGTATTTATTTATCGATCTGCCTTACTCTTATTTATATGAACAGGACGGATTACTTTAAAGCGGCTGCGGAATGCCGCTTTTTTTATATCATTTGAAAAAAATTTTAAAAAAATGATTGACATTGATACTGATAATCATTATCATTTACTTATAGAGAGAAGTTACTCTCTGTTCCCCAACCCCTCTATCAGATCAAGATCCGAAAAAGCTTGGCGCTACCCCCGCCAAGTTTTTTTTTGCTGTCTGTGCATAAAAAAGCCTGTTTTTTCATACATATAACGATGACGGCTCAAAAAGTAAAAAAATCATTTTTAACGCGTATGACATTCAAAAAAAAGCTTCAAACTATCAGAAAACAAGGTTTTCCCGTTTTTTTCTTTTTGTAAAATCCAGCGGGGAAATGCCATCCGGCCTTACTTTATGGTATGATGCTCTGTAGAACTTGTATTATAATAAATACTTGTTGATTTTGAAGTTGTTTTTTGAAAGGAGTCTTTTTTTAGAATGTCACAATTAATGGGTATCATCACAAGGCTGCAAAGCCTGCAAGAAACGGCGGAAGCGGCAAGCGAGCCGATGCAGCGTTATTTTGAAGTTAACGGCGAAAAAATATGCAGTGTTAAATATTTCGAAAAGAATCAAACGTTTGAGCTTACGGTATTTCAAAAAGGTGAAAAACCAACGACATATCCGTTTGATAACATTGACATGATTTCTATTGAAATCTTCGAGCTCCTTCAGTAACTTTATTTGATTTTTCAGGCTGACCAAGCTTCCCGTCTTCCGCAAGCGGAGAGCTTATAAATAACGCAAAGGAATGTGCTTGTTTCATATTGGTTGTAAGATCTTTGAAGAGGAGTGTCTTTACATGGCCGATTCTTTACTGTTTTATAATCTTTCAGAGGCACAAATGACCTTTCAAGATGTGATGGAACGGATGAAAAGCTTTGTCAGAAGAGATCCCCGTTCAGCATATGTGCTGTCTGTAGGGACCGATTCACAAGTTTTCCGCGACCGCACGAAATTTATTACAGCGATACACTTGCACCGAACAGGAAAGGGAGCTTGGGGCTGTTTGAAAAATCATGAACTCGCCAGACCGATACATAGCCTTCGCGAAAAAATTTCGCTTGAAACCGCGTTCAGCCAAGAGACTGCCGCATATATCCTTGACGGCCACTTAATTGAAATTACGGATTTGCTTCTGCCGTTCACCGGAGAAGGAGCGGATCTCACATTTGAAGTGCATCTGGATATCGGAAAAAAAGGGCTGACAAAAGAATTGATACAGGAAATGACCGGCAGGATTACCTCGATGGGCATTGAAGCGAAAATCAAGCCCGATTCCTACACAGCATTCAGTTATGCAAATCGTTATACAAAATAATATTTCATGCTGAGACCGTAAAATGTCGAATTATGCGGTTGACGATTTTTTTCTGTTTACTTATTCTAGCGGTAGAGCTGAAAGCAAATCTAACCTTGCTTTCAGAGGTATTCAGTAAAAAAATAGGGGGCCTGATTACGTATGAGTCTTATCGGTGAACGATTTACGGAAGAAGAACAAGATCTTCTGCTGAATATCCTGATCAATCATGAATATGCCATCGAGCTTTTGACCAGCGAGATCAACGATATAGAAGCAGGGACAAAAAGCGTTGATGGAACCACTTATAAAAAACTCGTAACGCTTTATGACCGTTTTCGAAACGAAAATTAATCAGTGACCTATAATTGATACTCGAATGCAAAGAGTATCTTTTTTATTGACGGAAACTTTTCGACAAAAAATGATAATGTTTATATTATTGTAATATAGGGTATACATGTTTTGATGAAAAATGTAAAGGGGTCGAAGTGACATGATTAGCTTACAATCGGATCAGCTTCTTGAAGCAACAGTCGAACAATTTATGATCGAGGCGGATAAAGTCGCGCACGTACAGGTCGGAAACAACCTTGAGCATGCTCTTTTAGTGCTGACAAAAACCGGCTATACTGCTATCCCTGTCTTGGACGCTTCGTACCGTCTGCACGGCTTGATCGGGACAAACATGATTATGAACAGCATATTCGGACTTGAACGGATTGAGTTTGAAAAGCTGGACCAAATTACGGTTGAGGAAGTCATGCTGAAGGATATTCCGCGTCTTCATATAAATGATCCCATTATTAAAGGGTTCAGTATGGTCATTAATAACGGATTTGTTTGCGTTGAAAATGATGAAGGCGTATTTGAAGGCATTTTTACGAGAAGAGTCGTTTTAAAGCAATTAAGCAAGCATATCAGATCATTGAATAAGTAGGCTCGCAGCACCGGCCTATTTTTTCTTCGTATACCAAAAAAAGAAAGCGTATACATACGAGTGATGCTTGCCTCGGCAGCCTTTATTTTATTAGAATGGAAGATAAGAAATATGCAGGTGCATTGAAAAGGAGGACGACATGCAGCTTCAAGAGCTTCATATGCTCGTAGTTTTAGCTGAGGAATTAAACATGAGAAAGGCTGCCGAACGATTATTCGTGTCACAGCCGGCTCTGTCCCAGCGATTGCAGACCATCGAAAAAGCCTGGGGAACAAAGATCTTTTTAAGGTCTCAAAAAGGATTGACGGTAACGCCGGCAGGGGAAAAAATCATTCAATTTGCAAATGACGTCACGGATCGGCAAGAGAGAATAAGAGAAAATATTGATGAGCTTGAAGGGGAAATACACGGCACATTGAAGCTTGCCGTCGCCTCCATTATCGGCCAGCACTGGCTGCCGAAGGTCTTAAAAACATATGTGGAGCGGTACCCGAATGCCAAGGTCTCACTCATTACCGGCTGGAGCAGCGAAATGCTGAAGAGTTTGTATGAAGACCAGGTACATATCGGCATAATCAGGGGAAACCCGGAGTGGAAAGGCCGAAAAGAATATTTAATGACCGATCATCTATATTTGGTCGATACTGAAATTTCTTGTATTGATGATATCGCCCATACTGATCGGCCGTTCATTCAGTTCAAGAGTGACAGTACATATTTTCAAGAAATTCAGCATTGGTGGCATCAAAAATTTAAAACCTCACCGAAGCAGACGATCCTCGTCGACCAGATCGAAACGTGCAAGCAGATGGCTCTGCACGGAATCGGCTATGCCATTCTGCCTTCCGTCACGCTTGAAGAGGAAGACAAAGTAAATAAAATGCCGCTTTTGGATGTAAAGGATCATCCGATAGGGCGTGATACATGGCTTCTCGGGTATGAGCCGGCATTTGAATTAAAACAGGTGCAGGCCTTTGTTTCTGTCGTGAAAGATATGCTGAAAGAGGAACGCCCATTTTAAGAAAGACAGCGCACATGCTGTCTTTTTTTTTATTTTTCATTGACAATGAAAATCATTATCATTTAAAGTATTGTATATGTTAATGAAAATCATTATCAATTATGGGGTGGTCATATGCAAAAAGCATTAATCATATACGCAAGCATGTCCGGGAATACAGAGGATATTGCCAATATCATAAAAGAAACACTGAAAGAGCACCAGATTGCAATTGACTGTGCTGACATGGATGAAGCTGATGCAGATTCCCTTATGTTATATGATTATGTCTTTATCGGGACATATACCTGGGGTGACGGCGATCTTCCTTATGAAGCTGAGGATTTTTATGAGGACATTTCAAATCTCCAGCTCAATGGGCTGAGAACGGCTTGTTTCGGGTCCGGCGACCATGCTTATCCGAAGTTTTGCGAAGCTGTAACTCTCTTCAGCCACGTGCTGGAAAAGGCCGGAGCTGTTTTGTATCCGGAAACGCTGAAAATCGAGCTTGCGCCGGAGACGGATGAAGATAAGGAGTGCTGCAAGGAGTTTGTCCGCGGTTTCCTTGCCTGGGCCGCACACCACGGGGACCAATGCCATGTTTCATAAAGGCGCGACGGCGGTGATGGCCTCTGTGTCTTCAGGGTATTTTGTCGCCATCAAAGGAGAGGGCATCTTTCATTTTTCTTTAGAAGAGGGATGGAAAAAGCTGTTTCAAATGAAAAGCACTATTCATGTAATGACGTACATAGGGCCTTATATATTTGCCGCGGGAGAAAAAGGGGTTATCATCAGATCGGCCGACCAAGGAAAAACCTGGACGACATCCAGTTTTCCGACGAGCGCTGCGATATGGGCTGTTACGGGCCGCAGCGACGGGTTTGTTTGTGCGCACGGCAAGCATTGCCTTTACTTATCCGATGATTTCGGCGCCACTTGGCATGTGGCTAAACCTTTTTCACGATTGAAGGAGCCGCCAGTGATCCGGTCATTATGTTTACACGGGCAGACCCTTTATATCGGCACTCGAATCCATATGAACCACGGCGGCATTTGGGCCTTTGATTTGGTGAGCGGAAGCGTCCGGCACGTGAATCGGGAAAGTCACCGCATGACGGCATCGATGCTGATGTATCAGGAGGACTGGCTGATTTCCGCCAAGGGTTCCATTAAGGGGAAACGAGGCGCGGTTACAGTACAAAATATCTGGACGGGAGAGGAGCTTGCCATTTCACCCGGACCTGCCGGGCGGGAAAAATCATTTCTCGATGTCTCTGAGGATGACGGCATTATTTATGTCACCTCTTCCCAAGATGAAAATGGGTTTTCACGCATTTATCAGGCGGATCTCGCGGCGCGGGAATTAAAATGGTTTGATACCATCAAAGGCCACGGCTGGAGGGTTGCAAACCGAAAAGAGAACTTTTTTTGCGCGGGTCTGTATGAATGTAAATTTGTCAGGCCGTATGAGGCAGCGCAGCTCGCGCATTAATGTCAATACATAAAGGAGAGAAGAAGATGGGGAATATTTTGCTTGTTTATGCCACGATGTCAGGAAACACTGAAGCAATGGCCGATCTTATTGAAAAAGGGCTTCTTGAAGCTGAGGCATCCGTTGACAGATATGAAGCAATGGATATAGATGCTGAGCTTTTGAATGATTATGAGCACATTATTTTTGGAACATATACATGGGGGGACGGAGATCTTCCCGATGAATTAATGGATATTGCCGAGGATATGGAAAACCTTCAATTTACGGGGAAAACGTTTGCTCTGTTTGGATCGGGAGACACGTCCTATGAATTTTTCTGCGGAGCGGTTGATGAATTGGAAAAGACGATCACGGCACGCGGCGGCCGGGTGGTGCTGCCGTCTGTCAAAATTGAAATGAACCCTGAAGGCAGTGAGGAAGAGGAATTGAAGGAATTCGGAAGACAATTTGCCGTTTTGTGCAGACAGCCGGCAGAATAAAGGCTTGTTCCTTTTTTTCTTGTCTTTGTATCCTTCCTTTGTTACAGTAATGAGGTAGAAAATCAGAGGAGGACATTACATATGAAAATGATGGACGCAAATGAAATTATTTCATTTATTCAAAATAGTACAAAATCAACGCCTGTTAAAGTTTACGTAAAAGGTGAACTGGAAGGCATCAATTTTGGCGCTTCAGCAAAAGCTTTCATCAACGGAAACACGGGTGTCGTTTTCGGTGAATGGAGCGAAATCAAAACAGCTATCGAAGAAAACCAAAATAAAATCGAGGATTACGTGATAGAAAACGACCGCCGCAATTCTGCGATCCCTATGCTCGATCTTAAGGATGTAAAAGCACGCATTGAGCCGGGCGCAATCATCCGCGACCAAGTAGAAATCGGTGATAATGCAGTCATCATGATGGGCGCTTCTATCAATATCGGTTCGGTGATCGGCGAAGGCACGATGATCGATATGAACGTTGTCCTCGGCGGACGCGCGACAGTCGGAAAGAACTGCCACATCGGAGCGGGTTCTGTATTAGCGGGAGTGATCGAGCCGCCAAGCGCTAAACCGGTTGTTGTTGAAGATGATGTCGTCATCGGCGCAAACGCAGTTGTGCTTGAAGGTGTAACGATCGGAAAAGGCGCGGTTGTCGCTGCAGGAGCAATCGTTGTAAATGACGTTGAGCCGTACACCGTTGTAGCGGGAACACCTGCGAAAAAAATCAAAGACATTGATGAAAAAACAAAAGGCAAAACAGAAATCAAACAGGAATTACGCCAACTGTAAGGAATGGTTTGATGGGAAGGGCGTGGATGACAATCCACGCCTTATTCGTATAGGCAGGAGGAATCAAAATGGAAAAAGAGCGGCTGATTGCCATCCGCAGAGACTTGCACCGCATTCCGGAGCTTGGCTTTCAGGAATATAAAACCCAGCAATATCTATTAAATATCCTAAAGCAATACCCTGAAGATAGAATTGAAATCGAAACATGGAGAACGGGGATTTTTGTGAAAATCAACGGGACGGCCCCGGAAAAAATGCTTGCCTACAGAGCGGATATGGACGCGCTTTCGATTGAAGAACAAACGGGGCTTCCGTTTGCGTCTGAGCATCCCGGCTTTATGCATGCGTGCGGACACGATATGCACATGACGATAGCGCTTGGCATTATTGATCATTTTGTCCATCATCCCGTTAAGCATGATCTTCTTTTCTTATTTCAGCCGGCGGAGGAAGGTCCGGGCGGGGCAGAACCGATGCTTGAAAGTGATGTCCTGAAAAAGTGGACGCCGGATCTTGTGACGGCTTTGCATATCGCGCCTGAACTGCCGGTCGGCACGATTTCCACGAAAAGCGGGCTGCTTTTCGCCAATACAAGTGAGCTTGTCATTGATCTGGAGGGCAAAGGCGGACATGCGGCGTATCCGCATACCGCAGATGACATGGTCGTAGCCGCAAGCACGCTTGTCACTCAGCTGCAAACAGTCATTTCCCGGAACACGGATCCGCTTGACAGCGCGGTGATCACTGTCGGGACGATTACCGGGGGAACGGCGCAAAACATCATTGCGGAAAACGCTCATCTGGAAGGAACGATCCGGACGCTTTCTGAGAAGTCAATGCGTATGGTGAAAGAACGGATTGAAGAATTGGTCAAGGGGATTGAAATAGGGTTTCGCTGTAAGGGAAAGGTCACATACCCATCTGTTTATCATCAAGTATATAATACAAGCGGCCTGACTGAAGAGTTTATGGAATTTGTCGCTGACCGTCAACTGGCAGTAGTAAAAGAAGCGAAAGAAGCCATGACCGGGGAAGATTTCGGGTATATGCTTAAAAAGTATCCCGGCTTTATGTTTTGGCTCGGAGCTGATTCCTCCCACGGTCTGCACCACGCAAAGCTAAACCCCGATGAGGGCGCGATAGAAACCGCAGTAAAGGTTATGGTCGGATATTTTTCGGAATATGCCAATTAAAGCCGAGAAGAAGAATAATCTAACAAAAAATGAGCCATTCTACATAACGGAGGTGTTCGATATGACGAAAAAAATTGGAATTGAACAATCATTATCGGATGTAGAACAAGCTTTAAAGCAAAAAGGCTATGACGTTGTGATGATGAAGACTCCTGATGACGCTAAAGGCTGTGACTGCTGTGTCGTCACCGGGCTTGACAGCAATGTGCAAGGTATAGCCGATACTTCCACACAGGCATCTGTCATTACGGCTTCCGGGATGACGGCTGACGAAATCTGCAGCGAAGTAGAAAAGAAACTTCATTGAATTGAAAAAACCGAAGCATGGGCTTCGGTTTTTCTATTCATCTGAAGCGGCTGCCTTGTGCCGGTCAAGCGCGATTTTTATTTCTCTTCGCAGGACGCGTTCGACCCGCCATTGCTCCATGTTTTCTGTTTTCGCGATAATTCTGATCACCATTTCGGATGCGCTTAAATCCTGCACGCCGATGACATCCGGCCCTTCTTTAATTTGCGGAAGCTCTGCGGCGGCTTTGTCACACGCTGCCTGAAGAATTTGAACCGTTTCATCGAGATTTTTTTCAAGCGGCACTTTAATATCGACAAGCGCCTGCATCGTGCCGCGGGAATGGTTGCTCACATTAATGATGCCTCGGTTGGGAATATAGTGGAGCGTGCCGTCAAAGCTGCGGATTTGTGTTGTGCGAAGCCCGACCTGCTCGACGATACCGTTGAAGCCGGCAACCGTAATGTAATCACCGACGTCGATTTGTTTTTCTAATAGGATGAAAAATCCGGTGACGATGTCACTGACAAGCCCTTGGGCGCCAAAGCCGACCGCAAGCCCTACCACGCCTGCTCCGGCAATGAGGGCACTCGGGTTGTAATGAAATAAATCCAATATCATCACGATAAAAATGAAAATCAGTATGTATGCATACACATTCAGCGCCAGGCTTTGCAACGTATAGGCGCGGCCTGTCGAAAGGTTGTTTTGTTTCTCGAATTTCGCAAACAGATGCTTGATCAGTTTGCTGCCGAGCGCCCGAAAAATAAAATAGGCTAAAATAATGAGGACCAGTTTTATGACGAATATTCCGGCAACAGTCAGCAGTCCGGCCCAATCATAGTGTTTCAAATCAATCATAGAGATGTCTTCCTTTCCGGTCATATTGCAGATAAAGCTAAAAGTTTGTTTCCCTGCTCAAGAACATGTTAAACTTTTTATAGCGATTGCGATAGAGTTATTTACATTTATTATTTGTTAATATTGACTAAAAAAACTGATTCCTTTATAATTATTTTTGTGAAGATATTAACTAAATGAGAATATTTATTCTCTTTTCTCATTTTAACATGGCTATTCAGCCAAATCATATACTTTGGAGGGAATTACATATGGCAGAACGTATGGTAGGAAAACAAGCTCCTCGTTTTGAAATGGAAGCTGTTCTCGCAAATAAGGAATTTGGCAAAGTCAGTCTTGAAGAAAATATGAAAAACGACAAATGGACAGTGCTTTTCTTCTATCCGATGGATTTCACTTTTGTATGCCCGACTGAAATTACAGCAATGTCAGACCGTTATGACGAGTTCGAAGACCTTGATGCAGAAGTTATCGGCGTATCAACTGATACAATCCACACTCACTTGGCTTGGATTAATACTGACCGTAAAGAAAACGGCCTTGGCGAGCTGAAATACGCGCTTGCTGCTGACACAAACCACGAAGTATCCCGTGAGTACGGCGTGTTAATTGAAGAAGAGGGTGTAGCGCTTCGCGGATTGTTCATCATCAATCCTGAAGGCGAACTTCAATATCAAACAGTATTCCACAACAACATCGGCCGTGACGTTGATGAAACATTACGTGTTCTTCAAGCCCTCCAAACAGGCGGACTTTGCCCGGCTAACTGGAAGCCAGGCCAAAAAACACTTTAATTTCGTTCACTTGAGCGGAGAAGATAAAAAGGTCTAACTACTGTTAGGCCTTTTTCATACTTATCAATATTGGAGGGAAAAAGAGATGAAATTACGTCAGCCAATGCCTGAATTGACAGGCGCTAAAGCTTGGTTTAACGGAGAAGTCACAAAAGAGCAGCTGATCGGAGAAAAACCGACATTAATTCACTTCTGGTCTGTCAGCTGTCATTTATGTAAAGAAGCAATGCCGCAGGTGAACGAGTTCCGCGATAAATATAAAGATAAGCTGAACGTTGTTGCCGTTCATATGCCTCGTTCCGAAGACGATCTTGATCTTGACAAAATCAAAGAAGTAGCGGCTGAGCATGATATTACACAGCCGATTTATGTAGACAGTGATCATGCGCTGACAGAGGCGTTTGAAAATGAATATGTGCCTGCTTATTACGTATTTGATAAAACGGGCCAGCTCCGCCATTTCCAAGCGGGAGGCAGCGGGATGAAGATGCTTGAAAAACGCGTCAACCGTGTTCTTGCGGAAACAGAGCAGGCTTCTGAATAATGTGATGACAGATTGGCTGCCGGGATGTTCCTGTCAGCCTTTTGTCTCGTTTTTTAAAAACCCTTCCCGTATCGGCAGAAAGGGTTTTTTGTGCGCTATTTGGATATGGATTTCCAAATAGCACACTTGCGAAATTTGTTAATAATTGTATGGTGATTTCTGCGGCAAGAGAGAAAAACAGCTGAGTACAGGCTCGTTCCTCGTTTTTCTCCTTTTTTGTTTATCGGTTTACATAGTCGAAAATTGTAGATAACTTCATTAAAGAAGTAATTTTAAGTTATATTTTGCATTTGTTGAAAAAAATGGAATGTTGTCCAAAATCCCCTATGGAATAAGGGATTTTTGTATAAAAAGTCTCATTTTCAGAAAATAAGCACTTTTTCATAGAGTAAATAAAATAGTAAAATGATAAAATAATAGTTGATAAAATTACTTTTGTAATCTAATATCTTAAATAAAGCGTTTAAATTTTTGACAGGGGGTTTTACACATGTTTAATGAAAGAGAAGCGCTGCGCTTACGTTTAGAACAATTGAATGAAGCAGAGGTTAAAGTCATTCGTGAATATCAAATAGAACGTGATAAAATATATGCAAAACTGAGAGAATTGGACAATACAGGAAGCCTGTCTGATACAAAAAAAGAGTATCGTCCGGAGAAGAAAAGCGAGTCTCTTCCGGTGCTTGCAGAGCTAGCGGCACAGGAAATGAGAAGCTATCAAAAACCGCAAACACAGCCTCAATCCGTTCAGCCGCAAATACAGTCTATTTCATCTCTTCCCGCCGGCATTCCTGACGGTTCTACAAGAAGAAGAAGAGGAACGGCAAGACCCGGATCAAAAGCAGCAAAACTGCGCGAAGCAGCTATTAAAACATTGAAACGCCACAACGCAGCCATTAAAAGTTCTGAGCTGCAAAAGGAAATTGAAAAGGAAAGCGGCCTTGAAATTCCTAATATGACAACATTTATGCAAAGCTTAATTAAAATGTACCCGGAAGTAAAAAAACCATACCGCGGCCAGTATATTCTCGAAGGTGAAATTGCTCCGGAAACGTCTGAATCAGTTACTGACACGTCTGCTGAATAGAAAAACAGTAAAAAACTGCTTGCGTTACTCAAGCAGTTTTTTTGCGTTGTCACGTTTACTCTCAGCTGATTTTGTGTCTTTTTTTTCGAGCTTTACGACCCATTTTTGGAAAGGTTTTTCTTCAGCTGCCCGTTCCTTGATCGCGTCCAGTTTTTCATCCAGAGACTCATCACGCCGCTCTGATTCTGCAAGCTGTTTTTGCAGGGAGAAGACTTGCTCCGTAACGGCTTCAAGCAGATGCTCTGTATGTTCGGAATTCGCGGAAACTGTGTGAAGTTCTGCCGCCGGTTCTTTCGTTTCCGCCGTGCGGCTGTCAATATCAGCAAAATGGCTGGCAATCCAAGCATCACTTTCATCAAGCTGCCTTTTATACGATAAAATGGTTTCTTGAAATAGTTTTTCTTTTGTTTTTTCTATTTCTACAAGCCGTTCTTTTGTTTCTATTATTCGTTCTCTCATATGATTAATTTCTATTTTGATATTTTTCAGCTGGTATTCTTTTTCTGTGATTTGTTTTTGCAGCCGGTTTTTTTCCTCCGCAACAGCGTCAAAAAGCTGTTTCGTTTCCTGATGAGAAGTCTGTTCAGCTTGTATGGCGGTTTCAAGTAATTGGATTCGGGTATGTAAGTTTTTATTTTCTTCTTCGAATTTTACGTTTGTCAGATGAAGACGGTGTTTTTCTTCAATTTCTCTTTTTCGCTGGAACGTTTCTTGCTGAAGCAGTTCTTGCAGGGTGACAATTTTATCAAGCAGCTCGGCTCTGACCTCCTGAAAAGTCCGGCTCGAGTTGTTTGTCTGTTTTTGCTGTGCCGTCATTTCTTCTAATTCGGATGAAAGTTTTTGAAGCTGTTCCTTAATGTTGGCGTTTTCCTGGAGAAGTTTATTGTTTTTTTGATGAAAATAGCTTTCTTCAAACTCTGAAATTAATTTTTGGCATCTGGCCAGTTCTGATTTTAAGTAAAGGTTCTCTTGAGAAGTGTCGTGGAAAAACGGACCTGATATTTTCATAAGAACCATCTCCCTCATGATGTTAACACTACAATATGGGAAAGGAAGAACGGCTATTCCTCTTAAATAAACAGACAAGCACCGGAACATTGTGTTTCGTATGAGGCGTTTGCTATCCTTTTATACAGAATAGGAGAGATGACATGAAACGGGTGAATGTATTATTGGCAGGCGGAGCTTCCCGACGATTCGGTGAGCCGAAAGCATTTGCAAAATGGAGAGGCGAAATGTTTTATGAACGGGCGAAAAACGCATTTGGCAGCGGAGAATCGGTTATTATCTGCCGTCCTGAACATATTGAAAGATTTACATCACACAAAGAGAAATATGTTTTTCCGGATTTACTGCCTTTCCGGGGAATGGGTCCCTTGGCCGGCATATATACGGCAATGGAACAGATGGAGGGCGAGTCATATACGGTGTTATCCTGTGATACGCCGCTTGTTTCAAGGAGGACCGTGGCTTCACTGGAAATGAGGATGACGGGCGGAGCGGACGCTGTCATTCCGATTTGCGGAAAAAGAGAGCAGCCGCTGATCGCGGTATATCATAAACGGGTCAAAAACCTGCTTTTTGATCAGCTTACACATAACCAGCTGCGGATGGCGGATGCGCTGCGGCAGCTGTCGGTCTGTTACGTGCAGGCTGAAGAGATCGGCGCAGCGCCGGAGGAGTTTGTAAATATTAATACTCAGGATGACTACCTCGGACTTTTGGCTCATATGGAGTCTTCGAATCAGGACTAAGCGGGAAGAAACATGGTATGATGGAAATAAAAAAGGCAAGGGGACAATACAGATGGAAGAGCGCTATTCACGGCAGACGAGATTTAAGCCGATAGGGGAAGAGGGACAGAAGGCACTGGCTGACAGCAGCGTGCTGATCGTCGGAGCCGGCGCCCTCGGAACAGCCGGCGCGGAAGGCCTTGCGAGAGCCGGAATAGGCCGCATGGCGATTATAGACCGGGACTATGTGGAATGGAGCAATTTACAAAGACAGCAACTGTATACGGAAGAAGACGCGAAACAGCGCATGCCGAAAGCGATGGCGGCAAAATCGCGTCTTTTGGCGGTCAACAGTGAAATACATATAGATGCCTATGTGGCGGAAGGTACGGCCGAAACCCTTCAGCCCCTTATAGAAGCGGCTGATTGCGTAGTGGACGCGACTGATAATTTTGAAACGAGAATGCTGATAAATGATCTTGCGCAAAAAACGAAGACGCCTTGGATTTACGGGGCCTGTGTCAGCAGCCAAGGGATGTATATGACGATTATTCCGGGAGTTACGCCGTGTTTGTCATGCCTGTTTGAGCAAATACCAGTGGGCGGGGCGACATGTGATACGGCCGGCATTATTCCCCCTGCGGTTCATATCGTCTCTGCATATCAGCAGGCTGAGGCGCTTAAACTGCTGACAGGTCATGTGAAAACAGTCAATCGGCGCTTTGTCACCCTTGATGTGTGGAATAACAGCAGTATGAGCATAAATGTAGATCATATCAAGCGGGATCATTGTCCGTCCTGCGGCCTGGAGCCCGAGTATCCGTATTTGCAGCCTGAAAACACGCCGAAAGCAAGCGTGTTATGCGGAAGAGACACTGTTCAAATCAGATCGGACGCTTTAAAACGGCTGCCGAAACAAGAGCTTGTAAAACGGCTGAAGCTGATCGGGAAAGTCGAAGCGAATGAATTTCTGCTGCACATAGCGTATGAGCGTTTCAGAATCGTCATTTTTCAAGACGGCCGTGCGCTGATTCACGGTACAAATGACATAACAGAAGCAAATTCAGTTTTGGCAAGAGTGATTGGGCTGTAACAACAGGAGGGGATCTATATGCTGGAAAAAAGAACACCGATACAGGTAGATGAGGCGGTTCGCCGTGTAAGTCAATATAAAAAACAAGGGGAAACAGAATGGGTAGGGCTGGAGGACAGCCTTCACCGCTATTTGGCGGAGGACGTTAAAGCCGACCATGATGTGCCGGCTTTTGACCGTTCTCCATATGACGGGTTTGCCATCAGGGCTCGCGATACAAAGGCGGCTTCGCGGGAAAATGAAGTCAAGTTTGCGGTGATTGACCATATCGGAGCCGGCGCCGTGTCAGAAAAAGAGCTTGGCCCGTATGAAGCGGTCCGCATTATGACCGGAGCGCAGATTCCAAAAGGCGCGGATGCCGTCGTCATGCTTGAGCTGACCAAAACGTTTTCGGAAAACGGCACGGATTACATGTCAGTGAGACGCCCGTTTCATGAGGGTGATAATATCTCCTGTCAAGGAGAAGATGCAAAAAAAGGCAGATCCCTATTAAAAAAAGGAACGAAAATTACGCCAGGCGTAACCGCACTGTTAGCAACCTTCGGCTATGCGTCCGTTCCGGTTGTCAGAAAACCCGTTGTCGGCATTATCGCCACCGGAACGGAGCTGCTCCATGTCAGCGACCCGCTTGAGCCGGGTAAAATCCGCAACAGCAACGCGGCAATGGTATATGCCCAGGTCATTGAAGCGGGGGCGGTTCCTCTTGATTTAGGCAAAATCTCCGACGATTTTGAAGACAGCTACGCTGCGGTGAAGGAAGCGATGAAAAAAGTTGATTTTCTGATCACTACAGGCGGCGTGTCTGTCGGTGATTTTGATTTTCTGCCTGACATTTATGAAAAACTCGGCGCGGAGGTTTTGTTTAATAAAGTTGCAATGCGGCCGGGGAGCGTCACAACCGTAGCCCGGGCAAATGACATGCTGCTGTTCGGCCTTTCAGGCAATCCGTCCGCATGTTATGTCGGTTTTACGCTGTTTGTGAAGCCGATGATCCAGACGTGGCTTCTGAATGAAAAGCCTCACTCAGGATGGGCTGAGGCCGTGCTGACAAATGATTTTCCGAAGCCGAATCCGTTTACGAGATTTGTTCGGGCGTTCGTTTATCACGAGGATGGCAAGATGATGGCGTCACCGGTCGGTTTGGACAAATCAAGCTCCGTAACGTCCCTTGCTGAGGCGAATGCGTTCATTATTTTACCGGGCGGCACGAGGGGATATGAAGCGGGCCGGACGGTTTATGCGCTCCTTATCCGCGATGAGAATGGAAGTGAATGGCCGTGGTCAATTCTTTCCCGATCCTCCAGGTCGTAGGTTTTCAAAACAGCGGAAAAACGACGTTTATCGAACGGGTGCTGGCGTCTGCTCCGAAGGAATTAAAAGTGGGCTGTTTAAAGCATCACGGCCATGGCGGCGAGCCCGATCTGTTTTCTGAAGAGAAAGATTCGGAGCGCTTATTGGCGGCCGGAGCCGATATTACGGCAGTTGAGGGTGCTGGCGTCTTGCAGCTCACGGTGCGCAGGGAATGGGACCTCACGCGCCTGATCGGCCTGTACGGTTTTCTCGGGACGGACTGTCTGCTTATTGAGGGGTTTAAGCGTGAACCGTATCCGAAAATCGTGATGATTAAAAATAAAGAAGAATGGCAAAAGCTGCGGCAATTAGAGCACGTAATCGCCGTTGTCTGCAGAAATATGGAGCTTGCAGCGGCACAGCCGGGATTGCCTGTGTTCCATGCGGATGATCCGGCTGCCGTTACGTTTGTGCTTTCACAGCTGAAGGGGGAATCTGCATAAATGAACCGTTTTCAAATCACAACAGAACCTATCATTACAGAAGATATCGTAAAAAAAGTTGAAAAACGTGAAGCTGGGGCAATCACCACGTTTATCGGCACGGTGAGAGAGTGGACGGCCGGCCGCCGGACTGTAAGGCTTGAATATGAAGCCTATGAGCCGATGGCTGTTCAAATGCTGTCTCAAATCGGCGCAGAAATCAGCGCGAAATGGGAGGGGGCAGAGACGGCGATCACCCACCGGGTCGGCGTCCTTGATATCGGCGAGGCGGCAGTTGTCATTGCGGTCTCCTCACCGCACAGAAAGGCCGCATACGAGGCGAATGAATACGCGATTGAACGTATTAAACAGATCGTGCCGATTTGGAAAAAAGAAATATGGGAAGACGGTGAAGAATGGATAGGCGACCAGCTTGAAACGACTGCATATCCGAATGGAAAACCGGATCGCAAAAAAGGGGATAGCCATGATTAAAGTTCTTTTATTTGCCGGACTTGCCGAGCAGGCAAAAACATCTGTCATAGAGCTTGACGAGAAGCAGGCTGCAATTTCGGAAATTAAAACGCTGTTAAAAGAGCAATACGACCTTCACGCAATTGACAATGCGATGATAGCGGTAAATGAAATGTACGTAAAAGAAAACATCATATTATCGACTGGCGATACAATCGCCTTTATCCCTCCGGTAAGCGGAGGATGAGAAAAACCGGATGAGCATGACTGCCATCCGGTTTTTTATTTGCATATCTTCCGATTGAAACAGCATACAATGATGTTTTGTAAGGTATTTTACCGCCGCCGGATGGAGAAAAGATACATCTTCTGACTGATTTTTAGGAATATTATGGAAATGAAAAGAAGGAACGGATATAGTAAAAAGAATCATATCGGAAAGGTGCATGCTCATGAATACATTTAAAAGATTAAAACATTATTATTGGCCGTTCAAAAACGTATTTATATGGTCGATTCTTGCGATGCTCATTACAATTGCCATTACCGTTGTCTATCCTGTCATCTTGCAAATTACAATTGACGACATCGTGCTGGGCGGTCAATTCCAGCTTGCTGCATGGATCGGTCTCGGGTTTATCGGCGTCATGATCATAAAAGGAGCCGCTACGTTTTTTCATCAATATTTAGGCGACATGTTCGGTATTCGATCGGTTTATCAGTTAAGAAACGGACTGTACGGCAAGCTGCAAAGGCTGTCTTTTTCTTATTATGATAACGCCAAAACGGGGGACTTAATGTCTCGTCTTACTGCGGACGTCGAAGGCCTCCGTTTTTTCTTATCATACGGCCTCGCTGAATTCATTCGTTTTATTCTGCTCGTTTCGGTCAGTTTGAGCGTCATGTTTTACTACTCAGTTTCCCTCACCATCGTGACAATCGCTGTTCTGCCATTTTTAGCCGCCGCAGTATACAGGTTTGATAAAAAAGTCCATCCTGCCTTCAGAAGCGTCAGAACATCATTCGCAAGCCTCAACACGAAAGTTCAAGAAAATATCAGCGGTATTCATACCGTGAAATCGCTGTCCAGAGAAGACTTTCAAATCAGCGGATTTAACAAAGCGAATCAGGAATACCGCTCGACCTTTCTAAAGACCTCCTCGATCTGGTCAGCTTACTTTCCGTTAATGGAGCTGATCGGTAACATTTCTATCGTGGCACTTCTTTCTTACGGAGGCTATCTTGTTATGCAAAACCAGCTCAATCCCGGTGAACTGGTGGCGTTTTTCAGTCTTGTCAATTATATGATGTGGCCGATTATGAACTTGGGCTTTGTCATTAATATGTTCTCCCAAGCGAAAGCATCAGGCGAACGATTGCTCGACATTTTAGATCAAGAAGAAGAAATGAAAGATCAACCCGGTGCGGCAGTCATTGAGGGTGTGAAAGGCACTGTTCAATTCAGCGGCGTGTCATTTAGCTACGGAACGGAATCCAAACAAGCGCTCAGCAGCGTCAGTTTTGAAGCTGGACGCGGGAAGGTTATCGGATTGCTGGGGCCTACCGGCTCAGGTAAAAGCACAATTACTCAGCTTTTAAGCCGATTTTACGAACCGTCAGGCGGAGTGATTTTCTTGGATGGCAAGCCGCTTTCTGAGTACTCTTTGCAGTCATTGCGTTCCCGAATCGGTGTCGTGTTCCAAGAATCGTTTCTGTTTTCTTCGACGATAAGATCGAATATTTCATATGGAAATCCAGAAGCCGCAATGGAGGATGTCATTGAGGCGGCTGAAAAAGCCCAGGCCCATGACTTTATTATGGAGCTTCCTGACGGGTATGACACCATGCTCGGGGAAAGGGGGCTGGGCTTGTCAGGCGGCCAAAAACAGCGGATCGCCATTGCAAGGGCCATCTGCTTACAGCCTGACATTTTATTGCTGGATGATGCGACAAGCGCTGTGGATATGGAAACAGAGCAGAACATACAGGCGGGGTTAAAAGAGGTGATGAAAAATCGCATTACGTTTATCATCGCGCACCGAATCTCGTCATTAAAGCATGCAGATGAAATTCTGGTTATACAGGACGGAGCCGTCACAGAAAGAGGCACTCATGAAGAGCTTCTTGGGAAGTCCGGCTATTACAAAAAAATCCATGATATTCAGTACAAAGATCTGGAAGCGGTGCAGATGCCGCATCGGGTCGGATAGGGGGCCGCATGGACGGGACGAAAAAACAAACCGTGATGAAACGTTTTTATTACACATCTGATGAAATCATCGAAAAGCCTTTTAATTGGGGGCAAATGTGGCGGCTTCTAAGTTATGTGAAACCGTACAGAAAACATTTGCTGCCGCTTTCGTTTTTAACGGTGTTTATCGGAACGGCAGTCCGGCTGCTCGTTCCGGTTCTCATCGGAGTTTATGTGCTGGACAAAGCAATTACCGACAGAAATACCGGGCTGCTTGTTCAGCTGATCTTTGTCATCAGCGGGTTATATGTACTTAATTACGCTGCGAATACGTTAAGAATCCGCTGGATGAACCGGCTTGGCCAGCATGTTATTTACGATCTGAGAAAGCATTTGTTTACACATGTCCAGCGTTTGTCTCATCGCTTTTTTGACCAAAGATCGGCGGGTTCGATCTTAGTCAGAATTATGAATGATATTAATTCTCTGCAGGATTTATTTACGAGCGGCGTTATTAATCTATTAACTGACTTGCTGCTTCTTTTGGGCATTTTTGTTATTTTGTTCACTTTAAGCCCGCAGCTGACGGCGGCCATTATGATTACGCTGCCGATTATGTTTTTTATTTCGACAAGCTTACGGAAACGCATCCGCCGTTCATGGCAGACAGTCCGTCTGAAGCAATCAAAGCTGAATTCTCATTTGAATGAAAGCATCCAAGGCATCCGGGTTACACAAGCGTTTACGCAGGAAAACGAAAATATGGCATACTTTGACGGCATAAATCAGGAAAATTACCGTTCTTGGCAGGAAGCAACGAAAAAAAACGCCATTTTCAGGCCGCTCGTTGATTTGACCAATGCGGCCGGAACCGCTGTTTTGATCTGGTACGGAGCTGCATTGATGATGAACGGAGTGATTACGATAGGTGTTTTTGTTTCATTTGCGTTTTACCTGGGAATGTTTTGGGAGCCGATTTCAAGACTGGGCCAAGTGTATAATCAGCTGTTAATCGGAATGGCTTCGTCAGAACGGATATTTGAGTTTTTAGATGAGAAGCCGAATGTGAAAGAAAAACAAAATGCAGTCCGCCTTCCGCGTATAAAGGGAGATATTCAATTTCATCATGTTGAATTTTCATATGATCAAAAACGCAAGGCGCTTTCTGACGTCTCTTTCGCAGTCCCGGCGGGAACGACTCTTGCTCTTGTAGGACATACGGGCAGCGGCAAAACGACGATTGCGAATTTAATCAGCCGATTTTACGATGCGACGGGAGGGACGGTTGCAATAGACGGAATACCGATTGCAGACCTGTCACTTTCCGATTTGCGTGCAAAAATCAGTATCGTGCTTCAGGACACGTTTATCTTCTCGGGAACGATCATGGAAAACATCAGATTCGGAAGGCCGGAAGCTTCTGATCAAGAAGTCATAGAGGCGGCGAAAGCCGTCGGCGCGGATGAATTTATATCAAATCTCGCGAACGGGTATAACACCGAGGTAGAAGAGCGTGGCAATGTTTTATCTGCCGGACAGCGTCAGCTCATTTCTTTTGCAAGAGCTCTTCTTTGCGACCCTTCCATATTAATACTGGATGAAGCGACCGCAAGCATTGACACCGAAACCGAGGTGAAGATCCAGCATGCGCTGCGGACGCTTTTAAAGGACCGGACAGCGGTCATGATCGCCCATAGGCTGTCTACGATCCGTGATGCCGACCGGATTATCGTCCTTGATCACGGTAAAAAGATCGAGGAAGGAAATCACGCCGAGCTAATGAAGCATAACGGTATATACGCGGGACTCGTTAAAGCGCAGTACAGTATATCATGACAGTAAAAAATGCCTTCCCTCAGCGGAGGCGTTTTTACATAATAATGGAACGAAAACGAACTGGATTTATGTTACAATTTAGCATAAATGCGTATGCGGTAAAAAAATGAAACTTCTCCAAGCCTCATGCGTAACTATAAACTGAATATACATAGGAGGGATCAGCAGTATGGAACCAAAGGTTGAAAAAAGCAATACCGCAGTAACGGAAAAGCCGTCTCTCTTCGGCGTGATCACAAGTCCCGTTGTTCAATTTAAAAGATTAAGAGAAAAGCCGATCATAGGCATTCCGCTCTTCATTGTCATTGTTCTCATTGCAGTCGGCTATATGTTACAGGGACTGGGGATGAATTATGATGAAATTCTGAAAAGCTCGTCACTTGAGGGATTGACGGATGAACAGATAGAAATGACCAAATCCATTACGAAATACGCTACGATTTTCGGCGGCATCTTTGGCGGCATTCTCGCGCTGTTTATCGTTCCGTTAATTTATTGGCTGTGCGTGAAAATCTCAGGTGGTGTCACGACCTACAAAAAAATGCTCTCTCTCGGTCTATTCACGGCCTTTATTTCAAACATTGGCTTAGTCATTAACGGCCTTGTTATTTATTTCACTGATGCAAACTCAATTTACCGTGTCACGTCTTTGGCAAGTATCATACCCGCAGGCAAGTCAGCGGCGGCCTTTTTAAGCTCGATCGAAATCTTCAGCATCTGGAGCTATATTCTGCTTGCTGCAGGTCTGCATCACACAGGCGGCATTTCTAAAAAAGCGGCCTGTATTTCAGCAATCATTTTGTTTGTTATCATGCTCTTGTTCTCGTTTGTCGGAGGACTGGTAAATTCAGTGGCAGGTGCGTAACATGAAAAAAATATGGATCGGAATCGGCATCGCAGTTATTATCGCAGCATTCATCGGTATAAATATTTACCGGTCTGCCGCTCCCGCCGGCGGCAGCGCCGGGGAAAAGATTGAAACAGGAACCTTGGAAAAACAGGAAATCTCATCAACCGTTATGGTGCCGGGAACACTAAAATTTTCAAATGAACAGTATGTCTTTTATGAAGCTGATAAAGGCACTCTTGATAAGGTGAAAGTAAAGGAAGGGGACAAGGTGAAAAAAGGAACGTCCTTAGTTTCCTATACAAACGAGCAGCTGAACCTTGATAAAGAACAGAATGAGCTATCTGAAGAATCAAAACGGCTGCAAATCGATCAGATCACAGAAAAACTGAACACATTAAACAGCAAAGAAAAAGAACTGGCAAAGCAAGTGGGAGAAAAAGAAGCTGAAAAACAAATTGAATCTGAACGGACTGATTTACAGCTTCAGCAAAAAACGGCAGAAATTGAATTGAAGCAATCTGAGCTGCAAAAGCAATCTCTCAGAAACCAAGTGGCTGATCTTGAAGTAAAGAGCGAGATGGATGGAACGGTGATCTCGGTCAATCAAGAAGCGGCCTCTAAAAAATCAGATATTCAAGAACCGATCATACATATAGGCGACCCGGAGCATCTCATCGTAGCCGGAAGTTTGTCTGAATACGATACGCTGAAAGTGAAAAAAGGGCAAAAGGTAACGATCACCTCAGACGCCATTCCGGATAAAACGTGGAAAGGCAGAGTGACAGCGGTCGGCCTCGTTCCTGATCAAAAGTCAGGTACAGCCTCAGGCGCAGACACGGAACAAGCCGTGCAGTATCCGTTTCAGGTCAAGCTGATCGGCAGCCTTCCGGAAGGCAAACCGGGTTTTAAATTGATCATGAACATTGAAACGGACAAACGAAAAGCTGATACTCTTCCGTCAACGGCCGTCAAAAAAGAAGATAATGAACATTACGTCTTTACGATAAAAGACGGCAAGGCCAAACGGGTGAAGGTCAAAGTCGGCGATACGGCAAAGCAGATGACGGAGATAAAAGAGGGACTTTCAAAGGATGATAAAGTCATTCTGAATCCGGCTGACAGTTTGACCGACGGAACGGATGTGAAAGCGTAAATGATTCAGCTTTCAAAGGTGAAAAAGAGCTATCAGATCGGCAAGGAGACGTTTGATGTGCTCCGCTCTATCGACCTCACGATTGAAGAGGGAGAATACGTGTCGATTATGGGGCCGTCAGGATCGGGAAAATCTACGATTATGAACATTATCGGCTGCCTTGACAGACCGTCATCGGGGAGTTACAGACTTGCGGGTGAAGACGTTTCTTCCTGCACGGAAAAAGAGCTTGCAGCCGTCCGCAACAAATCAATCGGATTTGTGTTTCAGCAATTTCAGCTGCTGCCCCGTTTAAATGCGAAGAAAAATGTGGAACTGCCCATGATATACGCCGGCATCGGCAAAAAAGAACGCGAGGAGCGGGCGGAGTACGCGCTGGAAAAGGTAGGCTTAGCGGACCGGATGCTTCACATGCCGAATGAGCTGTCGGGCGGCCAAAAGCAGCGTGTAGCCATAGCAAGAGCGATTGTCAACGAGCCGAAGCTCATCCTGGCTGACGAGCCGACAGGCGCATTGGATACGAAAACAAGCATCTCCATTATGGAGCAGTTCACAGAACTGAATGCCGAGGGCGTGACCGTGGTGCTCGTCACTCATGAACCTGAGGTGGCGGACTTTACAAACAGAATCATTTTCGTCCGTGACGGCCAGATCGTTTCCCGCGATTCTGAGCAAAGGAGAGTGGGGGAATGAGTCTGATAGAAAATCTTCGGATGGCCCTCAGTTCTGTAAGAGCCCATAAGATGAGATCCATCCTGACGATGCTTGGCATCATTATCGGCGTCGGCTCAGTTATCGTCGTCGTAGCGGTCGGCCAGGGCGGCGAACAAATGCTGAAGCAATCCATCAGCGGCCCGGGCAACACGATTGAATTGTATTATCTTCCGAGTGATGAAGAATTGTCGGCCAACCCGAACGCTTTAATGGAAGCGAGCTTTACAGAAGATGATATTAATGGATTAAAAGGGCTGGACGGTGTCAAGCAAGTCGTCGCTTCCGCAGTCAAGTCCATGACGGCGCGTTATCATGAAGAAGAAACGGATATCACGCTAAACGGAATTAACAGCGGCTATATGGACGTGAAATCATTGGACGTCAAAGACGGAAGAACATTTACAGACGATGATTTTCTTGCCGGGAAAAGAGCGGGAATTATTTCGAAAAAAATGGCTGAGAAGCTGTTTGGCAAAAAAACTCCGCTCGGAAAAATCGTCTGGGCTAATGGCCAGCCGATTGAAGTTGTCGGTGTATTAAAAGAAGAAAACGGCTTTCTCTCGTTAGGCCTTAGTGAAATGTATGTGCCTTTTAACATGATGAAATCTTCTTTCGGAACGAGTGACTACAGCAATGTCTCTGTTCAGGCGGCTTCTGCCGACAGCATGAAAGCAGCGGGAAAAGAAGCGGCCCGGCTTTTGAATGACAATCACGGGACGAAAGAGTCCTATCAAGTCATGAATATGGAAGAAATTGCAGCCGGAATCGGGCAAGTCACAACGATTATGACGACAATCATCGGTTCAATTGCCGGCATTTCACTTGTCGTCGGCGGGATCGGAGTCATGAATATTATGCTTGTTTCAGTGACGGAACGGACCAGGGAAATCGGCATCCGTAAATCGCTCGGTGCGACAAGGGGACAGATTTTGACCCAATTCTTAATTGAGTCCGTTGTGTTAACCTTAATCGGCGGTCTGATCGGAATCGGCTTCGGCTATGGAGGGGCATCTCTCGTTTCTCTCATCGCGGGATGGCCGTCGCTCGTTTCATGGCAGGTCGTTTGTATTGGTGTTCTGTTCAGTATGCTGATCGGCGTTATATTCGGCATGCTGCCTGCCAACAAAGCGTCACGTTTGGACCCGATTGAAGCTTTACGATATGAATAGTCAAGAGCCCCATGCAGCCTGCATGGGGTTTTTTGGCGGGTTTTTATAGTAATGATGAATATAATAGACTTTTTTCATTTATCATAAAAGAAAATGTCATACAATTGTCCCTCTTTTTGTCGAATTTACAGTTTACAAACCCTATATACATACGTTAATATGAACAAACATGAAAGATTTTGATAGTTATTGAATGAATGTGAGCGATTTTAGTTGCTTAAAGTAAAAAAAGCGATTACAATAATCTTGTAACCAAAATGAATACGTTTTCATTAGGAGGCGGGATATGCTAACTCCTGAAAGGTATCAGTTGATTATTGATCAGATTGACAAGCGTGACGTGGTAAAGATTCAAGAGCTGATAAGCATGACGAACGCTTCTGAATCAACAATCAGAAGAGATTTATCAACACTTGAGGAGCGCGGTTTTTTAAAGCGCGTTCATGGCGGAGCGTCGAAGCTTTCCAATAGCAGGCTCGAACCGGATATGCTAGAAAAATCCTCCAAAAACCTTCAAGATAAACTGAAGATCGCTGAAACAGCTGCGGCTTTATTAGAAGAAGGCGACTGTATTTATCTTGATGCGGGAACAACTACATTGCATATGATTGAATTTATAGATAAAACGAAAGACATTGTGGTTGTCACAAACGGGGTTATGCATATTGAAGCTTTAATAAGAAAAGGCATTCCCTTTTATCTTCTCGGAGGATATGTGAAGCATCGAACAGGTGCGATGATCGGGGGCGCTTCATTAACCGCGATCAGCCAGTACCGATTCGATAAAAGCTTTCTCGGAGTCAACGGCGTGCATATTGAAGCAGGGTTTACAACACCAGATCCTGATGAAGCTCTGTTGAAGACAAAGGCAGTAAGGCAGGCAAAAACAGCGTATGTTTTAGCCGACCCTTCTAAATTTGGCGAGATTTCTTTCTCGGCGTTTGCCGACTTGAGCGACGCCGCAATCATTACCACTGACGCTGATGAACTTGCATTCGATAATTACCAAGAAAAAACTGTCGTAAAGGTAGTGAAACCATGATTTACACTGTAACTCTCAATCCGTCTGTTGATTACATCGTACACGTTGAAGATTTTACTGTAGGCGGTTTGAACCGCTCAAGCTATGACACGAAATATCCCGGCGGAAAAGGCATCAATGTTTCAAGATTGCTGAAAAGACACCATGTGCCGTCAAAAGCAATGGGATTTGTCGGCGGATTTACCGGAAACTATATTACGTCATTTTTACAGCAAGAAGGCTTAGAAACAGCTTTTTCTGAGGTGAAGGAAGACACGCGTATAAATGTAAAACTGAAAACGGGCGAAGAGACGGAAATTAACGGACAGGGCCCAATCATTTCAGACGAGGTGTTTAACGCCTTTTTAGAGCAATTCTCCGAGCTTGAAGAGGGAGATATTGTGGTTTTGGCGGGAAGCATTCCTTCTTCCTTGCCGCACAACACATATGAAAAAATAGCAGAAGTTTGCAGCAGGCAAAATGCCCGGGTTGTAGTAGACATCTCCGGAGAAGCCCTGATGAAAGCGACTGAAATGAAACCGTTTTTGATGAAGCCGAACCATCATGAGCTCGGCGAGATGTTCAATACGGTCATTGATTCCGCCGAAGCTGCTGTTCCTTACGGTAAGAAATTGATTGAACAAGGTGCTGAACACGCGATCGTTTCCATGGCTGGTGACGGAGCGCTCCTATTTACGAAAGAGGCGGTTTTCCTCGCTAACGTTCCGAAAGGAAAATTAGTCAATTCTGTAGGTGCGGGTGATTCCGTTGTAGCAGGTTTCCTTGCAGGGATTTCAAAGCAGCTGCCTTTGGAAGACGCGTTCCGCTTAGGAGTTGCTTCCGGAAGCGCGACGGCATTTTCTGAGGAGCTCGGAACTGAAGAGTTTGTAAAGCAGCTTCTTCCTGAAGTTCAGGTCACACGTCTATAGAGGAGGAATGAAAAGTGAAGATAACTGAGCTGTTAACAAAAGATACAATCCATCTGAACATAGAGAGTAAAGAGAAAGAAAACGTTATTGATGAAATGGTAACGGTGCTGGATAAAGCGGGCAGATTAAATGACAGAGAGGCTTACAAAGCAGCCATTTTGAATCGTGAAAGCCAAAGCTCAACGGGAATCGGCGAGGGCATTGCCATTCCCCACGCGAAAACAGCCAGTGTTATTAATCCGGCCATCGCATTCGGACGCTCAAAAGAAGGCGTTGATTACGATTCATTGGACGGCCAGCCGGCGCACTTAGTCTTTATGATTGCGGCTACTGAAGGAGCAAATAATACTCACCTTGAAGCATTATCAAGACTTTCTACGCTTCTTATGCGTGAAGAAATCCGCAAGCAGCTTCTCGAAGCTGAAACAAAAGACGCCATCATTGACATCATCAATCAGCACGACAAAGATGATGACGAGGAAGAAGAAGAGCAGGAAGAGCAGGCATCCCCGTCAGGCAAAGGGAAAATCCTGGCTGTTACGGCATGCCCGACAGGTATCGCTCATACGTTTATGGCAGCTGATGCGCTGAAAGAAAAAGCAAAAGAGCTCGGCGTTGAGATCAAAGTGGAAACAAACGGATCAAGCGGTATTAAGCATAAGCTGACGGCTCAGGAAATTGAAGACGCGCCGGCGATTATCGTCGCGGCCGACAAACAGGTTGAAATGGAACGTTTCAAAGGAAAACACGTTCTTCAAGTGCCTGTCACTGCCGGTATCAGACGTCCGCAAGAGCTGATTGAAAAAGCTGTAAATCAAGATGCTCCTATTTACGAAGGCAGCGGCGGTTCTTCATCTTCATCAAACGAAGACGGCCCGAAAACGAAATCAGGCAACAGCATCGGAAGCATGTTCTATAAACATTTAATGAGTGGTGTCAGCAACATGCTGCCGTTTGTAGTAGGAGGCGGAATCCTCGTTGCGATTTCATTCTTCTGGGGAATTCATTCAGCTGATCCGAAAGACCCTACTTATAATACGTTTGCTGCCGCGCTGAACTTTATCGGCGGCGACAATGCGTTAAAACTGATTGTTGCAGTGCTGGCCGGTTTTATTGCAATGAGCATTGCGGATCGCCCGGGATTTGCGCCCGGTATGGTCGGCGGTTTTATGGCTACACAAGCGAACGCAGGATTTTTAGGCGGACTGATTGCCGGATTCTTAGCCGGTTATGTTGTCATCCTGCTGAAAAAGCTGTTTGTCTTTATCCCTCAGTCGCTTGACGGTTTAAAACCGGTATTGATTTACCCGCTGCTTGGTATCTTTATTACAGGCGTACTGATGCAATTTGTCGTTAACACACCTGTTGCAGCGTTTATGAACTTCTTAACAAACTGGCTTGAAAGCCTGGGAACAGGAAATCTTGTCTTAATGGGTATTATTTTAGGCGGTATGATGGCGATCGACATGGGAGGCCCGCTCAATAAAGCGGCGTTCACCTTCGGTATTGCCATGATCGATGCCGGAAACTATGCGCCGCATGCGGCAATCATGGCAGGCGGAATGGTTCCGCCGCTGGGAATTGCGCTGGCGACAACATTCTTTAAACACAAATTCTCTAAACGCGACCGTGAAGCGGGTATTACATGTTACTTCATGGGAGCGGCTTTCGTCACAGAAGGTGCCATCCCATTTGCGGCAGCTGATCCGCTTCGCGTCATTCCAGCCGCTGTGATCGGTTCAGCGGTAGCCGGAGGCTTGACAGAGTTTTTCCGGGTAACCCTTCCTGCACCGCACGGGGGAGTATTCGTTGCCTTCATCACGAACCATCCATTGCTTTACTTAATGAGCATTGTGATCGGTGCGATTGTAACGGCGGTTATTTTAGGAATCATAAAAAAACCTGTTACTGAGAAATAAGAAAAAGCGTCCGTTACGGGCGCTTTTTTCAATCGCTTCGATATGTGCACAGCAGCGTTATGTATTTTGTTATAAATTGTGATAAAGTAAAGATGGTACATCAACTGAAACAGTGATCGTCTAGGAGGAACTACGTTGACTGAAGAACAAAAACCTGCTTCTGAAAAATCGGTAAAAAGAAAATCCAACACATATTGGGAATGGGGAAAAGCGATTATTATTGCGGTCGCACTGGCGCTTTTAATCCGCCATTTCCTGTTTGAACCGTACTTAGTGGAAGGATCATCAATGTACCCGACATTACATGACGGCGAAAGGTTGTTTGTCAACAAAAGCGTCAATTATATCGGAGAAATTAAACGGGGAGATATCGTCATCATTAACGGCGATACTTCGAAGGTGCACTATGTAAAGCGGCTCATCGGAAAACCGGGCGAAACGGTTGAAATGAAAAATGACACGCTTTATATAAACGGCAAAAAAACAGCCGAGCCTTACCTTGCAAGCAATAAAAAAGAAGCAAAGAAACTGGGAGTCAACCTGACCGGAGATTTTGGTCCCGTTAAGGTACCGAAAGGCAAATATTTCGTGATGGGAGACAATCGGCTGAATTCGATGGACAGCCGGAACGGACTCGGCTTAATTGCCGCTGATCGGATCGTGGGCACATCGAAGTTTGTGTTCTTCCCATTTCATGATATGCGTCAGACAAAATAGAAACGCCGCGCTGCCCGATTCGGACGGCCGGCGTTTTTTATTTCGCAAACGAGGCAGCTGCGGCGATGAAAAATACAGTGATCAGCACTGACCCGACAATCGCGAGGACGCTGAAAAAAAGATGCACCTGCTGCTGCTCTTTTCCCCGCTTTTGAAGCAGCTGTTTTGAAAAGATATGTGAAAACGTATAAATGAGGGCAATTCCGATATACAAGCCGATATCCTGTGCGTTAAAGCCGGTTACAGCCAAATAAACCCCCGTGAAAAAAATCAATAAACAGTATTCGGTAAGTGTTAAAAGCTTCAACTTGTTCCTCCGTGTTGATATATGTATATCACTATTGTATCACAGAGCTGTCCGTTTCGCGCATACGTGTTTTTCGACTAAGCAATTAGCAGGAAGCATTTCTCTTCCCCTTTATTCATGGTATACTTTTAATGATGATAGACACGATGGAGGATTCTAAATGATTGCTGTAAATAATGTGAGCTTACGTTTTGCGGACCGTAAGTTATTTGAAGATGTAAATATTAAATTCACGCCGGGCAATTGCTACGGATTAATAGGCGCAAACGGTGCCGGTAAATCAACGTTTTTAAAAATTTTATCAGGTGAGCTTGAGCCGCAGACGGGCGATGTTCACATGAGTCCCGGCGAACGTCTGGCTGTCTTAAAGCAGAACCACTTTGAATATGAAGAATACGAAGTGTTAAAAGTCGTTATCATGGGCCATAAGCGTCTGTATGAGGTCATGCAGGAGAAAGACGCTATTTATATGAAGCCTGATTTTTCTGATGAAGACGGAATCCGGGCCGCTGAGCTTGAAGGCGAATTTGCGGAATTAAACGGATGGGAAGCTGAAAGTGAAGCCGCCATTTTGTTAAAGGGCTTAGGAATTTCAGAAGACCTGCATACGAAGAAAATGGAAGACTTAGGCGGATCAGACAAGGTGAAAGTCCTTTTAGCACAAGCGCTGTTCGGCAAGCCTGACGTTTTGCTGCTTGATGAACCGACGAACCACTTGGATCTCAAAGCGATTCAGTGGCTGGAAGAGTTCCTGATTAATTTTGAAAACACAGTCATCGTCGTTTCCCATGACCGCCACTTTTTAAATAAAGTGTGCACACATATTGCCGATCTTGACTTTAACAAGATCCAAATTTATGTCGGCAACTACGATTTTTGGTATGAATCAAGCCAGCTTGCGTTAAAACTTTCTCAGGAAGCCAATAAGAAAAAAGAAGAGCAGATTAAGCAGCTTCAAGAGTTTGTCGCCAGATTCAGCGCCAACGCTTCGAAATCGAAACAAGCGACATCCAGAAAAAAACTTCTTGATAAAATTTCGCTCGATGATATTAAACCGTCATCACGCCGTTACCCTTACGTCAATTTTACGCCGGAACGCGAGATCGGAAATGACGTGCTTCGGGTAGAAGGGCTGACAAAAACGATTGACGGAGTCAAGGTGCTCGATAATGTCAGCTTTATTATGAATAAAGAGGATAAAATCGCGTTTACGGGTCGTAACGAGCTGGCAGTAACGACATTGTTTAAAATCATTTCCGGGGAAATGGAAGCTGACAGCGGCACATTTAAATGGGGCGTGACAACTTCTCAAGCGTACTTCCCTAAAGATAACAGCGATTATTTTGACGGCAGTGATGCGAACCTTGTTGACTGGCTCCGCCAATACTCGCCGCATGACCAAAGTGAGAGTTTCTTGCGCGGCTTCTTAGGCCGTATGCTGTTTTCAGGTGAAGAAGTCAACAAAAAATCCAACGTCCTTTCCGGGGGAGAAAAAGTGCGCTGCATGCTGTCAAAAGCGATGCTTTCCGGCGCGAACATTTTAATTTTGGATGAACCGACGAACCACTTAGACTTGGAATCCATCACAGCGCTTAACAACGGCTTAATCAGCTTTAAAGGCGCTATGCTGTTTTCTTCTCATGACCATCAGTTTGTACAAACGATCGCCAACCGTATCATTGAATTGACGCCTAAAGGCATTGTCGACAAACAAATGAGCTATGACGAATTTCTTGAAAATACAGATGTGCAGAAAAAGCTTGAAGAACTATACGCATGATAAAAAAGCAGAGGAAACTCTGCTTTTTTGCTTATAAACAAGTTTTCAATGTTCTGACTTCCTTGTAAAATAGACATAACATTTGATGTGACACGGTCGCCTGTTCAACATACATAAAGAGACGGAGGAATAAATGATGAAATTTTTAATTGTCGGAGCCGGAGGAGTAGGAGGATATATCGGTGCGCGGCTTGCAGAGAAGGGGAATGACGTCACGTTTCTCGTCCGTCAAAAACGGGCGGAGCAATTAAAACAGACGGGACTTACCGTAAAAAGCGAAAAAGGCGATGTATCCATTAAGCCGGCATTAATCAGTGCGGGAGATAAAGGGGAGTTTGATGCTGTTATCATTGCTTCAAAAGCCTATTCCCTGAAGCAGGTGATAAAAGATGTAAAATCGTTTGTACATTCCTCAACTGTCATCATTCCGTTTTTAAACGGGTACAGGCATTACAATGAGCTGTTTGACGCCTTTTCAAAACAGCAGGTGCTGGGCGGCCTCTGTTTTATTGAGAGCGCCCTTAACGAAAAGGGCGAAATTCTTCATACAAGCGCTGCTCACCGGTTTGTTTTCGGCGAGTGGAGCGGCGAACGCACCGAACGTATCAGAGAGCTGGAACAAGCATTTGCCGATATAAAGGCGGAGGTTATAGTCAGCACACATATTGAAAAGGACATCTGGAAAAAGTATATGTTTATTGCCGCCCAAGCCGGAGTGACTTCCTTGTTTCAAAAGCCGGTCGGCCCCATTTTGGATACAGAAAGCGGCCGTAATACGGCAAAACGTCTTTTTGCCGAACTCGGAGCCATATTTCGGGCTGACGGCATTCCGGCAGATCCGAATCTCGAAGAGGAGAGCTATCGTACATTGACAAGCATGGCTTACCATATGAAATCCTCTATGCTGAGGGATATGGAGAGGGGGCAAATGACCGAAGGGGACCATTTACATGGTTTTCTGCTTGAGAAAGCCAAACGTTTATCCGTGGAGACGCCCGTTTTGGAAACCGTTTGCGCCAACTTGCAAATATATGATGCGAAATAAAAAAGGAGGCCGATTCGCCTCCTTTTTTCATTAAAATGCCCAATTTCCGTTTCTGAAGACAGGTTCTCTTTTGCCGTCAGCTGTAATACCGTCGATATTCATATCTTTGGAACCGACCATAAAATCAACATGCGTAATGCTTTCATTCAGGCCTTCTTTGACAAGCTCTTCACGTGTCATTTGTTTTCCGCCTTCAATATTAAACGCATACGCGCTGCCGATCGCCAGGTGGTTTGATGCATTTTCATCATATAGTGTGTTGTAAAATAAAATATTTGATTTAGAAATCGGAGAATCATACGGGACTAAGGCAACTTCTCCAAGATAATGTGACCCTTCATCGGTTTCGACGATGCCTTTTAAAATATCCTCGCCCTTTTCGGCTTTTACATCAACGATGCGGCCGTTTTTAAAGGTAAGGGTAAAGTTGTCGATCACGTTTCCTCCATAGCTCAGCGGTTTTGTACTGGAAACTGTCCCGTTTACGCCGTCTCGCTGCGGCAGGGTGAAAACCTCTTCGGTCGGCATGTTTGCCATAAACTCATGCCCGCTTTCATTGACGCTTCCCGCACCTGCCCACACATGTTTTTTCGGCAGCTCAATGGTTAAGTCTGTGCCTTCAGCTTGATAATGCAGCGCGCTGTAATGTTTTTTGTTAAGGTGTTCCACCTTTTCATGAAGGTTCTGATCGTGTTTCTTCCAAGCTTCCACGGGATTTTCCTCATTTACACGGGTTGTTTTGAAGATTTCCTCCCATAATAGCTGAATGGCTTTTTCCTCCGGCTGATCTGGGAATACTTTTTTCGCCCAGCCTGCTGAAGCCGCTCCGATTACCGTCCAGCTTACTTTATCTGATTGAATATATTGTCTGTATGTATGTAATGCTTTTCCGGCGGCCTTCTGGAAGGCTGCGATCCGTTTGCCGTCAGTTCCCTTTAACAGATCGGGATCAGAGGACACGACAGAAATAAACGCCGCTCCTTTTTTGGCGAGCTCTTCTTTGCCTTTTGCCTCCCATTCAGGGTATTCTTCAAACGCTTCAAAAGGAGCCATTTCGTATTTTAATCTGGATAATTCATCGTCCTGCCAGTTTACGGTGACATGTTTAGCGCCTTTTTCATACGAGTGCTTGGCAAGCAGTCTGACAAGATCACGGACATCGGTTGAGGCGTTGATTACCACATGCTGTCCTTTCTGGACATTGACGCCGACTTCTACGGCCAGCTGAGCATATGTATTTAACTTTTCAATAAACGAACTCATGGTTCATTCCTCCTCATCGGTTTTTCTCATCATATCAAATATCACCGTAGAAAGGAAAGAAAGGAGCGTAAGCAAAAAGACACAGCCTCCGCTGCGTCTTTACGGGTGATTCGGTTTTACTGTGTTTCCCGCCGGGGAATGGGGCATATTGGCTAATGAAATGCTCATTCCCCCTAAAATAATACCGCTTAAAATGACGGCCACGGCTACGCGTCTTCCTACATCTTTAAGCATATGCTTCCTCCTTAATGTTTCTCCGTTCTCACAATATGAGCTGACCGGAGAAAAAAGAAGCAGGATATTTGTAAATATTATTATTTAATGGCTTTTTGAAGCTTGTCTATCACTTCTAAAGAACGTCCCGTGCCGATTGCCACTGACTCAAGCGGGTTTGCCGCCAAATGAACGGGAACGACGATTTCCTCTGTCAGCCATTCTTTCATGCCGTTTAACATCGCGCCTCCGCCGGTTAGCACGACGCCGCGGTCGACGATATCCCCGCTCAGCTCAGGCGGACAATCCTCAAGCGTGGCTCTGATCGCTTCAAGAATGTGCAGGAGAGATTCCCGCATCGCATGCTGAATTTCATTTGACTGCAGACTGATTGTTTTCGGAAGCCCGGTCACAAGGTCACGGCCCCTGATTTCCATTGTTTCCGGCACGTGTTCAATCAGCGCAAAGCCGATTTCCATTTTCACCTGTTCCGCCGTTCGTTCCCCGATCAGCAGGTTGTATTTTTTTCTGACGAACGAAACGATATCTTCATCAAGCTGGTCGCCGCCGATTCTGATAGAGTGACATGATACGACGCCTCCGAATGAAATGATGGCTACCTCAGTCGTTCCGCCGCCGATGTCCACGACGACATTCGCTACCGGCTCGTCAACCGGCAAGTCGGCTCCGATCGCAGCGGCCACGGGCTCTTCAATCAAGTGAACGTTTTTGGCGCCGCAGTTTTTGACGGCGTCACTGATGGCCCTGCGTTCGACAGCAGTTGAGCCTGAAGGCGTGCATACGACGACATTCGGTTTGCGGAATGTCATGCCGATCTTTTTTCCGGCTTTTTTCATAATGTGTTTTAATAAGTCAGTTGTCATATCATAATCAGCAATGACGCCATCTTTCATCGGTCTTACGGCGATGATTTTCCCCGGCGTTTTTCCGATCATGCTTTTCGCGTCGGTACCGATGGCCAGCACCGCTTTTGTTGTTGTATCTATAGCGACAACAGAAGGCTCATTCAAAATAATTCCTTTATTTTTACTGTAAACTAGTATATTGGCTGTTCCTAAGTCGATTCCGATCTCAGTTGATTGAAACATATTTTCACCCAATCCCTATCCTGATTTAATTGATTCTACATTTAAAGTTTCTAAGAAAAAACACGATTTTTGGGGGTTTGCGCCGGGAATGAAATGTTTTTGTAAAAAAGGAGGGAAAGTCTGTATCCCATGTTTCATACGGACTTCAATCTGTAAAAAAACAATCATTTCCGTAAGCGGAGAAACTTTTGCTCTATTACCTTCGTCTACGTTTATGAAGGATTTTCCTTGGACATATATAAGAGACATTAAAGGAAGTAGGGGATTTCTATGAAATCAATTGGTGTAGTAAGAAAAGTAGACGAACTTGGGCGTATTGTCATGCCGATTGAATTAAGAAGAGCATTAGATATTGCGATTAAAGATAGTATCGAGTTTTTTGTAGACGGAGACAAAATCGTCTTGAAAAAATATAAGCCGCACGGTATTTGCTTAATGACGGGAGAAATTACGACTGATAATAAAGAATACGGCAACGGTAAAATTATTTTAAGCCCTGAAGGTGCGCAAATGCTGCTTGATGAAATTCAGGAAGCACTAAAAGATAAATAATGGACAGGAGAAGGGGCGGAATGAAGATTCCGGCCTTTTTTCATTGAGTTGCGCAAAACACACGAACAATAGCAAGCAAACTGCCCAAATAATTGGGAATAGTTATCATTTTTTAGTCAATAATGCAGTCAACAATGTTACAATATACAGAGAAACGCTAGCGGCAGGTGGGAATATGGGAAAATATCAAGTGCGCATCATTTCCGTAATCATGGCAATTATTTTTATTATATTTTGGGATTATCTATTCTATATTATTGAGCGGAATCCGATTAACTGGCCTGCTGACATCACCTTCACAGCCGTTGCATTAATCAGCGTCTGGCTGCTGGCTTATTGTGTAGATGATAAAAAGCAGCTTTTGATAGAGCTGAAAGACAGTGAACAGAAAGCAAAGGCGTTATCAGATGAAAAAAACCGTATCATGGATAATCTGCAGGAAATCGTTTTTCAAACGGATTCACAAGGGAATATTACATATTTAAATCAAGCCTGGACGGCTATCACGGGCCACTCAATCAGCGGATGCATGGGCACGATGTATAACGATTATTTTATAAAAGAAAAGCATATCATTGATTATATTTCCTCCCAAATTAAACAAAAGTCGGCGTCGGGTATGTTTACGGCCAAATATATCAAAAGGGACGGCACCATATTTTGGGGAGAAGTCCACTATAAGCTTTATTATGACCGAAAACAGCAATTTGTCGGAAGCCTCGGCACGATGTCCGACATCAGCGAACGGAAAAAAGCGGTGGACGAGCTTTTGAAAACGAATGAACGGCTCGCGATGCAATCTCAAAAACTTGCCATCGCCGGCGAACTCGCGGCGGGAATCGCCCATGAAGTAAGAAATCCCTTAACATCAGTCAGCGGCTTTCTCCAGCTGATGAAAGCCCAGTACCCGGAAAGAACGGATTACTTCGATATCATTTTTTCAGAGATTAAAAGAATTGATCTTGTATTGGGTGAACTGCTCCTGCTTGCCAAGCCGCAGACCGTGGCGTTTAATTCTCATAATCTTAATCATATTTTAAAACAGGTGACGACGCTTCTGGATACAAACGCGGTCCTGTCTAACACGGTGATCGAAAAAGATTTCAGCCATACGGAGTCCTGTATGATCAACGGTGATGAAAATCAGCTGAAACAGGTTTTTATCAACATTATAAAAAACGCGATAGAAGCCATGCCAGACGGAGGATATATTCATATCTGCACTGAACAGAAAGAACATGATGCGGTTATCAGCATACAGGATGAGGGAAACGGCATGTCCAAAGAAAAACTTAAAAATATAGGAAAACCGTTTTTCTCCACAAAAGATCAGGGGACAGGACTTGGTCTGCCGATTTGTTTACGAATTCTGAAGGAGCATAATGGTAAACTAAACATTAAGAGCAAAAATGGGGAAGGCAGCACGTTTCAGGTGATTTTGCCATTGGAGTCGGCTGCTGTCCAAAAGGAGGAGAGATGAGGTGCTTCTTTTTGCATACGGTTTGTTACGGAAGCGTGAAAAAAACCATCAGTTGTTGAAAGGTAAGCGGTGTGTGTGCGAGCAGGCGGCAATAAACGGCGTGCTGTACGAAACTGATAAAGGTCAGCCGGCGGCGTCATTAACAGGAACATCTTTTATTTACGGAGAACTGTACGAAACAGATCATCAGATGATCCGTAAGCTGGATGCTCATTATCTGGATTTTGAGCGAACAGAGGTCGCCGTGAATACGGACCTCGGGAATAAAACCGCCTTCGCTTATGTCATGAAGCCGGAACAATGTGTTCCATTCGACCGTATCGAAAGCGGAGACTGGAAAGAGTACCGGTTTATGAAGCGGGAGGATGACAGCCCGGTTTATTATTTCGCATATGGCTCGTGCATGGATAATGCCCGCTTTAAACAGGCGGGAGTCGATCACTTTTTTGCCGAGCCTCTCGGAGGAGCCGTTGTTGAAGGGTATTCGACGAGATTCACATTAAAGCGTCCTGACGGTTCCAGAGCTGATCTTGTAGAAGACGGCGGCCGGACTGAAGGGGTGCTGTACAAGCTGCCGTTTGAAGCGGCAACCTATTTGTATAAAAGAGAAGGCGTCGATTCTTATACGTATCGTCCCGCTTTCATAGATGCTTGTGCCAATGGCCGTGTATACACCGGCTGTCTGACGTTTCTCGTGCTTGAAAAAGCGGAGGAAATTGCGCCTCCGGGTCATTATCAGGAGGAAATCGAACGCGGGGCGGACCTGTATTTATCTCCGGGCTTTTCAGAAAAGCTCAAGCGCTATATGAATTCTTTGCCGAAAATATGATAATATTCCTACTAAGAGATATTGATTAAAGGAGCACTGTAATGAGAAAAGAGTTTGCTGTTATCGGCCTTGGCCGCTTTGGGGGGAGCATTTGCAAAGCGTTAAGTGAGGAAGGCCTTGAGGTCATGGCGATGGATATTGATGAAGATAAAGTGAATGAATACGCCAAAATCGCTTCACACGCGGTGATCGGCGATTCAACCGATGAATCCGTTCTGAAAAATTTAGGGCTGCGCAATTTTGACCATGTAATTGTTGCAATCGGCGAAAATATACAGGCGAGTATTTTAACGACGCTTATTTTAAAGGAGCTAGGCGTTCAAACCATTACGGTAAAAGCGCAAAACGATTATCATGAAAAAGTGCTGGCGAAAATCGGAGCCGATCATATCGTCCACCCTGAGCGTGACATGGCAAAGCGGATCGCACATAATATCGTATCGAACAACGTGCTCGATTATTTAGAACTGTCCGATGAACACAGCATCGTTGAAATCGTGGCCAACAGCCGCCTTGCCGGGAATACATTGCTTGATTTGGACATTCGGGCGAAGTACGGAATTAACATCGTCGCTATCAAAAGGGAAAAAGAGGTCATCGTATCTCCGCTGGCAACTGAAGTCATTCAAAAAGAAGATATTCTGATCGTCATCGGATCTATTTCAGACATTTCACGTTTTGAAAAAAGAGTGCTGCATACAAAGTAGACTAAAGCCGTCTGAACAGGACGGTTTTTTTATATGTCAGAATAGAAAGACATTAGCATGTAAGCGGTGTTTTCTTCAATTTTTATTGACTAAGATTACGCGATCCGATAGCATATTGTACCATATAAAGAAAAAGAGGAGGCCCCATTTTGAACAAAGAAACACTGGCTAAACGGCTGAACGCTTCGGCCGGCAGACAAAAAGCCGATACCGTCATTAAGAACGGAAAAATCATGGATGTATTTAATCAGGAATGGATCTCTGCAGATATCGCCATCACTGACGGAATGATCGTCGGGCTGGGTGATTATGAAGGGGAAGAAGTCATTGATGCAGAGGGTCAGATGATCGTTCCAGGCTTTATTGACGGACATGTTCATATCGAGTCCTCTATGGTTACTCCGATTGAGTTTGCAAAAGCAGTCCTTCCGCACGGCGTGACCGCTGTCATTACCGATCCGCACGAAATTGCAAACGTTTCTGGGGCGAAAGGCATCTCATTTATGATAGAGCAGGCGAAAAAAGCGCCGCTTCACATTCATTTTATGCTCCCTTCCTGTGTTCCCGCTGCAAGCTTTGAACGCTCAGGCGCGGTGTTAACAGCCGCTGACTTAAAGCCTTTTTACCAGGAGAAAGAGGTATTGGGGCTTGCGGAAGTGATGGATTATGTATCTGTTGCCGAGGGCGAAGAGGATATGATCGAGAAACTGCTCGATGCCAAACTTCATGGGAAACGGATTGACGGACATTTAGCGGGATTATCTTCTGATTTGATTAATATATACAGAACCGCATTGGTGTCAAATGATCATGAAGTGACGACAAAAGAAGAAGCGCTGGACAGAATCAGACGGGGAATGTATGTGATGCTGCGTGAAGGATCAGTGGCAAAAAATACGCTCAGCGTACTGCCGGCGGTTAATGAAAAAAATGCGCGGCGTTTTTTCTTTTGTACGGATGATAAGCATGTGGACGATTTGCTTTCAGAAGGAAGTGTCAATCACCAAGTCAAATTAGCCATAGCAGCCGGTCTAGATCCGTTTTTGGCTTATCAGCTGGGCAGCTTAAACGCCGCTGAGTGTTACGGCCTTGATACGAAAGGAGCGGTGGCGCCGGGATTTGATGCTGATTTGCTGTTTATTTCTGATTTGCGGCAGGTCACGATTACAAAGACGATGGTGAACGGGCGAACGGTTGCGGAGAACGGCCGGACGACTTATGAGCAGACGGCTGACTCAGAATCACCAGATGCCGCGCTTCTGGACACCGTGCAGCTGAAAGCACCGCTGACTGAATTGGATTTTCACATGCCGGTTCAAGAAGGAAAACATATGAATGTGATTCAAATCATACCGAATCATTTGGAGACGAGACGGAAAGAAGTGCCCGCGCCGCCTTCTGACATGTTCCGGCCGGATATCGAGCACGATTTATTAAAGATCGCCGTCGTGGAACGGCATAGCGGAGAAAAAATCATGGGGCTCGGGATCGTTCATGGATTCGGGTTAAAAGAAGGGGCGCTTGCCACCACCATTTCTCATGATTCACACAATATCATCGCCGTCGGAACAAACGATGCGGACTTGGCCGCGGCGATCAACCAGCTTCACGACATCGGCGGAGGATTAGCCGCCGTTAAAAACGGGGAATTGCTTCATTCTGTTCCGCTGCCGATTGCGGGTTTGCTTTCTGACCAATCGGCGGAGTGGGTAAATGACAGTTTGGCCGTGCTTCACGAAAAGCTTCCGCTGATGGGATTTACCGGGGATTTTAACCCGTTTCTCACTCTTTCATTTTTAGCTTTGCCGGTGATTCCGGATATTAAAATGACGGCGACGGGGCTGTTTGACGTGAAAGCCTTTCAGCATATTTCGCTGCAATAAAAAAGCTGCACTCATGATGAGTGCAGCTTTTATTATACCTCCATAATGATCGGAAGGATCATTGGGCGGCGTTTTGTTTTTTCGTATAAGAACGGTGCAAGTGTATCGGTAATTTCGTTTTTGATTTCTGACCACTGCGTCGTTTTCCGATCCATTACTTTTTCCAAATGGTTCGAAATCAGCTGCTGTGCATCGTTGATTAAATCACCGGATTCTCTCATGTAAACAAAACCTCTGGATATTAAGTCAGGTCCTGCCGATACTTTAAAGTCATCCATATTGATGCTTACGACAACGATGACAAGGCCTTCCTCTGAAAGAATACGGCGGTCCCGAAGCACGATATTTCCAATATCACCGATCCCGCTTCCGTCAATGTAAACGGAGCCGGACGGGATTTTACCTGCCACAGAAGCTTCTTCACCTTTCAACGCAAGCACTTCGCCGTTGTCCATAATAAAACAGTTCTCTTCCGGTATGCCGCAATCCATCGCAAGTTTTGTATGCATTTTCTGCATTCTGTACTCACCGTGGATCGGCATGAAGAATTTCGGTTTGATCAGGCGGAGCATCAGCTTTTGCTCTTCTTGTCCGCCGTGTCCGGATGTATGAATGTCATTCAGAGACCCGTGAATAACCTCTGCGCCCGCACGGTACAATTGGTTGATCGTGCGGCTTACGCTGATCGTGTTTCCGGGAATCGGAGAAGAAGAAAAGACCACCGTATCTCCCGGATTGATTGAAATCTGGCGGTGCGTGCCGTTAGCGATTCGAGATAACGCCGCCATCGGTTCACCCTGGCTTCCCGTACATAAAATCGTTACTTTATTTGCGGGAATCCGATTGATTTCATTATGCTCGATAAATGTATTTTTCGGACATGTGATGTACCCGAGTGTCTGTCCGATTTCGATAGCCGATTCCATACTGCGTCCAAATACGGCGACTTTTCTGCCGTTTAAAACGGCTGCTTCAATCACTTGCTGAAGGCGGTGTATATTCGAAGCAAACGTCGCGAATATAATTCTGCCGTCCACTTTGCGGAAAATATCGTGAATGCTTTCGCCTACGCGGCGTTCTGACATGGTGAAATCAGGAACTTCACTGTTTGTACTGTCAGACAGCAGGCATAACACGCCTTCTTTCCCGATTTCCGCCATCTTTGTCAGATTTGCCGGTTCGCCTACCGGAGTAAAGTCGAACTTAAAGTCACCGGTATGCACGATGTTGCCCGGAGGTGTTTTGACAACAATTCCGTATGAATCCGGAATGCTGTGTGTCGTTCTGAAGAAGGACACAGACGTCTTGCGAAACTTAACAATGTCGTCTTCTCCGATAATATTTAATTTCGTCTGTCTTAACAGTCCGTGCTCTTCAAGTTTATTCCGAAGTAAGCCGATCGCGAGTTTACCGCCGTAAACGGGAATATTTACTTGTCTGAGCAGGTATGGAATACCGCCGATATGGTCTTCGTGACCATGGGTGATAAACAAACCTTTAATTTTATCTTCATTCTTTACTAAATACGTGTAATCAGGGATTACGTAATCAATGCCGAGAAGCTCGTCTTCTGGAAACTTAATTCCCGCATCAATCAGTACAATTTCATCCTGAAACTGCACCCCGTACGTATTTTTCCCGATCTCGCCCAATCCGCCGAGGGCGAAAACGGCAGTCTGGTCATTTTTTACAAATTTCATTCCGCTCATAACTCCAATACTTTAAAATTTTCGCTCTGCTTCTCATATTCTAAGAAAGCACCGTCTACAGGCTGAACAAATTCAATGTTGTATTTCTTATCTTTCAGCTTCGTTCTGACGTCCCGTTCTGAAACGCCCTCAATATAAAGTGAATCTGTTTTTTCACGAACAGGTACTTCGTCAGCCTTCTCTTGATAAAATACCTTATAAATCATCCAAATCTCTCCTTAAATGCCGTATGTTAGACTCGCTTATTCTATTATATTCGAAAACGGAATATAAGGAAAGTCTTGAGCAAAAAAGGGACTTTCGAAAAACGAAAGATCCCTGTCAGGCAATGACTTTTTTTCGGAGCATTCCGCCCCACTGCCGTCTGAGTTTCTTCCGTAATCTGCGCAGCATAGTGCATACCTCCCATTAGGCTTAACAATTACCTTTATAGCAGTAGTATGCGGAAAATCCTGTTTTGTTTTTCGTGGGTATAAATGGAATTTAAACAAGACGGTTTGCCGGACCGAAAACTTTCTGTATGATGAAAGGGGAAAAGACGTGATGACAAATGGGATAAAGGAGAAATTGATATGAAACCTAAATTAATCTTTTTTGATATTGACGGAACAATATACGACCATGACAAGCATATCCCCGAAAGCACAAGAAAAACGGTGGCGGCGCTTAAAGACGCCGGGCACCACGTGTTTATCGCCAGCGGCCGTTCTCCGTTTTTGGTAAAACCGATTCTCGAAGAGCTCGATATTCAATCGTTTATTTCTTACAATGGGCAGTTTGTCGTATTTGAGGGTGACGTGATTTATAAAAATCCATTGCCTGAAGATGCGATCGAACGTTTATTGCAGCAGGCGGCGGAGGGGGAGCATCCTGTTGTATTTATGGCTGAGGACACAATGAAAACGACCATTGCCGGACATCCGCACGTCTCAGAAGGGATCGGCACTCTGAAAGCTCCGTATCCCGAGGTGGATGAACAGTTTTATAAAGGGAAAGAAATTTATCAGCTGCTTTTATTCTGCCGGGGTCATGAAGAAAAAGCATATGCAGCTTTTCCGGAGTTTGATTATGTCCGCTGGCATGAGCTGTCAACTGATGTGCTTCCGAGCGGAGGTTCAAAAGCCGAGGGGATAAAAAGAGTGCTTGAGCGGCTTCCGTATGAAATCAGTGACACTTATGCCTTCGGCGACGGATTAAATGATCTTGAGATGATCGGGTTTGTCGGCACTGGGGTGGCGATGGGAAATGCTGTGCCGGAATTAAAGGAGGCAGCTGATTTCGTCACGAAACCTGTAGACGAGGAAGGTATCAGCTACGCTGTAAAAGAGCTTGGCCTTCTGAAATAAAAATACCGGCACTTCTAAAGTGCCGGTCGTTTTTTACCGATCAATGGCAATGGCATTGTCTGGTTCTTTGAACGGATTTTCTTTATCGATATGGTCGTAAAACATAACCCCGTTCAAATGGTCAATCTCGTGCTGAAACACAACGGCCGGAAAGCCCTTGAGGCGAATGTCAATCTGTTCCCCTTCAAGCGTCGTTCCTTTCACTCTGATGCGGGCGTAGCGAGGAACGTAGCCCGGAATGGGCTCGTCTACAGACAGGCATCCTTCTCCGCTTGTTAAATAGCTTCTTTCGACTGAGTGGCTGACGATTTTAGGGTTAAACAGCGCGTAGCTGTATAATGTTCCTTTAGCATCTTCAGCGTGAACAGCGATCATCCGTTTTTTTACGTCGGTTTGCGGAGCCGCAAGCCCTACACCCGGACGAAGCTGGTATTTTTCGGCCAACTCCGGGTTTTGGCTGTTTTTCACAAACTCAATCATATCAGCAAGGTGCTGTTTTTCTTCGTCGGACGCGGGAAGCTGCACCTCTTCTGCGATTTCTCTGAGCGCGGGATGCCCGTCTCGGACAATATTTTCCATAGTAATCAAGAAACTTCACTCCTAAAGCTTTATATGTAAATTATAGCGAATTTCTTTACCTGGGTGCAACGAAACAAATGACCAGCCTTAAAAGGCTGGTCGATTTCATGGAAGGCGATCAGCAGCCGCAGCCTCCTCCTAAATAAGCGGCACCGACGATGATCAATAAGATAAATAATACTACGATTAACGCGAACGTGCGGCCATATCCGCCTCCGCAGCCGTATCCTCCGCCATATCCGTAACCGCCGCCATAACCGCAACAACCGCCGCCATATCCGTATCCATATCCTCCGTACATAAAAAAACCTCCTCTTTTAATTACGCTGACCCTTTGTCAGCAGGGCCGGCGTCTACTATAACCTATGTAAAAGCCAAAAAGATGTATGGTCATACGCCCTGTTTTCTCTAATTTTTTGTGCAAGTTTTCTTTGACAATCTCCTGACGGCTGCAATCCCGAAGCATGCAGAAATAAGCAATTACAGCTCAGCTATTGTCAAACGGCGCCGAGGCTTCTATAGTGGAAATTGTCAAGATTGGGGGATTTCAGTGTGAATAATTTTCAAAAACGGATGTTTGCTGGCATCGGAGCACTCGGCGCTGCAAGTATGCTGCTTGCAGGCTGCGGGGGGAAGGATCCGGTTGACACGCTTCATGATGCGATGGAAAAAGCCGTTCAAGCGGAAAAGCCGTTTCAAAAGGAACAGAAGACATTAGAGAAATTAGAGAAGAAAGACGATAAGCTGTATAACGAGGTCATTCAGATGAACATGGACGATTACTCCAAAATCGTTTCTCTGTCGGATGAAGCGCTTAAAAATGCGGATCAGCGAGAGCAGCATTTAAAAACGGAAAAAGACAGTATTGACAGCTCTAAAAAAGAATTTGAAGACGCCAGACAAGCAGCTGACTCGATTAAAGATAAAACCATTAAGAAAAAGGCTAAAGAAGCGGCTGTCCATATGGAAAAACGTTATGCATCGTACACCGGCATGCATAAAGATTATGAAAAAGCGATTCAATACGACAAAGAATTGTACAAAATGATTAAGAAAAAAGACCTGACTGCCGATGATCTTGATGAACAGATCAGCAAAGTGAACGATTCCTACGAAAAGGTGTTAAAACAAACCGGAGCGTTCAACGAGCAGACAAAACAATACAATAAATCAAGGGAAGCGCTATATAAAGCGGCAGGCTTTCACATCAAAGAAAGCTGAACGTGTGTGAAGGGGCCGGCTGTCCGGTCCCTTTTTTTATATGTTTGAAAAAACAGTTTGTGAATTCTATTGTAGTACAGTTGACAGATGTATACTAGTACAGTTTGGAAAGTGAAAAACAGCTTGCCGCGCCCGGTAAATATAAAGCGAATACATTTATTAAAAATCAATGTTCAAAACGATTGACGGGTCTTCTTTGTTTAGTGTAAACTTATCCATGTTAAGCGGTGTTGTATCAGTCATTTACAACTCCGTAATAATACAGTTCAGATCAGATAGTGATGATCCTACATAAAAGGTTTCGGCAAACTGGGGATAGGCTAAATTATATACGACTTGCTGCTAATACTTTAGGGTATCCTAGGTTTGTATGTATAAAGGAATGCACGTCTAATGACTGTTTAAAAGAAAGGAAGAGGTGACTTTAGTATGGCTGCAAAAACGAAAAAAACGATCGTTGACAGTAAGAAGCAATTTGATGCCATTAAGAAGCAGTTCGAAACGTTCCAAATTTTAAATGAAAAGGGAGAAGTCGTGAATGAAGCGGCGATGCCTGATTTAACAGATGATCAATTAAAAGAGCTTATGCGCCGCATGGTGTATACACGTGTGCTGGATCAGCGCTCTATTTCATTAAACCGTCAGGGACGTCTCGGTTTCTACGCTCCTACTGCCGGCCAAGAAGCTTCACAAATTGCAACACATTTCGCGCTTGAAAAAGAAGATTTCGTTCTTCCGGGCTACCGTGATGTACCGCAATTAATCTGGCACGGTCTGCCGCTTTATCAAGCGTTCTTATTCTCTCGCGGACACTTCCGCGGAAACCAAATGCCTGATGACGTGAACGCCCTTTCTCCGCAAATCATTATCGGTGCTCAATACATCCAAACTGCCGGTGTGGCGTTAGGTCTTAAAAAACGGGGCAAAAAAGCCGTAGCGATCACTTACACAGGTGACGGCGGTGCATCTCAAGGGGACTTCTACGAAGGAATCAACTTTGCCGGCGCTTACAAAGCTCCTGCGATCTTCGTAGTGCAAAATAACCGCTATGCCATTTCAACTCCGGTTGAAAAGCAATCAGCGGCACAAACGATTGCTCAAAAAGCAGCGGCAGCAGGAATTGTCGGTGTGCAAGTAGACGGTATGGACGCTCTTGCGGTATACGCTGCAACTGCTGAAGCGCGCGAACGCGCAGTCAACGGCGAAGGCCCGACTTTGATCGAAACACTTACATTCCGTTACGGCCCGCACACAATGGCCGGTGACGATCCTACGAAATACCGTACGAAAGAAATTGAAAACGAATGGGAGCAAAAAGATCCGCTTGTTCGTTTCCGCGCATTCCTTGAAAACAAAGGACTGTGGTCTGAAGAGGAAGAAAGCAAAGTGATTGAGGCTGCGAAAGAAGAAATTAAGCAAGCCATCAAAAAAGCAGATGCTGAACCAAAACAAAAAGTGACTGATTTAATCAAAATCATGCACGAAGAATTGCCTTATAACCTTAAAGAGCAATTAGAAACTTATACACAGAAGGAGTCGAAGTAAGCCATGGCGCAAATGACAATGATTCAAGCAATCACGGATGCGTTACGCACAGAACTGAAAAATGACGAAAATGTCTTAGTTTTCGGAGAAGACGTTGGTGTAAACGGCGGCGTATTCCGTGCGACTGAAGGATTGCAAAAAGAATTTGGTGAAGATCGTGTATTTGATACGCCTCTTGCTGAATCCGGCATCGGCGGTCTTGCTCTTGGTTTAGGGTTGAACGGTTTCCGTCCGGTTATGGAAATTCAATTCTTCGGATTTGTATATGAAGTAATGGATTCAGTTTCAGGCCAAATGGCTCGTATGCGCTACCGTTCAGGCGGACGCTGGACTTCTCCTGTGACAATCCGTTCTCCTTTCGGCGGCGGTGTTCATACACCTGAACTTCACGCTGACAGCTTAGAAGGCCTTGTGGCTCAGCAGCCGGGAATTAAAGTCGTTATTCCGTCAACTCCGTATGACGCTAAAGGGCTTTTGATTTCTGCAATCCGTGATAACGATCCTGTCGTTTTCTTAGAGCATATGAAACTTTACCGTTCTTTCCGTCAGGAAGTTCCTGAGGAAGAATATACAATCGAACTTGGCAAAGCTGATGTGAAACGCGAAGGAACTGATCTTTCTATCATCACATACGGCGCAATGGTTCATGAGTCGCTGAAAGCTGCTGAAGAGCTTGAAAAAGAAGGCGTTTCTGCTGAGGTTATCGACCTTCGTACTGTAAGCCCGCTTGATATTGATACAATCATTGCTTCTGTTGAAAAAACAGGCCGCGCAATTGTTGTACAAGAGGCTCAAAAACAAGCCGGCGTAGGCGCTAACGTTGTAGCTGAAATTAACGACCGCGCGATCCTGAGCTTGGAAGCTCCTGTTCTCCGCGTCGCTGCGCCTGATACAGTATTTCCTTTCTCGCAAGCTGAGAGCGTATGGCTTCCAAACCATAAAGACGTTCTTGAAACTGCGAAAAAAGTTCTTGAATTTTAATCAGGTTTCATAACAGGAGGAGAAGACGAGTGCTTTTCCTCCCTTATTTAAAGGGCTGTTTTTCTGATGGTTCAATGCTTGCGTATGTATAACTAAAATTTGCTTAATCAACTAGGAGGTCGAAAACTGTGGCATTTGAATTTAAACTTCCAGATATCGGAGAAGGTATCCACGAAGGTGAAATCGTTAAGTGGTTTGTCAAGCCGAACGACGAGGTAGAAGAAGACGATGTACTGGCTGAAGTGCAAAATGATAAAGCAGTGGTAGAAATTCCTTCACCTGTCAAAGGAAAAGTATTAGAATTAAAAGTTGAAGAGGGAACAGTTGCAACTGTTGGACAAACGATTATTACGTTTGACGCACCTGGTTACGAAGATCTTCAATTCAAAGGAAGCGACGAGTCCGGCGACGCAAAAACTGAAGCGCAAGTTCAGTCATCTGCTGAAGCGGGACAAGATGTAGCGAAAGAAGAGCGCGCTGCCGAGCCGGCAAAAGAAACCGGCGCAGGACAGCAGGACCAAGCGGAAGCTGATCCGAACAAACGCGTAATCGCTATGCCTTCCGTACGTAAATATGCGCGTGAAAAGGGCGTTGATATCCGTAAAGTAACGGGTTCAGGAAATAACGGACGCGTTGTAAAAGAAGATATCGACAGCTTTGCAAATGGCGGAGCGGCTCAAGAGGCGGCGCCTCAAGAAACTGCTGCACCTCAGGAAACAGCAAAACCTGCAGCGGTTCAAGCTCCTGAAGGCGAATTCCCGGAAACTCGTGAAAAAATGAGCGGTATCCGTAAAGCGATTGCAAAAGCAATGGTGAACTCTAAGCATACTGCACCGCACGTAACTCTAATGGATGAAGTTGACGTAACAAATCTTGTTGCACACCGCAAACAGTTCAAACAAGTTGCTGCTGATCAAGGCATTAAGCTGACATACTTGCCTTACGTCGTAAAAGCTTTAACATCCGCGCTCAAAAAATTCCCTGTTTTAAACACATCTATTGATGATAAAACAGATGAAGTCGTTCAAAAACACTACTTCAACATTGGAATCGCTGCGGATACTGAAAAAGGCTTGCTAGTGCCGGTAGTGAAAAATGCCGATCGTAAAGCCGTTTTCGAAATCTCTGATGAAATCAACAGCCTTGCTACAAAAGCGCGTGAAGGCAAGCTTGCACCTGCAGAAATGAAAGGCGCTTCTTGCACAATCACAAATATCGGTTCTGCCGGCGGCCAATGGTTTACTCCGGTCATTAACCATCCAGAGGTTGCGATTCTCGGTATCGGCCGCATCGCTGAAAAAGCGATTGTCCGCGACGGTGAAATTGTAGCTGCTCCTGTCTTAGCTCTTTCTCTCAGCTTCGACCACCGTATGATCGACGGAGCAACTGCACAAAATGCGTTAAATCACATCAAGCGTTTACTGAACGATCCACAACTTATTTTAATGGAGGCGTAATGTTATGGTAGTAGGAGATTTCCCTATTGAAACAGATACTCTTGTGATTGGTGCGGGACCTGGCGGCTATGTGGCTGCCATCCGCGCCGCTCAGCTTGGACAAAAAGTAACAGTCGTTGAAAAAGCAACTCTTGGAGGCGTTTGTCTGAACGTCGGCTGTATTCCTTCAAAAGCGCTCATCAATGCAGGCCATCGTTATGAGAACGCAAAACACTCAGATGACATGGGAATCACTGCTGAGAACGTAACAGTTGATTTTACAAAAGTCCAAGAATGGAAAGCTTCTGTTGTAAATAAACTCACTGGCGGTGTTGCAGGTCTCCTGAAAGGAAATAAAGTAGACGTCGTCAAAGGCGAAGCTTATTTCGTAGACAGCAACTCTGTCCGTGTGATGGATGAGAACTCTGCGCAAACATATACATTTAAAAACGCGATTCTTGCTACCGGTTCTCGCCCTATCGAATTGCCAAACTTCAAATATAGCGAACGCGTTCTGAATTCTACAGGCGCACTTGCGCTTAAAGAAATTCCTAAAAAGCTTGTTGTCATCGGCGGCGGATATATCGGTACTGAGCTTGGAACAGCGTATGCAAACTTCGGAACTGAACTTGTTATTCTAGAAGGCGGAGACGAAATTCTTCCTGGCTTCGAAAAACAAATGAGTTCTCTTGTAAAACGCAACCTAAAGAAAAAAGGCAACGTTGAAATTCATACAAGCGCTATGGCAAAAGGCGTCGAAGAAAAAGCTGACGGCGTAACAGTTACCTTTGAAGTAAAAGGTGAAGAAAAAACGGTTGATGCTGATTACGTATTAATCACTGTCGGCCGCCGTCCAAACACTGATGAGCTCGGACTTGAGCAAGTCGGTATTGAGATGACTGACCGCGGCGTAGTCAAAACTGACAAGCAATGCCGTACAAACGTGCCGAACATTTACGCAATCGGTGATATCATCGATGGACCTCCATTGGCTCACAAAGCGTCTTACGAAGGTAAAATCGCTGCGGAAGCTATCGCCGGAGAGCCTGCTGAAATCGATTACCTCGGTATTCCAGCCGTTGTATTCTCTGAGCCTGAACTGGCTTCTGTCGGTTACACTGAAGCACAGGCGAAAGAAGAAGGTCTTGAAGTGGTTGCTTCTAAATTCCCGTTTGCTGCAAACGGACGTGCGCTTTCTCTTAACGAAACTGACGGCTTTATGAAGCTGATCACTCGTAAAGAAGACGGACTTGTCATCGGTGCGCAAATTGCCGGTGCGAGCGCTTCTGACATGATTTCTGAATTGAGCTTGGCGATCGAAGGCGGAATGACTGCTGAAGATATCGCAATGACAATTCACGCTCACCCGACATTGGGCGAAATCACAATGGAAGCGGCGGAAGTGGCCATCGGAAGCCCGATCCATATCGTAAAATAATAACGTAATACAAAAAACAGCCTCCGTGTCATAACGGGGGCTGTTTTTTATTGTGCCAGCACATGCTGCATAGGCTTTATAATATCTTCTTTTTTCTTAACCGACCCTTCTATCTTCATGACGACATGGCTATGGTTAATGACCATAAGAGCCGGGAACGTATTGATTTCTTTTTCCCATCCTTTTCTGTTGTCATATACCTTCATTTGATCTACATGATGAGGATATTTCTTCTCCAAATCAAGGATCGCATCGTAATAGGGCACTTCTTTATCTATATGGTTTTCATCGGAAAAAAACAAGATTTGAGTGTGATGAATGCTGTCGATCCGGTTTTTTTTGAATGGACTGACCGTAGAAACCGAACAGCTTGACAAAACAAACAACATCAAAAAAAAGGGAATCACCATGCGGTAGCGCATCTATCTTTCTCCTCTGTTTTATATTGTAATGGAATATCCGTTTAACAAGGACTATATAAAGTGTATCACGAGACCTGAGAAAGCTAAGGCTTGTTACTTAATTGTTATATAATTGAAACTGTTTTTAATGAAGAAATAATACGGGTGACAAGATCCGTTCACAATGCGTAATAAAGGCACATTATTCATCGTGAAACTGCTGTTTTTTCGTTATACTGTGGGCAAAACCAAGCAGGAGGGATTCTTATGTATAAAGCAATTGCAGCTGTCATGTGTGTTTTCTTCCTCGTCAGCTGCCAATCAAATCAGGAGCCGGAATCAAGCAAAACCCATTCGCATGTCGCTTCCGGTAAAACGGAGCAGAAAACCAGCAAGGAAAAAACAGATAAACCGGTAAAGCAAAAGGCTGAGGCCCGCTATCAAATCAATCCGAAAACCTTTGCGGTTGAAAGACTGGATGAACAGAAAGACAAAAAACCGATTGCGCTGTTAACCATTGATGACGCGCCGGACCGGCATGCGGCTGACATCGCCGACAAGCTGCACGACCTTCATGCATCAGCGATTTTTTTTGTGAACGGACAATTTCTAAAAAAAGATGAAAATAAAAAAGCGCTTCAGCATATTCATGATTTAGGCTTTATGATCGGAAATCATACGATGACCCATCAAAATTTAAAAAATCTTTCAGAACAAAAGCAACGGGAAGAAATTATCGGCGTCAACAAAGCCGTTGAGAAGGTAATCGGGGAAAAGCCTGCATTTTTCAGAGCGCCCTTCGGAAGCAACACGGATTACAGTGACAGGCTCATCCAAAAAGAAGGTATGGTGAAAACGAATTGGACCTTCGGATATGACTGGGACCAGAAATATCAATCAAAAAAAGCGCTCACAGACATTACCCTTAACAGCCCTTATTTACAGGACGGCGCTAATATCCTCATGCATGATCGGAAGTGGACGGATGAAGCGATACCGGACATTGTGAAAGGACTCCGGGATAAAGGATATACCATTATCGATCCAAAAGCGATCAAGAGGCCGTAAAAAATAAATGTGTTATACAGTTTAGTGGTTGACATATTAAATGTGACATAATAATATAATAACAACAAATGAAAATTAAGCGTTTTCAAATTCTGAGAAATGGGGAATGAGAGATGGGAACGATTGTTTGCCAAGACTGTAACGAAGCCATTCATTACTTTGAGGATGAGAAGGTGACAACGTTATACGGAACATGCTGCGGACAATGCCAGTGTCATCTTGAAGAAGAGTAAAAAATATAAAAAAAGCCCGAAACCACTTGTGTTTCGGGCTTTTTCATGCCTTATTGGATGGCCTTTTGTTCTTTAATGACACGGATCATTTCAAGTGTCGCGTCTTCAGGGCCTTGAACGGGAAGGCCGGCATCAAGGTTTTTGAAAATGTAGCTGATGTTTTCTTCTGTAATGATTTCACCAGGAATAAAAATCGGTATTCCCGGCGGATACACCATAACAAACTCCGCAATAATCCGTCCCGCCGATTCTTTCAAAGGGACGATTTCCGTATTGGCGTAAAATGCGTCACGGGGTGTCATGGCTAAAAGCGGAATTTCAGGGAGCAGGACTTCCGTTTGCTTATGAGCAAATTCATTGGCTGAGGCCCGTTTTGAAATCTCGGCAAGCGCGTTTACAAGACGGTCAGCATCATCAGCTCTGTCGCCCGGAGTGAAAATACATAAAATGTTATACAAATCGGACAGTTCGACTTCGATATTATATGATTCGCGCAGCCATTTTTCAACGTCATGACCCGTCAGGCCGAGATTTTTGACAGAGATGATTAATTTGGTCGGATCATAACTGAACGCAGCCTTAGAGCCCGTTATCTCTTCTCCGACACAGCGAATGCCTTCAATTTGGTTCAGGCGTTCCCGTGTTTGATTTGCCAGGATAATCGTATCCTCCAGAAGCTTTCGGCCTTCTGTTGCCAGCCGTTTTCTCGCGACGTCTAATGAAGCGAGAAGCAAGTAGGAAGTTGATGTTGTTGTCAGCATGCTTAAAATCGATTGCACCCTGTCTTTAGACACAAGGCCTTCTCTTACATTTAAGATAGAGCTTTGCGTCAAAGAACCGCCTAATTTGTGAACGCTTGTGGCTGCCATATCAGCGCCTGCCTGCATAGCGGACAGAGGGAGCTGATCATGGAAGTGAATATGCACGCCGTGTGCTTCATCCACAAGGACCGGGACGCTGTAAGAATGCGCGAGCTTCACAATGCTGCTTAAGTCGGCTGCGACGCCGAAATAAGTCGGATTAATGACAAGAAGCCCTTTGGCGTCAGGGTGCTCAGTCAAGGCGCGCTCGGCTGATTCGAGTGTGATGCCGTGAGAGATGCCAAGCTCGTCATCAATTTCCGGGTGTATAAAAATAGGCACCGCTCCGGAAAATACAATAGCTGTCATAATTGATTTATGGACATTTCTCGGGATGATGATTTTATCTCCGGGTCCGCAAACCGCCATGACCATCGTCATTATGGCGCCGCTCGTTCCTTGTACGGAAAAGAAGGTGTGGTCTGCGCCGAATGCCTCAGCCGCCAGTTCCTGCGCTTCTTTAATAATCCCTTTTGGCGCATGTAAATCATCAAGAGGTTCAATGTTAATTAAATCTATGCTTAACGCGTTTTCTCCGATAAATTGTCTGAATTCTGGGTCCATCCCTGCGCCTTTTTTGTGGCCCGGAATGTGGAATTGGACAGGCTGTCTGTTCGCGTGCTTTTTCAGTCCGCTGTACAGGGGTGTTTCTTGTTGCGGCAATTGTTTTCCCACCTTTGTCATAATACCTACGCAATTAGTGTGTATTACATTCAGTTTATTACCCGTTTTTTAAACGTAAAACAAATGAATTATATTATGAACTTGAAAGAATGTAAAGAACAATTTATGATCTATGGAAGATGCTTTTTTTGAGCAGGATAATGAAGGAGTGAAGAGATTTGGAATATCAATATCCGATGAACGAGGACTGGACGACAGAAGAGGCTGTGGATGTAATTGCCTTTTTTCAGCAGGTGGAAAATGCCTATGAAAAAGGTACGGACCGTGACAAATTGCTGCAGGCGTACCGCCGCTTCAAAGAAATTGTTCCGGGAAAAGCGGAGGAAAAGAAGATTTGCGGCCAATTTGAGACAGACAGCACATATTCTCCGTACAGGACTGTGAAACAGGCAAAAGAATCAGATCAAGCGGTTATTAAGATGTAAATAAAAGCGAGCCGGAAACGGCCCGCTTTTTATGTTATGAGACTTTCTGCGTCAGAGTGTATAAAAACGAAAGCTTATGAAAGGCATCTTCAATCGTTTGCAGAAATTCTTGGTTATTCATATTAATAACCTCGTCTTTTGGAAGCTGAATGCCGCATAAAAGCTCAGCTTTTTTTACTGTCTGCAGACGTTCAAATAATGTTTTCAGCTGCTCATGATCCATTTCTGACTGCTTGTACGCAGCAGGCTTCGTATGATCCGGCGACCAGACAAAGTGAGCCGGGATTTGCTTTGTAACCTCTTCCTGCTTCGCTTCAAGCAATTTGCCGTACTCCTCTTTTATCGGAGACTCATAAATGATGGCGAACCATACAAACATATGAGTGTCCCATAAACCGATTTGAAAGTGGGGGAGTTTTTTGTAGCCCCTTTTGCTGCTGGCAAAGGCGACCCAGCTGTCAGCCGGCGGGTTGACCGATCTTCTGGCGTGCTTGGCGACGTGCGGAAACATTTCGTCTCCGGTCAATGCCGACAATGTCGGGGCAAAATGCTCGCCTAAAAGGGTCAGCTTCGGCCGGACCTGTTCCTTTAACACCTCCATGCGCGCATCTAAACCTTCTATTGTAAATGTATCAAAGTCTTCATTTGTAAAACGCATCTGTGTCATGTTTTTCCTCCTTATAATAAGTATTCATATTTTACCACAGTTGCTTTTCCCGGCAAAAACATTGAGAACGTTTGAAGAGAGGAGAAATGTGGTAAAAAACGAATAGGTAAACACACAATTTTTAGAATGATGTTACAGCCGAATATAAGTTTCCATACGATATAAGAAGTATCATAAATGATTTGGAATGGGATGCTTTTTTAACAAATGATCTCTGGAAGGGGCGAAAGACAATGAGGCAAGTGGTGAAGGAAGGGTTCAGAGAGGAAAAAAATAACCGTGTAGCTGTCTGGAGACTAGAGGTTGATTATGAATTGGCAACCCTGTACGAGGCATTGCAAAAAGAAAATGAAGATCAAATTGATCTCAGCAAAAGGAAATTAGAGCGTCTCAGAAAAGAATGGATTCGTCTTAACGGATAAAGAATAGTAAAAACGAACCGCCGGAATGGTTCGTTTTTACGTGAGAAGGCATATTTTTCATTTTCCTTGCTTTTTAATCGCTTTTATCAGTATGCTATAGAGTAAAGCTATACATAGAAAAGAGGTACACGGTATGACAAATTGGACGGAAATTGATGAAATCGCAAAAAAATGGGTGAGAGAAGCGGGAAGCAGAATCAAACAATCCATGCAGGAAAAATTGACGATCGAAACAAAATCAAATCCGAATGATTTAGTCACGAATATTGATAAAGAGACAGAACGCTTTTTCATTGACCGTATACAGCAAACCTTTCCGGGCCACCGCATTCTCGGGGAAGAAGGGCAGGGGGATAAGCTGCACTCCCTTGAAGGCGTTGTCTGGATTATCGATCCGATTGACGGGACGATGAATTTTATCCACCAGCAGCGGCATTTTGCGATCTCAATCGGCATTTTTGAAAACGGAAAAGGGAAAATCGGGTTGATTTATGATGTCATGCAGGATGAGCTGTACCACGCATTCAGCGGAGAGGGCGCTTATATGAATGACACGGCGCTGCCTTCTTTGCGGGAAGTGTCGATTGAAGAAGCGATTATTGCAGTGAATGCCACTTGGGTGACGGAGAACAGAAGAATTGACCCGGGCATTTTAGCGCCGCTTGTGAAACGGGTGAGAGGGACACGCTCTTACGGCTCTGCGGCACTGGAGCTGGCAAGTGTCGCGGCAGGACGCATCGACGCATACATTACCATGAGGCTCGCTCCGTGGGATTACGCTGCAGGCTGTATTTTGCTGAACGAAGTCGGAGGCATTTATACAACAATTGAAGGGGAGCACTTCACGTTTTTAGACAACCACAGCGTGCTAGCGGGAAATCCGGCGATACATAAAATCATTTTTGACGACTATTTGCATGCTGACAAGTAGGGATTTTGAAGAGGCGGATCTCAGCTTCTTGGAGCGATTAGCAGAAGCTCATCCTGTGTGGAAAAAAGAGGAACTTGGAACAAAAGATGCTGCGAGCTTTATGCTTACGTACTCCATGTATAATGGAACATGGCTCGTATGGGAGGATGACGGGATTCCGGCTGCCGTCAGCTTTCATTTGGAATGGGCGCCCTCAAACGGTAAGCCGTGGCTTGGAACCGTGGCGGTACGTCCCGAAGCAGAGCATAAAGGATTTGCCCGCGCGATTATAGAAAAGATTGCAAGCAGGCTGAAAGCGGAAAATAAAGCTATGTTTGCAGCCGTTCCGGTTGACAGGCAGGAATGGGTTCTGTTTTTAAGCCAATGCGGCTTTGAACAGCTGAAACTTGAAAAAGACGACCGGGAAAATACGTATATGATTTTGGTAAAACCATTGTGAAAAGCCGCCGTGTAAAACCGGCGGCTTTTTTTATTGACAGCTGTAAGAACGTTTTTCAATATGACAAAAAGAGACCGGAAATATCCGGTCTCCTTATGATTACAATCCGACTGCATTCCATGCAGCTTCTACGCTGGCAGCGTCTTGAGAACCGTAAAGGTCGCGCGCTGATTGAATTAAAGCCGCTTTTGCATCTTTAAAACTGGAAGAAGGAGTGAGGTATACCGTTAATGCACGATAGTAAATTTGCTCCGCCTTTTTCACGCCGATTTTTGTAATCGTATTGTAAGCGGCTTTATTCGGAATTCCGCTGTTTGTATGAACGCCGCCGTAGTCGCCGTCATCGTTGTTCGGAAGATTTTGGTAATTTCTGTAATGGTCAGGCTGTCCGTATTTTGTCGGATTTGATAAGCTGCGGAGAGCCGGCTGGCTGACCGTAATATCTTCACCGATATCCCAGTCCTCAGTATCATTAAAGTATCCAAACACATCAGAGAAGGATTCATTTAAAGCGCCCGGCTGATTTTCATAATTCAGGTTTGCTGTTTCCTGTGTGACGCCGTGCGTCATTTCATGAGCGGTTACGTCCATTGAACCGGAAAGAGGAGAGAAGAATGAACCGTCACCGTCACCGTAAATCATTTGGTCGCCGATCCAGGCCGCGTTATTGTATCTGCTGCCGTAGTGAACGGAAGAAACGATTTTGCTGCCTCTATTATCATAGCTGTTGCGTTTAAAAGTCTGATAGAAATAATCATACACTTTGCCGAGATTGTAATGTGCATCAACGGCAGCGCGCTGAGAAGAAGTTGTGAATTGGTTTGTGCTGCTTGATACTAACGTACCCGGCAGGTTAGATTGGCGGTTTTGCAGATCATACGTAATAATTTGTGTTCCGGTTGGTTTGGAAAGATCGCGTAATACATATTTTCCGCCTTCAGATGAAATATTTAATGATACCGTTTTTCCTTTAAGAGTTGTACCTGTTCCGGTTACAGCGGCATGCTCGACTTTATTTTGCTTTTTCAGGATTTTACCCGTTTCTGCATCAACGGTTACTTCCCAGTTTGCCGGTTCCGGGTCGATGTAGCGGATGGTTACATCATAGGCGAGGCGGTATTTTCCGTCTTTTGTGGCAGCTGCTTTCAGCTCAGCTTTGTTTTTATTTGCAACATTTCCGTTAGAAACGGCTTCAGGTGATTTGCCGATCGCTTTAAAAGCGTGATCGAGCGCCTGGTTTGCAGACAATTTTTTGTTGTTCGCTGTTTTAGCGGAAGATTCGTTGTTTAATTCTCCGTTAATCGCATAGACATTGTTGGATTTATCGACGTGAATAATGACCTGAGAGTCTTTAACAGGTACACCATTAACGACAGGCACATAGCGGAAGTGCTTATAGCCGAGGTCATCTGTTGTATGGTCAATCAGTTTCAGTCTTTCAGATGGGTTGCCTTTAAACACCTTGCCGTTTTGTTTCAAGTATTGCTTGATCGCTTTATCACTGACAGAAGGTAATTCAGATTGCACCAATGAGTGCTTCGGCACAAAATTTGTCAGGTTTTCTTTAAGCTGAGGATTTTCAGCAGCCTGAACACCTGGCAAACTGATTGTTAAACTCATAAATGAAGCAGCGACAGCAACAGACAATTTCTTACCTAAACCCACAATAAATCCCCCTTTTTGAAAATAATGAAAACTTATATTGTTATAATAAACCAGTAATCTCACACTCTGCAATATAAAAATAGCCTTGAAAGATGAATTGATAGAATTGTCCTGTGTAAGCTTCTGTCGGAAGGTGTCGGGAGATAAGCCGAGAGGCACGTGTTGATGCAGACATGAGTCGAATGACGCGATTTAGAGTGAAAAAAATGACAAATGGAAGCAGAAAAAATGATAGGGGAAAAATTTTATTATCATTGAAACTTTTTTCAGTGCCGGTTGTCTAACCGGGTAAGGCCTTAATAAATGTAAAGGATTGTTACAGATGTCAGACACTTTCAGCCATTTTATTTTGCACTTCGACAGGCACTTTATTTTAAGCAGGCAGAGCGTTTTTATCATTCAGTGGTCAGCCGCTTGCCTTGCCGTTTTATACGCGCTTACCTTCCATCCGAAAATCAGCCGACAGGCAATGATGTTTTACGCCGGGTTTCTGCTGCGTGCCATTTTACTGACGGGCATTACAATTGAACTGATTCATCAGGTGCGAATCACTCATTTTACAGCGGGTTATTTGACGTCACAGAGCAGTGAGCTCCTCCCGATTCTCCATCTCTTAATGTATGGGTATGTGCTGCTTACAGCCTTTCACTATATGCTTTTGCCTCAAGAGCAGAAGGGCAAGGGAATGTTTTATACCTTTGATCTCACTGTCGTAACGATGCCTGTTATTCAGGTGATCTTCAGTTTTTTCTCCTATTGGAGACACAACCCTGAATACATATCAAAAACAGAAATTTATGAAGCGCTTTGTTCTACGGTGATTATTTTATTGCTCTTGGTCTCTATGAATTTCTTATTCTTTAAGATGTACTGGAAGCCGAAAGCCGTCTTTATCGGTTTGTTTTATGCGGTGGTGATCGGGCTTATGGTTTTCGTGCTCGTCCCGTATCCTGGCGACACTGCAAAGGATTACGGCAGGCTTTTTCCGTATACAACCTATTTAACAATGGCGGTTTTTTTGATGAGCCATCATTTGTTTCACAGGTCAAAAAGAATAAGCTGCCGGGTGAAAACAGCCCTTGCGGCAGCGATTGCTGTTTGTTTTATTGTCTTTTTAAACCCGCTGTACAATGCCGGGGATGCTGCTTTTGCCATTTCGAAGCCGATTGCAGCTGATTCTGTTGATTATGTCGGTGAGCATATTACCTCAGAAAAAGCGGAACGGATTGTAACGTCATTTTTTCCGGCAAAAGAACCGGTTTACTTAGCGGGGTCCGACCAGGATCTGCATTATTTTTATCGTTTTAAAACAGAAGATTATGAAGCAGACGTGGATGAAGTCTCACAAATGATACAAGATTACAACTGCCTGAAGAAACCGGAAGGCCGTACATTGACAGAGAAAGAATATCGCAAAAAGTCATTGGAGTTTTTATCTGCGCACGGCCGGAAGCTTGATACAGAACGCATTAAAACGAAAGTAAGGAAAGAAAATCAGCAGATTGTGGTAGAGATTATACCGAAGAAACCGGACATTCATCATGAGCAGCAGGGTGCTGTGTTTTACTGGGAAAAGGAAACCATCATGAGCTTTTCTGAAAACCCGTCAATCTATAAGCTTGAGTCCTTGCCGCAGGTGCACATGTCTCAAAAAGAGATCATTAATAAAACAAAAGCCGCCTTTCGTACGCTGCAAATGTCTGATCAGGCTTTTGATATTACAAATATAGACATCAACAGCGTGATTGGCAGCAGTTTGACGGTTACTGCGAAAAACGGTGCGGAGCTGGAGTTTGATACAGAATCCGGGCGTCTTTTCAAGATTAGTCTCCCAGATGGAAAATCGTCTCTTACAAAGGCCGGGCTTCAAAAAAAGCTTTTCTCATTGCTGGGCGCGGACATGGCAGAGATTAAGCAAGATAACAAATTGAAAGACGGTTTCGTGTTTCAGGATGCCGGCGGAAAGCACACGATTACACTGCAAAATGACGAGGGGATTACAGAGGTATCTTTAGATGATTGGGGGATGGCTAAAACATTTCAACACACATACGAAGAGGGAAAAAAAGCATTTCGCAAGGCAGCCGCAAAATATAACGGTGTCATCTACAAAAAACGGGTGAAGCCTGTCACAGCGGTGAAAGACGGTGTGAGATATAATGCGTGGCTTGTGATCATTCAGCCGTTCGGTTCAAACCGCCATGATGCCTATGTGGTAAATGCGGACACTTATAAGGCGGTGAACCTTTATGAACAATAAAGAAAAAAAGTCTGTTTTTCTCGATTTATATGAACTTTATAAGGAAGGAGAGCTTGAGGGCGGCACACTTCAATGGATGAAGGAACATGAACCGTTGTTCGGAACCGAAGCGAAAAAAGCGAAAAAGCAGCGTGAGGATGTGATGAAGACGCCGGCGGATGATGCCAGCCAGATCAAATATATGAAACGCTGCGCGTACGTATTATATAGCTTCTTTATCGTGCTCTCGATCTGGATGACAGTGTGGTTTTATTTTTAAATGAAAAACAAGATGTCGATTGAACAGTTATACCGTGAACATTATCAAGATATTATGTATTACTTGTACAGAAGGACGCATGATGCTGAAACCGCTAAGGATCTCGCCCAGGACACGTTTATGAAGGCATTTAACGGGCTTGAGTCGTTTAAAGGCCATTCTTCTATCCGGACATGGCTGTATGCCATTGCTCATCATACATTTATCAATTGGTACAGGCGGGACAGAAAATATCAATTTTCAGATATCAGCCTGAATGAAGGGCTTCAGCAAACGACATATGAACTGCCGGAACAATACATAAGCCGGACAGACAGGCATGAGGCATTAACCCGGCAGATTCTGCGTTTGAAAAGCGATCAGCAAACCGTTTTGATTTTAAGAGAATTTCAAGAGCTGTCTTATGAAGAGATTGCTGATATTTTAGGTTGGAGCCTTTCAAAGGTGAAAAGCACGCTCCACAGAGCAAGGCTGCAGCTGAAACAGCAATTAGCGGAGAAAAGGAAGGACGGACAGATATGACTTGCTGTTTAGTGAGAGATTTGCTCCCTTTATATATAGAAGGTGATTGCAAAAAAGAGACGGAACGGTTTATAGCCCGCCATCTTGAGGAATGTGAGGAGTGCGGGAAGTTGCATCGTTTGATGAAGGAACCGCTTGAGCTTGATGCCGTCAGGATAACAGAACCCGCCTGTTACGAGGAGGAAGAAAGGCGGTTCAGACAGAAATATTACGGCGTTTTGCTGACAAAAGCCTCCTGCTTGTTCGGCGCGGTATTCCTGATCATGCTGCTTGTCAATCTGCTGCTGTAAAAAAGCGCCCGGCTAATTGCCGGGCGTCTTTCCATTTATGCAGCTGGATGAAGGCCTGTATAAATGCTTTCCAGCACTTCTTGAGGCAGTGAATTGAAAAAGCCGGCATATAACTGCGCCTGTTCTTTGCCGATGCCTGCTTTCACGGCGAGTTCTTTGTCAAACACATAAGCGCCGTCTTCCTTGACGATCATTGTTTGAAGGAGCTGCAGGCTTTGTGAGAAGGCGGTAAACAGCTGATCAACGAAAAGGGCTTCTTTTTCCGTAAAGCCGAGTTCAACTGCTTTTTCTTTATTAAAGGTATACTCGCCGTCTTCTTTCTCAATACATTGAGAAAGAACGCTTAAAAATTCGGTTGAACTGTCCCACAATTTTTGAATGAGCTGTGCTTCTTCTTTGTCCATTCCCAATTCGGCTGCTTTTTCGCTGTCAAAATAATAGACGCCGTCTTTTTCGTCAATCGATTGATTAAGGATGTTAAGCAGCTTTGTAAGATCTTCAGGATTTTTTTGTGCGGCTGATTGCAGGAAATGTGTTTCATCTGGATTCAGCGTTTTTGCTCCGGCAGAGTCGAGCGGGCTGAATGCAAGCAAGGCGGCTGAGGCAGTTACGGCGGCTGTTAATGCGGTTTTCTTGAAAAAAGGTGTTTTCATTTCGTTCTCTCCCTGTCATGTGTATTTGCTTACAGTCACAGTATAGGGAGAGAGATTTGGAATTGAAATAGGTTTTATGGTATTTCCTGCATGACTTTGCCGGACTATTTCAAGGTGCACCGTTTGACTGTCTCTGCTGATGTAACTACGGCAAGTTCCGTTTTTTACGGCTTCCTGACTAGGTGACGGGGAGGTAAGCCTTAATGATCAGAACATTTTTGCATCATGGAGACGCAAAAAAAGCCTGAATCTTTTATTCAGGCTTTACAAGCGCTTTTTGTGTTTACGGGATTTCAGGATTGGTCATGCTTTTAATCAAGCAGTCCTCGTTCACGCATTTTTTTCTTTAAAGTGAAACCGCTTCCCATCATAACGGTAACGAGAACAAGGCTTCCGATGATGCCCCAGGCGCTTTTTTCTGCGATAGATACGCCGATCAGCATCATGCTGAAAACAGCTGCGAATGCAAATAATAATAAAAGCCAATTGAATTTTTTCATATTCCCATCCCCTTTAACGTCATACCTTCAGTTTACAGAAAAACGTAACGCTTTTAAAGAGGATGTGTGGTATAATATGAAAGTTATCTAATTTTTTTAGGAGATGAAAATGTGAAACTTCGAACCGATCTTCGCAACATCGCGATTATTGCCCACGTTGACCATGGGAAAACGACTTTGGTAGACCAATTGCTTCACCAAGCCGGAACATTCCGTGCCAACGAAAATATTGCTGAACGCGCAATGGATTCAAACGATCTTGAACGTGAACGCGGTATTACAATTCTTGCGAAAAATACTGCGATTAACTATAAAGATACACGTATTAATATTTTGGATACTCCGGGACACGCAGATTTCGGAGGAGAGGTAGAGCGGATTATGAAAATGGTTGACGGCGTTCTTTTAGTCGTTGACGCATACGAAGGCTGCATGCCGCAAACCCGCTTCGTGCTGAAGAAAGCTCTTGAGCAAAACTTAAATCCGGTTGTTGTCGTTAACAAAATCGACCGTGATTTCGCGCGTCCTGAAGAAGTGATCGATGAAGTTCTTGATTTGTTCATCGAACTTGACGCAAACGAAGAACAGCTTGAATTCCCTGTAGTATACGCTTCCGCCATTAACGGAACGGCAAGCCTTGACCCGAAAAAGCAGGACGAAAACATGGAATCTCTGTATGAAACGATTCTTGAGCATGTGCCTGCGCCGGTTGACAATGCTGACGAGCCTCTTCAATTCCAAGTGGCTTTGCTTGATTACAACGATTACGTCGGCCGTATCGGTATCGGACGTGTTTTCCGCGGCACGATGAAAGTCGGCCAGCAAGTCTCCTTGATGAAGCTTGACGGAACGGCGAAATCTTTCCGCGTAACGAAAATTTTCGGTTTCCAAGGGCTGAAACGCGTGGAAATTGAAGAAGCGAAAGCGGGTGACCTCGTAGCGGTTTCCGGAATGGAAGACATCAACGTCGGGGAAACGGTTTGTCCGGCTGACCATCATGAACCGCTGCCTGTTCTGCGTATTGATGAGCCTACCCTTCAAATGACGTTTGTCGTCAACAACAGTCCATTTGCGGGACGGGAAGGTAAATTTGTCACAGCCCGAAAAATTGAAGAGCGTCTGAACGCGCAGCTTCAAACTGACGTCAGTCTGCGTGTCGAGCCGACAGCATCACCTGACGCGTGGGTCGTTTCAGGCCGCGGTGAGCTTCACTTATCCATCTTGATTGAAAACATGCGCCGTGAGGGCTATGAGCTTCAAGTGTCTAAACCTGAGGTTATCATTAGAGAAATCGACGGGGTAACTTGTGAGCCGGTTGAACGCGTTCAAATCGACGTGCCAGAAGAGCACACTGGTTCTGTCATGGAATCAATGGGTGCCAGAAAAGGCGAAATGCTCGATATGATTAATAATGGAAACGGCCAAGTGCGCCTGATCTTTACCGTTCCTTCACGCGGTCTTATCGGCTACTCTACTGAATTTTTGTCACTGACGCGCGGTTTCGGTATCCTTAACCACACGTTTGACAGCTATCAGCCGATGCAAAAAGGCCAAGTCGGGGGACGCCGCCAAGGTGTGCTCGTGTCTATGGAAAACGGAAAAGCGACATCTTACGGAATTCAAGGTATTGAAGACCGCGGTGTGATTTTCGTTGAGCCGGGCACAGAGGTTTATGAAGGAATGATCGTCGGCGAGCATAACCGCGACAATGACCTCGTGGTGAATGTCAGCAAAATGAAACAGCAGACTAACGTCCGTTCTGCGACGAAGGACCAAACGACAACGATTAAAAAAGCGCGCATCATGTCGCTTGAAGAATCGCTGGAGTACTTAAACGACGATGAATACTGTGAAGTAACGCCGGAATCCATCCGTTTAAGAAAGAAAATCCTGAACAAAAACGAACGTGAAAAAGCGGCGAAAAAGAAAAAAACAGCAGGAATGTCTTAATCACTTGCAGAATTTGAAAAGATAGAACCCGAACGTAAAAGGGGAGGGAATCTTTTTGAATGAAGTGAGTGAGCGGCTGTCGTTCTTTGCAGCTCTTTATCAAGTGGATCAGCATCCGCTGACGGGGATGTGGCTGTTATACGGAACGATAGTCGTGCTTTCGGTGATTGTGTTTAAACTGGGCTTTGCCAAACGGCTGCCGGTTTTAAAGGCTGCGGCCGTTTATCTTTTTCTTGTGCTCGGCTGCACCGTGCTGACCTTTTTCGGTGTCTTTTTGCCGGTAGGGGAGGGCTTGGTTGTCGCCGCCTTGATTTTGATTATCTACAAAATCCGGCTGCACCAGTCAAAAAAAGGACAGTCAGCTAAACCGCAATAAAAAAATGACCTTGCCTCCCGGCGGGGTCATTTTTATTTCGATCTATTTTTTCACTTTGTCTTTTTTCGCTTTTTGTCCGGGATGAAAGGAGAAATGTCCGGTTTTCAGCCGCGCTTCTGTTTTGATTTTGATTCGATCATGGCATTCCTGGCACATATATGTATGAATCGGGCGGTTGCGGAGGCGTTTGGCTGTCAGTGTTTCATCATCAATTTGTTCAAGTTTGTCGCATATGGAACATTTTACTCTCATTGATTTTTTCACCTCTTTCACTATGACAAGCATTATAACACGGATCCGCCGGGGGCCAAAATAAGAAGATGAAAAGAAAACAACGCCCGGCATATGTGCAGGGCGTTGTTTCTTACTGCCGGTTTTTCATATGATGATCCGATTGATCGTTCTGTTCTTGCTGTAACTTGTTTTGGTCCCTTTGGTTAAGCTGATCATTATTTGATTTTGTCGGTGATTCTTTCTCATTGTCCGTCACATTGTTTGGCACTTCCGGCAGCACCCGGCCGACAATGGCGGCGAGTTCATCCAAAATGCCTGAGACAGGGCGGCCTGCCTTAATATCCTTGCCCATTCCTTTTAATCGGGCGACTGTATCAGGGTCGGCGACCACAACGGCATTTGCGCCGTAAGGATCATTTTTTAATGCTTGGGCCACGGTATATTTAATGGTTTCCACTTTGCTTCTTTCTAAATTATCCTCAACATCGATTCCGACAACGGAATACCGTCCGAGAACAACCGCAGTCGCGTCTGTTATACCGGGGATTTTTTCCGTTACCTCAACAAGGTGTCTGGCGATGTCTGTCCGGCCTGGATTGTTGTTTGTATCAGGAGCCGTATTTTTGACATGAATCGGTTTTGTTTCCTGCTGATTGGCTGATTCATTTTGTGCGGCGCGGTCCCGCCCGTACTGTACAGCGTTGCAGCCTGTCAAAATGAAAAGAGCTTGTATGATAATGAAAAGAATTCGCACTGACAGATTCCCTCCTTTAATGCTTTCATTTATTTTATTGTTGAATTAACCTTCTATCTTTATTCACCAAAACATATATTTTAGCAGGCATCCCCGTTTTTCAACTGAAGAGAAGCATATGCTGGGCTTTGATCCTTATATCAGGAGGCTGAGACTTGAGTAAAATTTATGTGTTAGATACGAATGTACTATTGCAGGATCCTAACGCCATTTTTTCCTTTGAAGAACACGAAGTTGTCATCCCTGCCGTTGTGCTCGAAGAGGTCGATTCAAAAAAGCGGTATATGGACGAGGTCGGAAGGAATGCGAGGCACGTATCTAAGCTGATAGACGGACTCAGGCAAAAAGGAAGGCTGCATGAAAAAGTTCCGCTTGCAAGCGGAGGAACGATTAGAATTGAACTGAACCACCGATCATTTCATCAGCTGCAAGAAATTTTTATTGAAAAAACAAATGACAACCGTATTCTGGCGGTGGCAAAAAATTTAAGCCTTGAAGAAGAAACAAAGGAAAACGGGCGCCTCGTCATCCTGGTCAGCAAAGATGTGCTTGTCAGAGTGAAGGCGGATGCCATCGGGCTTTTGGCTGAGGATTTTTTAAACGACAGAGTCGTTGATCATGATGAAGTCTACAGCGGGTACAAAGATATATACATGAATAAAGAGCTGTTCACATCGTTTTACAAAAACAAACAAATCACCGCGCAAGAGCTGCCTCAGCATCGGTTTTACCCAAATCAATTTGTGCTGATGAAGGATGAATTGGGGGGATCTTCGTCTGCGGTCGGCATTGCTGATAAAAAGGGAGAAGCCGTAAAAAGACTTGTCTTCGATGATGAACATGTATGGGGAATCAGACCGAGAAACGTCCAGCAGACAATGGCGCTTGAACTCTTGCTTCGGGAAGATATTCCGCTTGTGACATTAATAGGTAAAGCGGGAACCGGGAAAACCCTGCTCGCCCTTGCTGCAGGGCTATTGCAAACGGAGGATTTAGGTATTTATAAAAAGCTGATCGTCGCACGGCCGATCGTTCCGGTAGGGAAGGATATTGGATATTTGCCGGGTGAAAAAGAGGAAAAGCTTAAGCCTTGGATGCAGCCGATATTCGATAATCTTGAATTTTTGTTCAATGCGAAAAAGCCGGGTGAGCTTGAAGCGATTTTGGCCGGTATCGGTTCGATTCAGGTCGAGGCGCTGACATACATCCGGGGAAGAAGCATTCCGGATCAATTTATTATTATTGATGAGGCGCAAAATCTGACGAGGCATGAGGTGAAAACGCTTTTGACAAGGGTCGGTGAGGGCAGCAAAATTGTCCTGATGGGCGATCCGGAGCAAATAGATCACCCATATTTAGACAGTTTAAATAACGGACTTGCTTATGTTGTGGAACGGTTTAAAGGACAAAACGTTTCAGGCAGCGTCAAGCTTGTGAAAGGCGAAAGGTCCGGCCTTGCCCAGCTGGCAGCCGATTTGCTATAGGACTTCGATTTCTTTTACGCCGGTTATCGGCTCATCAAAGTTTTCGTCCACATAAATATGGATGGGACCGCCGTCTTGGAGCGGCTTGCCCGCTTCGCTGAAATGAGCGATGCTTTCAAGCGCCTTTTCCAGCGGTACGGCGGTTCTCTTTGAGTCTGAAATAAAGACGCATTGGACAGCGCTTTCTTTCGGTTCCGCGTTTGATAAAACCGCGCCCAGCTTCATTGCGAAACTGCCGTTCATCAGCTTTTCCTTTTCAAAGCGTTTTTCGCTTTTTAATGTCGGCGGCGAAATGCGCCCTTCTCTGATCACACGCTCTGTATCAATCGTATGTTCATCCGTTTCAGCCGTGCCGTCTGGATGAACGGGCTGCTGTTTCTCAAACGGAAACTTGCGGTCATCAAAAATCCAGACACTCGGGTCAATTGTAATTGGGTATGTTACATTTCCTTTAACTTGAATAACGCTCATGGTGAAGCCCCCCTTTTATCTAAAGTATAAAAGTTTTCGCATGAATTGTCACTTTGCGTCACAAATTAGATGTAAAGAAGGCAGCGAAGTGAGGGTGATCGAGATGGTGTGCCGGCATAACCGGGAGCTGGAGGCGTTAGTTCAGGAAGCGAAAAAAATGACCGAGAAAGGCAAGGTTGCCGACTACATTCCGGCTTTGGCTGAATCGGAGAAAAACAGCCTTTCCGTCACAATTTATCATGCGGAAAATACATGTCTGTCGGCAGGCGACGATGACCAAACATTTACGCTGCAGAGTATTTCGAAGGTGCTTACTCTTGCGCTTGTATTAATGGATTACGGGAAAGAAAAGGTATTCAGCTATGTCGGGCAGGAGCCGACGGGAGACCCGTTTAATTCCATTATTAAGCTTGAGACCGTGAATCCGAGCAAGCCTTTAAATCCGATGATTAATGCGGGCGCCCTTGTGGTCACAAGTTTAATTAAGGGACAGTCTGCGAAAGAAAGTCTGGATTATTTGCTCGGATTTATCAGAAGGCTTGCGAACAATCCTGATATTACATACTGCAAGCACGTAGCAGAATCAGAATTCCGCTCCTCGATGATTAATCGCGCGATGTGCTATTACATGAAGCAATATGATATTTTCGAAGGCGATGTTGAAGAGGTGATGGACCTATATACGAAGCAATGTGCAATTGAGATGACCAGCCTGGATTTAGCTAAAATCGGCTGCGTATTCGCACTTGACGGAAAGCATCCGGAGACGGGAGAGCAGGTCATCTCAAAAGATGTCGCAAGAATTTGTAAAACCTTTATGGTGACATGCGGCATGTACAATGCGAGCGGTGAGTTTGCGATCAAAGTCGGCATCCCGGCGAAAAGCGGCGTATCAGGGGGGATCATGGGTATTTCGCCTTACAACTTCGGCATCGGGATTTTCGGCCCGGCGCTGGACGAAAAAGGCAACAGTATAGCGGGTGTGAAGCTTCTGGAAATCATGTCTGAGATATACAGGCTGAGTATTTTTTAAAACATTTTTTTATCATAACATCTGCTTAAATCCTCTTGCAATTTCAGCTGATACCCTTTATGATAAATAGAAGAATTAGGTACTCGCCTGGGGAACGGAGGGATACTTTTGGCTTCAGAGATTATAGTTGACCATCAGCAGAAAGCATTTGAGCTGTTGAAGCTAGATGCTGAGAAGATTTTGAAGCTGATCCGAGTACAAATGGATAACTTAACGATGCCTCAATGTCCTCTTTATGAAGAGGTTTTGGATACTCAGATGTTCGGACTGTCGAGGGAAATCGATTTTGCTGTCCGCCTGGGATTAGTTGATGAAAACGACGGAAAAGAACTGCTGGACAGATTGGAAAGAGAACTGTCCGCTTTGCATGACGCGTTTACAGGAAAATAAATGATCAAACTCAAACTTTTCAACGGTTTGGGTTTTTTTATAACCGTAAACCGTTTTTTTTACATCTTCTTTTCAAGAGACGGTCTCTTAATCTGCATTTCATCCGAAAAACTATAAAGAAACTGCGTAAATTGTATATGAATTATAGTAAAATATAATACGCAATAAGTATTAAACGTAAGCTTTAAGCAGGAAAGAGGATGTTATGTTTAAAAGAATGTTAAAATCTTACGATTATTCATTGATATGCGCTATCATTTTGCTGTGCAGTTTCGGACTGTTGATGGTATACAGCTCAAGTATGATTACCGCTGTTTCGCGCTATGGGGTGAGCAGTGATTATTTCTTTAAACGGCAGCTGTTTGCTTTCATTGCAGGGAGCGTTTTGTTTATCATCATGGCCGTATTTCCTTACAAAGTGCTTGCCCATCAAAAAATTCAAAAATTTATATTGCTCGCGTCATTGGCTGCGCTGTGTGCGCTGTTTGTTTTCGGACATGTTGCCGGAAACGCGCAAAGCTGGTTTAAAATAGGCGGAATGGCCATTCAGCCGGGGGAATTTGTAAAGCTGACGCTTATTTTGTATCTTGCGGCTGTTTATGCAAAAAAACAGAGCTATATTGACCAGCTTTTAACGGGGATTGCGCCTCCGGTGATCGTTACCGTAGTCGTTTGCGCGCTTATTGCCATCCAGCCTGACTTCGGAACCGCGATGATTAACGGTTTAATTGCGCTCTGCGTCATTCTTTGCTCGGGCTTCAGCGGCAAAACACTGCTCAGGCTTGTCGTGATGGCGGGAATCGTCTTGCTTCTTGTCAGCCCGCTTATTTATTTGAATTGGGACAGCATTTTAACTCCGGGGCGTTTAAGCCGGTTTGAAAGCCTTGAAAACCCATTCAAATATGCCAGCACGTCCGGCCTGCAAATCGTAAACTCGTATTATGCGATCGGCTCAGGCGGATTTTTCGGACTCGGCCTAGGTGAAAGCATTCAAAAATACGGATACCTGCCTGAATCACATACTGACTTTATTATGGCAGTCATTTCAGAAGAACTGGGCATTTTCGGTGTCTTGTTTGTTATCCTATTACTCGGTTTTGTCGTGTTAAAAGGATTTTATATTGCCAGGAAATGTGAAGATCCGTTCGGAAGCCTTTTGGCAATTGGAATTTCAAGCATGATTGCGATCCAATCTTTTATTAATCTCGGCGGTGTGAGCGGTTTAATTCCGATCACCGGAGTTCCGCTTCCGTTTATCAGTTACGGAGGATCATCATTGCTCTTATTATTAACGAGCGCGGGTATTTTAGTGAATGTAAGTATGCATGTGAAGTACTCAGAAAAAAAGAAAAAGAGGGAACCTGTTCTGCCGAAGGGAAGCCAAAGACAGGCGGAAAAAACTGTGTATCTGTAAAAAACAAATGTATACACGGGGAGGATATTCCTTTATTATAAAGTACATATTTATTTAGGCCAAGGGGGAGAGAAGTTTGTCACAACAGTCCATCCAAAAAGTGTTAGTAGCAAACAGGGGAGAAATCGCGATCCGGATTTTCCGGGCGTGCACAGAGTTGAACATCAGAACGGTAGCCGTTTATTCAAAAGAAGATTCCGGTTCCTATCATCGCTATAAAGCGGATGAAGCATATATTGTCGGAGAAGGCAAAAAACCGATTGATGCGTATCTTGATATTGAAGGAATTATTGAAATCGCTAAAAGAAACAGCGTGGATGCCATTCATCCGGGCTACGGATTCTTATCTGAAAATATCCAATTTGCGAGACGCTGCGAAGAAGAAGGCATCGTATTTATCGGGCCGACTTCAGAGCATTTAGATATGTTTGGTGACAAGGTGAAGGCCCGCGAGCAGGCTGAAAAAGCCGGCATCCCAGTTATTCCCGGAAGTGACGGGCCGGCTGAAACGCTTAAAGATGTCGAACAATTTGCAAAAGTTCACGGATATCCGTTTATCATTAAAGCGTCACTTGGCGGCGGCGGTCGGGGCATGAGAATCGTCAGAAGCGAAAGTGAATTGAAAGATTCGTTTGAACGCGCCAAATCTGAGGCGAAAGCCGCTTTCGGAAACGACGAAGTGTATGTTGAAAAACTGATCGAAAATCCGAAGCATATTGAAGTTCAAGTAATCGGAGATAAAGAAGGCAATGTCGTTCATCTGTATGAAAGGGACTGTTCCGTCCAAAGACGCCACCAAAAGGTCATTGAAGTGGCACCGAGTGTTTCATTGTCGGCCGAATTAAGGGGCGAGATTTGTGAGGCGGCCGTCGCGCTTGCGAAAAATGTCGGCTATATCAATGCCGGAACAGTTGAGTTTCTCGTCGCGGATAATGAATTTTTCTTTATCGAAGTAAATCCACGCGTACAAGTGGAGCATACCATTACGGAGATGATTACGGGCGTTGATATTGTGCAGACGCAGATCCTTGTCGCACAGGGGCACAGCCTGCACAGCCGGGCTGTCAATATCCCTCAGCAGAAAGATATCGTCACAAACGGTTATGCCATTCAATCGCGCGTGACCACAGAAGATCCGCTGAATGATTTTATGCCTGACACGGGTAAAATTATGGCCTACCGCTCCGGCGGAGGATTCGGTGTCCGTCTTGACACGGGGAACAGCTTCCAGGGCGCTGTCATTACGCCTTATTATGATTCCCTCCTCGTTAAGCTGTCGACATGGGCTTTAACGTTTGAGCAAGCTGCGTCGAAAATGGTCCGCAACCTGCAGGAATTCAGAATCAGGGGCATTAAAACCAATATTCCGTTCCTTGAAAACGTGGCAAAACATGATAAATTCCTGACGGGTCAATATGATACATCGTTTATCGACACAACGCCTGAATTGTTCATATTCCCTAAACAGAAGGACCGCGGGACGAAAATGCTCAGTTATATCGGAAATGTGACGGTAAACGGTTTTCCGGGTATCGGGAAAAAAGAAAAACCTGCATTTGATAAACCGCAGATCGTTACGCTGGGTGTCGGAGAAAAGCCTGCGAACGGAACAAAGCAGATACTTGATGAACGAGGCGCAGAGGGGCTTGCGGACTGGGTAAAAGAGCAAAAGTCCGTTCTTTTAACTGATACGACGTTCAGGGATGCCCATCAGTCATTATTGGCGACTAGAATCAGAACAAATGATTTGAAAAGAATCGCAAACCCTACGGCTGCATTATGGCCTGAGCTGTTCAGCCTTGAGATGTGGGGAGGCGCGACATTCGATGTAGCATACCGCTTCTTAAAAGAAGATCCTTGGAAGCGCCTGGAGGATCTCCGGAAAGAAGTGCCGAACACTTTGTTCCAAATGCTGCTCCGCTCTTCGAACGCCGTCGGCTATACAAACTATCCAGACAATGTCATCAAGGAATTTGTGAAGCAGTCAGCTCAATCGGGAATTGATGTATTCCGGGTATTTGACAGCTTAAACTGGGTGAAAGGCATGACACTGGCCATTGATGCCGTTCGTGAAACAGGCAAAGTGGCGGAGGCTGCGATTTGTTATACAGGGGATATCCTTGATAAGAACCGGACGAAATATGATCTGAATTATTACCTCTCAATGGCGAAGGAGCTTGAAGCTTCCGGCGCGCATATTCTCGGCATTAAGGACATGGCCGGTTTGCTTAAGCCTCAAGCTGCATATGAGCTTGTGTCAGCACTTAAGGAAACGATTGATATTCCTGTCCATCTGCATACGCATGATACGAGCGGCAACGGCATCTATCTGTATGCTAAAGCTGTTGAAGCGGGTGTGGATATTGTTGATGTTGCTGTCAGCTCGATGGCAGGTCTGACATCCCAGCCGAGCGCAAGCGGATTTTATTATGCGCTGGAAGGAAACAGCCGCCGTCCTGAGATGAATGTGCAGAATGTTGAAAGACTGTCACAGTATTGGGAATCCGTGCGCCATTATTACAGTGAGTTTGAAAGCGGCATGAAGTCCCCTCATACTGAAATTTACAACCATGAAATGCCTGGCGGCCAGTACAGCAACCTTCAGCAGCAGGCCAAAGGCGTCGGCCTTGGCGAACGCTGGAATGAAGTAAAAGACATGTACAGCGTCGTCAACCGTATGTTTGGCGATGTCGTCAAAGTAACGCCGTCTTCTAAAGTTGTCGGAGATATGGCGCTTTACATGGTGCAAAATAATTTAACAGAGCAAGATATTTATGATAAAGGCGAAACGCTTGATTTTCCGGATTCAGTTGTCGAGCTGTTTAAAGGGCAGATCGGCCAGCCGCACGGCGGATTCCCGGAAAAACTGCAAAAACTGATTCTTAAAGGGCAAACGCCGATTACGGTAAGACCGGGTGAACTGCTTGAACCTGTATCATTCGACGGCATTAAAGAAGAATGGAAGGAAACCCATCAGCTGGAATTGAGTGATCAAGATGCTATTGCGTATGCACTTTATCCGAAAGTGTTCACGGAATATGTCAAAACAGCTGAACATTTCGGGGACATTTCCGTTTTGGACACGCCGACCTTCTTCTATGGCATGACGCTCGGCGAAGAAATTGAAGTTGAAATCGAGCGCGGAAAAACGCTGATTGTGAAGCTTGTGTCTATCGGAGAGCCGCAGCCTGATGCAACGCGTGTCGTTTATTTCGAATTGAACGGCCAGCCGCGTGAGGTTGTCATTAAAGATGAAAGCATCAAATCATCCGTGCAGGAAAAATTAAAGGCCGATCGGACAAACCCGAGCCATATCGCCGCCTCAATGCCAGGGACCGTTATTAAATTGTTAACGGAAACCGGCGCGAAGGTGAATAAAGGCGATCATTTAATGATCAATGAAGCGATGAAAATGGAGACGACTGTACAGGCGCCGTTCTCTGGAACAATACAGCAGATTCATGTGAAAAATGGTGAACCGATTCAAACAGGCGATTTACTGATTGAGATTGAAAAAGCGTAATTGATGAAAAGCCGGAGCATGCAACGCCATGGTCCGGCTTTTTTTATAAAAAGAACGGAAGGAATAGGTAAAAGGGGAATTTTTGTTCAAAAAAAGGCCGAAGCTGCTGAGCTTTGGCCTTTTTTCATCAGCCGTTCTGCTGTTTAGATTCATAGCGGAAACGGGCGATTAATAATAGGAAATAACATAAGACGCCGAACAATCCGGCGATAAAGAGCGAATGGGCAAGCGCGAAACCGGTCGCCATTTCGGAATAAACGACCATGATCCCTGATATCGCCTGCAATAAGACGAAGGCGAGTGCTGCCATCCAGCCCCAAAGAATCTGTTTTTGATCTTTGTAAGAACGAACCGCGTGCACGGCTGCGATAATGATCCATACAAATAACAAGAGCGCCGCCGTCCGGTGACCCATCTGCACCCATTCCTGGAAGTGGGCCGGAAGTCCGTGGTTCAGCCTGCTGCAAAGCGGAACATTCGGACAGGCCAGGCTTGAACTGGTATGGCGCACATAAGCGCCCGTATAAACGACGACATATGTGTAAATCAAAAGCCCGATCATATGCACCTGCATTTTCTTGCCGATACGAAGCGGTTTGACGAGCTTTCTGACTGATTTATCAGCTTCAAATATGAGCAGCGTTAAAATCAAAACGGAAGCGAAAGAAATCAGCGATATGCCGAAATGAAGCGCCATAATCAGCGCGTTTGAGCCGAAAACAACCGCCAATGCGCCGAGGAGCGCCTGTAAAAATAAAAAGATGATGGACATAATGGCGAGAAAGGTTGTCTCACGGAAAACCGGCGTGACTTTTCTCCATGCCCAAAAAGCGAGACTCAGGACGAGAACGATGGATACACCGCTTGCGAGCCTGTGGCTCCATTCAATGATGGACGCGGCGTTCAGTTCCGGGAAAAACCGGCCGTTACATAGCGGCCACTGCCTTCCGCAGCCGAGACCCGACCCCGTTTTTGTGACGAGGGCCCCGCCTATCAGGACGACGAGCATGACAAATGTCGTCAGCACACCTAGTGCTTTTAATGCTTTATTCATTATACATTCACCTTCTTAACAAACTGAACAAATTTATATACGTACCAAGTGTAAGCGAATATGTGTTTTGTGGCAATTCTCAATTCTGTTTGTTCACAAAAATATAATAGAATCAGGACTTCTTATATTATGGGGTTGATTATTCCACATGGGTCTGATAGAAATAAAGTAACCGCTTTACTCAAAATCGGCGAATTTGGTAAAATTCATAAAAAGTTCACAAATAAATTCCTGTTTCTCGTTTAATATTTAAGAGGATGTTTTTTTACAAGGAATTATCTTGTATGATAGAGTTGCAGGTCTTAAAAAACCTGTTTTAGGTTTGTAAGGGAGGTTTACGTTATGGCTAATTCCAGAATTTTAAACGATACAGCTATAGACGGGCAGATTGAAGAGACGACGGCATGGAAGGATTTCCTTTCTCTTATTAAAATAGGAATCGTCAATTCAAATTTAATTACGACTTTTACCGGGATGTGGCTTGCGTTACATATATCCGGTTTAAGCTTTTTAGGCAATTTAAACACCGTGCTTCTTACATTAATCGGTTCTTCTTTGATCATCGCCGGTTCCTGTGCCATTAACAACTATTACGACCGGGATATCGATCATTTAATGGAGCGCACGAAAGTAAGGCCGACGGTTACCGGAAAGATTCAGCCGAATCAAGCGCTGTGGTCAGGGATTTTACTCGTTGCTTTAGGACTTATCATGCTTTTAATGACCACCGTGATGGCAGCAGTGATCGGTTTTATCGGCGTGTTTACGTACGTTGTTCTTTATACAATGTGGACGAAACGCCGCTATACGATTAATACGGTTGTCGGCAGTGTCTCAGGCGCCGTGCCTCCGTTAATCGGCTGGACGGCAGTTGAAGGGCATATCGGGGTTGTCGCGTGGGTATTGTTCATGATTTTATTCATTTGGCAGATTCCCCACTTTTTATCGCTGGCGATTAAAAAAACAGAAGATTACAGAGCCGCAAATATCCCGATGCTGCCGGTTGTGCATGGCTTTGAAGTGACGAAAAGACAGATTATCGTCTGGGTCGCGTGCCTATTGCCGCTTCCGTTTTTTCTCGGAAGTCTCGGTCTTCCGATTGTCATTCTCGGCACTTTGTTAAACGTCGGATGGCTCGTTCTCGGACTGATGGGTTTCCGGATGAAAAACATCATGAAGTGGGCAACTCTTATGTTTGTCTATTCACTTAATTACATGACCATTTATTTTGTTGCGATGGTGATCTTTACTCTATTTTAAAATTGAATAACGAGCTTGTTTGATCGCTTCAAAACAAACGCTGACAACTAGTAAACGCCGCCTTGACCTTTTGTTTAATCAGGCGGCTTTGCTTTTATACATAGATGGAATTTTAAGTAAAAAATCTCATATTTTAAGAAATGAGGAAATGAAGCATTTCAGTTGGAAGCAGTTTATCTGCTTGTGAACATTCCGTTGAAGTTCATCTTGTACTGATCAAAAAAGGGGTTGGGTGAAATGTTAAAGCGTTGGCGTCTTTTTTCATTATTAGCCTTAGTGCCGCTTTTGTTGAGCGGCTGTGGAAAACCGTTTCTGTCCACACTCAAGCCTGCCGGCGAGGTGGCTGATAAACAGTATGATCTGACCGTGCTCAGCACACTTATTATGGTTGTAGTCGTGGCGGTCGTGGCCGTTATCTTCTTTTATGTCATTGTAAGGTTCAGACGGTCGCGTGTAGGAGAAAACACGATACCGAAACAGGTCGAGGGGAACCGCTTTTTAGAAATCACATGGACGGTCATTCCCATCTTGCTTTTGATTGTTCTTGTCATTCCGGTTGTAATCGACACACTGGCGCTCGCGGATACATCGCCGATGGATAAGAAAAACCGGAAAGCGGAGGATGCGCTCGTTGTGAATGTCAGGGCTAATTTATACTGGTGGGAATTTGAATATCCGGATTACGGAATCGTGACGAGCCAGGAGCTTATCGTTCCGACGGATGAGCGTGTCTATTTCAAACTGAAGTCATCAGATGTAAAGCATTCCTTCTGGATTCCGTCAGCGGGCGGGAAAATTGATACGAATACGGATAATGACAATACTTTCTTTTTAACCTTTGATTCGAAGCGAAGCAAAAAAGCGGGAGAGTATTTCTTCGGCAAATGCGCGGAGCTGTGCGGGCCTTCACACGCGCTGATGGATTTTAAAGTGAAGCCGCTCTCGTCAAAAGAGTTTAAAAACTGGACGAAAGCGATGAAAAATTATAAGCATAAGACGAATTCTGATTTAGCCGCACAAGGCGAAGAGCTGTTTAAGGAGAAAAACTGCCTGAGCTGCCACGCGGTTGAGCCTAATGATAAACGGGCAGAAGCGGCGAGAACGGCTCCGAACCTGGCAACCTTCGGCGAACGGGTCAAAGTAGCCGGGACCAAGGATTCGAATAAAAAAAATGTGAAGGCTTGGCTGAAAGATCCGGAGAGCATTAAGCCGGGAAACAAAATGACAGGATCGTATCCGAAGCTGACAGATTCTGAAACGGATGCGCTGTATGAATATTTAAAAGGGTTAAAAGCGGAAAGCAAGTGAGGACAGGGAGATATTTGGGGGGAGGTCGCAAATGTTGAATACGCTTACAGAAAAGCGGAAAAGAGGCTCTTTGCTTTGGGATTATTTGACGACGGTTGACCATAAAAAAATCGCGATTTTATACATGATCGCCGGGGGATTTTTCTTCGTAGTCGGCGGGCTTGAGGCGATGCTTATCAGGATTCAGCTCTTAAGGCCTGACAACCATTTCGTCAGTTCTCAGCAGTTTAATGAAATTATGACGATGCACGGAACGACAATGATTTTCCTTGCGGCTATGCCGCTTTTATTCGGACTGATGAACGCCGTCGTGCCGCTTCAGATCGGGGCCCGTGATGTCTCATTTCCATTTTTGAACGCGCTCGGCTTCTGGCTGTTTTTCTTCGGGGGGATTTTTCTGAATCTGAGCTGGTTTTTAGGCGGCGCCCCTGACGCCGGCTGGACATCTTACGCGTCGCTTGCGCTGCATTCAAAAGGGCACGGCATTGATTTCTTCGTGCTTGGTCTGCAAATATCGGGGTTAGGGACATTGATTGCCGGGATTAACTTCTTGGCAACCATTATTAATATGAGGGCGCCCGGTTTGACCTATATGAGAATGCCGCTGTTTACGTGGACGACATTTGTGGCGTCGGCACTCATCTTATTTGCTTTTCCTCCGCTCACGGTCGGCTTGGCGCTGATGATGCTGGACCGTTTGTTCGGAACGAATTTCTTTAATCCTGAGCTCGGAGGAAATACGATTATTTGGGAGCACTTGTTTTGGATTTTCGGGCACCCGGAAGTATATATTTTAATCCTTCCTGCTTTCGGAATTTTTTCAGAAGTGATTCCCGTATTTGCGAGAAAACGGCTGTTCGGATATTCCTCAATGGTCTTTGCGATTGTGCTGATCGGCTTCCTCGGATTTATGGTTTGGGTGCATCACATGTTCACGACAGGACTCGGACCGATTGCCAACGCGATTTTTGCTGTTGCTACGATGGCAATTGCAGTGCCGACGGGTATTAAAATTTTCAACTGGCTCCTGACGATCTGGGGAGGAAACGTCAAGTTTACGACTCCTATGCTGTACGCGGTGGCATTTATCCCTTCTTTCGTTCTCGGCGGGGTGACGGGTGTCATGCTGGCTGCGGCTGCGGCCGATTACCAGTTCCATGATACGTACTTTGTCGTTGCCCATTTCCATTATGTCATTATCGGCGGAGTTGTATTCGGCATCCTTGCCGGTGTGCACTTCTGGTGGCCGAAGATGTTCGGTAAGGTGCTTAACGAAACGATGGGAAAGATTTCGTTCATCTTATTTTTTATCGGTTTTCACTTAACTTTCTTCATCCAGCATTTTCTCGGATTGATGGGAATGCCGCGGCGTGTTTACACGTATCTTCCTGACCAGGGTCTTGATACGGGCAACCTCATCAGTTCAATCGGAGCATTTTTTATGGCCGGTGCGGCTGTTTTATTGGTAGTCAATATCATTTATACCTCTGTAAAAGGCAAATACGTCGGAAATGACCCATGGCTTGACGGGCGTACACTTGAATGGGCCGTATCTTCGCCGCCGCCTGAATACAATTTTAAGCAGCTGCCATTTGTAAGAGGGCTTGATCCGCTTTGGATCGAAAAGCAGGCCGGAAATCAGGGGATGGCACCCGCAGAGCCTGTAGAAGACATTCATATGCCGAACGGTTCCATTTTGCCGCTTATCATTTCTTTTGGGCTATTTGTCGCAGCATTCGGACTTTTGTATCGCTCCGACCATTCTTGGGGGCTTCCCGTCATCTTTATAGGGCTAGGCATTACGTTCTTTTCCATGCTGCTGCGCTCTGTGATTGATGATTACGGCTATCATATTCATAAAGAAGATTTGCCGAATGATGATAAAGGGGTGAAGGCGTAATGCAGCTTCAGGAAAAAATGACGGCTGAAACCTTTCCGGCTTCTCCTGAAAAAGAAACGCTGGAGGGGAAAAATAAATTTTTAGGATTTTGGCTCTTTCTCGGCGGGGAAACCGTTTTGTTTGCCTCGCTTTTTGCGACATTTCTCGCCTTAAGGCAGTCGAAAGCCGGGGGGCCGTCCACCGCTGAGATGTTTGAGCTTCCGATTGTGTTTATTGCTACGATGCTGCTGTTAACGAGCAGCTTAACAAGTGTGTATGCGATGTATCATATGAAAAATTTCTCGTTCAGAAAAATGCAGCTGTGGCTTCTGATCACCATCTTATTGGGAGCGGGATTTTTAGGCGTAGAAATTTATGAGTTTACACATTACACTCATGAATTCGGATTCACCATCACGAGCTCTGCGCTCGGTTCAGCGTTTTACACGCTTGTCGGCACACACGGAGCCCACGTGGCGTTCGGCCTTTTATGGATCAGTACGCTCATGATCCGAAATGCAAAAAGAGGGCTCAGCCTTTATAATGCGCCAAAATATTATGTTGCCAGTTTATATTGGCATTTTATCGATGTCGTGTGGGTCTTTATCTTTACCGTTGTATATTTAATGGGGATGGTGGGATAACGATGGACGATAAAAAAAACAGAGCGACTGTCAGTACGGATTTTGAATACAGGAAAAAGAAAAATGCCGAGGAGATGAAATATCAAATCATGTCCTTCGGTTTAATGATCGGCCTTACGCTTGTCGCGTTTCTGACGGTGGCGGCCGATGGCATCGCGAGCTGGTTTACAATGCCGTTTCTCATCCTGCTTGCAGTCATCCAAGTCATTTTTCAGCTGTTTTATTTTATGCATATGAGCCAAAAAGGGCATGAAGCGCCTTCATTATTTCTGTATTCGGGAATATTTGTCGCGTTTATCACCGTGCTGGCATTTGTCACGATTATTTGGTGGTAATCGGGGCGGCAGGGAGTGAGGGATTTGATTAATTTAGAGATGTTTGGGTTTCGCGCGATGTGGAGCCCTTATCTGTTCTGTGCGACTGCCGTGATTACGGCGCTTTATTTTTACTGGTGCAGCCGGCATAAGGGTCGTGTATCGGTAAAGGAGAAGGTTTTGTTCGGGCTTTCGGCGTTCTTTTTTTACGCAGCTGCCGGAAGTCCGGTGGATTTATTGGGGCACGTGATGTTCAGCGCTCATATGGCGCAGATGGCGGTTTTATTTTTAGTTGTGCCTCCGCTTTTGATTTCAGGAATTCCCGGCTGGGCGTGGGAGAAACTCATTTTCAGGCCGGTCGTTAAACCGCTGTTTTCTTTTTTTTCACTGCCGCTTATCGCATTGCTGTTATTTAACGGGATATTTTCTCTCTATCACGTTCCGTTTATATTTGATGCCGTGAAAACGGATTCTCTGTATCACACGCTGATGAACGGTTTGATATTTATCACGGCGTTTTTTATGTGGTGGCCGCTTGTGCATCAAGTGAACGGCCTGCCGCGCCTCAGCGGCTTAATGAAGCTTGGGTATATTATGGCAGACGGAATTCTTCTGACGCCGGCCTGCGCTCTCATTATGTTCAGCGGAGCACCGCTGTATGCGACGTATACAGACCCGGCAGTTTGGGCTGAAGCGATGAAGCTGTGCGTGCCTTTAGATTTGCTGCAGCAGATTCCTTTATCGGGGCCCGAGATGTTTAACACGCTGCCTCCTTTAGAGGATCAGCAGCTTGGCGCGGTATTAATGAAAATCATTCAAGAGCTCGTGTACGGAACGTATTTGGCTGTCGTTTTTTTTCAGTGGGTGAAAACGGAGCGGGAAAAAGATACGCCGACAGAGCCTCCGTATATTCAGCATACGGTATCATAAAAAAGGTACAGCAGAACATGCTGTACCTTTTGTCTTACATTTGCACTGTTTTTAAAGGCTCTGCTAATTCAAGGATCAATGCTTTGCTTTGGGCGACGACATGGCTCGGAAATTCTTCTGTGCTGCCGTATTCAACACCGTGCGGATAATAATGCTTGCCTAAAAGAGGGGCCATCAGCTGTATAACGGCGCGGCCGCTTCCTACATCACCCTCTGCTGCAACCCCTTGAATCCGCAGATAAAATGTCCCCTCAGCAACTGAAAATTTTTTATCATAGGTCACTCTTTCATAATCCCATTGGCCAGCCCGGATTAATCCCTTGCTTTCCATCAGGTCATCCAGGCGGTTAAGCTCGGCTTTTACTCCTTCAAGACCGCTGTCCTCAAACTTCAAACGTTCCCCCTCCTTTTAAAATTTACCTTTCCTGACAATCATAGTATGAAAGCGTTACACTTTCAATGATTCATACGGTGAAAGTATGCGGAAAGAAAAATTTGACGACAATAGTAGCAGAAAAAAGGAGGAATTCCGCAATGACAAAGATCAATAAGCTCATGACGTCAGACTTGCATTATTGTACAGTATTAGATAATGTATATGAAGCTGCGGTGAAGATGAAAGACGCAGATGTCGGCGCCATTCCGATTGTAGATGAGGACGGTAAGACACTGGTTGGGATCGTGACAGACAGAGATCTCGTATTAAGAGGGATTGCCTCAAAAAAACCAAATTCCCAAAAAATAACCGACGCTATGACAAAACAGGTCATCAGTGTTGAGAAGGATGCTTCTGTAGATGAAGTGCTCCATACGATGGCAGAGCATCAGCTCAGAAGAATTCCAGTCACACAGGATAAAAAGCTTGTCGGCATTGTCACCCTCGGGGATCTTTCTTTAGCCGAGCAATCAAACGAGAGGGCAGGCCAAGCTCTTTCTGACATTTCTGAAGATGGGGACAGCCAGCAGGGTTTTATCCATTAAACATAAATCACGGACGTTAAAAATAGGCTGTACTGTATGAGAAAAAATAATAGAACGGTATGATTTTTATGGGGGTGAGAGGTTGAAAAATATCGCAAGGGCTCTCGTTATCCTTTTACTTATTTACGGGGCGTATGTTCTGTTTATACAATATGGATCAGCTCCTCAGAAACAGACAAATCCTGAGGAGCCGCAGGTCTCTAACGAGGAAGCAAACGGAAAACGGCTGAAAATGCCGTCATCAGGACTTCTTTCTTTAATGGGGAAATCTGCTGCCGAGGTAAAAAAGAAACTGGGGGAACCGGTACGGAAAGATCCGTCTGCCTATGACTATGAATGGTGGGTATACAATCAGGGGAAAGACCAATATGTTCAAGTCGGCATTTTGAATGATAAAGCGGTGACTTTATACGCTTCAGGAAGCGGCATCAACGCGAAACCGTTTAAAATCGGGGAATCGACAGGCGAGGTCTTTAAAACAACACAGGTGGCTCCGTTCGTCAATGTCACTGACAAGGGGAATACGTATCGGTTTGAGTTTTCGGAAGAGGATATCAATACCCGTCCGACAGTGAAGATAGGCGGAATGTATGTTCAGCTGTATATGGACAAATTTGAAGGAAATCTATCAAGCATCCGCGCGTTTGATGCGGAAACGCTTGTGAAACAAAGACCGTACGAGGTCATGTACAGAGGGAAGCTGACCGAGCCGGAGCCTGTTTCCGATAAAAAATGGGATGAAATTGAGCGGGCGAGTGAACAGCAGATTCTTGATATAACTAATGTGATCCGCGTCAAACACGGCCTTGCGAGGCTGAAGTGGGATGAGCCGGCGGCAAAGGTGGCATTCGGCCATAGTGAAGACATGAAAGACAACAAGTATTTCTCGCATGTGTCAAAAAAATACGGCACTTTAAAGGACCGGTTAGAAAAAGGGAATGTGAAATTTCAAGAGGCCGGAGAAAATATTGCGTATAACTATGTGGACGGGCCGGCTGCCGTGGAAGGCTGGCTGAACAGCGAAGGGCACAGAAAGGCGCTGTTAAGCCCGGACTATACCCATCTCGGTGTCGGTGTGGACAGAAAATATTACACGCAAAATTTTATTAAGCCTTGGTAGCAAAAAGACCGCAGGGGAGGAATCACCCGTGCGGTTTTTTTATTGTTTTCTGCATCAGGTACTGACCAAAAGAAAGAACCTTTGAGATATACCAGCTTTTTTTTCAATTTAGGCGAACATAAAGGCGCATAAACCGATACATTATAGCAGGTAAAACTTTTCGGAGGGGGTGAGAATTGTGGCGAATCAACAATCCAGACAATCAATCGATGATTTTAAACAATTCGTAAAAAAGCATCCCAAGCTGATTCAAAACGTTCGCAAGGAACAAAAAAGCTGGCAGGAAGTTTACGAAAATTGGGTTCTGCTCGGTGAGGAAGATCCTATGTGGACTCCTTTTAAAGAACAGTCCGTGCAGCCTGCTTCTCAAGCGGAAACCAAAGAAGAACCGGCTGAAAAAAACGATTTTGTTTCAAAAATGGTGACCGCCGTCAAAAAAATGGATATGAACCAAATGAATGAGCAGATCAATAAAATGAGCCAGTCCATTTCGTCATTGCAAAGCCTTTTGAGCCAATTTTCAGGCAGCAGCTCAAAGCAGCCTCAGCAGGGCTCTGGACAACATCCTTTTTCGTTCAGAAAGGATTAAAGAAGGAGATCGTGTATGCGCAAAGAGGTTCAGGAATTCATATTGGCTGATGAAGAACGGAAACGGTTTATAAGGGAACGCCCCATCTGGTACCGCAGACTTGCGAGAAAACCCGATGATCTGAATTCATTTCAGCTTGACATGATGAATTTTTATGAAAAAACGATTCCGCACCGCGTTCATCAATTCACAAACGGAATTCAAATGGCGCAGATGATGATGCAGATGGTCCATGCGATGCGGACGCAGGATTAAAGCCCGGCTTTTTTTAGCCTCCGAAAACTCTCATAAAAAAGAAAAAGGAGCGCCTCATTCTCCGCATTTTCCAATTGGCTGGTTTCATGGTAAACTAACAACTGGAGGTGCGTATTCATGTATGCAACAATTGAGTCCGTCAAGCTTCAAAGTGAAGCGGAGCAGCTTGCCGGCATGATTCTGCAGTCTGAGACGGCTGAAAATTACCGCGATTGTTACAAGCGTCTCCGTGAAGATGAAGAGGCAGGGCGGATCATTCGTTCTTTTATGAGCATTAAAGAGCAGTATGAGGATGTGCAGCGATTCGGCAAGTATCATCCTGATTATAGAGAGATTTCCCGCAAAATGAGGGACATTAAGCGGGAGCTGGACTTAAACGATAAGGTGGCCGATTTTAAAAAAGCAGAGACCGAGCTTCAGTCGCTGCTTGACGAGATCAGCGTTGAGATCGGAACGGCCGTATCGGAGCATGTAAAAGTTCCGACGGGAAATCCTTATTTTGACGGCCTGTCATCCTGCGGCGGAGGCTGCGGTTCCGGCGGAGGCTGCGGATGCAAAGTTTCCTGACGAGACGGCCGTCTCGTCTTTTACATAAATGAAAAGAAAGTCAGGCGGGTGATAATGGTGGAAAGTAAGCGCCAAGGCATAATCGTATATCTTCACTCCTTAAAGCACAGTAAAATGCTGAGAAAATTCGGGAACGTGCATTATGTTTCGAAACGGCTGAAATACGTTGTGCTGTATTGCGATATGAGTCAAATCGAAAAAACGATGGACAAGATATCCTCTTACTCATATGTGAAAAAAGTGGAGCCTTCCTACAAGCCTTTTCTAAAGTTAGAGTTTGAATCTAAGCTTGATAAAGCAAAAGAATACGATTATAAGGTCGGTATATAAAAAAATCCCCGCAGACATCTGCGGGGTCCTTCTATTCCTTAACAAGTTAAGGAGAAGGCAAAGGGAGAGGAGAAACCGGAGGAAGAACTTATGGGGAAACGTAAGTCTTCTCCGCGGTTGGCAACAACATCACTAATGATGCTGTTACACGTAGTATTGACAAGAACGTGTGTAAGTATACATGGTATTCCCGTTCGTTGTTTGGGAGAATGCTTTATGATAAGATAGGATTTGTTTTTATACATATCGGCCTAAAGCCGAAGCCAGACATTAAAGTTTTCAGAAAAAGTGGTGTGGAAAATGAGAGTAATTTCCGGTTCGAGAAAAGGACGAGCCTTAAAGGCTGTGCCGGGCACATCAACGAGGCCGACGACGGACAAAGTAAAAGAGTCTATCTTTAATATGATCGGCCCGTATTTTGACGGAGGAACGGGGCTTGATTTGTTTGCGGGGAGCGGAGGACTCGGGATTGAAGCGCTGTCGCGCGGGTTTGACCGCTGCATTTTTGTAGACCGTGATTTTAAGGCCATCCAAACGGTAAAAGCGAATTTAAAAACGCTTGACCTGCTGTCTTCAGCGGAAGTGTACCGCAATGACGCAGAACGGGCTCTTTATGCCGCAGCCAAACGGGAAAAAGGTTTTCACGGTATTTTTTTAGATCCTCCGTATAAGGAACAAAAGCTGAAAGCGCTTATCGAGATGATTGATGAGCAAAACATGCTGAAAGAGGACGGTTTTATCGTTGCCGAACATGACAAAGAGGTGGAGCTGCCTGAAGCTGTCGGCGCGCTTCTTGTAACGAGACGGGAGATTTACGGGCTTACAGGAGTGACGATATACCGAAATAGGGGGTAGTGATGTGGCAAGTATAGCTGTGTGTCCCGGAAGTTTTGATCCTGTCACCTACGGGCATCTGGATATCATCAGACGGGGAGCGAACGTGTTTGAGCACGTGTACGTATGCGTGCTGAATAATTCTTCTAAGCAGCCTTTATTTACGGTCGAGGAACGCTGTGAGCTGTTAAGGGAAGTAACGAGAGACATACCGAACATTACGGTGGAAACGTCTCAAGGACTATTAATCGACTATGCGAAAAAGAAGCAGGCAAAAGCGATCATCAGAGGGCTGAGAGCCGTTTCTGACTTCGAATACGAAATGCAGGGGACTTCTGTAAACCGCGTGCTTGACGAATCAATAGAAACCTTTTTTATGATGACGAACAATCAATATTCATTTTTAAGTTCAAGCATTGTGAAAGAGGTCGCAAAATATAATGGCCCTGTTTCAGAGTTTGTTCCGCCGGAAGTCGAACAGGCACTGGAGCAGAAATTTAAAGGATGAGAAATGCCGGCCGGCGTCTCATCCTTTTTTTATTCTTGCTGACAGTCTATGCCAATAAATCATCACATACACGGCAAGCGCCGCCAATGTGACAGCTGGGCCGCACGCGACAAGGCTGTTCCAGCCGCTGACAAAAAACGATGCTGCTCCCTGATCATTCAGAGGCAGAAATACGGACTGATGAGGTTCGTCCAATGCGAGATAGAGCGGTTTCCACAATAAGAGAATAAAAACAGCGGCATAAAAGCCCTGAAGAGCACGCGCCATAAAAAACGGCTTGAACCTGATATCTGTATCTGATAATATCCCGGCAACCTGCGCTTGAACGGAAAGTCCGCTGAAACCAAGGATGAAGCTTGCGATCATGGCTCTTGGAAGCAAAGCGGCATCTGCTTCGCTGACCAGTTTGCTTCCGAGCGTAATTTCAAACATACCGCTCATGAGGGGGATGTCCAGTTTTGCAGGCAGATGAAAGAGTGTAAGTACAGCATTTGTGAAAACCGACAGGGCATCCATTACTTGTACAACAGATAATAACCGATTAAAAACAGAAAACAATATAATAAAACCGCCTACCATGAGAAGAGTTTGCACAGAAGAGGTTACCGCGTCGCCCAATATTTTCCCGAAAGGCCGTTGTTCCGCCATCCGTGCGCTGTGCAGCGCCTGGAATGCTTCCTTCAGCGAAGGAAGAGAGAACGTTTTTTTGCCGGTATACTTCGCTTCCTCTTTCCGTCCGTATGAACGCATTGTCAGGCCGACGGCGATATTTCCGAGATAATGAGCCGAGGCGAGCAAAATGCCTAGTGGCGCGTTATGAAAAAAACCGACCGCAACGGCGCCGAAAATAAATAAAGGGTTTGACGAATTGGTGAAAGAGACGAGTCGTTCAGCCTCCACTCTCGATATTTGTTTTTCCTGCCGCAGCCGCGCAGTCAGCTTAGCCCCGGCCGGATATCCTGAGGCCATGCCCATAGCCAGTACAAATCCGCCGACTCCCGGCACTCTGAAAATCGGGCGCATAAAGGGCTCAAGCAAAAGGCCGACAAACCTGACGATGCCAAAGCCTATTAAGAGCTCTGACAGAATAAAAAACGGAAGCAAAGAAGGAAAAACAACCTCCCACCACATTGAAAGACCGGTTTTGGAGGCTTCGAATGAGGCCTGCGGGTGCGTAATAACCGTCGCCGTCAAAAAGATAAAAAACAATGCAATCAAAAATGTATGAAACTTCGACAAGTTCATTCTTACCTCCCCGATGCTAAAAATGCACACTGACATTTATATCATGATAAAATAAAGATCAGACCTTAAGGATGGCCGGGCAAGTACCTATTTGTGATCCTGTACTAATATACGAGCATAGGGGTTCAATTTAGACCATAGAATTCAAGTATAGGATGTCTATAGGGGGTTAATCACGTTGGCCAAACCTACAATCGGGTTAGCGTTAGGTTCGGGAGGGGCCAGAGGGATTGCTCATCTCGGAGTGTTATCCAGTTTACATAAGCATCAGATTCCAATTGATATGATCGCCGGAAGCAGTATGGGAGCCTTGGTCGGCAGCTTTTATGCGGCGGGGCATGACGTCGCTACGATGAAAAAAGTTGCTAAAGCTTTTAAAAGGCGGCTGTATGCGGATTACTCGATACCGAGGCTCGGATTTTTGAAAGGAGACCGCATCAGGCAGCTCGTGCATGCGTATACGTTCGGCAAGCCAATAGAGGAACTGCAAATCCCGCTTGGCATCGTTGCCTGCGATCTGCAGACCGGCGAAAAAGTCGTCTTTAAAAAAGGCTCTGTTTCTGAAGCCGTCCGCGCGAGCATCAGCATACCAGGCATTTTTGTCCCGCAAAAGATGAATGGGCGTTTTTTGGTAGACGGCGCAGTAGTCGACAGAATCCCGGTATCGGCCGTGAAGGATATGGGGGCCGATATCGTCATCGCCTCAGATGTATCCCGGGTGAAAAAAACGGAAAAAGCGGCACATATTTTTGATGTAATCATGCAAAGTATGGATATACTGCAAAACGAATTGGTCCGTCACCAGACCATTGCCGCAGACGTCATGATCCGCCCTTCTCTTGAAACATTCAGCTCAAGCTCATTTGCCAACATCGATCATATGATCACCGCCGGCGAAGAAGCCGCAGACCGGATGATCGGCCGGATTAAACAAGAAATAGAGAATTGGGAGGGCTAACTCATATGAAGACAAAACATTTTCGCTGGGTGTTTATCATCCTGATCTTATTGATTGCCGTTACATTTATTAAGCTTCCGTATTACATAACACAGCCCGGAGAAGCATCGGAGCTCAGGCCGCTGATTAAAGTTGACGGAGGGTATCCGGAAAAGGGAAGCCTGTCCTTAATGACTGTAAAAGTTGGCCCTGCCAATCCGTATACATATCTTTGGGCGAAAGTGCACCCTTATGACGAGATCGTTCCTGACGAAAGCATTAAAGAAGAGGGCGAATCAGATACTGAATATATGAAGCGCCAGCTGCAAATGATGAAGAGCTCTCAGGAAAACGCGGTTATTGCCGCCTATCAGGAAGCGGGCAAACAGGTAAGCTACTCATTTAACGGCATTTACGCAAGCTCAGTGGTGTCAAACATGCCGGCGAAAGGAAAGATTGAGGTCGGCGATAAAATCATCAGTGCGGACGGGAAAAAATATGAGTCCGCAGAAAAGCTGATTGATTATATCAGCAGCAAAAAAGCCGGTGAAAAAGTGACATTTAAGATTGAACGTGACACAAAAGAAAAGACGGTCACTCTCGTGCTGAAATCATTCCCGGACGAGCCGTCAAGGGCGGGAATCGGCGTGGCATTATACACGGACCGGAACGTGAAAGTGAAGCCGGATCTCCATTTTAACATTGAAAACATAGGGGGCCCATCCGCCGGTCTTATGATGTCATTAGAAATTTATAACCAGCTGACAAAGCCGGACGAAACAAAAGGCTACAATATCGCCGGAACGGGAACGATTGACGTTGACGGCAAGGTCGGACCGATCGGCGGAATCGACCAAAAAGTAGTCGCCGCAGACAAAGCGGGAAAAGACATCTTTTTTGCGCCGAATCAAAACGGAGCAAAAAATTCCGATTATAAAAACGCTGTGAAAACGGCAAAAGCCATCGGCACCCATATGAAGATCGTCCCGGTCGACACCATGCAGGACGCGCTTGATTATTTGGATAAGCTGAAAGTAAAGAGCACCTGACGATCGTCAGGTGCTTTTCTCATGCATTCAAAAAACGTTTTTCATCTTCATCATAGCGGATCGGAGCTTGTGAAAATTCCTGCCGGTCAAACATCGTTCTGAGCGGCTCCTTTATCGGCAGGCTGTAAATCCGGCCCGCCTTAATTTCTAAATCAAGTGCGGGATGGGAAAAAGAAGACAGCTTGCTCACCAGCGGTGCTGAAAGCTCTTTTTTCTTACCGGCCAGATAGGCCTGTCCTTTTTTAGTCATTCCGAGCAGTCTGATATAAGGGGCGGCAGAAGGTTTCAGCAGCTTGTGCATATCCTCTTTTTTGGTTCGTGTCAATATGTGCGTGTTCATACGCTGGAGCCTCGTCCACGTATACCGTTTTGTTTTCAAAAGCTCCATCATCTCATGGTAAGATCGCGCCTGTCTGATGATCCGCAGTATTCTATGCTCAAGTCCCTCTTCCACTTCATAGATTTGGCTCAGCTCTTGCGGGGAGAACGTGCTGAGACTGTATTTTACATATGAAAAATAGTCTTCAGCGGTGTGCCATAATCCGTATGTTGTGTGATATGTGTTCAGCTCCCGCGCAGACGTTTCCGGGAGAAAGTCCTCGACGGCGGCCGATCCTTTTTCTATCAGCGCCTTGCGGATGCTTGTGGCACTGGCTATCCGGCTATTTGTGTCAGGGAGCTCGGCATCATGGTACTGTGAGGCGATTCGGGCTGTCGTGTACGGCTTCATGGAAGAGCCGGCCGCTTGTATCGCGGTTACATAGTGGAAACCGAGAATGTTGTTCGGCTTTGACAAGTCGAGCATATTGTTTTCTTTGAAAATGGCTGAAAATGCTTTTGAGGCGGCGGCGGGATAGCTGACGCCTTTTTTGAGCTCTTCTTTTACTATAATATTATAGTTCTTTTCCTGCCGGCCGAATGACTCAGCTGCCTCAATAAAAGGTTCAATCCGCCCGTTTTCGCTTCCGAAAAACAAGCTGCTGCAGCCTAATTGGTGTAAAAGCGAAACACTTCCCCGCGCAAATATTTCCGCTTTTTGCACGGCATACATATAAGGGAGCTCAATCACAAGGTCCACTCCGTTTTCCAGCGCCATCTTGGTTCGTGCCCATTTTGAGACGGCAGCCGGTTCCCCGCGCTGCAAAAAATGACCGCTCATCACTGCCGCAGCCACGCTGCTTCCCGTGCTGATTTTTGCTTGTTCGGCATGATAGCGGTGTCCGTTATGAAAGGGATTATATTCAACAACCAGTCCGACTGCCTTCATAAATCTCCCGCCTTTCTTGCTATGTTTTGCTTCGTGTGGTACATTTGCAAATGAAACGCATTTTGCGTCCGTTTCGTTTAGTGTATGCATAGCCCATTCGGCTGTCAACGATTGCATAACGGCGGCATTATGCTGTAAAGAAAAAATATTGACAAAAACATTCTGAAAAGCTATAATCATGTTTGTTGCTTTCCTGAGGTGATACAAATGAAATGGACGATTTATCAGCTTCATCAAATGGCTAAAAAGAGCTTTGAGTTTGATGAAACAGTTGAGTTAAATGAGATGACAAAATTGAATTCTGACATCCGCCGCATTTCTCCCGTCAGGGTGAAGGGCCGCGCGGAGATTGAATCCAAGCAGGTTTCGTTTGACTTTACGATTTCAGGCGAAATGATTTTGCCGTGCTCAAGAACTTTAGTTGATGTGCCGTATCCATTTACAATCGCGACAAAAGAACTGTTTAGATTTCATAAGACGGATGAAATAGAAGATGAGGACGTTCATATTGCAGAAGACGATACTGTCGACTTAACTCCGATCGTAAAAGAAGAGATTCTTTTAGAAATTCCTATGCAAATCTTTTGTGAAACTGAACAAAAAGAAGGAGCCGCTCCCCAAGTGGGGAAAGATTGGCAAGTGATTTCTGAGGAAGACAAGCAAAATCAAATCGACCCCAGACTTGCAGATCTGAAAAAGCTCTTAACACAAGATGATGAATCTTAACTCTTTAAGGAGGTGGGAATAATGGCTGTACCTTTTAGAAGAACTTCTAAAATGAAAAAAAGATTGCGCCGTACACATTTCAAACTAAATGTACCTGGTATGACAGAATGCCCGTCATGCGGAGAGATGAAATTGTCTCACCGTGTATGTAAAGCATGCGGATCATACAACGGCAAAGACATAAATGTAAAAAGCAATTAATGTATGAAGAAAAGCGCGGGAATTTGATTCCTGCGCTTTTCTTTTTTTCTCCCTCCGGCTTGTCTGTGCGAAAAAATTGTGAGCGGCAATAGTCTATCTAATCTATCAGCGGCATATGTATGAGGTAAACGAGCAAATATGGAGGGGGATACGATTGACCATAACGAGACAAGATGCCTGGACACAAGATGAAGATTTGCTGCTGGCCGAAGTGGTGCTGCGGCACATTCGGGAAGGCGGGACGCAGCTTTCCGCTTTTGAGGAAGTCGGCAGAGCTTTGACGAGAACGGCTGCTGCCTGCGGGTTCAGGTGGAATTCCTATGTCAGAAAGCAATACCAGTCCGGCATAGAGCTTGCCAAAAAGCAGCGCAAAGAATTAAGAAAACAAATCGGCGTGCATTCCGCCAATATGCCGGGCGCCGTTAGACAATCTCCGGTCCGCCGGGCGGAAGGAGAAAGAGAGTTATCCATTGATGACGTTATTGCGTTTCTTCAGCAATTCAAAGAGTCGCCGGCTGCCGAGGATGTGCATCACGAAAAAGAAAAGCTTTCGGCGCAGCTGAGCGCACTGCAAAAAGAGGTAGAGGATTTGCGCGAGGAAAATGAAAACTTGAGAAACAGGCTGGAGATGACGGAAGAGGATTATAAAGCTTTGATTGACATTATGGACAGAGCGAGAAGAATGGTGGATTCAAAAGAAGATGAAAGACATAAAAAATCGGCGCAGGGCATATAAAGTGAACCGGCCTGAGGGCAGTGTCCCGGCCGGTTTTTTATTATGCTGATTCCCCAGATGTCATTTCGCCGTCCATATCAGGATGCCAAATGTAAGGATTTTCTCCTTTGTCGCGCGCCATATCATATTTAACAGGCTCGAAATTCATTTTATCCCAGAAATCCGCCGATTTCATACGCGAATTTGTTCTGATCGGCATTCTGAATGATTTGGCGAAGTCAACGAGCGCCCTGCCGTAGCCGTTTTTTTGGTAGCCCGGAAGAACTTCAAGCTTCCAAAGCTCTAAAAAGTCCTGGCGCTGGTCAAAATACGGATTCGTGCTGCCGTTTACCTGATATAAACTCATCCGCGCCACTAGTTTATCCCCGAAGTAAATCCCGTAAAATGGCGAGGTGCTGTCATTTTCAATGATATTATCCTGAAGCTCCTCAAGCATCGACAGCTCCTGCATCCCGTATTCCTTAAACCTTTTAAATTCTTCAAGTGTTTTAAAGTTGATGAGCAATCGCTCTATTTTCAACACAAACTCCCCCTTTGTTGTGTTCTACCATTATTGTAAACGCTTTAATTGAAAATTCCAACTATAAGATGTTTATCGTACTTTCACCTGAAACGAAATTGAAGTAATTTGCCCCGGGTTCTGCTATGATAATATGGAAAAATGCAGATATAGGGTGTGACAGTGTGAAAATCGGAATTATCGGCGGCGGAGCGGTGGGCCTGCTGTGTGCTTATTACTTATCGTCCAGCCATCAGGTATCGGTCTTAACGAGGCGTCAGGAGCAGGCGGACGCTATAAATGCCCGCGGCATCCGCCTGGTGAAAGACGGAAAAGAGTTCAATGCCGAGTGCGGAGCTGCGGCAGGCGTTGTTTCCGGCTATGATCTTTTGATCGTAACCGTTAAACAGCATCAGCTCAGCAGTGTTTTACCGAGCTTGATGAACATAAAAGCGACAAATGTTTTATTTTTGCAAAACGGCATGGGGCATATACACGATATAGAACATTGGCACACGGATCATTCGCTTTATGTCGGCACGGTGGAGCACGGAGCTGTAAGAAAATCAGATACAGCCGTTGAACATACCGGAACCGGTGCGGTAAAATGGAGTACGTTTCGCGGCTCACGGCCGGAAGCACTCGAAAATATCTTTTCCGGCACGCACTCGTATTTTCCCGTTTATTTCGAAACCGATTGGTATCGGCTGTTAACGGGAAAACTGATCATTAACGTGTGCATCAACCCGTTAACCGCATTATTGCGTGTGAAAAACGGAGAGCTGTTATCGTGTGCTGCTTACAAAGAATATATGAGAAAGGTATTTGAAGAGGCGGAGGCGATTTTACGCCTCGACGACAGCGCCGAAGCGTGGAACCGGGTTTGCGTTGTTTGCAGGCAAACGAAAAATAATCACTCTTCCATGCTTGTCGATGTTATGGCGGGAAGGCAGACAGAGGTCGATGCCATTATCGGTTATCTTGTAAAAGAAGCCAAAAGCCGCGGATTGAAAGCCGTTCATTTGCCGTTTTTATACGGCAGCATAAAAGCGTTAGAAGGAAACTGAAACAAAGTCTTTTGAGGTTTCCGGGTAACATGCTATACTCATTTCGGAAACCTAACTATTTATTGGAGAAAGGAAGTTCCAGACAGATGCAGCTAACTGAACTTTCCATCAAAAGTCAAAACAAGTTTGTACAGCACTATATAGATGGAGAAAACATGTCTTCATTTTTTGATTATGATATTCATTCTGAGAACGTATGGCAAAAGAGGCTTCATGATCTGTCTGTACGGTCGTTTGCCAGGGAGGAATTAGCGGATTATCTATCCTCATATCACGAAAAATTTCACTCCGAAGCCATGCAGGCATCCATCGAAAAATTAAGAGATCCGTCAAGCGCTGCTGTAGTAGGCGGTCAGCAGGCCGGTCTTTTAACAGGGCCTCTTTACACTATACATAAAATCATCTCCATTATCGTACTTGCCAAACAGCAGGAACAAGCTTTACAGGTTCCTGTCGCTCCGATTTTCTGGGTGGCGGGGGAAGATCACGATCTGGAAGAAATCAATTATGTTCATACTTCATCAGACGAAAAAGGCCCCGTTAAATGGAAGCTGCCGCAATCCTACTGGAAAAAAACGTCGGCGGCTAAAACCGTGCTCGATCAAGAAAAATGCGCAGCATGGATCGATGACGTGTTCGCATCGTTTGAAGAGACGGATCACACAAACGCTCTACTTCAGCACGTGAAGCGATGTTTACGCTCATCAGAGACATTCACGGACTTTTTTGAGCTGTTAATTGCTGATCTCTTTCAAGAAGAAGGGCTTATTCTTGTCAATTCGGGAGACCCGGGTATTAAAAAACTGGAAACGTCAATGTTTCAGCAGATATTAAAGCACAATGATGAATTGTCGGACGCGGTGTCAAACCAGCAGCAAATCATGCGCGAGGCTGGCTACAATCCTATTATTGAATCGGGAAAAGAACAGGCGAATCTGTTTTATGAGTACGAAGGGGAACGCTTTTTAGTTGAAAAAGAAGACGGCGTTTTTGTCATTAAAGAGCTTGACCTGAAGTGGACAAAAGATGAACTCCATACTCATATGGAAGAAAAACCGGAATGCTTCAGCAATAATGTCGTGACAAGACCGCTCATGCAGGAGTTTCTCATCCCGACTCTTGCGTTTATCGGAGGCCCCGGTGAAGTCAATTATTGGGGCGAGCTGAAACAGGCATTTTCACTGATGGGTTTAAAAATGACTCCGGTTATGCCGAGGCTCAATATTACGATCCTTGAACGCCATATTGAAAAGAAGCTGGAAGAACGGAATATTTCGCTTCAGGAAGCGATCGAAGGCGGAACTGATCGTTTTAAGGACACTTACTTTGAAGCGCAAATCCCGGAAGAGTTTACGACTGTGATGGAGCAAGCAAAGGCGCAGATTGAAGCAATCCACAAGTCTGCGAGACAGCAAGCGCTTAAAGTCGATTCAAGCCTGGAGCCGCTTTTAGAGAAAAATGCCGCCTTTATTCAAGATCAGCTCACGTTTTTAGAACGGACGGTGACAAAACGAATTGAAGAAAAAGAAGGTTTCGTGCTGCGTGACTATGAAAGAATACAAAATAGCATCAAACCGCTGGGTGCCCCGCAGGAGCGGATTTGGAATATGATGTATTATCTTAACCGGTACGGTCCAAAATTCTTCACAACCTTCAAACATCTGCCATTTTCTTTTCAAAACCAACATCAAATTGTCAAACTTTGAAACAAAGTTTTAATGAACCCTGAATAGTTCAGGGTTTTTTTTTATGTGTAAACAGTGTAAAATGAGGGTGTGGAGAGAAGTGGCGGATAGTGGTGAGCTGAGGGGAGAAAGTGGGGGTCCTTATCATGTTTATGGGTGAATACCAGCATACAATCGATTCAAAGGGCCGCATGATCGTTCCCGCAAAATTCAGAGAAGGCCTGGGTGAGCAGTTTGTGCTGACCAGAGGGCTTGACCAATGTCTTTTCGGCTATCCCATGCATGAATGGAAGCTGATAGAAGAAAAACTGAAGGCTCTTCCTCTCACCAAAAAAGACGCCCGCGCATTTACCCGTTTCTTTTTTTCCGGGGCGACCGAATGCGACCTGGACAAGCAAGGAAGGATTAATATTGCGTCATCTCTTCTGAACTATGCAAAACTTGAAAAAGAATGTGTTGTCATCGGGGTTTCCAATCGAATTGAATTGTGGAGTAAGGTAATATGGGAACAATACACAGAAGAGCAAGAAGATTCATTCGCTGAAATTGCTGAAAACATGATTGGATTTGATATATAATGGATCTTCGTGCATCACACACTAACAACTGACAATTCAATTCATCCTGATAAAAGGTGGGACCGACACAAATGTTTCAGCATAAAACAGTACTTCTTCGAGAAACCGTCGACGGTTTAAATATCAAACCGGACGGAACCTATGTAGACTGCACCCTTGGAGGCGCCGGGCACAGTACATATTTATTACAGCAGTTATCGGAAAAAGGGCGGCTAGTCGCTTTTGACCAAGATGACACGGCGCTGGAGAACGCAAAGGAGACTTTGTCCGATTATAAAGGACAGCTTATTCTTGTGAAAAGCAACTTTCGTTATTTAAAAGAATGTTTACATGAACACGGCATTACGAGCGTCGACGGGATTTTATTTGATTTGGGAGTATCCTCTCCGCAGCTTGATACGCCGGAACGGGGATTCAGCTATCATCATGACGCACCGCTGGACATGAGGATGGACCAGTCGGCCGCACTTACGGCAAAAGAGGTCGTAAACGAATGGCGGTATGAGGATCTTGTGCGGATTTTCTTTAAATACGGAGAAGAGAAGTTCAGCAAGCAAATCGCCAGAAAAATTGAAGAGGCAAGATTAAAATCGCCTATTCAAACAACCGGCCAACTGGTCGATCTAATAAAGGACGCGATACCGGCTCCGGCAAGAAGAAGCGGGGGACATCCGGCGAAACGCGTATTTCAAGCGATTCGAATCGCCGTAAACGACGAGCTTAAAGTATTTGAAGAGGCCCTCTTACAAGCGATAGAGATGCTGAAGCCGGGCGGAAGGGTATCTGTGATCACCTTCCACTCGCTGGAAGACAGAATGTGCAAAACGACATTTAAGGAAAAATCATCACTTCCTGAACTGCCGCCGGGCCTTCCTGTTATACCGGAAGAATTTGAGCCTGAATTAAAACTCATTACGAGAAAGCCTATTACGGCGTCAAAAGAGGAACTTGAAGAAAATAACCGCGCCCGATCAGCTAAACTCCGGATTGCTGAAAAACGAAAATAACGGGCAGCAAATGACAACATTAAAGGAGGTCATCAGCCTATGAGCAATTTAGCTTACCAGCAAGAAAAACAACAGCGGCAAGTGATAAGTCCCGAAAAAAAGATGATTGTCAAAAAGAGGGTTTCCATTACACTCGGAGAAAAGGTGCTGCTCGTCCTGTTTGCGATTGCCGTGCTGAGCACATCAATGTTTATCGTGTCAAAAGCATATGCGGCATATCAATCAAATATTGAAGTGCAAAAACTGGAGGAGCAAATTTCCGAGCAAAAAAAGCAGATCGGTGACCTCGAAAAAACGGCAGGTGACTTAAGCAAGCCGCAGCGCCTGATGGATATCGCAAAAAAACACGGCTTGAATTTGAAAGACAAAAAAGTGAAAAACATACAGGAATGATAACCCATGCCGAAAAAAAATAAGTTTATGAACAGAGGAGCAGCGATACTTAGTATTTGTTTCGCTCTCTTTTTCTTTGTCATTCTTGGAAGAATGGCATACATTCAAATAACGGGCAAAGCAAACGGAGAGGCACTGGCGACAAAAGCGACCGAGCAGCATGAAAAGAAACGGACGATTGACGCGAGCCGCGGCTCTATTCTCGACCGAAAGGGCAAAGTGCTGGCTGAAGATACGGCCACTTATAAGCTCATTGCCGTGCTTGACAAAAAGATGGCGCCTCAGTATGTCAAGGATAAAGAGAAAACAGCGGAAGAGCTGTCCACGGTCATTGACCTTGACAAAAGTAAGATTCTGGACACTTTAAACAGGGATGGCGCGAAACAGGTCGAATTCGGATCAGCCGGACGGGACATCTCGTATGCGAAAAAACAAAAGATCGAAAAAATGAATCTCCCGGGCATTTCTTTCTTGAGAGATACGAAACGCTACTATCCGAACGGCGTATTTTTATCAAATGTTCTCGGCTATGCGGATGTCAACCAGAAAACAAACCAAATTCAAGGCTCCTTAGGGCTTGAAAAAATACTTAACAACTATTTAACGGAACACGACGGCTCTGTCACATATGAAAGTGATAAATCCGGCTGGAAGCTTCCGAACAGCAAAGAGAAAATTACCGCACCAAAAAATGGTGACAATGTATATTTAACCATTGATCAGAAAATTCAAACCTTTTTAGAAGACAGTATGACAAAAGTGGCGGAAAAATATAAACCGAAAAAGATCATGGCTGCCGTCGTAGAACCGAAAACCGGAAAGGTGCTTGCGATGGGGCAGCGCCCAAGTTTTGATCCGAATATAAGAAACGTCACGAATTATTACAACGACTTAGTTTCTTACTCGTTTGAACCGGGATCGACGATGAAAATCTTTACGCTTGCCGCAGCGATTCAGGAAAACGTGTTTAATGCAAATGAAAAGTATAAATCAGGAACGTATGAAGTTGGCAACAGACCTGTGAGAGATTGGAATAACGGAGCTGGCTGGGGCATGACAACCTTCCGTGACGGTCTTATGAGATCTTCAAATGTCGCCTTTGCCAAGCTGGCAAACGAAAAGCTAGGCTTTGACCGATATAATGAGTATTTGCATAAGTTCGGATTATACCAAAAAACGGGGATTGATCTTCCAGGCGAAGTGTCAAGTAAGATTAATTTCAAATATGATTTTGACAAGGCGTCTACGGCATACGGCCAGGCATCTGCGATTACGCCGATTCAGCAGCTTCAAGCGGTAACGGCGATTGCAAATAACGGCAAAATGATGAAGCCTTACGTCATTGACCATATTGTGGATCCGGATACGAAAAAAGTTGTCAAGCAGACTAAGCCTGAACAAGTAGGCACGCCGATTTCAGCCGATACGGCCAAAAAGGTCCGGAATCTGCTGGGAGAGGTCGTCACTTCAGATATCGGAACCGGTAAGCCTTATAAAATTGAAGGCTTTGATGTGGCAGGAAAAACCGGAACTGCGCAAATTGCCGGAACAGGCGGATATTTATCAGGAACGAGCAACTATGTGTTTTCGTTCATGGGAATGGCGCCGAAAAACGATCCTAAGCTTGTCATCTATGTGGCCGTGCAGCAGCCGCAATTAAAGGCGGGACAAAGCAGCTCAGATCCTGTTGCAGAGATCTTTAACCCGACGATGAAAAACAGCCTGCATTACTTGAATATTGAACCGACTGACACGTCTGATTCAAATAAAGAAGAAACGAAAACTCAGAAGATGCCTGATCTGACAGACCGAACGGTAACAAGTGCGGAGAAGGAAGCCAAAAGCGAAAACCTTACGCCGATTGTCATCGGCAGCGATGTTGCTGTAAAAGAGCAATATCCTGAAGCCGGGGAAGACATCATTACAAAACAGAAGATCTTCTTAAAAACAGACGGAAAGATGACCATGCCGGATATGTCAGGCTGGTCGAGACGGGAAGTGCTCCAATTCAGCAAAATATCAGGCATTCACATTGATGTAAGCGGTGAGGGATACGCCGTAAGCCAGAGTGTGAAAAAAGGAAAAAAATTAAAAGAAAACACAGTAATTAAGGTAAAATTCAAAAACCCTGATTAAATGAGAAAGGAAGTCCGCAGATGCTGCGGGCTTCTTTTTTGATACGCCGTTCTATGTGACCAAGCTTAGGCATAAATTGTAAACAAGCCTAAATAAGGAGTGAACGATCCCTTGCGCGTCTCAAATGTAACGGTTCGGAAACGTTTATTATTTGTTTTGCTTTTTGGAGTGATCATTTTCTTGGTCATTGATACTAGATTAGGCTATGTCCAATTTATTATGGGAGATAAGCTTACCTCGCTTGCGAAAGATTCGTGGAGCCGGAATTTGCCGTTTGAGCCGGAGCGGGGAGAAATTCTTGACCGGAACGGTGTCGAGCTGGCCACAAATAAAAGTGCGCCGACTGTATTTGTCGTTCCCCGCCAAATTCAAAATCCAATCAAAACAGGCAAGCTGCTCGCATCAGTCTTAAATATGTCGGAAGAAAAGGTCTATAAGCACATCACAAAGAAAGCCTCCATTGAAAAAATTTCACCCGAAGGCCGGAAGATTTCAAATAAGAAAGCAAAAGAAATCAAAGCGCTTGATTTAAAGGGGGTATATGTGGCAGAAGACAGTATCCGCCACTATCCGTACGGCAGCTTTTTATCACATGTTCTCGGCTTTGCCGGGATCGATAACCAAGGTCTTCTTGGGCTGGAAGCCTATTATGACGATGATTTAAAAGGTGAAAAAGGATCGGTGAAGTTTTATACAGATGCCAAAGGGAAAAAAATGCCGGATGAAGCTGATGACTACACACCGCCGAAGGACGGCCTCGATATGAAACTGACAATTGACGCCAAGGTTCAAACCATCATAGAAAGAGAGCTCGATAATGCGGCGGCGAAGTACAATCCGGACGGAATGATTGCGGTCGCCATGAACCCGAAAAACGGGGAAGTTCTCGGAATGTCAAGCAGACCTGATTTTGATCCTGCTGACTATCAATCAGTGGAACCGTCCGTGTACAACCGCAACTTGCCGGTTTGGAGCACGTATGAACCGGGTTCAACCTTTAAAATTATTACACTGGCAGCCGCCCTTGAAGAGCAAAAAGTGAATTTGCAAAGAGATCAGTTTTATGACAAGGGGTTTGCCGAGGTGGACGGCGCCCGCCTCAGATGCTGGAAAAAGGGCGGCCACGGCTCGCAGTCCTTTCTCGAAGTCGTCCAAAATTCCTGTAACCCGGGGTTCGTACAGCTTGGGGAGCGGCTTGGAAAGGAAAAACTGTTTAAATATATAAAGGACTTCGGTTTTGGGAAAAAAACCGGCATTGATCTGCAAGGGGAAGGAACGGGGATTTTGTTCCCGCTTGACAGAGTCGGACCGGTCGAGCAGGCGACAACTGCTTTCGGTCAGGGGGTGTCCGTCACGCCTATTCAGCAGGTAGCTGCTGTATCAGCAGCCATAAACGGCGGGACGCTTTACACCCCGTTTATCGCGAAAGAATGGGTCGACCCCGTCACGAAAAAAACGGTTAAAAAACAATCGCCAATTGCGAAAAGACAAGTTATTTCCCAGGAAACGTCAAAACAGATCAGATTCGCTTTAGAAAGCGTCGTTGCCCAAGGAACGGGACGGAATGCCTTTGTGGAAGGATATCGTGTCGGCGGCAAAACAGGTACGGCGCAAAAAGTCAAAGACGGAAAATATCTTGAAAACAACCACATTGTCTCGTTTATCGGCTTTGCGCCGGCTGACGACCCGAGCCTTGTCGTTTACGTTGCAGTCGATAACCCGAAAGGCACGATTCAATTCGGCGGAACCGTCGCAGCGCCGATCGTCGGAAACATCATGAGAGACAGCCTGCCGGAGCTCGGCGTTAAACCGAGAAAAAATCAAATAGAGAAAAAATATCAATGGTCCGACACAAAAACTATAGAGGTTCCGAATGTTGTAGGGATGTCTGTCTCTGATCTTGAGTCGCTGCTTGTCAATTTAAATATAGACTCCTCAGGAAAAGGAAGCAAAATTGTCAAACAATCACCTGCAGCCGGAACGAAAGTAAAAGAAGGCTCAAAGATCCGGGTTTATTTGAGTGAAGATTGAGTCTGATGAGGCAGCCGATTGTTTTCGGCTGCCTTTTATCATAATGAGAAAAAAAGAAGATAACTTTTAAGATTAACTGGATGTATCCTTTTTTTTACGCTAAAATATGAACTGTATGTTTAAAAGCCGTTCTGACTTTCATAAACGGTTATCACGATAAAAGAATGAATAGAATTTCTGAGAGGTTTGATACAATGAAACTTACAAAGCTGCTTACATATTTAATGACCGAACCTGTTCAAAATGACTTTCATGACCCTGATATAACTTCAATCGAGATGGACTCCAGGGAAGTGAGAAAAGGGAGTCTTTTTGTATGTATAAAAGGGTACACGGTAGACGGGCATGATTTTGCGCAAAAAGCTGAAGAAAACGGAGCAGCTGCCATTGTCGCTGAAAGAGAGCTTGACGTCAGTGTCCCTGTTATTATCGTCCGCCGTTCACAGCGGGCGCTCAGTGTCCTGTCAGACGCGTTTTACGGGCAGCCGACGAAACAGCTTCAGCTCATCGGCATCACCGGCACAAACGGCAAAACATCGACGACGCACATGGTGGATGAGGTGTTCAAAAAAGCGGGAAGACAGACAGGCTTAATCGGCACCATGTATATTAAGATCGGCGATGAAACATTCCCGGTAAAAAACACAACGCCGGAAAGTGTCACCCTTCAAAAGACGTTCAAAAAAATGAATGATGAGCATGTCGACACAGCCATTATGGAAGTATCGTCGCACGCTCTCTCATTGGGAAGGGTGCACGGCTGCGATTATGATATCGCCGTGTTTACGAATCTGACCCAAGACCATCTGGACTATCACAAAACGATGGATGAATACAGGCAGGCAAAAAGCCTTCTGTTCTCCCAGCTGGGCGGCGCCTTTAACCATGAAAAGCCGAAGCGGGCCGTGTTAAACGCTGATGATGAGGCGAGTGCTTATTTTGAAAAAGCAACGGCGGCGCATATCCTTACATACGGAATTAAAAACGATGCCGATGTGATGGCGAAACATATTGAGATTTCCGCGCAGGGCACAAGCTTTGAGCTTGTAACGCCAAAAGGGACGAAACATATTACGGTTTCTCTCGTCGGTCAGTTCAACGTGTATAATGTGCTGGCTGCCGCCGCGACGGCGATTGCTGCAGATCTTCCTTTTGATACGATTACAAGCGCACTTGAAGAACTGCAAGGTGTCAGAGGGCGTTTCGAATTGGTGAATAAGGATCAGCCGTTCCCTGTCGTCGTCGATTACGCACACACACCTGACAGTCTTGAAAACGTTCTGAACACCTGTAAAGACATGACCGAGGGCAAGCTTTTCGTCGTCGTCGGCTGCGGCGGTGACAGAGACAAAACGAAACGCCCGAAAATGGCGGAAATCGCGGTGCGTATTGCCGATGAACCGATTTTCACCTCAGATAACCCGAGAAGCGAAGACCCGCTGGCTATATTAAGAGATATGGAAAGAGGAGTCGAAGGCTGCTACTATCACAGTATCGCAAATCGTGAACAGGCAATCTTTTTTGCCATTGCCAATGCGAAAAAAGGAGATGTCGTGCTGATCGCCGGCAAAGGACATGAAACCTATCAGCAAATCGGCACTGAAACATTTGACTTTGACGATGCCGAAGTAGCGGGGAGAGCTATCGTCGAGCTGAATAAAAAGTAAAACAGGAAAGAGTGTTATGAATGAGGGAATTGAAAAGAATTTCACATACGGGGAAACAATGTGAATATGATAAATACGTATGTCGTTTGAACGAAACGGGAGGAGAAAAGAGCAATGCTTGAGCAAGTGATTTTATTTACAATTATAATGGGATTTTTAATCAGTGTTCTGATATCTCCGATTCTTATCCCGTTTTTAAGACGATTAAAATTCGGCCAGAGTATTAGAGAAGAGGGGCCGAAATCACATATGAAAAAATCAGGGACGCCGACGATGGGCGGGGTCATGATTATTGTATCAATCGCCATTACGGCCATTGTCATGACGCAGAAATTTTCGGAATTAAGCCCGGAAATGTTTCTTCTGCTGTTTGTCACAATCGGCTACGGGCTTCTCGGCTTTTTAGATGACTATATTAAAGTTGTCATGAAACGGAATCTCGGATTAACGTCCAAGCAGAAACTGATCGGTCAGATCATTATTGCTATCATATTTTATGGTGTATATCATTATTGCCATTTTGCAACCGATATCCGGGTGCCGGGCACTCATCTATCAATCGATCTCGGCTGGGGATACTTTATTCTCGTACTCTTTATGCTTGTCGGGGGCTCAAACGCCGTCAACCTGACGGACGGCCTTGACGGCTTGCTGTCTGGAACTGCGGCTATCGCATTTGGCGCTTTTGCTATTTTGGCATGGAATCAATCACAATATGATGTTGCGATTTTCTCAGTTGCCGTTGTCGGCGCTGTTCTCGGTTTCCTTGTATTTAACGCGCATCCCGCCAAAGTATTTATGGGGGATACCGGCTCGCTTGCGCTTGGCGGAGCGATCGTGACTGTTGCCATTTTGACGAAGCTTGAAATTCTGCTTGTCATTATCGGCGGAGTATTTGTGATCGAGACCTTATCTGTTATCTTACAAGTTATCAGCTTTAAAACGACAGGAAAACGAATCTTTAAAATGAGTCCGCTTCATCACCATTACGAACTGGTCGGGTGGTCTGAATGGAGAGTCGTCGTGACATTTTGGACTGCGGGACTGTTGCTTGCCGTTTTAGGAATTTACATCGAGGTGTGGTTATAAGTGGAAAAAGAACTTTTTTTGCAAAAACAAAATTTTCTAGTCCTCGGACTGGCAAAAAGCGGGTATGCGGCAGCGTCAATTCTGCATGAAAAAGGCATTAACGTCATCGTTAACGATCAGAAAGCCTTTGAAGAAAATGAACCTGCCCAAAAGCTTTCTGCCAGAGGGATTGAAGTCATCTGCGGAGAGCACCCGACGTCACTTTTTGATCAGCATGACATTACCATTATGATCAAAAATCCCGGGATTCCGTATGAAAATATTATGGTGCAGGAAGCGCAAAAAAGAGGCATCCCGGTCTGGACGGAAATTGAGCTTGCATATTATATAACAAACGCAAAATTCATCGGCATCACAGGCTCGAACGGCAAAACAACAACAACAACGCTCATATATGAAATGCTGAAGGCTGATTCTCAAAAAGCGTTGATTGCAGGCAATATCGGCACTGTCGCCAGTGAGGTGGCATATCACGCCGACGGAGACGAATGGATCGTCACGGAGCTTTCTTCCTTTCAGCTTATGGGGACGCATGCGTTCAGACCTGAAATCAGCCTGATTTTAAACATATTTGACGCCCATTTAGATTATCACCACAGCCGTGAAAATTACGAGAAGGCCAAGCAGAAGGTGTATCTTCACCAGCTTGAAAGCGATACGGCCATCGTCAATCAAAACGATGAAACAGTGGTGCGGCTTGCAGAATCGAGCAAAGCCGGCATCGTTCCGTTTTCAGTTCAACAGCCGCTCTCCAGCGGCGTATTCATAAAAGACGGAATGCTGATGTTTAATGATGAAGCGATTCTTCCTATAGATGACATCGTCCTGCCTGGCGCGCATAATTTAGAAAATATTTTGGCCGCCGTTGCCGCTGCGAAGACTGCGGGCGCATCAAATGAAGCGATTCAAAAGGTGCTGACAAGCTTTACGGGAGTGAAGCACCGGCTTCAATACGTGACGACGATTCAAGAACGAAAATTTTATAACGACAGCAAAGCGACGAATATTTTAGCAACGAGCAAAGCGCTTTCCGCGTTTAAAGCTCCGGTAATTCTGCTTGCCGGCGGTCTTGACCGCGGCAACGGCTTTGATGAACTAAAACCGTATATGGAACATGTCAAAGTGATCCTTACGTTCGGACAGACAGCGCCAAAGTTTGTAAAACTGGGCAACGAGCTGGGAATACAACATGTCAAACGTGTCGATAATGTTGAACAAGCAGTATCTGCGGCGTTTGCGCTCTCAAATGAAGGAGACGTCATCCTCTTGTCACCGGCGTGTGCAAGCTGGGATCAGTTTAAAACATTTGAAGAACGCGGTGACATGTTTATAGATGCCGTGCATATGCTTAAGTAAGGGCTTGTCTAAAGAATTTCGGCAGCCCTAATGAACTTATGCTTGGGGTGTCGATTGCTTTGACTACTAAAAAAACAGCGCCTGATTTGTTATTAGTCATTATTACGTTATTGCTTTTAACAATAGGATTAATTATGGTCTACAGTGCAAGTGCGGTATGGGCGGATTATAAATTTGATGACTCGTTTTTCTTTGCCAAACGGCAGCTGCTGTTTGCGGGGATCGGCGTCATTGCCATGTTTTTTATAATGAACGTTGATTATTGGACATGGCGGACTTGGTCGAAACTGCTTCTGATTATCTGTTTTTTTCTGCTTGTGCTCGTTTTGATTCCGGGAGTGGGAATGGTGCGGAACGGTTCAAGAAGCTGGATCGGTGTGGGAGCGTTCAGCATTCAGCCTTCGGAGTTTATGAAACTCGCGATGATTGCGTTTCTGGCTAAGTTTCTTTCTGAGAAACAGAAGAACATTACGTCATTCAGACGCGGATTCATTCCCGCGCTCGGAATCGTGTTATCTGCCTTTATTATTATCATGTGTCAGCCCGACCTCGGAACGGGGACGGTTATGGTGGGCACGTGTATCGTAATGATTTTTGTGTCCGGTGCGCGCATCGCTCATTTTGCGTTTCTGGGGCTGATCGGACTAAGCGGGTTTGCGGCCCTCGTCCTGTCCGCTCCGTATCGGATCAAGCGGATTACCTCTTACTTAAATCCGTGGGAGGACCCGCTTGGGAGCGGCTTTCAGATCATTCAGTCGCTGTACGCCGTAGGTCCCGGCGGGCTGTTCGGCATGGGGCTCGGCCAAAGCCGGCAAAAGTTTTTTTATCTGCCGGAGCCGCAAACCGATTTCATTTTCGCTATTTTATCAGAAGAGCTTGGCTTTATCGGCGGTACGCTCATATTGCTGCTGTTTAGTATTTTATTATGGCGGGGCGTCAGAATCGCCCTCGGCGCTCCGGATTTATACGGGAGCTTCGTCGCCATCGGTATTATTTCGATGATTGCCATTCAAGTCATGATTAATATCGGCGTTGTGACGGGTCTCATTCCGGTGACGGGAATTACGCTGCCATTTTTAAGCTACGGGGGCTCATCATTGACACTGATGCTTATGGCCGTCGGCGTACTCTTAAATGTCAGCCGGTATTCGAGGTATTGATCTGTATCTTGCCTCATAAATCATGATATATTCGTAATATAAAAAAACAGACAACATCAATAACCCTGTCCTAAAAAACAGGGTTATCGCTATGTGATGAAGGGGGACATACGCATGCGTATTGCAGTAAGCGGAGGCGGTACGGGAGGACATATCTATCCGGCCCTGGCCTTTATTAAAGAAGTGCAGCGCCGCCATCCGGATGTGGAATTTTTGTATATCGGAACGGAGAACGGCCTTGAGAAAAAAATCGTCGAACGGGAAAACATTCCGTTTCGTTCAATTGAAATTACGGGTTTTAAACGAAAACTTTCTTTTGAAAATGTAAAAACCGTTATGCGCTTCTTAAAAGGCGTGAAGACGAGCAAATCGTATTTAAAAGAATTTAAACCGGATGCCGTCATCGGGACGGGCGGTTATGTATGCGGTCCTGTCGTATACGCGGCTGCGAAATTGGGGATTCCGACCATTATTCATGAACAAAACAGCCTTCCGGGCATCACAAATAAGTTTCTCTCGAAATATGTTAATAAGGTAGCGATTTGCTTTGAAGAAGCAAAATCGCATTTTCCCGCTGAAAAAGTTGTTTTTACGGGAAACCCCAGAGCATCTGAAGTCGTCTCAATTAAGACAGGCCGCTCATTAACCGAATTCGGGCTGAAAGAAAATCAAAAAACGGTACTGATTTTTGGCGGTAGCAGAGGCGCAGCTCCAATTAACCGCGCCGTTATTGACATGCAGGAAGAATTAAAAACGAGACCTTATCAAGTGCTGTATATTACCGGAGAAGTGCATTATGAGAAGGTAACGGCGGAGCTGAAAGGCAAAGCCGCGGATAATATGGTGACTAAACCGTTTTTGCACCAAATGCCGGAATACTTAAAATCAATTGATGTGATTGTGGCAAGAGCCGGAGCGACAACAATCGCCGAGATTACCGCCCTCGGAATTCCGAGCGTGCTCATTCCGAGCCCGTACGTTACAGCCAATCACCAAGAAGTCAATGCGAAGGCGCTCAGCCAGCATGACGCTGCAATTGTGCTGAAAGAAACCGAGCTTAGCGGAGAAAAACTGATCGCCGCTCTTGACCGAATCGTAATGAATGAAGAAACACTAAAGGACATGAGTGAGCGGACAAAGTCACTCGGTGTTCCAGATGCGGCAGCCAGACTGTACAGTATCATGGAAGAGATTAAAAAATAAGAGAAGAGCAATTGGAATGCGGAGGTTTACGATGGAGAACGTGATACAGGAATTAAAAGACCGCGAAGTTGGCAAAGTGTTAGAACAAGAGCCGCTCGCGAACCATACAACGATGAAAATTGGCGGACCTGCCGACATTTTGATTATTCCCAATCGGGTGGAAGCGGTCAAAGATATCATGGATATTGTGAAAAAATATGATTTGCCATGGACTGTCATCGGCCGCGGTTCAAACCTGCTTGTACTTGATGAAGGCATCAGGGGAGTTGTCATAAAACTCGGACCCGGCCTTGACCATTTAGAGCTTGAAGGTGATCTAGCAACGGTGGGAGGCGGTTATTCAGTTGTACGTCTGGCTACATCCATGAGCAAAAAGGGGCTGTCCGGCCTTGAATTTGCAGCCGGAATTCCCGGGTCAATCGGCGGGGCCGTCTATATGAACGCCGGCGCCCACGGCTCGGATATGAGTGAAATCCTTGTAAAAGCCCGTATTTTATTTGAAGACGGTTCAATCGAATGGCTTACGAATGAAGAAATGGATTTCAGCTACAGAACGTCTATTTTGCAAAAGAAACGGCCCGGCGTCTGTCTTGAGGCGGTCCTAAAACTTGAACAGAAGGAACGTGAAGCGATCACAGCGCAGATGCAAAATAACAAAGACTACAGAAAAAATACACAGCCGTACTCAAGCCCGTGTGCGGGAAGCATATTCAGAAATCCGCTGCCGAACCATGCGGGAAGCCTGGTTGAAAAAGCGGGGTTAAAAGGGCATCAGATCGGCGGCGCCAAAGTATCCGAGATGCACGGGAATTTTATCGTCAATGCCGGCGGAGCGACTGCCAAGGACGTCCTTGACCTGATTGATTACGTGAAAAAGACAATCCGTGAGCAATATGACGTGGAGATGCACACAGAAGTTGAAATCATCGGCGGCAATCGCTAAATGGTTCTCTGATTTACACGAGCTCATGTGATATACTTTGAACAAATGGCAAACGGCATCACAGCATGCCGTTTGTTTTTCAATCAGACGAATGTAAAGCTGTTTCATTCTTAGTGAGGTGGACAGGCAGTGAACCCGAATCATGAAAGAGAAAAAATTGTAAATATTGAAGAACGGATTCCGAAAATTAAAGAGCAGCGAAAACAAAAAGCAAACCGCCGTCTCATTTCATTTATTCTGCTCTTTTTTATGATGGTGCTGATCATCGTGTATTTGCAGATGCCGATCAGTAAAGTATCTTCTGTTTCTGTTTCCGGAAACGAAATTGTGCCCGCAAAAGAGGTTGCCGCGCTTTCTGATATTCATAACGGCCAAACAGAATTCTGGAGCTTGAATAAGAAAAAAACAGAAGAAAAGATCGAGCAAAACAAGCTGGTGAAAAAGGCGGCGATTACAAAAGCCTTCCCTAACAAAGTCAACATCAGGATTGAAGAGTATAAGACCATTGCGTATTTACAAAAAAACGATGTATATTATGAAGTGCTGGAAAACGGAACCGTACTGCCGAACGAAGTCACTCCGGATGATGCCGGGCCGATTTTGGTAGACTGGACAAACGGGAAAAAACGGATCAAGTTGGCAAAGCAGCTTGATAAGCTGTCAGGTTCTTTAAAACAGTCGATTTCTGAAATTTATTACACGCCGGCAAAAATGGACAATGACCGGATCAAGCTGTATATGAACGACGGATATGTGGTTACGGCTTCTATTAAGACTTTTGCAAGCAAAATGAAAACCTATCCTTCTATTATTTCACAGCTGGATGGGAAAAAGGGAATTATCCATTTAGAAGTTGCTACATATTTTGAAGAATTTAACAAGGGTAATGGTGATAAGAAGAAAGGGAATTGATGAAATAAGTCTAAATGCCTATTTTGTGTCCGTTCAAAAGAATCAATTAAAATCAGCGCAGGCAGCCGATATAACCGATAGCGGAATAATTATGACACTATGTCTGTTTTTTGCTGAAGATATGGCTGATAAACAAGCGGAAAATTCTCAGTGTTATGTGTATGGTACATGAGATAAGCATTGCATTTGGAATTTTCCTCCTGTTTCTTCTTTTTTTGTATGATTCTGGCAATATCTATAGCTTTTCTGAAGGTTCATCTTAGTGTAGACTTGTATAAAGCGGATATATTTGCATCATGTGTTGTTACAATATGACGCCATCAAAAGAAATCTTCTGATAAGGTGGGCCATCTTTAAAAAAAATAAAAAAAATGTGATATAAAAGAGGATATACATAGAATATAACGAATAGTTTCAATAAACATAAATTGTGAGAAATCAGATAAGAATATGTTGTTGCTGTTGTTTTTGTTACACACTTGTAAAGCCACATTCATTGTATTGTTGTTCCGCAAATAATAGAATAGAATTGATCGAAATGTGAGGAGGTGCCATAGAATGAACAACAATGAACTTTACGTCAGTCTTGACATCGGTACGTCCAATACAAAAGTGATCGTCGGAGAAATGACAGATGATTCCCTTAACATTATCGGAGTGGGAAATGTACCGTCTGAAGGGTTGAAAAAAGGCTCAATCGTTGATATAGATGAAACCGTTCATTCTATAAGAAAAGCGTTTGACCAAGCTGAAAGAATGGTAGGTTTTCCGCTGAGAAAAGCCATCGTCGGTGTTAATGGAAATTATATTAATATTCAAGATACGAACGGCGTTGTCGCTGTTTCAAGTGAAAACAAAGAGATTCACGTGGAAGACGTCCGCAGGGTGATGGAGGCGGCACAGGTCGTTTCGGTCCCGCATGAGCAGCTGATCGTTGACGTCGTTCCGAAACAGTTTATCGTTGACGGAAGAGATGAAATTACAGATCCGAAAAAAATGCTCGGTGTCCGCCTGGAAGTGGAAGGCACGCTGATTACCGGCTCAAAAACGATCTTACATAACTTACTTCGCTGTGTGGAGAGAGCGGGCGTCGAAATTACGGATATCTGCCTGCAGCCGCTTGCGGCCGGTTCGGCGGCTTTATCAAAAGACGAAAAGAACCTCGGTGTCGCAATGATTGATATCGGCGGCGGATCTACGACGGTTGCGGTTTTTGAACAGGGGCATCTTAAAGCGACCACCGTAATTCCGCTCGGAGGCGAAAACATCACAAAAGACGTGTCAATCGGTTTACGGACGTCCACAGAAGAGGCGGAAAGAGTAAAAAAACAATTCGGACATGCTTTCTACGACGAGGCTTCAGAAGATGAAGTATTTGAAGTCACCGTCATTGGCACGAATCAAAAGCAATCTTTTACACAGCAGGAAATTGCCAATATCATCGAAGCAAGAGTGGAAGAGATTCTTGAGATTGCCGCATCTGAAATCGAACATATGGGAATTACCGACTTGCCCGGCGGCTTTGTGCTGACCGGAGGACAGGCCGCAATGCCCGGGGTGCTTTCATTGGCACAGGACGTGCTGCGGCACAATGTAAGAGTCGCAAGCCCGAACTATATCGGCGTAAGAGACCCGCAGTATATGACGGGTGTCGGCTTGATACAATTCGCCTGCCGAAACGCAAGAATTCAAGGAAGAAAAATAGGCTTTCATATGCCGGAGGAAGCCGTGCAGGAAATTGCGGTTTCACACGAAGAACAGCATCATCAGCGGCAAGAGGCACAGCAGCGGCCTAAAGCAAAACAAAAAACACAAGCCGAACAGAACAAACCGAGCAAAATGAAAAAACTATTAAGCATGTTTTGGGAATAGATAGATAGTCATTCGGCAGATTAGGAGGATTTAGCATGTTGGATTTCGAAACAAACATAGACGGCTTAGCATCAATTAAAGTAATCGGAGTAGGAGGCGGCGGAAATAACGCGGTCAACCGAATGATTGAAAATGAAGTGCAAGGTGTAGAGTACATCGCGGTGAATACGGATGCACAAGCTCTTAACCTGTCAAAAGCAGAAGTGAAAATGCAGATCGGAGAAAAACTGACGCGGGGTCTTGGAGCTGGAGCAAACCCTGAAGTCGGCAAAAAAGCCGCTGAAGAAAGCAAAGAACAGATTGAAGAAGCGTTAAAAGGCGCTGACATGGTTTTCGTTACAGCCGGAATGGGAGGCGGAACCGGAACGGGAGCCGCACCGGTCATTGCCCAAATCGCAAAGGATTTAGGCGCTCTGACTGTCGGAGTCGTAACAAGACCGTTTACATTTGAAGGACGGAAGCGCCAGCTGCAGGCGGCTGGCGGAATTACAGCAATGAAAGAAGCGGTGGATACGCTGATCGTGATTCCGAATGACCGTATTCTTGAAATTGTTGACAAAAACACGCCGATGCTTGAAGCATTCCGTGAAGCTGATAACGTGCTTCGCCAAGGGGTTCAAGGTATCTCTGACCTCATCGCGACGCCCGGACTGATCAACCTGGACTTCGCCGATGTCAAAACCATCATGTCGAATAAAGGTTCTGCATTGATGGGAATCGGAATTGCAACCGGAGAAAGCCGTGCGGCAGAAGCTGCGAAAAAAGCCATTTCCAGCCCGTTATTAGAAGCGGCAATTGACGGAGCGCAAGGTGTTCTGATGAACATCACAGGCGGCACAAATCTGAGTCTATACGAAGTACAGGAAGCTGCGGATATCGTCGCATCTGCATCTGATCCTGACGTGAATATGATTTTCGGTTCAGTAATCAATGAAAATCTGAAAGATGAAATTGTCGTGACTGTCATCGCAACAGGGTTTATTGAACAGGAAAAAGACGACTCAAAACCGCAGCGCCCGACATTAAACCAAGGGTTAAAATCACAAAACCAAAATGCTGCTAAGCGTGAGCCAAAGCGTGAAGAAACGCAGCAGCATCAAAACACGGCAAACCGTCATACATCACAGCCGGCGGATGATGCCTTGGATATTCCGACATTTTTAAGAAACCGCAACAAACGCGGCTGATTTAAAAGGACAAAACCACATGGTTTTGTCCTTTTTCTTTCCTCTATAGACTGATTTCTTCCCCAGATCCTCCGATTCATATACCAAAAAAGAATCTTTATCCCTATGTATAAAACATGACCATTGAATTATTTTCAGTTTCATATGGCTTTCTGACAGAATACGACAATATCTGAATTGAAGATTGTCTACATTTAACGTACAACATCGAAATGACAAACGATTCCATTTTTGAAGGAGGGAAGACAAAATTACATTATATTTCTAAATAAGGGGGAATACGATTGAGGAAAAAAACGAGAAACAAGTGGACAGGCTCCGTTTTAAGCGTCATTGTCGTCAGCTCACTGCTTTTTCCGGGTGCAGCCGGAGCGAACAGCACACATGCAGCTGCTTCTTTAAAAGAAGAACTCTCTTCCTCGAAGTCCATCCAGCATAAGATTTCTGATTCGGTCAAGAAACGTTTTGAAAAGAGTGATAAGGTCACGTTTCTCATTAAATTCAAAGAGCGGGCTGATACGAAAAAAGCTGCCAAGACGGCCGAAAAGAAAGCCGAGTCACATTCGCTTTCAGCAGCGAAAACAGAATATCAAAAACGTTCGGCCGTTGTCTCTTCTTTAAAGGTAACAGCTGATGATGCGCAGCAAAATATAAAAAATTACTTGGAAAAACAAAAAAAGAAAGGCAAGGCAGACCATATTCATTCCTATTATATTGTCAACGGAATGGCTGTCCGTGCTTCGAAAGAGGTAATGGAAAAAGTCGCTTCATTTCCTGAAGTAGAAAAAGTGCTCCCGAATGAAAAGCGTCAGCTGACAAAATCATCCGCACCTTTTCAAATGAAGAAAAAACAAAAAGAAATCAAAGCAAAAGGCGGTATCGAATGGAACATCAGCCAAATCGATGCACCTAAAGCCTGGGCTTTAGGCTATGACGGAACCGGTACGGTTGTGGCATCCATTGATACCGGAGTTGAGTGGGATCACCCGGCATTAAAGGAGAAATACCGCGGCTATGATTCTAAAAATCCCGCTCAGCCGAACCATGACATGAACTGGTATGATGCCGTTGCCAAAAAAGACGCTCCCTATGACGACCAAGACCACGGCACTCATGTGACCGGAACAATGACGGGGTCTGAACCTGACGGCTCAAATCAAATCGGCGTGGCTCCCGGCGCAAAATGGATTGCGGTAAAAGCTTTCTCGGATGACGGAGGGACAGATGCCGATATTTTGGATGCCGGTGAATGGGTGTTGGCGCCAAAAGATAAAGACGGGAAGCCGCATCCTGAAATGGCTCCGGACGTTGTGAATAATTCTTGGTCTGGCGGTTCAGGAATTGACGAGTGGTACAGAGATATGGTCAACGCGTGGAGAGCGGCTGATATTTTTCCGGAATTCTCTGCGGGAAATGAAGACTTGTTTACACCTGGAGGACCGGGGTCGATTGCCAATCCCGCCAATTATCCGGAAGCATTTGCGACAGGTGCTACCGACAGCCAAAAGAAACTCGCTGATTTCTCACTTCAAGGCCCTTCACCGTATCATGAAACAAAACCGGATATCTCGGCTCCGGGAGTCAATATCCGTTCATCGGTGCCGGGGGGAACATATGAAGGCGGCTGGAACGGAACTTCGATGGCCGGGCCGCATGTGGCTGCAACAGCGGCTCTGTTGAGGCAGGCGAATGCCTCTATTACGGTCGATGAAATGGAAGACGTCTTGACTCGCACAGCAGAAAAGCTGACCGATTCCGCCTTTCCGGATTCGCCGAATAACGGTTACGGCCACGGTCTTGTCAATGCATTTGACGCCGTTTCGGCTGTAACGGACGGGATCGGAAAAATAGAAGGGCAGGTGTTGACAGCAGGTGAAGATAACGAACCGCCTGTATATCAGCATGATCCTGTCTCGGAAGCTTATCAAGGCGCGAGTCTTCCGTTAACTGTCACGGCGGAAGACAATGTGGGCGTTACGAAGGTTACGCTTTCCTACCAGTTTGATGAGGGAGATTGGAAAACGATCACCGCGGTGCAAAAAAGCGGAGATGAAAAAAAAGGAACATATCAAGCGGAAATCCCGAATGTAATGGCCAAATCAGTAAGCTACAAATGGACGATAAAGGACTTTGGAGGTCATTCGGCGGAATCTGACACGTACCGGGTCACTGTCAAACCAAGCATTACAGCGGGCTACAAAGAGAATTTTGAGTCGCAGCCCGCAGGATGGTCAAGCTATGGAACACAAGATCAATGGGAATGGGGCGTTCCGGTTTCAGGCCCCGGTGCAGCAGTCTCCGGAGAAAAAGTATTTGCGACGAACCTGGCTGGCCCTTACGCCGATTCGGCCAACATGAATTTAGTGATGCCTCCGATTCAAGTGCCGGATGACGGGCGTCTGTTCCTTCAATTTAAAAGCTGGCACACGCTCGAAGAATTTTTTGATTACGGATATGTGTTTGTACTTCCTGAAGGGAAAACGAATTGGGAGCAGGCGGCCATTTATAACGGAGCTTCGGCAGGCTGGACTGATGAAGAAATTGATTTATCGGCATATAAAGGCCAAAACATTAAAGTCATGTTTAATTTGCAGTCCGATGAAGTGGTAAATGAAGACGGATGGTATATCGATGATGTCAGCCTCTCAGCCGACTCTTCCGGCAAGGTGAAAAAAGCTAAACTCGGTATACAAAAGCCGTCCGGCAAACTAAAGAAAAAGGCTGTTAATCCTAAAAAAGCGAAACCGGCGGCAAAATCAGCAGGAAAAGCTGTAAACCGCGGAACAAACCTGCTTCCGCTCAGAGCGCAAGTCAGTGTTGCCGAGACGGGAAAATCCGTTTATTCAGACCCGGCAAGCGGCAAATACACCCTTTCTCATAAAGCGGGCAGCTATACGCTGAAAGCGGAGGCTTACGGGTATCAGCCACAAACAGAAAAAGTCTCGATACAATCAGATCAAACGGCACAGGCAGACTTCACGCTGGAAAAAATGCCATCCGGCACGTTAAAAGGCACGATCACCAATCAGTCAACGGGAGAACCGGTGAAAGGCGCCGCGCTGTATGTCATCGAGGATGCCGCAATTGAACCGGCGGTTACGAATGACAAAGGGGAATATTCACTTCAGGTGTACGAAGGCTCCTATACGATCAAAATCGCCGCAAAAGGATTTTACAACAACGAATTTTCTGTTGATGTGAAAGGGAATGTCACCCAAAACTCCGAATTAAAGCCGTATATCGGCTATGAAGGCGAAATTGCCTATGATAACGGTGTGGAAGAAGCCGCCATGTCGTATTTTGAGGCAGGCAGCAAATCTGCGGTTAAGATGACGCTCGCTGACGGAAAAGACCTTGGCATGCTGACAGGAGGACTGTTTAAATTTTGGGGTGAAAACTGGCCTGCCCCTGGCGGCACGGAATTTCAAATAGAAGTATATGACGCATCGGAAAAAGACGGTGCGCCCGGTAAAAAAATCGCCGGTCCTTTCAAAGCGGAAGCGCTCAGAAACGGTGAATGGACAAAAGCCGACCTCAGCTCAAAAGGAATTGCGGTCGGTAAGGAATTTTATCTCGTCTTCGTACAGACGAAACCCGATCCTTATTCGCCGGGATTGTCAGCCGATGACGGAAGCCCGTATTCAAACAGAAACTGGCAGTACATCGGCGGCAGCTGGTCAAAATCGGATAAATCTGACGGAAACTATATGATCCGCGCTTTGGTTGACTATGAAGCGGCAGTGCCTGAGATTACTTCTCCGCAGGACAAATCATTTACAAATCAAGAGAAACTTGCGGTAAAAGGGACCGCTTCTCCGGGGACGGCTGTCCGTCTTTACAACGATGAAAAAGAAGCCGCTGAAACAAAAGCCGGAGCAGACGGCACCTTCCAGGCTGATGTATCGCTTCATAAAGGAGCCAACCGCCTGACGGCATCAACGTCAACCGACAGGGGATCAACAGACGCTTCCGGCCCTGTCACGGTGATACTTGATCAGGACAAACCGGATTTGACGATCGATAATCCGAAAAACGGAGATAAAACAAATAAAGAAACCGTGACTGTAAAAGGAAAAGCTGCCGATGATTATTTGAAGTGGGTGAAGGTGAACGGCCAAAAAGCTGAGGTGAAAGACGGCTCTTACCAAGCCCGAATTCTTCTGGAAAACGGCAGCAATGAAATCAAAGTCACGGCAGCGGATGAAGCGGGAAACAAAACGACGAAAAAGACGGTTATCAATGCAAATTACACCGCCCCCGTTATTTCTGGGTTAGTTCCCGGAGAGGATAAAACATTAAAAGCCGGAGAATCAGTGAAAATCGCTTTCTCCAGCGGAAAGAAATTAGACGCCACGTTTGTCATTCGTCTTCCGCTGACAAATGCGCGTGCAACTACTCAAAACGCAACGGAGCTTCCGCTGAGAGAAATTTCTCCGGGAAGATATGAAGGATACTGGACGGCCGCCTCTTCAATTAAAGCGAACGGAGCAAAAATTGACGTTATCGTAAGAGATGACTATGGGAATGAAACGAGACAAACGGCGAAAGGAAAACTTTATATTAACGAGTAAAGAAGAGCGCTGCCTTTAGAAGGGCAGCGCTTTTTCAGATGATCCGAACCTAGCAAAATGCCCAAACAGGCATCCTCGACAAATAAAACGGTTATCCCTTAAAAATTGTACTTTCCCCTCAACATTAATTGACAGACTTTCCCACAGAGCTTGCTTTATACTTATGAAACAAGAGAGAGAAACAGGTATGTAAGACAAAAGAGGAGAGGGGTCAGATGTGAAAATCTATCTGGATGTCATTTGGCTGTTGAACTTTTGTTTTGATTCTCTTTTGCTTTTATTGACGGCCTTTATTTTAAAACGCCAGGTAAAGAAAAGAAGAGTGGTGGCTGGGGGCTTGATCGGTTCAACGATTGTGCTGCTGATGTTCACCCCTGTTTCGCCGCTTGTGGAGCACCCAGCGGGAAAAATGGTATTTTCAGTTTTCATCGTGCTTACGGCTTTCGGATTTAAACGGTTTCGGTATTTTTTACAAAATTTGTTTGCCTTTTATTTCGCAACATTTCTCGTCGGCGGGGGAATGATCGGTGTTCATTCGTTATTGCAGACAAAATCAATCGTGCAGCATGGCGTAATGGTGACAAGCCAGACCGGGTTCGGTGATCCGATCAGCTGGATGTTTGTCGTCATCGGATTTCCCGCCGTGTGGTTTTTTTCGAAAAAAAGAATTGAAGAGATCGAAACAAAATCCATTCAGTATGATGAACTTGTCAGGGTGCAGGCTGAATTCGGCGGACAGACAATCCATGCGAAGGGATTGGTGGATTCGGGAAACCAGCTGTACGATCCGCTGACGAAAACGCCGGTCATGATTCTTCATATTGATAAGTTTGCCCCGCTTCTCGGGGAAAAGGAAACAGACATTATCAAAACCGCCAGTCCGCTTGAGGTGATCGAACAGCTGGATAATACGTTCCGCCACGCAGAAAAACTCAGACTGATTCCGTACAGGGGCGTCGGCCAGGACCATCAATTTTTACTCTGTTTGAAGCCGGATTACGTGACCATTTTAACAAAAGACGAAATGATCGCATGTGAGAAATGCCTGATCGGAATCAGCACGAGACAATTATCGGCAGACGGTGAATTTGACGCGATCGTTCATCCGAAAATGCTGACAGGAAAAGCGGTGAAACATGTATCCTGATATAAAAGTCTGTTACTAATCATACTCAATCCGCATTGTATTTAGAAGGGGGAGGAAGATGAAAAAACTTAAGCTGCGTTTGACATATCTTTGGTATAAATGGCTGATGAAACTCGGGCTGAAAAGTGATGAAGTTTATTACATAGGGGGAAGCGAAGCACTGCCGCCGCCTCTGTCAAAAGAAGAAGAACAGGTGCTGCTTTTAAAGCTGCCGAGCGGGGATCAGGCGGCACGCGCTATTTTAATTGAAAGGAATTTACGCCTTGTCGTATACATCGCCCGTAAATTTGAAAACACGGGCATTAATATTGAGGATTTGATCAGCATCGGGACAATCGGTCTGATCAAAGCGGTAAACACCTTTAACCCGGAAAAGAAAATAAAGCTTGCCACCTATGCATCACGATGCATTGAAAACGAGATTTTAATGTACCTGCGCAGAAACAATAAAATCCGTTCTGAGGTATCCTTTGATGAGCCGCTTAATATTGATTGGGACGGAAATGAACTGCTGCTTTCAGATGTGCTCGGAACAGATGATGATATTATTACAAAAGATATTGAAGCAAATGTGGATAAAAAGCTTTTGAAAAAAGCGCTTGAGCAATTAAACGAGAGAGAAAAGCAGATCATGGAACTGCGTTTCGGGCTTGTCGGAGAAGAAGAAAAGACGCAAAAAGATGTAGCCGACATGATGGGAATCTCCCAATCCTATATTTCCCGGCTTGAAAAACGGATTATAAAAAGACTGCGAAAAGAGTTTAACAAAATGGTGTAAAAAAATTTCCATCAGCCAACCCTTACTGCTGTAAGGATTGTCTTGGACAGATGTTTTTTTCTGTAAAATGAAAGTGCATATTTTTCCCACCCGAGGAGATACTTAACGTTGTACAGCAGCTCCTGTTGGGAGGGAAAAACGTGTCAAGAAATAAAGTCGAAATTTGCGGGGTGGATACCTCCAAATTACCGGTGCTCAAGAATGAAGAGATGAGAAAGCTATTTAAGCAATTGCAGGATGAAGGCGATGATTCAGCAAGAGAAAAGCTGGTAAACGGCAACCTGCGCCTTGTCTTAAGCGTCATTCAAAGGTTTAACAATAGAGGAGAGTATGTTGATGACTTATTTCAGGTCGGCTGCATCGGACTAATGAAATCCATTGATAATTTTGACCTAAGCCATAATGTTAAGTTTTCAACATACGCTGTACCGATGATCATCGGAGAAATCCGCAGATATTTGCGTGATAACAATCCGATCCGCGTCTCAAGATCGCTGCGTGATATCGCATATAAAGCGCTTCAAGTAAGAGAGCGGTTAATCAGTGAGACAAGCAAGGAGCCGACAGCAGAGGAAATCGCCAAAGTTCTTGAAGTGCCCCATGAAGAAATTGTGTTTGCTCTTGACGCCATCCAAGATCCGGTGTCGCTGTTTGAGCCGATTTATAACGACGGCGGTGATCCGATTTACGTCATGGACCAGATCAGCGATGAGCGAAACAAGGATACACAATGGATTGAGGAGCTGGCTTTAAAAGAAGGCATGAGAAGGCTGAACGAACGGGAGAAAATGATTTTGCGCAAACGCTTCTTTCAGGGAAAAACTCAAATGGAAGTGGCTGAAGAAATCGGCATATCCCAAGCTCAGGTTTCGAGGCTCGAAAAGGCAGCCATTAAACAAATGAATAAGAACATCCATCAATAACGGGAAAAGCCTTTAAAACAAATGTTTTAAAGGCTTTTTTCGTGTCTCCGGTTTACGTATGAAAAAAAGTCATGTATTCTAATCTGTAAAAGTTTTAAGAAAATTGAAACATATTTGCAGGAGGGAGCGTAATGATTTTACAGCTTGACCGCGTGTCATTAAAAAGAAACGGCAAATGGATTCTGAAGGATATAAACTGGCATGTTGAACAAAATGAAAACTGGGTGCTGTACGGATTAAACGGTGCCGGCAAAACAGCTTTGTTAAATATGTTATGCTCATATTACTTTCCTACTTCAGGAGAGATGCAGGTGCTCGGCCATCAATTCGGAAAAACAGAGCTCGGTGATAAGCTCAGAAGAAAAATCGGCCTTGTGTCAGCCGGGCTTCAGCATAAACTATACCCCGCGGATTCCGCATTTGAAATTGCTCTCAGCGGTGCGTACGCATCTATCGGTTTATACGAAACGCCGAGTGAACAAGTGAGGGAAAAAGCGATCGGGCTTTTGAAGGATTTGGGCGCGATCGGTTACGCGGACAGGCGCTATGAGACCTTATCTCAAGGAGAAAGACAAAGGGCGCTGATTGCCCGTGCCCTTATGGCAGATCCTGAACTTTTAATTTTGGATGAGCCGGTGACAGGGCTTGACTTTATGGCGAGGGAAAAACTGTTAGATACGATTACATATATCGCCGGAAAAGAAAATGCGCCGTCAATCCTTTACGTCACCCATCATGCTGAAGAAATTTTACCGGTATTTGATAAAGCGCTGCTTATAAAACAAGGAGAAGTGTTCGCCTCAGGCGGGATACGGGATATGCTTTCTGATGAACGGCTTTCTGCCTTTTTTGACATACCGGTCAGCGTGATGTGGAACAATGACCGTCCGTTTTTAACACGGGCGAAAGAAACGTCATCCGTGTGAAAAGTGAATACATTTCATCCTGGGGGTGCTGTCCGGCAGCTGAGAGAGGCGTGTGTCTCAACCCTTAACAGACCTGATCTGGATCATGCCAGCGGAGGGAAGCGGTGAAAAAAGCGGAGGAAGCGGCGGTTTACATATTGCCGAGCCCTGTGCGTTTTTTTAAAGCCGTTTCATTCGTTGAAACGGTTTTTTCTATACAACAAGAAGGAGAGATTTCCATTGGATCAACTCAATATGATATTACAAAAAGCAGATGAGCAGCAGGCTGATTTAATCAGTATCGCCAAAACTTTAATCTCCTTTCCCACACCGGCGCCGCCCGCAAGAAATACGAAAACCGCGCAGAAATGGGTTGCCGGGTTTTTAAAAGAGATGGGCTGTTCTGTCGATATATGGGATGTCTACCCCGAAGATCCGAACGTAGTCGGTGTGTTAAAGGGAACCGATTCCGAACATTATCAAAGCCTCATTCTAAACGGCCACATTGACGTAGCCGAAGTAAACGGGGAAGACTGGGACTCGGACCCGTTTCAGCCTCTTATAAAAGACGGCATGTTAATCGGACGAGGCGCTTCTGATATGAAAGGCGGGCTGGCGTGCGTGCTTTTTTGCCTGAAGCTGATTCATGAAGCCGGTTTACAACTGCCTGGCGATCTGATTGTGCAGTCGGTCATCGGCGAAGAGGTGGGTGAAGCGGGGACGCTTGAATGCTGCAGACGCGGTTATCATGCGGACTTTGCGGTTGTCGCGGATACGAGCAGCCTGCATATCCAAGGCCAGGGCGGAGTGATTACCGGCTGGATAGAAATCAAAAGCGCAAAAACGTTTCACGACGGAATGAGGCGCAATATGATTCACGCGGGCGGCGGCACATTCGGGGCAAGCGCGATTGAAAAAATGGCGAAGATCATCGGCGCCCTCGGAGAGCTGGAACGCCACTGGTCGGTAATGAAAAGCTATCCCGGCTTTACGCCCGGCACAAATACGATCAATCCCGCCGTAATAGAAGGGGGAAGACACGCCGCCTTTGTCGCGGATGAGTGCCGCTTATGGATTACGGTTCACTTTTATCCGAACGAAACACATGAACAAGTGTCGGCGGAAATTGAAGACTTTGTAAACCGAATCAGCGACAGTGATGTGTGGCTGAGGGAAAACAGACCGGTTTTCAAATGGGGCGGCTCTTCAATGATTGAGGACAGGGGCGAAATTTTTCCGGCGCTGGAAATAGATCCTGATCATCCGGCGGTTTGTGTTTTGGCAGCATCGCACCGCGCCGTCAAAAAGGAGGAGCCCGTTACAGATGTATCACAAACCGTAACAGACGGCGGCTGGCTTTACGATGCCGGGATTCCGAGCGTCATATACGGGCCGGGCGACCTGAAGAATGCCCATTCCGTAAACGAGGAAGTGTCCGTTGAGGAGCTTATTGAGTATACGAAAATCATGCTGAGATTTATCATTACATGGTGCAGCCGCAAAAAAGATTGCCCGGCTTGACAAGGTTCGGCCCGACCGTTCATATAATAAGAAAAAGAACGGTAAAGGACGTGATCCGGATGATCAGCATTTCTGAATTTCAAATAAAAGATGTGGTGAACGTTTCGAACGGAAAAAAACTCGGAAGCATCGGTGACATCGATATTAATGTGACAACGGGTAAAATTCAGGCGATCATTTTAGGGGGCAGCGGAAAAGTTCTCGGTTTTTTCGGAAAAGAAGAGGAAATGGTCATTCCTTGGCGAAATATAGTTAAAATTGGGGAAGATGTCATCTTAGTGCGTGTAAATGAACCAAAGGGCTCTGCGTGATCAGCCCTTTACTTGTAAAATGCCGGAAATCTCAATGTTTCCGGCACATTTATTTTATTCATTTTAAAGTCAGCCGCTAAACGAATGCTTTAAATTGTGGTAAAATGATTGGGAAATTACGCTTTTTTAATGTTTGTCGAAAGGTTGGATCCTCATGAATACATATCACCCGTTTAGTCTTACCACCCCCTCGGCACTCATGATACAAGACTGGAACCGTGTGAATCAGCATAACACAAAGGTCATCGCCGGATTTACAACGAAAAACGGCGGTGTCAGCAATCCGCCGTATGAATCGTTAAATACTGGATTGCATGTCCGTGACGAAGCTTGTGATGTCGTTAAAAATCGTGAAATCATCGCGTCTTTATGCGGCTCTGAACTGGATTCTTGGGTATTTGCCGATCAGACACATGAAAACCGCATTCAAAAAGTGACAGCCGGGGACAGAGGAAAAGGAGCGAGGGACTACTCCGCTGCATTTCGCAGGACGGACGGGCTCTACACGAAAGATAAAGGCGTCTTTTTGGCTCTGTGTTTTGCCGACTGTGTGCCATTGTATTTTTATGACCCTGTGAATTCTCTTATCGGCGCTGCCCATGCCGGATGGAAGGGAACCGTTAAACAAATTGGGCGCATCATGACGGAACGCTGGGCAGATCAGGAAGGCTCCCGTGTATCTGATATTCACGCTGTCATCGGCCCGTCCATCAGCGGCGGATGCTACACCGTAGATGACCGTGTCATCAATGAAGTCCGGGCGCTGCCTTTTTCGGCTGAGTCAGCCGTATGTGAAACGGGCGCAGGCCAATATAAGCTCGACTTAAAAGAGGTCAACCGTCTTCTTCTGACACATTGCGGCATTCCGGAAGAAAACATTTCTGTCAGCGGTTTATGTACGGAAACAGAGCGTGATCTTTTCTTTTCACACCGCCGCGACAAAGGAAAAACGGGACGCATGATGTCCTTTATCGGAATGAAGGAGGCATAAGTAATCTTGCGTGTTGCTGATCAATTACGACATATAAACGAACGAATAAACGAAGCATGTAACAGATCGGGCCGAAGCCCTGAGAATGTGACCATCATCGCTGTTACAAAATATGTATCAACAGAAAGGGCTCAGGAGGCCGTTGATGCAGGCATTACAAGCCTGGGAGAAAATCGGGATACCGAGCTGGTCCGCAAGCAGGATGCCATCACGGGGAATCCGGATTGGCATTTTATCGGCAGTCTTCAGTCAAGAAAAGTGAAGTCTGTCGTTGACAGCGTATCTTATATTCACTCCTTAGACAGACTGTCATTGGCAAAAGAGATTGAAAAACGCGCTTCACATAAAGTGCGCTGTTTAGTGCAGGTGAATACATCGCTTGAACCGTCTAAGCACGGTATGAAAACAGAAGAGGTCATCCCCTTTATCCGGGAGCTTTCAGGATTTACAAACATCTCTGTAGAGGGGCTGATGACGATGGCTCCGCTGACAGACGAAAAAGACAGGATCAGAGCCTGTTTTCGGGAATTACGGGATCTCCGCGACCGCGTGCAGGAGCTGAACCAGACGAACGCACCGTGCCGGGAGCTCTCCATGGGCATGTCAAATGATTATGAAATTGCTGTTGAAGAGGGCGCTACATTTATCAGAATAGGCTCCTCATTAGTCGGAAATGAAACAGGGGGTGTTAACAAATGAGCATGAAAAATAAACTGAAAAACTTTTTCTCCATGGATGAGGAAGAGTATGAGTACGAATATATTGAAACAGAGCAGGATCATCCGGAAGAGCATGATCAGCAAAAAGAAAAACAGCCAGCCTATGCTCAAAAGGCGGCCGGCAAGCAAAACGTGGTAAGCTTGCAAAGTGTTCAGAAATCCTCTAAAGTGGTGTTGAGTGAGCCGCGTGTATATGCGGAAGCGCAGGAAATCGCCGATCATTTAAAGAACAGGCGGGCAGTTGTCGTTAATCTTCAGCGCATTCAGCATGATCAGGCGAAAAGAATCGTCGACTTTTTAAGCGGGACTGTCTACGCCATCGGCGGCGACATCCAAAGAATCGGTTCAGATATCTTTCTGTGCACGCCTGATAATGTCGACGTATCCGGCACGATTTCGGAGCTCATATCTGAAGACGAACATCAGAGGTGGTAAAGCAGGATGATTCTTTATCAAATTTTTTCCGTTCTGAGCTATTTAATTTACATCTACTCGTTTGCCCTGATTATTTATATTTTTATGTCCTGGGTGCCGAGTACGAGGGAAACGGCAGTCGGACGGTTTCTCGCAGCAATATGCGAGCCGTATTTAGAGCCGTTCAGAAGGATCATTCCGCCGATTGCCATGCTGGATATATCCCCGATTGTTGCCATTATCGTGCTTCGGTTTGCCACGACAGGACTTTGGGGTCTGTACCGCATGATCGCAATGTATACGTAATGTGACAGTTTGATACAGGCTTGGCACCAGCCAAGCCTCTTTACATAGAAAGGAAAGAACATGAGCGATATTTACCAGCACTTCAGAAAGGACGAGCGGCCTTTTATCGATCAGGCGCTCGAATGGAAACAGATTGTCCTGGAGCAGTATCGGCTGAAACTGACCGATTTTTTAGATCCGAGGGAACAGGTGATGTTAAAAGCCGTTATCGGTGATGCCTGCGGTCTCGCGTTTTTCGGAGGATATGATCGGGCCGAACGCAAACGGGCGATATTATACCCTGATTATCTTGAGCCGGAACAGAATGATTATGAGCTTCAAGCTTTTGAGGTTCAATATGCTGAAAAATTCGTCAGCATCGACCACCGTTCTCTTCTCGGGTCTTTAATGGGGATCGGATTAAAGCGGCAGAAATTTGGCGATTTGGTGTTTTCGGAAAAAGCGGTGCAGCTTATCGTGTCCGGGGAAATTGCTGATTTTGTCAGCGTCCAGCTCAGCAAAGCGGGCAAAGCCCCGGTAAAGCTTGAGAAAATTGCGCTCGCCGATCTTCACATTCCTGCTTCGGATGTCGAAATAAGAGATGACACGGTTTCTTCATTGCGTCTCGATGCCGTTTGCGCCTCAATGAGCCGGCAATCCCGGCAAAAGGCGCAGACGCTTGTGAAAAACGGACTCGTCAAGGTAAATTGGAAGGCCGTTGAGGACCCGTCCTATCAGGTCGCAGAAGGAGACATGCTTTCCATTCGGGGCTTCGGCCGATGCAGTTTGACAAAAATTGATGGAAAAACGAAAAAAGACAAGTGGAAAGTCACGTTTGAACGTCAAAAATGAGTCGTTTTTTCAGTTTTTTTCTCCATCTGTGCCGTATTTGTTTTATAATGTGAACTAGATAATCGTACTGAAATGTAAAAATGGAGGTGGCAGTATGCCATTAACGCCAAATGATATCCATAACAAAACGTTTACAAAAGGTTTTCGCGGATATGATGAAGATGAAGTAAATGAATTTTTAATGCAAGTCAGAAAAGATTATGAAATCGCACTCCGTAAAAAAGCGGAGCTTGAAGCGAAAGTGAATGAGCTTGACGAAAGAATCGGACACTTTGCCAATATCGAAGAAACGCTGAATAAATCAATCCTCGTGGCGCAAGAGGCCGCAGAAGACGTCAAACGCAACTCACAGAAAGAGGCGAAGCTGATCGTCCGTGAAGCGGAAAAAAATGCGGACCGCATCATTAACGAGTCGCTCTCAAAATCAAGAAAAATCGCCATGGAAATTGAAGAGCTGAAAAAACAGTCAAAAGTGTTCAGAACCCGTTTCCAAATGCTAATTGAAGCGCAGCTCGACCTTTTGAAAAATGATGATTGGGATCATCTGCTTGAATACGAAGTCGATGCGGTGTTTGAGGAAAAAGAATAATTTTCTGATTTTCTTGACATTCTCAGGGCCGTTCGAATATAATACGTTCATAAATTCAGATGAAAAGACGATTGAAAGGGACCGTCATGACTCAAAAAAGCCATAAAGCGAACCGGGGAAGGTGGAAGCCCGGCATGGCCTGAATCATGTGGATCAGCCCTTTAGTTTCCTTTCTGAACTTACAGTAGGAAAGGACGTTCCATCACGTTACGATGCTCGAGTGGAAAAGGCGGGATTTGCCGCTTTTTCTAAAAGGGTGGTACCGCGAGATAAGCTTTCTCGTCCCTTATGGGATGAGAGGGCTTTTTTTATTTTCTGAAAAATGTTGTGGAGGAATGAAGATGGATTACAAAGATACGCTGTTGATGCCGAAAACAGATTTTCCGATGAGAGGAAATCTGCCGAACCGTGAACCGGACATGCAAAAACAATGGGAGGAACAGGACATTTACCGCCTTGTTCAAGAACGGACGAAAGACCGCCCGAAATTTGTGCTTCATGACGGGCCTCCGTATGCAAACGGAGACATCCACATGGGCCATGCCCTGAACAAAATCCTGAAAGACTTTATCGTCCGCTATAAATCAATGAGCGGCTACAACGCCCCGTACGTGCCGGGCTGGGATACACACGGGCTGCCGATTGAAACGGCGCTGACAAAAAACAAAAAAGTAAACCGGAAAGAAATGTCCGTTGCTGATTTCCGCAAGCTTTGTGAAGAATATGCATGGCAGCAGATTGAAGGGCAGCGCGAACAATTCAAGCGCCTTGGCGTCAGAGGAGACTGGGAAAACCCTTATGTCACGCTGCAGCCTGAATTTGAAGCGCAGCAAATCCGCGTTTTCGGTGAGATGGCGAAAAGAGGCTACATTTATAAAGGCCTGAAGCCTGTTAACTGGTCTCCTTCAAGTGAATCTGCTTTGGCAGAAGCGGAAATTGAATATCAGGACAAACGTTCTCCATCTATTTATGTCGCGTTTAAAGTGAAAGACGGAAAGGGCGTTCTTGAAAACGGAGAAAGCTTCATCATCTGGACGACGACACCATGGACGATGCCTGCCAACCTCGGAATTTCCGTTCATCCGGAGTTAGAATACAGCGTCATTAAAGCCGGAGAGAAACGTTATGTCGTCGCAACTGATTTAATCGAAAACGTTGCCCAAGCATGCGGTTTTGAAAACCCGGAAGTTGTCGCCCAATACAAAGGAAGAGAATTGGAACATGTGATTGCTGAACATCCGCTGTATGGCAGAGATTCGCTCGTCATGCTCGGTGAGCACGTGACAACGGATGCCGGAACGGGCTGTGTCCATACTGCTCCGGGCCACGGGGAAGATGACTTTATCGTCGGTCAAAAATACGGCTTAGAGGTTCTTTGCCCTGTTGATGAAAAGGGGAACATGACTGACGAAGCACCTGGTTTTGAAGGCATGTTCTATGATAAAGCAAACAAGCCGATCACAGAGAAGCTTGAAGAAAATGGCGCGCTGTTGAAGCTCGAGTTCATTACACACTCCTATCCGCACGACTGGAGAACAAAAAAACCGACCATTTTCAGAGCGACTGCGCAATGGTTCGCGTCCATCAAAGATTTCAGATCTGACCTGCTTGATGCCATCAAAAAAACGAAATGGGTGCCCGAGTGGGGCGAACAGCGTCTTTACAACATGGTGCGCGACCGCGGTGACTGGTGTATTTCAAGACAGCGTGTCTGGGGTGTACCGATTCCGGTATTTTATGCTGAAAATGGCGAGCCGGTTATCACTGACGAAACAATTGAACACGTTTCAGAGCTGTTCAAAAAACACGGCTCAAACATCTGGTTTGAAAAAGAAGCAAAAGACTTGCTGCCGGAAGGGTTTACGCATCCGGGAAGCCCGAACGGCATCTTCACAAAAGAACAGGACATCATGGATGTGTGGTTTGATTCCGGTTCTTCGCATCAGGCTGTGCTTGAAGAACGTGAAGATCTCGTCCGTCCGGCTGATTTATATCTTGAAGGCTCAGACCAATACCGCGGCTGGTTTAACTCATCCCTTTCTACCGCTGTTGCCGTCACAGGCCATGCGCCTTATAAAGGTGTCTTAAGCCACGGCTTCACACTTGATGCAAACGGCAGAAAAATGAGTAAATCACTCGGCAACACCATTGATCCGACAAAGATCGCCAGACAGCTTGGAGCGGAGATTTTACGCTTATGGGTGTCATCAGTAAACTATCAGGCCGATCACCCGGTTTCTGAAGATATTTTAAAACAAGTCGCTGAAGTATACCGTAAAATCCGCAATACATTCCGTTTCCTTCACGGCAACCTGTTTGATTTCAATCCGAACGTTAATGCCGTTGATGTAAAAGACCTTCGGGAAGTGGATCAGTATATGCTGATCAAACTGAATAAGCTGATTGACAAAGTGAAAAAAGCATATGATGAATATGAATTTGCGGTTGTATATCACAGCATTCATAATTTCTGCACGATCGAGCTCAGCTCTTTCTATCTTGATTTTGCAAAAGATGTGGTGTACATCGAGCATGCGGATCATCCGGACCGCCGCAGCATGCAGACGGTTTTTTATGAAACCCTGCTTGCGTTAGTGAAGCTGACTGCGCCGATTCTGCCGCATACGGCTGATGAAATGTGGTCTCATTTATCATTTGTGGAAGAACCGAGTGTTCAGCTGACAGATATGCCGGAAACGATCTCTGTTCCTGACAGTGGAGCGGCAGAGGAAAAATTTGACCGTTTCATGGAGCTGCGCAATGACGTGTTAAAAGCGTTAGAAACAGCCCGTAACGAAAAAATTATCGGAAAATCATTGGAAGCGAGCCTGACTTTGTATCCGAACAAAGAAAATCGTGACCTGCTGTCATCCATTAAAGAAAATACAGCACAGCTGTTTATCGTGTCTGAACTGACGGTGAAAGAAGAAAGTGAAGCGCCGGAAGATGCGCAAAGCTTTGCCACAGGAAAAATAACCGTAGAAAAAGCAGAGGGCCAAATGTGTGAACGGTCCCGTGTGATTTCCAAAGATGTCGGCGCCAATCCGAAATATCCGACATTATCGCTCCGAAATGCGGAAATCGTGGAAAAATATTATCAAAAGTAATGGTTTGTAGGCGCCCGGTGTGAACCGGGCGTTTTTTTCATGCCAGCAATGTCATCGATTAGAACGATAGGAAAAATCTTATGGGCTTCAGATGACGCCGCGGGGGCAACAATAGAGGTATAACCTCAAAGAGCAGGAGTTGTGATGAATGAATGATCAACTGACCGCAATCCATACGGAGCTTCTTATGATGAAAGAAGAACTCCAGTCAAGATTATTTGAGTATTCTTGCTTTCAAATGTCAGCATCTGTTGAACCTTCAATAAACAATCAAAAAGCAACTCTGATCTTTCATATTAAAGAAGAACTTCAGGATGTTCTTCTTGCGCTGTCTAAGTTTGAAAACAATACATTCGGTTATTGTGAAAAAACCGGCGCCCCCATTCCGATTGAAAAGCTTGCGGTTTTGCCGACGGCACGGACCGCCGATGATTTTTATTATCCCGCCCAATTTGAAAAGAAAACCCTTCCTTACTGGGAGCCCGAGATGTATTCATATGATCAGGCGCTGTATGAATGACAGCGTCTGTTTCCGTGTGTTTGCCGCAGCATGATGATCTGCCTTTACTCCTGCATCTTTTATTGATAAAATTCATAAAGGATAAAAGTAACTGTATAATGGAGGAACGTGTGTGCTTTATTATCTTATCGCTCTTTTAATTATCATAGCCGATCAATTGACGAAATGGTTTGTCGTAAACCATATGGAATTGGGACAAAGCATACCTGTCATCGATCAGGTGCTGTATATCACCTCACATCGGAACACAGGAGCGGCATGGGGCATTTTAGCCGGTCAGATGTGGTTTTTCTACTTGATTACCATCGCAGTGATCATCGGTATCGTTTATTACATACAGCGTTATGCAAAAGGGCAGATTTTACTCGGGATTTCTCTCGGTTTAATGCTGGGGGGCGCTGTCGGAAATTTTATTGACCGGGCGGCGCGTCAGGAAGTAGTGGATTTTATCCATGTCATCATCGTTAATTATCATTACCCGATTTTTAATATCGCGGACTCTTCATTGTGTGTCGGCGTGATACTTTTATTTATTCATATGCTGTTTGACAGCGGGAAAAAGAAGGAGCAATAACATGAATCAATTTGACATAACCGCTCAGCCTGAACAAAAAAGCGAGCGGATTGATAAATTTTTGGCCTCATCCGGTGAAAACTGGTCACGGACCCAGGTGCAGCAATGGGTAAAGGAAGGCTTTGTGTCTGTTAACGGAAAGTCAGTGAAAGCAAACTACAAAATGCAGCCCGGCGACCAAGTGACAGTGACCGTCCCCGAACCTGAGGAGCTGGACGTGCTTGCCGAGCCTATGGACTTGGATATTTATTATGAGGACCAAGACGTGTTGGTCGTAAATAAACCGCGTGGCATGGTCGTTCACCCGGCACCCGGCCATGTGACGGGGACGCTTGTTAATGGACTGATGGCCCACTGCAATGACCTTTCCGGAATCAACGGCGTCATGCGGCCCGGAATCGTTCACCGTATTGACAAAGACACCTCAGGCCTGTTAATGGTTGCAAAAAATGATATGGCGCATGAATCACTTGTCAATCAGCTCGTCAATAAAACCGTTACCCGGAAATACACAGCGGTTGTCCACGGAATTATTTCTCATGATGACGGAACCATTGACGCACCGATCGGAAGAGATAAAAAAGACCGCCAAAGCATGACCGTTACGAGAGAAGGCAGCAAAAATGCCGTAACGCATTTCCACGTGCTGGAGCGCTTTGATGACTTTACGCTTGTAGAGTGCCGCCTTGAGACCGGAAGAACGCACCAGATCCGCGTCCATATGAAGTATATCGGCTTCCCTTTAGCGGGAGATCCGAAATACGGGCCGAGAAAAACCATTGATTTTAACGGCCAGGCGCTGCATGCGGGAGTACTGGGCTTTCAGCATCCGCGGACAGACGAATATATGGAATTTGAAGCGCCGCTGCCCGAAGATATGCAAAAACTCATCGAAAATTTGAGAAATAGCCGTTGACAGCAAGTTTCTTTTCTGAAATAATAAAAACAAGCTAATAGATTCTTTAACACAGTCCAGAGAGGCTGAGAAGGATAACGGATAGGACGGAAGATATATGTGTTCCGTCCTGAAAGGAACCCCTCTATGCTCTGGCAGGAGGGGTTTTTTCTTCTTATATACGAATGGAGAGGTGTCACGCGTGAATCAAAAAGCTGTTATTCTTGATGAGCAGGCGATCAGAAGGGCTTTAACAAGGATTGCCCATGAAATGATCGAGCGGAATAAAGGAATGAATGACTGTATTCTTGTCGGGATTAAAACAAGAGGCATTTATTTAGCGAAGCGGCTTGCTGAACGAATTGAGCAGATTGAAGGAAATCCCGTGACCGTCGGGGAAATTGACATTACCCTTTATCGTGACGATCTTTCAAAAAAAACGAGCAATGAAGAGCCGCTTGTAAAAGGTGCAGACATTCCGACCGATATTACCGACCAAAAGGTCATTGTAGTCGATGACGTGCTTTATACGGGACGGACGGTAAGAGCGGCGATGGATGCGCTCGTTGATGTAGGGCGTCCGTCATCTATACAGCTTGCCGTGCTTGTTGACAGAGGACATCGGGAGCTGCCGATCCGAGCGGACTATATCGGGAAAAACATACCGACCTCAAAGGCTGAAAAAGTGATGGTTCAGCTGAGCGAAGTCGATCAAACGGATTTGGTCGCCATATATGAAAATGAATAAAGTACCTTTTTAAATGCATTCCAGAGAGTTTGCAAAGAGGATTTCTAACGCACAAAAGCCGGGCGGAATGACGCGGCCGGACTTTGTATGCCTCTTTGCGCAAAAAGCAAAGAGGTTTTTTTATACCATTTAAGAGTCATCCTAAAGAGACGTCAATCAGGAGGAAACGCCATGAGTAAGAAAAAAGTAAATCTGGGAGTCAGGGATGTCCCAAACCCATTGTCTTGGCTGTCATTCAGCCTGCAGCATTTATTCGCCATGTTCGGCTCAACCATCCTCGTTCCGAAACTGGTCGGGATGAGTCCGGCAGTGGCGCTTGTCACGAGCGGAATCGGGACACTCGCCTATCTCTTGATTACGAAAGGCCAAATTCCTGCTTATCTCGGATCATCATTTGCCTTTATTTCTCCGATTATATTGGTGAAAGCAACGGGAGGGCCGGGGGCGGCCATGGTAGGCGCCTTCCTGGCAGGAATCGTGTACGGCTTGATCGCGCTGCTGATCAGGCAGCTCGGAACGGGGTGGCTGATGAAGCTGCTGCCGCCGGTTGTCGTCGGACCGGTCATTATCGTCATCGGGCTCGGGCTGGCAAGCACGGCCGTCAACATGGCGATGTATGCAGACCCGAATGCGAAGGAGCTCGTCTACAGCTTAAAGCACTTCAGTGTAGCCGGCGTCACCTTGGCGATTACCATCATCTGCGCCATCTTTTTACGGGGGTTTTTAAGCCTGATCCCGGTGCTGATCGGCATTATAGGCGGGTACCTGTTCGCTCTTACACAGGGCATCGTCGATTTCCAGCCTGTCATTGATGCCAAATGGTTTGCCGCTCCTGAGTTCATCATTCCGTTTAAAGACTATACGCCGTCTGTGACACTCGGCATTGCAGCGGCGATGGTGCCGGTCGCTTTCGTGACGATGTCAGAGCATATCGGCCATCAAATGGTGCTGAGTAAAGTTGTCGGACAGGATTTCATTAAAAAGCCGGGACTGCACCGCTCCATAATGGGAGACAGCGTTGCGACAATCATCGCTTCGTTAATCGGCGGCCCGCCGACGACAACGTACGGCGAAAACATCGGTGTACTGGCCATTACGAGAGTCTTCAGCGTCTTTGTCATCGGAGGCGCAGGTGTCATCGCAGTATGCTTCGGGTTTGTCGGCAAAGTATCGGCGCTGATCAGCTCAGTTCCGTCCGCGGTCATGGGAGGCGTTTCCTTTCTTCTCTTCGGGATCATCGCGTCCAGCGGTTTGAGAATGCTGATCGACAATAAAATTGATTATGAAAACAACAGAAATTTAATTATTACATCCGTCATCCTCGTTATCGGCGTAGGCGGTGCTTTCATTCAAGTATCTCAAGGCGGCTTTCAAGTATCGGGTATGGCGCTTTCGGCAATCGTCGGAGTCATCCTCAACCTGATTCTGCCGCACGCAAAGGAAGAAGAGGCTGACGCCTCATAACAGCATCATATATAAACCTTTTAAAGAAAGTCCAGAGAGGCTTGGAAGGGTTATGACGGGAAGAAGCTGCGTGCTGCTTCTCTCTTTAACCGCACCCCGAGTCTAGTGACCGGGGTGTTTTTTTACGGCCTTCAAGTTGAAACGGAAGGGGAAAAAAACATGAATCATTTAACGGCGATGAGTGAACTTAGCACTGCTGAGATCGAAGAACTGCTGCGTGCAGCAAAAGCAATTAAAGAGGGAACGGAACACACGGACCTCGCAGGGAAATTTATTGCGAATTTGTTTTTCGAACCAAGCACCAGAACACGGTTCAGCTTTGAGGTTGCGGAAAAAAAACTCGGCATGAACGTTCTGAATTTAGACGGAACGAGCACAAGCGTTCAAAAAGGCGAGACTTTGTACGATACTGTCAGAACGCTTGAATCTATCGGTGTCGACGCCTGCGTTATCAGGCACAGGGAAGATGAATACTACAAGGATTTGGCAGACAAAGTTAATATTCCGATCTTAAATGCGGGAGACGGCTGCGGCCAGCATCCGACCCAATCATTGCTCGATTTAATGACGATACAAGAGGAATTCCAAAGCTTTAAGGGCCTGACAGTTTCCATTCACGGCGATATTAGACACAGCAGGGTGGCAAGGTCTAACGCCGAAGTGCTGACAAGACTGGGCGCGCACGTTCTGTTTTCAGGGCCGCCGGAATGGCAGGATGCAGAAAACACGTTCGGCACCTGTGTCCGAACGGATGAAGCAGTTGCCGCGTCAGATGTCGTCATGCTGCTCCGCATTCAAAATGAAAGGCACCAAACGGAATCCGACCAACAAGGCTACTTGGAAAAATTCGGGCTGACGGTAAAGCGGGCTGAAAACATGAAGCCGCATGCCATCATCATGCATCCCGCACCGGTAAACAGAGGAGTCGAAATTGACACAACATTAGTGGAATGCCGAAAATCAAGAATTTTTAAACAAATGGAAAACGGTGTGTTTATCAGAATGGCGGTACTAAAGCGAGCACTGCAAACAAATGTGAAAAGGGGAGAAGCGTCGTATGTCTTATCTCATTAAAAACGGCTGGATGTTAAACGAAAATGGTGAAAGAATCGAACAGGATATCCGTGTGGCTGGGGAGGTCATTTCTGAAATCGGCAGTCTCACAGCAAAAGACGGAGAAACGGTGATCGACGCCGAAGGGCTGTTCGTATCTCCGGGGCTTGTCGACCTCCACGTACACTTCAGAGAGCCGGGCGGCGAGAAAAAAGAAACCATTGAAACAGGCTCGAAAGCTGCGGCACGTGGCGGATTTACCACAGTCGCCGCCATGCCGAATACAAGACCCGTGCCGGATACGAAAGAGCAAATGGAGTGGCTCCAAAACCGCATTCAAGAAACCGCATCTGTCAGGGTGCTTCCGTACGCATCCATCACGATCAGACAAATCGGCGAAGAAATGACAAATTTTGAGGCGCTGAAAGAAGCAGGCGCGTTTGCCTTCACGGATGACGGCGTCGGTGTACAGACTGCCGGAATGATGTATGAAGCAATGAAGCGGGCTGCAGCTGCGGATAAAGCGATTGTCGCCCATTGTGAGGACAACTCCCTCATTTACGGAGGAAGCGTGCACGAAGGTGTTTTCTCAAAAGCAAACGGTCTGAACGGCATTCCATCTATATGTGAATCCGTCCACATTGCCCGTGATGTGCTGCTTGCAGAAGCAGCGGGCTGCCACTACCATGTGTGCCATATCAGCACGAAAGAATCCGTCAGAGTTGTAAGAGACGCTAAGAAGGCCGGGATCCGCGTGACAGCCGAAGTGTCACCGCATCATCTGCTGCTTTGTGACGAGGATATCCCGGGGCTTGATACCAACTATAAAATGAATCCGCCGCTTCGCAGCAAAAAAGACAGAGAAGCACTGATTGAAGGGCTGTCAGACGGCACAATTGATTTCATTGCGACTGACCATGCGCCGCATACGGAAGAAGAGAAAAATACGGACATGAAGCTTGCTCCGTTCGGCATTGTCGGCTTAGAAACGGCCTTCCCGCTTTTATACACACACTTCGTAAAAAACGGATCATGGTCGCTGAAGCAGCTCACAGACTATATGACGAAAAAACCTTGCGAAGCGTTTGACCTTCCGTACGGGACACTGAAACCGGGTGCGGCAGCGGATATCACCCTCATTGATCTGGAAAAAGAAGCCGCTATAGACAAAGATACATTTTTATCAAAAGGGAAAAACACACCATTCAACAAGATGAAATGTTTCGGCTGGCCTGTCGCGACAATCGCAGCCGGGAAGCTTGCATATGAAGAAGGGAGACTCGTCAAATGAAAAGAAGACTAGTACTGGAAAATGGAGCGGTGTTTGAGGGGAAAGCATTCGGAAGCCTGGAGCATACCGCGGGTGAAGTCGTATTCAACACCGGAATGACCGGTTATCAGGAAATTTTATCAGACCCTTCTTACTGCGGGCAGATCGTTACGCTGACGTATCCCCTTATCGGCAACTACGGCATTAACCGGGATGACTTTGAATCCATTACACCGTTTGTAAAAGGACTCATTGTAAAAGAGTTATGCGAACTGCCATCCAACTGGAGGTCGGCTTATACACTCGATGAATATTTAAAAATGAAAAATATCCCGGGTTTACAAGGGATTGATACGAGAAAGCTCACAAGAATGATCCGCACGGCCGGTGCATTAAAAGGAACGTTTGCTTCATGTGATGAGGATGTGGAAGCGGTTCTTACACGGCTGAAAGAAACCGAACTTCCGAGAAACCAAGTCGCGCAAGTGTCAGCGAAAACGGCTTATCCTAGCCCGGGCCGGGGCAAACGCATCGTGTTAGTCGATTTCGGCATGAAGCACGGCATTTTAAGAGAATTAAACAAACGTAAGTGCGACGTCATCGTTGTGCCTTACAATGTAACGGCAGAGGAAGTGCTTCAATTAAAGCCGGACGGCGTCATGCTTTCTAACGGACCCGGAGACCCGAAAGATGTCCCGGAAGCAATTGAAATGATAAAAGGAATACTCGGAAAAGTGCCTTTATTCGGAATCTGCCTCGGCCACCAATTATTTGCGCTGGCATCCGGAGCCGATACAGAAAAAATGAAATTCGGACACAGGGGCTCCAATCATCCGGTAAAAGAGCTTGCGACAGGAAAAGTCGCTTTGACTGCCCAAAACCACGGCTATACGGTCTCTTCTATTGATGAGACAGAGCTTGAAGTGACGCATGTCGCGATAAATGATGACACAATTGAAGGGCTGAAGCATAAAACATTGCCGGCATTTACGGTTCAATACCATCCTGAAGCTTCACCAGGCCCGGAAGATGCCAATCACTTGTTTGACAGATTCATCGACATGATCGAAACAACAGAGAAAGAAGGGGAAGCGGTATGCCAAAACGCGTAGATATTAAGAAGATATTAGTGATCGGGTCCGGTCCGATTATTATCGGCCAGGCGGCAGAATTTGATTATGCGGGCACGCAGGCGTGTCTTGCATTAAAAGAAGAAGGCTATGAAGTCATTCTCGTCAATTCAAACCCAGCCACTATCATGACGGATACAGAAATGGCCGATCGGGTATACATCGAACCGCTGACGCCTGAATTTCTCACCCGTATTATCAGAAAAGAACGTCCGGACGCCATACTGCCGACATTGGGCGGCCAGACAGGCCTGAACCTTGCCGTAGAGCTTTCTGACCTCGGCGTTCTTGAAGAATGCGGTGTGGAAGTGCTCGGTACGAAGCTGTCAGCCATCCAGCAGGCAGAAGACCGTGACTTGTTCCGCTCGCTGATGAATGAGCTGAATGAACCCGTGCCGGAAAGTGATATTATTCACTCTTTACAAGAAGCTGAGGATTTTGTCAGCCGCATCGGGTTCCCGGTCATCGTGCGTCCTGCTTATACATTGGGCGGAACAGGCGGCGGCATCTGCTCGAATGAAACGGAACTGAAGGAAATTGTAGAAAACGGATTAAAGCTGAGCCCGGTTCACCAGTGCCTGCTTGAAAAAAGCATCGCCGGCTTCAAAGAAATCGAATATGAAGTGATGAGAGACGGCAGGGACCACGCGATTGTCGTCTGCAACATGGAAAATATTGATCCGGTGGGCATCCATACGGGAGACAGCATCGTCGTTGCTCCGAGCCAGACTTTGAGCGATCGGGAGTACCAACTGCTGCGAAACGTCTCATTAAAGCTTATCCGCGCGCTCGGCATCGAAGGCGGCTGTAACGTTCAGCTGGCATTAGATCCTGACAGCTTCCAATATTACATTATAGAAGTAAACCCGCGGGTCAGCCGGTCATCTGCCCTCGCCTCAAAAGCAACGGGTTATCCGATCGCAAAATTGGCGGCTAAAATCGCAGTCGGTCTTTCTCTCGATGAAATGATGAACCCTGTAACGGGTAAAACATACGCGGCATTTGAACCTGCGCTTGACTATGTCGTCTCCAAAATCCCGCGCTGGCCGTTTGATAAATTCGAATCGGCAAACCGCAGACTCGGCACGCAAATGAAAGCGACGGGAGAGGTAATGGCCATCGGCCGCACACTTGAAGAATCGCTTTTAAAAGCCGTCCGCTCACTGGAAGCTGACGTCTATCATCTGGAATTGAAAGATGCGGAGGAGATTTCTGACGGGCTTTTGGAAAAACGGATCCGAAAGGCGGGAGATGAGCGGCTGTTTTATCTCGCTGAGGCTTTCAGAAGAGGCTACACAGTTGAACAGCTTCATGAGTTTTCTGCCATCGACGTATTCTTTTTGCACAAGCTGCATAAGCTGGTTGCGTTTGAAAACGAGCTGAAAGCAAATAAAGGCAGCCTAACAGTTTTACAGACGGCAAAAGAACTCGGTTTCTCTGACAAATACATCAGCAGGGAATGGAACATGCCGGAATCAGAGCTGTACAACCTGAGAAAACAGTCGTCTATCCTGCCGGTATTTAAAATGGTAGATACGTGTGCGGCGGAATTTGAATCTGAAACCCCGTACTTCTACAGCACGTATGAGGAAGAAAATGAGTCAGCTCTCACTTCAAGAAAAAGCGTCGTCGTCCTCGGATCAGGACCGATTCGCATCGGACAAGGCGTTGAATTCGATTATGCGACTGTTCATTCTGTGTGGGCGATTAAGCAAGCCGGCTATGAAGCGATTATCATCAATAACAACCCGGAGACGGTGTCAACTGATTTCAGCATTTCAGATAAGCTGTATTTTGAACCGCTGACGGTTGAAGATGTTATGCACATCATCGATTTGGAACAGCCGGAAGGCGTTGTCGTCCAATTCGGCGGCCAGACGGCCATCAACCTTGCAGAGGAGCTGAGCGCCCGCGGCGTCAATATCCTCGGCACATCACTTGAGGATTTAGACCGTGCGGAAGACCGCGATAAGTTCGAGCAGGCGCTTGAGGCGCTGAACGTGCCGCAGCCGCTCGGAAAAACCGCTGTGTCAGTTAACGAAGCGGTCAAAATTGCCGCGGCCATCGGCTATCCGGTTCTCGTCCGCCCTTCATATGTACTCGGCGGCCGGGCGATGGAGATCGTCTACCACGAAGACGAGCTTCTTCACTATATGAAAAATGCGGTGAAAATCAACCCGCAGCATCCGGTCTTAATCGACCGCTATTTAACGGGGAAAGAAATCGAAGTGGATGCCGTTTCAGACGGCGAAACAGTCGTCATCCCGGGAATTATGGAACATATCGAGCGGGCCGGCGTCCATTCAGGGGATTCGATTGCCGTCTATCCGCCGCAGTCTTTAAGCGAAGAAATTAAGCGGAAAATTGAAGAGTACACGGTGGCTTTGGCGAAAGGCCTCAACATCGTCGGCTTGCTGAACATCCAATTCGTACTGTCGCAAGGTGAAGTATACGTGCTTGAGGTGAATCCGAGATCAAGCAGAACCGTACCGTTTTTAAGCAAAATCACAAAGATTCCGATGGCGAACCTTGCGACAAAGGTCATCCTCGGCCAAAAGCTTGCTGATTTTGGCTATCAAGAGGGACTGCAGCCTGAACAGCAGGGAGTATTCGTCAAAGTGCCTGTCTTCTCATTCGCGAAGCTGAGAAGAGTCGATATTACATTAGGGCCTGAAATGAAGTCGACGGGAGAAGTGATGGGCAAGGATTCAACTGTCGAAAAGGCGCTTTATAAAGGGCTGATTGCCTCAGGCATCCAAATCCCGAATTACGGATCAGTGCTTCTGACCGTTGCCGATAAAGACAAAGAAGAAGCACTGTTGATCGCCAAACGCTTCCATTCGATCGGCTATAAGATTTTGGCGACGGAAGGAACGGCGGCATATCTGAAAGATGCTGCAATTCCGGCTCAGGTTGTCGGGAAAATCGGTGAAAAAGGCCAAAACCTGCTTGACGTCATCAGAAACGGAGAAGCGCAATTTGTCATCAATACGCTGACAAAGGGCAAACAGCCGGCAAGGGACGGCTTCAGAATACGCCGTGAATCTGTGGAAAACGGCGTGGCCTGCCTGACGTCTCTAGACACGGCCGAAGCGATTTTGCGGGTATTGGAAAGTATGACATTCCGAGCGGACCATATGCCGGCATCGGAAACGAATCAGGAGGCAGCTGTTACGATATGAAAAAAGCGCATTTGACTGTTCAATCCAACCGCGAGATTGCCGACCGAATCTATCAAATGGTGCTGAAAGGAGAACTTGTCCAGCACTTTACGGAGCCGGGACAATTTCTCCATCTGAAGGTAAGTGACGCGGTCACGCCGCTTTTAAGAAGACCGATCAGCATCGCAGACGTCAATTTTTCAGCGAATGAAGTGACAATTATTTATAGAACAGACGGTGAGGGAACGCGCCTTTTGTCTCAGAAGCAAAAAGGAAGCAAGATTGATGTTCTCGGCCCTCTCGGGAATGGATTCCCCGTTCGGCAGATTGAATCCGGAAAAACCGCCCTGTTAGTCGGGGGCGGGGTCGGGGTTCCGCCTTTGCAGGAACTGTCAAAGCGTCTTACGGAAAAAGGCGTAAACGTCATCCATGTGTTAGGATTCCAGTCGGCTAAGGATGTCTTTTACGAACAAGAATGCCTCAGATACGGAGACACCTATGTGGCCACGGCTGACGGGACACACGGTGAAAAAGGGTTTGTGACGGATGTCATTAAACAGAAGCAGCTCGAATTTGACGTCCTCCTCAGCTGCGGGCCGACCCCGATGCTGAAGGCATTAAAGCAGCAGTACGGCCATAAAGAGGTTTATCTTTCAATGGAGGAGCGGATGGGCTGCGGCATCGGAGCGTGTTTTGCCTGTGTGTGCCGCACTGACGAAAGCGATACGTCATATGTCAAAGTTTGTCTCGACGGGCCTGTATTTAAAGCTGAGGAGGTGGCGCTGTAATGTTAGAAGTGAATTTGCCGGGTCTTCATTTAAAGAATCCGATCATTCCCGCTTCCGGCTGTTTCGGCTTCGGGAAAGAATATGCACGGTTTTACGATTTGTCATGCCTCGGTGCGATCATGATTAAAGCGACCACGAAAGAAGCGCGCTTCGGAAACCCGACGCCGAGAGTGGCGGAGACCGGCGCAGGAATGCTGAACGCCATCGGACTGCAAAACCCCGGCCTTCAGCATGTTCTTGAACATGAACTGCCTTGGCTGGAACAATTTGATACACCGATCATCGCAAATGTGGCCGGCTCTCAGGTTGAAGACTATAGGGAAGTGGCAGAGCATATCAGCAAAGCGCCGAATGTGCACGCGCTTGAGCTCAACATCTCATGCCCGAACGTCAAAACAGGCGGAATCGCTTTCGGCACAGATCCTCTGATGGCCGCAGAAGTGACAAAAGCGGTAAAAGATGTGTCTGAAGTGCCTGTGTATGTCAAGCTGTCGCCGAACGTCGCAAACATTACAGAAATTGCAAAGGCGATTGAAGCGGCCGGAGCTGACGGATTGACGATGATCAATACACTTGTCGGGATGAGGCTTGATTTGAAAACCGGCAAGCCGATTTTAGCAAATAAAACGGGCGGGCTGTCAGGTCCGGCAATAAAACCTGTCGCCATTCGGATGATTTATGAAGTCAGTCAGGCTGTAAACATTCCGATCATAGGGATGGGCGGCGTCCAGACGGCAGAAGATGCATTGGAATTTCTTCTGGCGGGGGCGAGTGCGGTTGCCGTCGGCACGGCTAACTTCGTCAACCCTTTTGCCTGCCCTGAGATCATTGAACAGCTCCCTCGTGTGCTGGGCCAATACGGCTTTCAATCGATAAGTGAATGCATCGGAAGGAGCTGGAAACATGAAAAACAACCTGCCCATCATCGCGCTTGATTTCGCATCGGCTGATGAGACGCTCGCTTTTTTAGATCTATTTCAAAAAGAGAGGCTGTTTGTCAAAGTGGGAATGGAGCTTTTTTATCAAGAAGGACCCGCCATCATACAGCAATTAAAGGAACGGAATTGTGAATTGTTTTTAGATTTAAAGCTCCACGACATTCCGACAACCGTAAATAAGGCGATGAAACGGCTTGCGAGCCTCGGAGTTGATCTTGTAAACGTGCATGCCGCAGGGGGCGCGCAAATGATGCGGGCCGCTCTCGAGGGACTGGAAGAAGGAGCCCCGGCAGGAAAAAAACGGCCGTCTTTGATTGCGGTCACACAGCTGACAAGCACCTCAGAGCAAATGGCGAAGGAAGAGCTGCTGCTTCAAAAACCGCTTTTAGAAACGGTTGTGCATTACAGCAAGATGGCGGATGAGAGCGGGCTTGACGGGGTGGTATGCTCGGTTCATGAGGCAAAAGCCATTTATGAAACGGTCCGCCCGTCATTTCTGACTGTCACGCCCGGCATTCGCATGTCACAAGATACAGCAGACGACCAGGTTCGTGTGGCGACACCCGCTTTCGCACGAGAAAACGGATCATCAGCCATTGTCGTGGGCCGGTCCATTACAAAAGCGAAAAACCCCGTCAAAGCGTATGAATCAATCAAACTGGAATGGGAGGGCGTTAGCCAATGAAACAAGCCATCGCAAAACATCTATTAAACATTAAAGCTGTATTTCTGCGCCCGAATGAGCCGTTTACTTGGGCGAGCGGCATATTATCCCCGATCTATTGCGATAACCGTCTGACACTGTCGTTTCCGGAAGTGAGAAATGATGTGGCAGACGGCCTCAGCAAGCTGTTAAAAGAGCATTTCCCGGAAGCTGAGATGGTCGCGGGAACAGCAACGGCCGGCATTCCGCACGCCGCGCTTCTGGCAGACCGTTTGGATGTGCCGATGTGCTATGTCAGAAGCAAGCCGAAAGCACACGGTAAGGGAAATCAAATCGAAGGCGCCCTCAAAAAAGGGCAAAAAACCGTCGTGATCGAAGACTTAATTTCCACGGGAGGCAGCGTGCTTGAGGCAGCGGCGGCTCTTCAAAGAGAAGGCGCGGACGTTCTCGGCGTCATCTCGATTTTCACATACGGCCTTCCGAAAGCAAGAGAAGCATTTGAGAAAGCAGGCCTGCCGTATTATTCATTAACGGACTATGACACGCTGACGGAAGTGGCGCTGGAAAACGGGACGATTCACTCAGATGACCTCGAAAAGCTGAAAGCGTGGAAAAAGAATCCCGAGTCAAAAGATTGGTTTAAAAAATAAATGAGAGAAAACAGGCCGCAGGGCCTGTTTTTATTATTCCTATCAAAAAACTCGGGTTGACTTCTGTTAGAATTGTGCTAAAATTTAGTACAAATCTAAAAAAACTTATCAAGAGCGGCTGAGGGACTGGACCGATGATGCCCGGCAACCTGCATATCATGCAAGGTGCCGCATCCAGAAAAATGCATAGCATTTTGAAGATAAGGGCTATACCGGGTCACTGTCTTTCATTCCGCTGGATTGAAAGTTTTTTATATGATGAGAATAACAGATTAAGGAAAAGACAACCGGCAGAAAGCAACAGCTGTTTGATTGTCTCCGAGAGGAGGAAAGAAAAAATGTTAACGTATGACACATGGGAAGAGCCGGCGATTACATTTCCGGAAGACGATTCTTATAAGGGTGCGCTGTCAGTCCTGAAATGGGCGTACGGACACTACGGAGATCAGCTCGTTTATGCGTGCAGCTTCGGAATTGAGGGGATCGTTCTGATCGATTTAATTTATAAAGTGAAGAAAGACGCGGAAATCGTTTTTCTTGACACGGGTCTTCATTTTAAGGAAACGTACGAGACGATTGAAAAAGTCAAAGAGCGGTATCCCGGCCTTAACATCATTTTGAAAAAACCAAACCTTTCTCTTGAAGAACAGGCTGAGGCTCACGGGGATAAACTGTGGGAAAGTGACCCTAACCAGTGCTGCTTTATCAGAAAGATTCTGCCGTTAAGAGAAGCGCTGTCGGGGCATCCTGCATGGCTTTCCGGCCTGCGCCGCGATCAAGGTCCGAGCCGGGCAAATACGAATTTCCTGAATAAAGACGATAAGTTTCAATCAATCAAAGTATGCCCGCTGATTCATTGGACATGGAAAGACATCTGGAGATATACATCCAAGCATGAACTGGATTATAACCCCCTTCATGACCAAGGCTATCCGAGCATTGGCTGTGAACCGTGCACCTCTCCTGCATTTACCGCAGAAGATTTGCGCAGCGGCAGATGGAACGGCATGGCTAAAACGGAATGCGGCTTGCATGAATAAGGGAGCTGCGCGATGGAAATAGCCGCAATTTTATTCAGCCTGTTTTTTGCCATGAATATCGGAGCAAGCGGCGCAGCGGCTTCGATGGGAGTCGCTTACGGGTCTGGCGCCGTAAAAAAGAAAACCTTCGCGCTGTTGATATGTGCAGCCGGCGTTCTGTCCGGTGCGATCATCGGCGGGGGAGAAGTGGTCAAGACGATAAGCTCCGGAATCATTCCGGAACAGACGATTACGCTCTCTATTGTCTGCATCATTATCGGAGCGGCGGCACTGTCATTATTTACGGCAAATGTGCTCGGCATTCCGTTATCGACAAGCGAAGTGACCGTCGGTGCGATTGTCGGAGTAGGCGTAGCCTACAAAGTTTTATTTTTACAGCATCTTTTTGTGATCGTTATATTTTGGGTGCTGGTTCCGTTTGTCGCCTTCTGCTTCACGTATCTCATTTCGAAGCTGTTCAGTTCTCTGAATATTCGCGTCATTTCAACCCGAAAACAGCGAATATTGGGAATTGTGCTCCTTATCGCAGGATTTTCGGAAGCTTTTTCAGCCGGAATGAACAACGTGGCAAACGCCGTAGGCCCATTAGTTGCGGCCGGAGTGCTCAACGTGTCTAACGGCACGTTGTACGGAGGCGTCTTTGTTGCCCTCGGGGCCTTGCTCTTAGGACGAAAGGTGCTTGAAACAAACGGCAAAAAAATTACGAGATTTTCAGCCGGAGAAGGCATTCTGCTTTCCGGAACCGGAGCAGGTCTTGTCATTATCAGCTCCGTATTCGGATTGCCGGTTCCTTTGGCGCAAGTGACTTCATCGTCAATTATCGGTATCGGAATGGCTAAAAACGGGCCTAACGTTTTTCATAAACGAGTCGTGAAAACGATGCTGAAAGTTTGGATCGTTTCGCCGTTTTTATCACTGTCTATTTCTTACCTGCTTGTCTCCTTATTATTAAAAGGAGATTACTATTCCATCTTTATGATGGCAAGCGTGCTTTTAGCCGCCGGCGGAGCAGTCAGCCTGATGAAAGCCATCCGCAAAGAAAAGCGCTCTGTCCATGAACAAGGCGGGGGCATTTAACTATTAATCTGAGTTTATTTATCTGTTAACTGGGAGGAACAAATTGTTATGAGTTTAGCACCGCACGGAGGAACATTAATTAATCGGGTAAACGAGCAATACGACGTTACATCTATTCAAAAGGAAATCGAATTGGACCTGATTTCGTTTGCTGATTTAGAGCTGATCGGGATTGGGGGATACAGCCCGATTGAAGGATTTTTCACAGAAAAAGATTACGTGTCAGTCGTTGAAAACATGCGTTTGGCATCCGGAACTGTCTGGTCTCTTCCGATCACGCTTCCGGTTGATTCAGAAAAAGCAGCTGAGCTTGCAATCGGCGACACCGTCAAATTAACCTACGGCGGAGAAACATACGGCGTGGTAGAGATCGAAGATATGTACACGCCAGACAAACAAAAAGAAGCCATTCATGTGTATAAAACCGACGATGCCGCGCATCCGGGCGTGAAAAAATTGTTCAGCCGCGGTGATACGTACGTCGGGGGACCGATCACATTAATCAAAAAAGCGTCAAAACAGTTTCCGGAGTTTACCTTTGAACCTGCTGAAACAAGACGCAGCTTTGAAGAAAAAGGCTGGAAAACCATTGTCGGCTTCCAAACGAGAAATCCCGTTCACCGCGCTCACGAATATATTCAAAAAACAGCGCTTGAAACGGTTGACGGTTTGTTTTTGAACCCGCTTGTCGGTGAAACAAAATCAGACGATATTCCGGCAGACGTCAGAATGGAAAGCTATCAGGTGCTGCTCGATCATTATTATCCGAAAGACCGCGTTTTCCTTGGCGTATTTTTAGCGGCCATGCGGTATGCTGGCCCGAGAGAAGCCATTTTCCACGCGCTTGTCCGGAAAAACTACGGCTGCACACATTTTATCGTCGGCCGCGACCATGCCGGAGTAGGTGATTACTACGGCACATACGAAGCGCAAGAGCTGTTCAACCAGTTTACAGCAGATGAACTCGGCATTACGCCGATGAAATTCGAGCACAGTTTCTTCTGCCAAAAATGCGGCAACATGGCGACTGCCAAAACATGCCCGCACGAAAGAGAGCACCACGTCATTCTTTCAGGAACGAAAGTCAGAGAAATGCTGCGAAGCGGCGTGATGCCGCCTGCGGAGTTCAGCCGTCCTGAAGTTGTCGAGGTATTAATTAAAGGGCTGAAAACGAAAGAAGAAGCAGGCGTTTCTTAAGGAGGAAAAAAGAGTGACGAATCGTGATATTGTGTGGCATGATGCCTCAATAACGAAAGAAGAATATCAGGAGAAAAACAATCATAAAAGCTCCATTCTCTGGCTCACAGGCTTAAGCGGCTCCGGAAAATCCACGATTGCAAATGCCGCAGCGCGCGAGCTGTTTGAACAGGGCTATCAAGTGATCGTATTGGACGGAGATAATATCCGCCACGGATTAAATAAGGATTTAGGGTTTTCTGATGATGACCGCAAGGAAAATATTCGCAGAATCGGTGAAGTGGCGAAGCTTTTCGTTCAGCAGGGCACCATCGTCATTACCGCCTTTATTTCTCCGTTCCGTGAAGACAGAGAGCAGGTTCGCCAGCTGGTGAGTGAAGGTGAATTTAATGAAGTCTACATCAAATGCGACCTCGACATTTGTGAACAGCGGGACCCGAAAGGTTTATATAAAAAAGCAAGAAACGGCGAAATCCCTTTCTTTACAGGAATTGATTCTCCGTACGAGGAGCCGAAAGCGCCTGAGCTCGTACTTGATTCCGGCAAATATGAACGCGAAGAATGCACAAGCCAGCTCATTGAATTTGTGAAAAACAACTTAGCATAATAAGTCCAAAAAGGCCGCGCATTCAGCCGGATGTCCGTCAGAAGAACGGGATATGATAAAATGGCTGGTGTGCGGCCTCGCGGCTGTTCTGGAAGACTTCAAAACGGATCGGGGAGAATACCATGGGGAAAGTATTTATCGTTGGGGCCGGTCCGGGAGATCCGGACTTATTAACGGTAAAGGCAATGAAGGCCATTCAGCAAGCTGACGTTATTTTATATGACAGATTAGTAAACAAAGAGATTTTACAATACGCCAAAGAAGAAGCGGACTTGATTTACTGCGGTAAGCTCCCTGATTTCCACATTATGAAACAGGAAACCATTAACCGTTTCCTTGTGAAATACGCGAAAAAGGGAAAAACCGTCGTAAGGCTCAAAGGGGGCGACCCGTTCGTGTTCGGCCGCGGCGGAGAAGAAGCAGAAACTCTCGCGCAAAACGCCATTCCGTTTGAGATCGTACCGGGCATTACATCGGGCATTGCGGCGGCCGCTTACGCCGGCATTCCCGTCACGCACCGGGATGCGGGCTCAAATGTCGCGTTCGTTACCGGGCATTATAAAAAAGAGGACGATTTTGAAGAAAAATGGAGGGCGCTGGCGACCGGCATTGATACGCTTGTCATCTACATGGGCATCAAAAATATCCGGCATATTGAAAAAATGCTGCTGGAAAACGGCAGGGACGGCGAAACGCCTGCTGCCTTTATTCACTGGGGCACGACTGACAAGCAAAAGTCAGTTTTCTGCACAGTGGCCACACTTTCGGAAACGGTGATAAAAGAAGAGATCAAAAATCCGAGCTTAATTGTCATCGGTGATGTCGTCAATTATCACTGTAAGCTGGACTGGTTTGAATCTGAACTGAAAAAACATGATTTGAGCGAGGCGTTGTAAATGAAGCAGGCGATATTATACGTCGGACACGGGAGCCGGCTGAAAAAAGCTCAGACAGAATCGGCAGCGTTTTTAGAAGGATGCAAGATGCACACAAAAGCCCCTATTCAAGAAATCTGTTTTTTAGAGCTGCAGGAACCGTCTATTGAAACGGGATTTGAAGCATGTGTCAATCAAGGCGCCACTCACATTGCGGTGGTGCCTCTCTTGCTGTTGACTGCCGCTCACGCAAAACACGACATTCCGATTGAGATCGCTCACGCAGCAGCCCGCCATCCTGATGTACAGGTGACGTATGGCGTTCCGATCGGGGTGGACGACGAGGTCGTAAAAGCGGTTTACCATCGTCTCTTAGAAACAGGCGGAGCGATTGAACAGGCGAAAGTTGTGCTGATCGGAAGAGGAAGTACAGATCCCGCTGTCAAAAAGGATATCAGCGAGATTGCCGGAAGGCTCAGCCGGATCGCCCCCGTTAAAGAAGTAATTCCTTGTTTTTTAACTGCCTGTGAACCGCACTACAAAGAAGTGTTTGCCAGGCTTGCGGAGGATGACGGCGCTCCTGTTTTTATCGTGCCTTATCTGCTGTTTACCGGGCTTTTAATGACAGAGATCGAGCGGGAGGTTCAAAAGCTTCAAACCGTGAATCAAAACGTTTATCTTGCTTCATATCTGGGCTTTCACGAGCATATCAGGCAGGCGTTTTTGAACCGTGTGGCAGAAGCCGCTGAAAATCCCGACGGTCAGTTTGATTTCAAGGGGGAATTATATGCTGCCCCTTCACATTAACCTCAGCGGAAAGAAAGTGGTCATTGCAGGCGGAGGCAATGTTGCTTTAAGGCGGCTGAAAACAGTGCTTCCGGAACGAGCGGAGATTACTGTGATCAGCCCTGAAGCTCTCCCTGAAATTAAACAATTGGCGGAGGAGGGCCGCATCCGCTGGATTGCCCGCAAAATTGAAATGGAGGATCTTACGCCTGCCTTTTTCATCATCGCAGCAACAAATGACCGAACCGTGAATTTGCAGATTGCCGCAAACGCTTCTGATTCCCAGCTGGTCAACTGTGTAAGCGAGGCTGAAAACGGCAGCGTCTATATGCCGAAGATCATCCGTAAAGGGCATATTCAAGTGTCAATTTCAACAAGCGGTGCAAGCCCAAAACACACCAAACAGATTGCAGAAAAAATAGAACCGCTGATCGGCGGCGAATTGGTTGAAGAAGTGAACCGCTTGTTTGAGAAAAGAAGAGGAACATAAATACTGCCGAAACACCTTAGTAAGGAAGAGAGAGGCTGATGCAGCCTCTCTTGTTTATTTCTGGGTTCACTTCCTGAAAAAACCACCTCCAAATCAACTGGAGGTGGTGTTATGTTCTTTTTATTTTTTCAGCCGTATGACGAGGTCGGCATCAGGTGTGACAAATACGGTATGCTGGCTGTCATAGGTCACAAAGCCTGGTTTTGCGCCATTAGGTTTCTTAACGTGCCTGATTTTTGTATAGTCAACAGGCACTGATCCGGAATCCTTCGCTTTTGAAAAATAAGCGGCAATTGCTGCTGCTTCCAGAATGGATTGTTCATCCGGCTCGCTGCTTTTAATTACGACGTGTGAGCCCGGAATGTCTTTCGTATGAAACCACATATCATCCCTTGCTGCAGCCTTTGTCGTTAAATACTCATTTTGTTTATTATTTTTGCCGACCAGAATGCTCAGACCGCTGGAAGATTCATATTGCTCCAAAACAGGCGCGAGCTGTTTGTTCTTTTTCTGTCCTTTTTGCTGCTTCGGGCGTAAGTATTTGCCTTCGACAAGCTCCTCTCTTATTTCATGAATATCCTTTGTTGAAGCGGAAGAGAGCTGCTGGATCAGCTGATCGAAATAGGCGATTTCTTCCTCGGCCAAACGGATTTGCTCTTTGACGACCGCAACGGAATTTTTCGCTTTTTGATACTTAGTAAAATATATCTGCGCATTTTCTGAAGGTGTTTTGTTCGGATTTAAAGGAATGGTGATCACCGGGCTTTCTTCATCGTAATAATTGATGACCTTCGCTTCCTTATCTCCTTTTTTCAGCATATACAAATTCGCCGTCAGCAGCTCGCCATATAACTGGAATTCCTTCGCGTTCTCGGAATAGTCGAGCGTTTTTTCGAGCTTTTTGATTTTATTGGCGTTCTTTTTCCGTTCGTTCACGACAAATCGTTCGAGATCCTGAGCCTGCTGTTTGACGCGGTCACGTTCCGCTTTTCCGAAATAAAACCGGTCCAGCAGTCCGCTCAATGACTGAAAGCGGCGCTCCTCTCCGTTTACGTGCGTGAGTGCAAGTAAATAGAAATATTCCTTCCCGCCTGCTGATGTAATATTAGGCGTTAACTTGCCTTCCTTCACCGCTTGAAACATCTCTAACAATGTCTTCGGGAGCGTAATTTTGTTCGCCAGTCCCGCTCTGTAGACCGCTTCTTTTGCAAAAAGCGGAGAAACACCGGAGAAATGCTTGACGATCTGCTGGTCAAGCCGCCCTTCCTGAAAACTGAGATAACGTAAAATGTCCTCTTCATCCGCAGTCAGCGGCGATATTTTTTCCTGAGCGGGCGGAAGTTTGTAATCATAGCCGGGCAGCACGGTCCGGTAGCTGTTCATAGACGGAGATAAATGCTTTAAGCCGTCTATGATTGACCCTTCTTCGTCAGTCAAAATCAAGTTGCTGTGCCGCCCCATAATTTCGACGTAAAGCGTTCTTGCGGTTTCATCGCCGATCTCATTTCTGCTTTTAATATGAAACATCATAATCCGGTCTAATCCGGCCTGTTCGATTTTCTCAATAAATCCGCCTTCTATATGCTTTCGGAGCAGCATACAAAACATTGGCGGCTCGCTCGGGTTTTCATAGGCCTGACCGGTCAAATGCACCCGTGAGTAGCTGGGGTGTGCTGATAATAATAATTTATGGTTTTTTCCGTTTGCGCGAATATGGAATATCACGTCATGCTTAAAAGGCTGATGGACTCTTGTGATCCGGCCTCCGGCAATCTTGCTGTTCAGTTCGTGTGTCATTCCGTATGTAAACATGCCATCAAAAGACATATGAAACACCCTTTCCTTCTTCCTGCATTCGATAATTATAGCATGAAAAGGGACGAGTCAGAATAAGCTTGTTTGTAGAGTGACATCTCTAAAGTGAGCAGGGGAGTGGACGAGGGAAATGAAGTTTCATGAAATGGGACAAACCGATTTGCTGCAAGCAACAAATACGTCCATTAAACAGGGATTGACCGAAAAAGAAGTGAAAAAACGCCTTGAAAAGCACGGACCGAATGAACTTCAAGAGGGGAAGCGGACCTCAGCGATCGTATTGTTTTTCGCTCAGTTTAAAGACTTCATGGTGCTTGTGCTGCTGGCGGCAACTTTAATTTCAGGATTTTTGGGCGAATATGTAGATGCAATTGCCATTATGGCGATCGTATTTGTCAATGGTGTCCTCGGCTTTTTCCAAGAGCGGCGTGCGGAAAAGTCTTTGAAAGCATTAAAAGAGCTGTCGACGCCATATGTGTCAGCGCTTCGGGATGGGAACTGGACGAAAATTCAGTCCAAGGAACTCGTCCCCGGAGATATTGTGAAATTTACAAGCGGCGATCGGATTGGCGCAGATGTGCGAATCGTTGAAGCGAAGAGCCTTGAAATCGAAGAATCGGCACTCACCGGAGAATCACTTCCGGTTGTGAAGCAGGCTGATAAGCTGAGAGAGCCGGATGTCTCCTTAGGCGATATCACCAATATGGCGTTTATGGGTACGATCGTCACGCGCGGCAGCGGCGTCGGTGTCGTTGTCGGCACAGGAATGAATACGGCGATGGGAAAAATCGCCGATATGCTGGATTCAGCGGGCAATATTTCAACGCCGCTGCAAAGAAGGCTGGAAGAACTGGGCAAAATTTTAATTGTTGTCGCGCTGCTATTGACGGTATTGGTCGTAGCTGTCGGCGTTATACAGGGACATGAGCTCTACAGCATGTTTTTGGCGGGAGTGTCATTGGCGGTAGCCGCGATTCCGGAGGGCCTCCCTGCCATCGTTACGGTTGCTTTATCACTCGGCGTACAGCGCATGATCAAACAGAAATCAATCGTAAGAAAGCTTCCGGCGGTTGAAACGCTGGGCTGCGCCTCGATTATTTGTTCTGATAAAACCGGAACACTGACGCAAAACAAAATGACGGTCACCCACATGTGGTCGGGCGGAAAAACATTTAAAGTGTCAGGCATCGGCTATGAGCCGGCCGGGGTTTTCACACGCGATGATCAAGAAATCAAACCGAAAGATGATAAGCCGCTTGAGCAAATGCTGCTCTTCGGCGCATTATGCAATACGTCCGAAATTGCACTGAAAGACGGGCACTATGTATTAGACGGTGATCCGACGGAAGGGGCGCTATTGACGGCGGCGAGGAAAGGCGGTTTTACAAATGACTGGCTCCAGTCGCAATACCGCGTGATTACTGAGTTTCCGTTTGACTCCGTCCGTAAAATGATGACTGTTATTGTAGAGGGGAAGGATAAGAAGCAGTTCGTCATTACAAAGGGTGCTCCTGACGTGTTAATTGAGCGTTCATCACATATGATGTATGACGGCAGAACCGCCCCTTATTCTGGAGAAAAGAAAGCCGAAACAGAAGCGGTGCTCAAACAATTGGCGTCTCAAGCGCTCAGAACGATTGCCATTGCATACAAACCGCTAAAGTCCGGCGAGAAGCCGACGATGGAGCAGGCGGAAAAAAACCTCACGATGCTCGGGCTTTCCGGTATGATTGATCCGCCTCGTCCCGAGGTCAGGCAAGCCATTAAAGAATGCCGGGAAGCAGGCATTAAAACCGTTATGATTACGGGTGACCATGTGGAAACGGCAAAAGCTATCGCAAAAGAATTGCGTCTTCTTCCGAAAAAAGGCCGTGTGATGGACGGGAAAATGCTTAACGAGCTTACGTCAAAAGAGCTTGCTGAGGCTGTAGATGATGTCTATGTATTTGCCCGCGTATCGCCGGAGCATAAATTAAAAATCGTCAAAGCGTTTCAAGAGAACGGACACGTCGTCGCGATGACGGGAGACGGAGTCAATGACGCGCCGGCCATTAAGCAGGCCGATATCGGTGTCGCTATGGGCGTTACCGGTACGGATGTGGCGAAAGAAGCGTCCTCTCTTATTCTCGTAGACGATAATTTTGCAACCATTAAATCAGCCATTAAAGAAGGAAGAAATATCTATGAAAATATAAGAAAATTCGTCCGTTATTTGCTCGCATCAAACGTCGGTGAAATTCTCGTTATGCTGTTTGCGATGCTTCTCGCCTTGCCTCTGCCGCTAGTTCCGATTCAAATATTGTGGGTAAACTTGGTCACAGACGGCCTTCCTGCCATGGCGCTCGGCATGGATCAGGCCGAGAATGACGTAATGAGGCGGAAGCCGCGGCACCCGAAAGAAGGGGTGTTTGCCAGGAAACTCGGCTGGAAAGTGCTATCGAGAGGATTTTTAATCGGCGCCGCAACCATTTTAGCCTTCATCGTCGTCTATCATCGCAATCCTGAAAATCTGCCGTACGCCCAAACAGTCGCATTTGCAACCCTTGTACTGGCTCAGCTCATTCACGTGTTTGATTGCCGGAGCGAAACGTCTGTTTTCTCCCGTAATCCATTTGAGAATCTTTATTTAATCGGCGCCATCCTGTCGTCTGTTTTCTTGATGACCATTGTGATCTACTATCCGCCGCTGCAGCCGATATTCAAAACCGTACCGATTACGCCTGGTGATTGGATGCTCGTTATCGGCATGTCATCCATCCCGACTTTTTTACTGGCGGGTCAACTTTTGACAAGAAAAAAATAAATCCATATGATATAATCTTAGGGGTAATAGCATGTCTATTGCCCTTTTATTTTGATAACGGGAAAGAAATTGGGTGTTTCATATGATACGGAGTATGACAGGCTTCGGCAGCGCAAGCAGCACAAAAGACGATCTCTCAGCAACCGTTGAATTGAAATCCGTGAACTACCGGTTCAAAGAAGTCAATGCTCGTCTGCCAAGGCCTTTGCTATATGTAGAGGATAAGCTGAAACAAATGATTTTACAGCATATACAGCGCGGAAGAGTGGAATTATTTCTGACTGTAAACAGTGACGCGCTTATAAAAAGAAGCCTGGCGATTGATTGGGAGCTGCTTGATGAATATGTGAGCGCAGCACGCGACATGAAAAAGCGCTACAGCCTGGCTGCGGAGCCCGATGCAATGGATTTTTTCAAGTTTGAGCATGTCGCGCAGATCCATGAGGAACAGATGCGCGATGATAGGCTTGAAGAGGTGATCAGGGAAGCGGCTGAGCTGGCGGTAAAGGAACTTTGTGACATGAGGGCGAAGGAAGGCCGGCTTTTGGCAGAGGACTGCCTTTTGCATATTGAACGTCTCGAGGCTCTGTCCGGACAAGTGAAAGACCGCGCTTCGGCCGTTGTGGATCATTATCGCGAGCGGCTGTACGCCCGAATGAAGGAATGGACGGAGGACGCGCTTGACGAAAGCAGGCTGATCACGGAATGCGCGATTTTTGCCGACCGATCTGACATTACAGAAGAGATTACCAGGCTGAAGAGCCATTTTGTTCAATTTCGTGATATATTGGAAGAAGGCGGGGCTGTGGGCCGCAAACTCGATTTTCTCGTCCAGGAGCTGAATCGCGAAGCCAACACAATCGGCTCAAAAGCAAATGATCATCAAATCACAAAGCTTGTCGTCGAAATGAAAAGTTCTATTGAAAAATTAAAGGAACAAGTGCAAAATATAGAATAGCGACTGTGCGTATTGTTTACAGACGGTCTCTCTAGGTTACACTAGAGACGTCTATTTTACAGGGGGAACGTAGAAGATGACGATTAAACTGATTAATATCGGATTTGGCAATATCATCTCCGCCAATCGGATGATTTCGATTGTCAGCCCGGAGTCTGCGCCAATAAAGCGAATGATTCAGGATGCAAGAGACCGCGGAATGCTAATAGACGCTACATACGGACGAAGAACCCGTGCAGTTGTCGTCATGGATAGTGATCACATTATCTTATCTGCCGTCCAGCCTGAGACAGTTGCACACAGACTTTCTGTGAAAGAAGAAATTATGGATGAAGGGCAGGGATAATTGCCGCATGAAAGAAAGAGGGTTATTAATCGTTCTCTCAGGTCCCTCAGGAGTTGGTAAAGGAACGGTTCGGCAAGCAATATTTTCACAAGAGGATACGAAATTCGAATACTCGATCTCAGTCACGACGAGAAGCCCGAGAGCGGGCGAGACGGACGGAATCGATTATTTCTTCAAAACAAGAGATGAATTCGAACACATGATTGAAAACAACAAACTGCTCGAATGGGCAGAATATGTCGGCAATTATTACGGAACGCCCGTCGATTATGTCGAAAAGACGCTTCAAGAAGGAAAAGACGTCTTCTTAGAGATTGAAGTGCAGGGCGCACTCCAAGTGCGAAATGCATTTCCGGAAGGCCTGTTTATCTTCTTAGCGCCGCCGAGCCTTTCTGAGCTGAAGAACAGGATCGTGACGAGAGGCACAGAAACCGATGATTTAATTGAAAACAGAATGAAGGCGGCCAAAGCGGAAATCGAAATGATGGACGCGTATGATTACGTCGTTGAAAACGACAATATTCAAACGGCTTGCGACAAGATCAATGCGATCGTTCTCGCTGAGCATTTAAAGCGTGAACGCGTTGCTCCGAGATATAAGAAAATGCTGGAGGTAGAATAACTTATGTTAGATCCGTCAATTGACTCTTTAATGAATAAATTAGATTCAAAATATACGCTGGTGACTGTTTCTGCAAGACGTGCGCGTGAAATGCAAATCAAAAAAGACCAGCAGATTGAACATACCATTTCACACAAATATGTAGGCAAAGCTTTAGAAGAAATTGATGCGGGCCTGCTTTCGTTTGAAAAAGAAGACAGCGAATAAAAAGCACACGTAGCAACCTATCTCTAAATAGGTTGTTATTTTTTTCCGCTGGGAATTTGTCCAATGCTTTCATAAGGGGGAGAAGACTTCATGATTAACCGAAACATTTTACTATGTGTAAGCGGAGGCATTGCCGTTTATAAAGCCTGCGCACTGACAAGCAAGCTGGTTCAGGCCGGTGCGAACGTAAAAGTGATTATGACTGAGTCCGCGCGTGAGTTTGTTTCTCCGCTGACATTTCAGGCATTAAGCCGGAATGAAGTATATACAGATACATTTAAAGAACAGAATCCGAAAGTCATTTCCCATATCGATGCGGCTGACTGGGCGGATTTAATCATTGTGGCGCCCGCTACGGCAAACATCATCGGCAAGCTTGCCAACGGGCTGGCTGATGATATGCTCACAACAACGCTGTTAGCGGCGGAGGCCCCTGTCTGGGTGGCTCCTGCTATGAATGTCCATATGTATGATCATCCGGCGGTGAAACGGAATATCTCCGTGCTTTATCAGGACGGCGTTCGTTTTATCGAGCCGAGCGAAGGCTATTTGGCATGCGGGTATGTCGGCAAAGGAAGATTAGAAGAGCCGGAGCATATTGTCGAGCGTGTCAAAGAGCATTTTTCAAAGGCGGAGGAAGATGCGCCGCTGCGCGGAAAGCATGTCGTCATTACGGCTGGACCGACACGCGAAGCCGTTGATCCTGTCCGCTTTTTTACAAATAAGTCAACAGGGAAAATGGGGTACGCCGCCGCGGAGGCTGCCGTCCGGCTCGGTGCGCGCGTGACATTGATTTCCGGGCCGGTGGCGATAGAACCGCCCGAGGGGCTGTATCAATTTCTGCCCGTTCAGTCCGCAGCCGATATGAGAGAAGCGGTGCTTTCTGAGTTCGATTCATGTGACATGGTGATAAAAACGGCGGCCGTGGCTGATTTCACGCCGGCATCGGTTTCAGATCAAAAAATGAAAAAGAAGGACGGCTCGCTCACGATGGAATTCAATCGTACTGCTGACATTTTGAAAGAACTTGGCGAACGGAAAACCCATCAGCTTTTAGTCGGATTCGCGGCTGAAACACAAGACATCGAACGCTACGCGCGCAACAAACTGGAAAAGAAAAACCTTGATATGATTGTCGCTAATGATGTTAAAGCAGAAGGGGCCGGGTTCGGCACAGACACTAACCTCGTCACTTTCTATTTCCGGGACGGCAGAAAGCGGGAGCTTGCGCTTATGTCGAAGCTTGACGTTTCCTTTGAACTGCTGAAGGAAATGACCGCGTTGAAAGATGAGGGCCAAAAGCGAGTATGAATGTAGCAGAAGTCATTGTGGATGTCAGCTCCAAAAACATTGACAGGCCCTTTGATTACAAAATCCCGGATCATTTAAAAGGCATGATTGAAGTCGGCATGCGGGTGATTGTCCCGTTCGGCCCGCGCAAGCTTCAAGGATTTGTGACCGGTTTGAAAGATTCGTCAGAGCTTAACGGCAAGTCAGTGAAGGAAGTTGAGCAGCTTCTTGATTTGACGCCAGTGTTGACTGAAGAACTGATGCAGCTGTCTTCATGGCTCTCAGACAAAACGCTGTCCTTTAAAATCACAGCGCTTCAGGCGATGCTGCCTGCTGCGCTGAAAGCAAAGTATGAAAAAGAACTGAAGGTCATTGACGAAGAGGCATTGTCGCCGGAAATCAAGCAGCTCTTCCGGGACCAGAAGAACCTTCTGTACTCCGATATTTCCGATCAGAACATCCTTTCGTCACTTCAAAAATTCGTACGCCGAGGCAGCATTGATGTCACTTATAAAGTGGCGCAAAAAACGAATAAAAAAATGATCCGCATGATTGAGGCAGACGCAGACAAAGGAGAACTCATCCGGCAGGCAGACGCCTTAACGAAACAGGCTTCCAAACAGCTGGCCGTGCTTCACTATTTTATCGCCGGGGGAGCAAAGATTTCTGCAGCCGACCTTTGCAAAAAAACAGATGCCAGCTCAGCGACAATAAAAACGCTGCTCAAAAAAGGGCTTCTGAAGGAAAGCTTTGAAGAGGTTTACCGCGACCCTTATCAGGACAGAATGTTCAAAAAAACAGAGCCGCTGCCGCTGACAGACGAGCAGCATGCTGCTTTTGAGCCGATTAAACAAGCGGTAGCAGATAATGTCCATCATGTGTTTTTGCTTCACGGGGTGACCGGAAGCGGAAAAACGGAAATTTATTTGCAGTCTATTGAAAAGGTGCTTGCTAAAGGAAAGGAAGCAATCGTGCTCGTTCCGGAAATCTCTTTAACGCCGCAAATGGTCAACCGTTTTAAAGGCCGATTCGGCTCACAGGTTGCGGTCATGCACAGCGGTTTATCCACTGGTGAAAAATATGATGAATGGCGGAAAATTCAGCGCAAGGAAGTCAGGCTTGTCGTCGGAGCAAGATCGGCGATTTTTGCCCCGTTTGAAAACCTTGGCATGATTATCATTGATGAAGAGCACGAGTCTTCCTATAAACAGGAGGAAATGCCTCGATATCATGCAAAAGACGTGGCGATTAAACGGGCAGAGCATCACAGCTGCCCGGTCGTTCTCGGCAGCGCCACGCCGACGCTGGAGTCCTTTGCACGGGCGAAAAAAGGCGTTTATGAATTACTGCCATTAAAACACCGTGTAAATCGCCAGCTTATGCCGGAGGTTTCTCTCGTTGATATGAGGGAAGAGCTGAGAAACGGCAACAGGTCGATGTTTTCGACAGAGCTGATGGAACAGCTGGAGGAGAAGCTGGCAAAAAAAGAGCAGGCTGTGCTCTTTTTAAACAAGCGGGGTTATTCATCCTTTGTGATGTGCCGTGATTGCGGTTATGTGCCTCAATGTCCGCATTGCGATATTTCAATGACCTATCACCGCTACGGACAAAGGCTGAAATGCCACTACTGCGGACATGAGGAGCCCGTGCCGGGCACGTGCCCTGAATGCAGCAGCGAGCATATCCGTTTTTTCGGCACGGGAACGCAGCGTGTGGAAGAGGAACTCACCAAAGTGCTGCCGCAAGCGCGGGTGATCAGGATGGATGTAGACACGACCTCCAGAAAAGGCGCTCATGAGAAGCTGTTATCGGCTTTCGGCGAAGGAAAGGCAGATATCCTTCTCGGTACGCAAATGATCGCAAAAGGCCTTGATTTTCCGAATGTGACCCTTGTCGGGGTGTTAAGCGCGGATACAACGCTGCATATCCCTGACTTCCGGGCGGCTGAGAAAACGTTCCAGCTGCTGACGCAAGTAAGCGGACGGGCGGGCCGTCATGAGAAGCCGGGATCGGTGATCATCCAAACGTATACGCCGTCGCATTACAGCATCCAGCTGACGAAAACACATGACTATGAATCTTTTTTTCAGCAGGAAATGGCGCATCGGCGGGCTCAGTCCTATCCGCCTTATTATTATGTGGCGCTTGTGACCGTTTCTCATGAAGAAGCAGCCAAAGCCACGATAACCGCAGAAAAGATTACAAACTTTTTAAAATCAGGATGCGGGCCGGATACGAAAATTCTCGGGCCGGCTGCTTCACCGATCGCCCGGATCAAAGATAGATATCGCTACCAATGCGTGATAAAATACAGACAGGAAACCGAGTTGCAGGTTCAGCTCAAGAAAATACTGGACCATTATAAACGTGACATAGCGCAAAAGCATGTGATGATTTCCATTGATATGAATCCTTACATGCTGATGTAACATTTGTTTTGGAGGAAAAAAATTTGGCTGTGAAAAAAATCGTCACACACCCGGCGGAAGTTCTGGAAACACCGGCTGAAGATGTGACAGTATTTGATAAAAAATTAAAAAAACTGCTTGACGATATGTACGATACAATGCTTGAAATGGACGGCGTCGGCCTTGCAGCTCCGCAAATCGGCGTCCTCAAAAGAGCAGCCGTTGTGGACATCGGTGAAGAAAGCGGCAGGATCGACCTTGTAAACCCCGTCATTCTTGAGAAAAGCGGTGAACAAACAGGCGTGGAGGGCTGCTTAAGCTTCCCTGGTGTATACGGCGATGTCACACGTTCTGACTACGTGAAAGTAAAAGCTTTTGACCGCAAGGGAAAGCCGTTCATTTTTGAAGCGGAAGGCTTTTTGGCAAGAGCCGTGCAGCATGAAATGGATCATTTGGACGGCGTTTTATTTACATCAAAGATATTGACCTACTATACAGAAGAAGAACTGGCAGAAATGGAAGGATGATTGGATGACAAGGATCGTTTTTATGGGAACGCCCGATTTTTCAGTTCCCGTGCTGCGGACGCTTATAGAAGACGGGTACGAGGTCGTGGGTGTTGTCACCCAGCCTGACCGCCCGAAAGGAAGAAGAAAGGTAATGACGCCTCCTCCTGTAAAGGCTGAAGCCGAACGCCACGGCATTCCGGTGCTTCAGCCTGAAAAAGTAAGGCTCGAAGAAGAGATAGAAAAAGTGCTCAGCCTGCGCCCCGACTTAATTGTCACGGCCGCATTCGGGCAAATATTGCCTAAACAGCTGCTGGACGGCCCTAAACACGGCTGTATCAATGTGCATGCGTCACTTTTGCCTGAGCTAAGAGGCGGAGCGCCGATTCATTATTCCATTCTGCAAGGAAAGAAAAAAACCGGCGTGACCATTATGTATATGGTTGAAAAGCTTGACGCAGGCGATATGATTTCAAAAATCGAAGTGGAAATCGATGAGAAAGATAATGTCGGCACGCTTCATGACAAATTGAGCGCAGCCGGAGCGAAGCTTTTATCAGAAACCGTTCCGAACGTCATTTCCGGAAATATTAAGCCGATTAAGCAGGACGAGTCTAAAGCGACTTACGCGCCGAACATTAAGCGTGACGAGGAGCGGATTGATTGGACGAAAACGGGCGAAGAAATTTACAACCAAATAAGAGGTTTAAACCCTTGGCCGGTCGCCTATACAACGCTGAACGGGCAAAATGTTAAAGTGTGGGCGTCCGAAAAAGTCGATGCCGATTCTGAAGCAGCGCCCGGCACCGTCATTCGCACGGACCAAAACGGCTTTGTCGTCGCTTCAGGCAACAGCACCGCTATTTTAATTACAGAACTTCAGCCGGCCGGAAAAAAACGAATGAAGGGCGAGGACTTTGCAAGAGGCAAAAAAGTGCAGGCCGGTGACGTGTTAGGAGCAGCAAATGAAGAAAAATAATGTCCGGGAGCTTGCCCTCGAGGCGCTGGAAAAACTGGATCAAAACCAGGCATACAGCAACCTGCTCCTTACCTCAGTCATAAAAACAAACGAACTCAGTGACCAGGACAGAGGACTGCTGACAGAGCTTGTTTACGGAACACTCCAAAATAAATTCGCTTTAGACTATATACTGAAACCTTTCATCAACAAGCCGAACAAGGTAAAGCCGTGGGTGATTCAGCTTCTGCGCCTGTCTGTTTACCAAATGGAGTACTTGGAAAAAATACCGGATCGCGCGGCTATCCATGAAGCGGTTGAAATTGCCAAAAAGCGCGGGCATAAAGGCATTGCATCATTTGTCAACGGTATTCTCCGCTCCCTTCAACGGGAAGGCGCTCCGTCATTTGCCGATATAGAAGACCCGATTCTCCGCCTTTCAACGGAGACAAGCCATCCTGAATGGCTCGTTAAGGAGTGGGCGGAGGCGTATGGCTTTGAAGCGGCTGAGAACATTTGCAGCATTCATCTTGTTCCGCCGAAGCAGACTCTCCGTGTCAATCAAATAAAAGCCGACAGGGAAACAGTGCTGAAAGAAATGATGGATGAAGGAATCGAAGCTGAAACTGGAGACCTCTCTCCAGACGCGATTAAGCTTTTAAAAGGCAACATTGCGAAAACGAAATTTTTCCAAAGAGGGCAAGTATCCATTCAGGATGAAAGCTCCATGCTTGTCGCGAGGGCGCTTGATCCGAAGCCGGGCGAAACCGTGCTTGACGCTTGCGCCGCACCAGGAGGAAAATCCGCTCACATCGCTGAGCTGATGAAGAATGAGGGCAGCCTTACTTCCTTGGATCTTCACCGCCACAAGGTCAAGCTGATAAAAGAAGGTGCAGAGAGGCTCGGTCTGGATATCATTGACGCTAAAACGATGGATGCAAGAAAAGCGGGAGACGCTTTTCCTGCCGAACAATTTGACCGGGTTCTCGTTGACGCCCCGTGCTCAGGCTTTGGGGTAATCAGAAGAAAACCGGATATGAAATATACAAAAACACCGGAGGACAGCACACGGCTGTCGCACATTCAGCTCGGCATTTTAAGGGAAATCGCGCCATTAGTAAAAAAAGGTGGCACTCTCGTATACAGTACGTGTACAATGGACCGGACAGAAAATGAAGAAGTTATGCATGCGTTTATACAAGAACACCCTGAATTTGAACCCGATTTGTCTCTTGAAAAGCGGCTGCCTGAAAAGGCGAGACCCTTTGTTCAGGATGGAAGCCTTCAAATCCTTCCACACTATTTCGGAACAGACGGTTTCTTTATTAGCAGCATGAGAAAGAAGGGATAAAAATGACAGAACTAAAAAAGACAAAAGTACGAAAAGAGCTGCGGACTGAACAGCCGTCCATTTACTCTTTTGAATTAGATGAAATTAAACAATGGCTGACTGAGCAAGGCGAAAAGCCGTTCCGCGCGGCCCAGATTTTTGAATGGCTGTATGAAAAACGGGTGTCTTCCTTTGATGAGATGACAAACCTTTCAAAAAGCCTGCGTGACAAGCTGAAGAGCCATTTTGTGCTGACAACGCTGAAAACGGCGATTAAGCAGACCTCTCAAGACGGCACAATGAAATTTTTATTCGAGCTTCATGACGGTTATACGATCGAAACCGTATTAATGAGACACGAGTATGGCAATTCTGTATGTGTAACGACACAGGTCGGCTGCCGCATCGGCTGTACATTTTGCGCGTCGACGCTTGGCGGGCTGAAACGAAACCTTGAAGCAGGCGAAATCGTCGCTCAGGTCTTGAAAGTGCAAAAAGCGCTTGATGAGACGGATGAACGCGTCAGCTCCGTTGTAATAATGGGAATCGGCGAGCCTTTTGACAATTTCAATGAAATGCTTGCTTTCTTAAAAATCATTAACCACGACAAAGGCTTAAATATCGGCGCGCGTCATATCACGGTTTCTACGAGCGGAATCATTCCGAAGATTTACGAATTCGCCGATCAAAAAATGCAGATCAATTTCGCGATTTCTCTGCACGCGCCGAATACGGAAATCAGAAGCCGGCTCATGCCGATTAACAAAGCTTACAAGCTTCCTGATCTTATGGAAGCCGTTAAATATTATATTGAGAAAACAGGCAGACGGATCAGCTTTGAATACGGTTTGTTCGGAGGCGTGAATGACCAGGTCGAACACGCTGAAGAGCTTGCAGAGCTGTTAAAAGACGTAAAATGCCATGTAAACTTAATTCCGGTTAACTATGTGCCTGAACGGGATTACGTCCGCACACCGAGAGACCAGATTTTTGCATTCGAAAAAACGTTAAAATCCCGCGGTGTAAATGTCACGATCAGAAGAGAGCAAGGCCATGACATTGACGCGGCCTGCGGTCAGCTTCGCGCGAAGGAGCGTCAAGACGAGACGAGGTGAAGAGGTTGATTACAGCCTTAAAAACAGATACAGGTAAAATCCGCCAGCATAACGAAGATGATGCGGGTATTTTCAGAAAAGAAGATTTAGTATTGGCGGTTGTCGCCGACGGAATGGGCGGCCATCTTGCCGGAGATGTAGCGAGCAAGATGGCTGTGGCGGCCATGGAGGAGCAATGGAACCAGGCAGAAACGGTTCCTTCCCTGCCGTCTGAATGCGAAGTGTGGCTGAAAGAACGGATTCAGCAGGCGAATACCCGGATATATGATCATGCCAAAGCGCATGAAGAATGCCGGGGAATGGGAACGACCATCGTGTGTGTGTTATTTACGGGGAAGTTTGTCACTGTTGCGCATATTGGAGACAGCAGATGCTATCTGCTTCAAGAGGATGATTTCATTCAGCTTACTGAAGACCATTCACTTGTCAATGAACTTGTCCGCACGGGGGAAATTTCTAAACAAGACGCTGAGCATCATCCGCGAAAAAATGTTCTGACACGGGCGCTGGGAACAGATGAAAACATCAGTGCTGATGCCCGTTCATTTGAGCTTTCTGAAGGAGATCAGCTGCTCTTATGCTCTGACGGGCTGACGAATAAAATTGAAGACGATGAATTAAAACAAATGCTTCAAGCCGAATCTCCGCCTCAAGAAAAAGTTGACCTGCTCATCGACAAAGCGAATCAAAACGGCGGCGAGGATAATATTACCGCAGTTTTGCTTGAGCTTGCTTTACATGCAAAAGAGGGTGAAGACAAGTGCTAACCGGCAAGCGGATCAGCGGGCGTTATCATATTCTCCGGCCGATTGGCGGCGGCGGAATGGCGAACGTTTATTTAGCTGAGGACATCATTCTCGAACGTGAAGTCGCAATCAAAATTCTGCGGTTTGACTTTGTGAATGACAATGATTTTATCAGGCGTTTCAGAAGAGAAGCGCAGTCGGCATCAAGCCTTGACCATCCGAATATCGTCAGCATTTACGATATCGGGGAAGAAGGCGATATTTATTATATTGTCATGGAATACGTGGAAGGCATGACGCTGAAGGAATACATAACAACACACGGGCCGCTGCACCCGAAGGAAGCGCTGTCGATTATGGAGCAGATCGTTTCAGCCATCGCCCATGCCCATCAAAATCATATCGTGCACCGGGATATTAAACCGCACAACATTTTAATCGATCATATGGGGCATATAAAGGTTACCGATTTCGGCATTGCCACCGCCCTCAGCTCGACCACAATCACCCATACAAATTCTGTCTTGGGATCTGTCCATTACCTGTCTCCCGAGCAGGCAAGAGGCGGATTGGCAACTAAGAAATCCGATATTTACGCGCTTGGCATCGTGCTTTTTGAGCTGCTGACGGGCAAAATTCCTTTCGACGGGGAATCGGCCGTCAGCATTGCGTTAAAGCATCTTCAAGCAGAAACACCTTCGGCCAAAAAGTGGAATCCTTCCATTCCCCAAAGCGTCGAAAACATTATTTTAAAGGCGACCGCCAAAGATCCGTTTCACCGCTATGAAAGCGCGGAAGACATGGAAGAAGACATCAGAACTGCTTTCGATGCCGACAGGCTGAATGAAGAAAGATTTTCTGTGCAAGATGACGAGGAAATGACAAAAGCGATACCCGTTATTACAGACGATTCAGGCGTCACCCCGCCTGAAACGCAAAAGCAGGCTGAAGATGATGATAAAAAACCTGTGAAAAAGAAAAAGCGGAAATGGCCGTGGATTCTTTTAGCTGTCTGCTTCGTTCTCATAACTGCCTCTGTCCTTGCCGTCACCGTGTTCCCGTCTCTCTTTATTCCAAAAGACGTCAGCGTTCCTGACGTAAAAGGAATGGAGTACGAAAAGGCCGAGGCGCTTCTTGAAAAGAACGGGCTGCAGGCGGATTCTGATGTAACGGACATTGAGGATGAAAAAGTACAAGAAGGCTTAATGGTCAAAACTGATCCTAAAGCGGGTTCGACCGTAAAAGAAGGTTCTTCTGTAAAATTGTACAAAAGTATAGGGAAAGCGAAAACAGAGCTGGTTGACGTAAAAGGCCGGTCAATTGACAAGGCGAAAGAAGCATTAAAGGAAAAAGGCTTCAAGCATGTGAATGTAAAAGAAGTGAATGATGCCAGTGATGCCGGAACCGTTATTGATCAAGAACCGTCAGCGGGCACCGAGATGGTCGCGGGGGATGACGAAGTGAACTTGACGGTCAGTATCGGCCCGGCGGACATTACGCTCAGAGATTTAAAAACATACAGTAAAGAGGCGGCTTCAGGGTATCTTGAGGATAACGGTCTGAACCTGGTTGAAAAAGAAGCCCATTCAGATGACGTGCCGGAAGGGCAAGTGATCAAACAGGAGCCGTCGGCAGGGACGGCGGTGAAACCGGGAAGCGATGTCAAAGTTACATTTTCGCTCGGTCCTGAGGAAAAGCCGGCCAAGACGGTAAAAGAAAAAATCAGCATTCCTTACGAACCGGATCAGGAAGGGGACGAGCTTGAGGTCCAAATCGCGATCGATGATAAAGACCACAGCATTTCTGATACGTATGAGACGTTTAAAATAAAAGAGCCGACGGAAAAAACGATCGAGCTGAAGATTGAACAAGGGCAAAAAGGGTATTATCAAGTGATGGTAAACCATAAAGTCGTCAGCTACAAAACGATTGAATACCCGAAGGATGATAAAGACTGACAAGGAGGGACCGTATGCCGGAGGGCAAAATTATTAAAGCATTAAGCGGATTTTATTACGTATTGGATGAATCTGAAGACAGCATCATTCAATGCAGAGGAAGAGGCATCTTCAGAAAAAATAAAATAACGCCTCTTGTCGGCGATTACGTTGTGTATCAGGCTGAAAACGACAAAGAAGGCTATCTGTTAGAAATCAAAAAAAGAACGAATGAGCTGATCAGGCCGCCGATTTCTAACGTCGATCAGGCAGTTCTCGTCTTCTCAGCCGTCCAGCCGGCGTTCAGCACGTCTTTATTGGACCGTTTTCTCGTTCTCGTTGAAGCCAATGGCATTAACCCGATCATCTGCATTACCAAAATGGATTTAGCCGAAGACCAGGAAACGAAAGAAGCCATCCTTTCTTATGTGAAAGACTATCAAAAGATCGGGTATGACGTATATGTTACGTCTTCAAAAGAAAACAGCGGCTTAACCGACATCGCTAAACATTTCCCGAATAAGACGACGGTATTTGCCGGACAGTCCGGTGTCGGAAAATCATCGCTGTTAAACGCGATCAGCCCGGAGCTTGAGCTGAAAACAAATGAAATCTCCGCGCATTTGGGCCGCGGGAAGCATACGACACGCCACGTGGAGCTCATTCATACGTCCGGCGGTTTAGTGGCGGACACACCGGGGTTCAGTTCGCTGGAATTTACAGACGTAGAAGAAGAAGAGTTAGGAAGCACGTTTCCTGATATCAGAGAAAACAGCGCTGCGTGCAAATTCAGGGGCTGTCTGCATCTGAAGGAGCCGAAATGCGCTGTAAAGCAAGCGGTAGAAGAAGGAGAAATCCAGCCGTACCGCTATGAGCATTACAAAGAATTCATGCAGGAAATAAAAGACAGAAAGCCGAGGTATTAATATGATGAAGGTTGCGCCATCAATTCTTTCCGCCGATTTTGCTTCATTAGGCGAGGAAATTAAAGACGTGGAAAAGGGAGGGGCGGACTATATCCATATTGATGTCATGGATGGCCATTTCGTCCCTAACATTACAATCGGCCCGCTTATCGTGGAAGCGGTCCGTCCGGTGACAGATCTGCCGCTTGATGTGCATCTGATGATTGAAAATCCCGACCGCTACATTCCTTCATTTGCGAAAGCGGGAGCGGATATATTATCTGTCCACGTTGAAGCGTGCCCGCATCTTCACCGGACCGTTCAATTGATCAAAGAGCAGGGAGTGAAGGCGGGAGTCGTGCTCAATCCGCACACGCCTGTCCAAATGATCGAGCATATCATCGACGAGCTTGATCTCGTGCTTTTAATGACGGTTAATCCCGGTTTCGGAGGGCAGACTTTCCTTCATTCAGTCCTTCCGAAAATTCGTGAAGTCAAACAGCTCGCCGAGGAAAGAGGTTTAACTGAGCTTTTAATTGAGGTGGACGGAGGCGTCAATAAAGAAACAGCGCCTTTATGCGCTGAAGCGGGCGCCAATCTGCTTGTTGCCGGTTCTGCTGTTTATAATCAAGCAGACCGAAAAAAAGCCATTTCTGATATCCGAAGCGGCAAATAAGCTGAAAAAGAGCCCGGCATCAGCCGAATAGGCTCTTTTCTTGGTTGAAAGAGAAAGGAAAGCCATATGAATACAATCAATATCGTTGCAGGCGGCCCTCCTGAGCTCATCCCTGATCTGACCAAGTATACGGACAGCGATACGACGTGGGTCGGAGTGGATAAGGGTACGGTCACTCTCTTACAAGCCGGGCTGATTCCGAAAGAAGCGTTCGGCGATTTTGACAGCATAACAGATAAGGAGCGCCGACAAATTGAAAAAGCGGCGCCCGGCCTGCATGTCTTTCAGGCAGAAAAGGATCAGACCGATCTTGAGCTGGCCCTTGACTGGGCTTTAAAGATGGATGCGAACAACATTCACATGTTTGGTGTTACGGGCGGGAGAGCCGACCACTTTTTAGGGAACATTCAGCTTCTTTACAAAGGCTTAAAAACAAACGCCGCTATCAGGCTGATAGACCGGCAGAATGAAATTCAAATGTTCGCTCCGGGGCGTTATACGCTTGATGCAAGAAGTGACAAACGCTATATTTCATTTATCCCCTTTACGGAAGCCGCAGACGGCATGACCCTGGAAGGTTTCAAATATCCGCTGAATAATTGTCATATTACCCTCGGTTCCACACTATGTATTAGTAACGAACTCATTCATTCACGAGGTACTTTTTCGTTTGCAAAAGGCATATTAATAATGGTAAGGAGCGCGGATTAAAAAAGCGGCTTCTGCCATATACGGAAAAACCATGAATCCTAAAGTGATGAACGCAGCGGATACGGGACTTATAGGAGGGGACAAAAATGAAATTTTATACCATTAAATTGCCGAAGTTTTTAGGAGGAATTGTCCGGGCGATGCTGAGCTCATTTAGAAAAGAGTAAGCCTCAGAAGCTGAATTGCCCTCTTTGAACACATAAAAACGCCTGCCGCATAAAAGGGGCAGGCGTTCATTTTTGCTTATACACGCTCAACTTTACCGGATTTCAAAGCCCGAGCAGATACATATACTTTTTTAGGTTTGCCATCAACAAGGATGCGGACCTTTTGAAGGTTGGCGCCCCAAGTACGCTTAGAAGCGTTCATTGCGTGAGAACGGTTGTTGCCGGCTTTTGTTTTTTTACCTGTAATAAAACATTTACGTGCCATTTGTTTCCCTCCTAACTGCGCGAAACATCTTTTCCAAACATAGTGTCTTAGATGCTTTCGTTATACAATACTTTAAATAATTTACCACAGCTAAAAACCGTTTGCAACTATTGTTTACCCTACTTTCAAGAAAAATCACTTGACATGTAAAAGCAGCAACATTTCTTCTTGCAATGTTGCTGTCTGTATCTTTTCTTTTCATAATGGAATACATATAGTAGAATAGCTATAACTCTATGCACCCGAAGGAGGAACCTGTGTGTCCATTGAAATGAAGACAAAATACGGACAGATTGATATATCTAACGAAGTCATCGCAATGGTTGCCGGAGGCGCTGCCATTGACTGTTACGGAATAGTGGGGATGGCCTCAAAAAACCAGATTAAAGACGGTTTGTCTGAAATCCTCCGGAAAGAGAACTTCGCAAGAGGCGTGCATGTCCGCCAGGAAGCAGAACAAATACATATCGACATGTACATTATTGTCAGCTACGGCACAAAAATATCAGAGGTAGCCTACAATGTTCAGACGAAAGTAAAATACACAGTAAATCAAACAATCGGACTTGCAGTGGATTCTGTAAATATTTATGTCCAAGGCGTACGTGTAACGAACCCGTAGTGAGGAGGATGAGTATTGTCTAGACGAAACTTAGATGGAAGAGCCTTTGCGGCAATGATTCTGGCGGGGGCTGAGACATTGTCTCAAAACGCATCGGCAGTCGATGCGCTGAACGTATTTCCTGTGCCTGACGGCGATACCGGAACAAACATGAATTTATCCATGTCATCAGGCGCGAGGGAAGTTGAGCACCTTGACTCTCCTGAAATCGGCAAAGTCGGCATCGCCTTGTCAAAAGGCCTGCTTATGGGAGCCAGAGGGAACTCAGGGGTGATCTTGTCCCAATTATTCAGAGGTTTCACAAAAAGCATTGAGAACAAAAAAGAAATAAACGCCAAAGAATTTGCCGCGGCTCTTCAAGCCGGAGTGGATATGGCATATAAAGCGGTGATGAAGCCGGTTGAAGGAACAATTTTAACGGTGGCGAAAGACGCGGCTAAAAAAGCGGTCGCCTCAGCCAAAGAAGAAACCGATATCATTGCGTTAATGGAGGCGGTCATTGAAGAAGCGGAAGCGTCACTGAACCGCACGCCGGACCTGCTCCCTGTTTTAAAGGACGTCGGTGTCGTTGACAGCGGCGGAAAAGGCCTGCTTTGTGTATATGAAGGCTTTTTAGCTTCATTAAAAGGAGAAACCGTTTCAAAAAAAGCGGTTCTGCCGGCGCTCGACGATATGGTGAATGCCGAGCATCATAAAAGCGCGCAGAGCATGCTGAGTACAGAAGATATTGAATTCGGATTTTGTACGGAAGTTATGGTAAGGCTGGACCAAGATAAACGAACGTTCAGTGAAGATACGTTCAGAAATGAGCTGAGCCGTTTCGGCGATTCATTGCTGGTCGTTGCCGATGATACGCTGGCAAAAGTCCATATTCATGCCGAGGAACCGGGAAACGTGCTCAATTTGGCACAGCGTTACGGTGATTTAATCAAAATCAAAATTGAAAACATGAGGGAACAGCATACCTCCATTCTCAGCCAAGAGGCCGGGGAGCAGAAGCCGGCAGGCGTCTCGAAGGCGGCGCGAACACCTTTTGGAATCGTGACTGTGGCCATGGGGGAAGGCATTTCTGAACTGTTTACAAGCATCGGCGCGTCACATGTCATTGAAGGCGGGCAGACGATGAACCCCAGCACTGAAGATATTGTTGAGGCCGTAAAGTCTGTAAACGCGGAAACGGTATTCATTCTTCCGAACAATTCGAATATTGTGATGGCAGCCAATCAAGCGGCGAGTGTTGCTGAGGAAAAGGTAATTGTCATTCCGGCCAAAACGGTGCCTCAAGGTATGGCTGCGCTGCTTGCGTTTAATCCCGAGCAGTCAGCTGGGGTGAATGAAGCCGGCATGCTTGAAGCGATACAGCATGTGAAAAGCGGCCAGGTGACCTACTCTGTCAGGGATACCCACATAGACGGCAAGGATATTAAAAAAGGTGATTTTATCGGAATTTTAAACAGCTCGATTATCGGCAGCGCCGGCGATCGGCTTTCTGCCGCAAAATTGCTGCTTGATGAAATGATTGGGGAAGAAGATGAAATCGTAACTATTTTGTATGGAGAGGACGCATCAGAAGAAGAAGCTGAGAAACTCGGCGATTATCTCACAAGCGTTTACGACGATATCGAGGTTGAAATCCATAACGGCAGACAGCCTCTGTACCCATATATATTTGCGGCGGAATAGAAGGGCTTTTTAGGCCCTTCTATTCTTATGCCGTTATTTACCTGCGCCAGTGCGGCAGCGCGCCGGCTTGCCAATTTATAAATGATCAATTAGTCTAAAGAAAAGCGCTGAAGAAGTGATGATAAGGAGGAACAAACAGCATGAAGTATAGGAGCGTTTTTGATATTATCGGTCCGGTTATGATCGGCCCATCCAGCTCACATACGGCAGGAGCCGCACGGATCGGCAGAGTGGCCAGAAGTTTATTCAGGCGGGAGCCCCGGCGTATCGTTGTATCCTTTTACGGATCGTTTGCGGAAACGTACAAGGGACATGGCACTGATGTCGCCATTATCGGCGGCCTGCTTGATTTTGATACATTTGATGAACGAATTAAAACAGCGATTCAAATCGCTGAAGAAAAGGGCATACATGTAGAGTTCCGCACTGAAGACGCCGTGCCCGTTCACCCGAACACGGCGCGCATCGTCATTTCGGATGATGAGGGAGAGCTTGCCCTTACCGGTATTTCAATCGGCGGAGGCAAAATAGAAATAACGGAATTAAACGGTTTTGACCTGCGTCTTTCAGGAAACCACCCGGCCATTTTAGTGGTTCATAATGATAAATTCGGCACCATTGCGGGGGTTGCCAATGTGCTTGCGAAATTCTCCATCAATGTCGGCCATATGGAAGTTGCCCGCAAAGACGTCGGCCAGCTTGCGCTGATGACGATTGAAGTCGATCAGAATATTGATGAAGAAGTGCTTGACGAACTTTCAACACTGCCGAATATTATTCAGGTTACTAAGATAGCTGACTAAAAAGTCAGGAGGAATATGACATGTTTCGTAATGTAAAAGAATTAATCGAAATCACAAAAGAAAAACAAATTCCGATTTCAGAAGTCATGATTACGCAAGAGATGGAAGTTACCCAAAAAACGAGAGAAGAAATCTTTCAAGGGATGGAGCGCAACCTTTCCGTCATGGAGGCCGCAGTCGAAAAAGGGCTGAATGGCGTTACAAGCCAAACCGGATTAACAGGCGGAGATGCGGTTAAACTTCAGGCGTACATTCAATCAGGAAAGAGCCTGTCAGGCAATCTTATTTTAGACGCCGTTTCAAAAGCTGTAGCGACAAATGAAGTCAATGCTGCGATGGGAACGATCTGTGCGACTCCGACTGCCGGTTCGGCGGGGGTTGTGCCGGGGACTTTATTTGCCGTAAAGCATAAGCTCAACCCGACGACAGAACAAATGATCCGTTTTCTTTTTACAGCCGGTGCTTTCGGCTTTGTCGTTGCGAATAATGCGAGTATTTCAGGGGCGGCCGGCGGCTGTCAGGCAGAAGTCGGGTCGGCTTCCGGGATGGCAGCGGCTGCAATTGTGGAAATGGCGGGCGGAACGCCTCAGCAATCAGCGGAAGCAATGGCGATTACGCTTAAAAATATGCTCGGCCTCGTGTGTGACCCGGTTGCAGGCTTGGTTGAAGTGCCTTGCGTCAAACGGAACGCAATGGGGGCATCCAACGCAATGATTGCGGCAGATATGGCGCTTGCCGGCATCACAAGCCGCATCCCTTGCGATGAGGTCATTGACGCGATGTACAAAATCGGACAAACAATGCCGACCGCACTTCGAGAAACGGGACAAGGCGGTTTAGCCGCGACACCGACGGGAAGAGAATTAGAGAAAAAAATATTCGGAGGAGCGCTAAAGTCAAGTGAAACAACATCAGCAAACTAGTATAGCGGATATTAAGGGCATTGGGCCGGAAACAGAAAAAACATTACATGAACTGGGTATATATGATATTTCTGATCTTCTGAATTATTTCCCTTACCGTTATGATGACTATGAGCTGAGGGATTTAGAAGAAGTAAAACATGAAGAGAGAGTCACCGTAGAAGGGAAGGTTCATTCAGAACCTTCTCTTACCTATTACGGCAAAAAACGAAACAGGCTCACATTCAGAGTGCTTGTCGGAAACTATTTAATCACGGCTGTTTGTTTTAACCGCCCGTACTTAAAAAAGAAGCTTTCACTCGGTTCTGTCGTCACGATATCCGGAAAATGGGACAAACACAGGCAGACCGTTTCGGTGCAGGAATTAAAAAACGGCCCGCACCAAGAAGACAAAAGCATTGAGCCGGTATATTCCGTTAAAGAAAACGTCACCGTTAAAATGATGAGGCGATTTATCAAGGAAGCGCTGCAGCATCATCTTGATGCGGCCGCTGACCCGCTTCCTGAGAAACTGAGAATCCGCTACAAACTGCTTGATTACCGCCGCGCCTTGCAGACGATGCACCAGCCGGAAACGAGAGAATCTTTACAGCAGGCAAGACGCCGATTTGTTTATGAAGAATTTTTAATATTCCAGCTGAAGATGCAGGCGTTCCGAAAGGCGGAAAGAGAACAGTCAGAAGGCATCAGCCATTCGTTTCCGGCCGAAAAGCTCACCGCCTTTGTCAGCAGCCTGCCCTTTTCGCTTACAGATGCCCAGACGCGTGTGCTGCGTGAAATTACGGCGGATATGACATCGCCTTACAGAATGAATCGTCTGCTGCAAGGCGATGTCGGATCAGGGAAAACAGCCGTCGCCGCTATCGCTTTATACGCCGCGATTCTCTCTGGATATCAAGGGGCTTTAATGGTGCCGACGGAAATCCTTGCTGAGCAGCATGCCGACTCCCTCGTATCTTTATTTGCGAACGAAGATGTCAACATTGCGCTTTTGACCAGCTCCGTAAAAGGAAAACGGCGCAGGGAGCTGCTGGAGCGCCTTGCCCTCGGAGAGATTGATATTCTTGTAGGCACTCACGCCTTAATTCAGGATGAAGTGGAATTTAAAGCTTTAAGCCTTGTCATTACGGACGAACAGCACAGGTTCGGAGTCGAGCAGCGCAAAAAGCTCAGAAGCAAAGGCCAGGACCCTGATGTGCTGTTTATGACCGCCACGCCGATTCCGAGGACCCTTGCCATTACCGTATTCGGAGAAATGGATGTATCCGTTATTGATGAAATGCCTGCCGGGCGGAAACAGATTGAAACCTATTGGGTCAAGCATGACATGCTGGAGCGGATTTTGGCTTTTATTGAAAAAGAGCTGAAGCAGGGAAGACAGGCATATATCATTTGCCCGCTCATTGAAGAATCGGACAAGCTTGATGTGCAGAATGCAATTGATGTGTACAACATGCTGTCTGACGTTTACCGCGGAAAATGGAATGTCGGCCTGATGCACGGCAAGCTCCATTCTGATGAAAAAGACCAGGTCATGAGAGATTTCAGCGCCAACCATTGTCAAATTCTTGTATCAACAACCGTGGTTGAAGTCGGAGTAAACGTGCCGAATGCGACCATCATGGTCATTTATGATGCTGACCGCTTCGGTTTATCACAGCTTCACCAGCTTCGCGGCCGGGTCGGCCGGGGGGAGCACCAGTCCTTTTGTATCTTAATGGCCGATCCGAAATCTGAAACCGGCAAAGAGCGGATGAGAATCATGTCGGAGACAAACGACGGCTTTGAGCTTTCAGAAAAAGACTTAGAACTGCGCGGGCCCGGCGACTTTTTCGGGAAGAAACAAAGCGGCATGCCTGAATTCAAAGTGGCTGATATGGTTCATGACTACAGAGCGCTGGAAACGGCCCGGCAGGATGCAGTGAATCTTGTATCCTCAGAGGCTTTCTGGAAAGATGACGAATACCGCGCACTGCGGGATCACTTAATCTCAAGCGGCGTCCTTGAAGGCGAGAAATTAAGCTGAGCCGGAAATTTTGGTTTTCTTCGTAAACAATCATTGCATTCCAATCTATGAAATTATATACTACTATTAGTACCTAGTCTTAATTGTCCGGATGGTGTTTAATGATGAGAAGAAATAAGAAAGAACGCCAAAAATTATTACAGCAGACGATCAAATCGACACCCTTCATCACAGATGAGGAATTATCGGGGAAATTCGGAGTAAGCATTCAGACGATCCGTTTGGACCGCTTAGAGCTCTCCATACCGGAGCTTAGAGAAAGAATTAAAAACGTGGCAGAACAAACACTTGAAGACGAAGTGAAGTCACTGCCGTTAGATGAAGTAATCGGTGAAATCATTGATCTGGAGCTTGACGGCCAGGCCATTTCTATATTTGAAGTAAGACGCGAGCATGTCTTCAGCCGCAATCAAATTGCGCGGGGGCATCATTTGTTTGCGCAGGCGAACTCACTCGCCGTTGCCGTAATTGATGATGAACTGGCGCTGACCGCAAGCGCGCATATCCGTTTTACAAGACAGGTAAAAGAGGGAGAACGCGTCGTTGCAAAAGCAAAGGTGACGGCAGTCGAAAAAGAAAAAGGCAGAACGGTAGTCGAAGTCAACAGCTATGTAGGAGAAGAAGTCGTTTTCTCGGGGGATTTTGACATGTACCGTTCAAAACATTCATAAAGGTGGAGCATGCATGAGAATAGCTGTAGATGCAATGGGAGGCGACAACGCACCCAAAGCTGTTATTGACGGAGTAATGAAGAGTATAGAGGCTTTTGACGATCTTCATATTACGCTTGTCGGTGACAAGACAACAATAGAATCACATTTGCCAACAACATCAGACCGCATCACCGTATTGCACGCCGACGAAGTGATTGAACCGACGGACGAACCGGTTCGCGCCGTACGCAGAAAGAAAAATTCTTCCATGGTGCTGATGGCGCAGGAAGTGGCAGAAAACAGAGCGGACGCCTGCATTTCGGCGGGGAATACGGGTGCGCTGATGACAGCGGGGCTGTTTATCGTCGGCAGAATTAAAGGAATTGACCGTCCGGCGCTCGCACCGACGCTTCCGACCGTATCAGGCGACGGGTTCCTTCTTCTTGATGTGGGAGCCAATGTCGATGCCAAACCAGAACATCTTGTTCAGTATGCGATAATGGGTTCTGTCTATGCCCGCCAGGTTCTCGGTATCCCCTCACCGCGGGTAGGCTTATTAAATGTCGGCACGGAAGAGAAGAAAGGAAACGAGCTGACGAAAAAGACCTTTGAATTATTAAAAGAAACAAACGTCAATTTCGTCGGAAATGTTGAAGCGAGAGATCTGTTAGAAGGCGCTGCCGACGTCATTGTCACAGACGGCTTTACGGGAAATGTCACGCTGAAAACATTGGAAGGTTCGGCTTTATCCATTTTCAAAATGCTGAAAGACACGCTTACATCAAGTTTCGCATCAAAGCTTGCAGCCGGGGTGCTGAAACCGAAACTGATGGAAATGAAGCTTAAAATGGATTATTCTGAGTACGGCGGAGCGAGTCTTTTCGGATTAAAAGCGCCTGTCATTAAAGCGCACGGCTCTTCTGACGCACGCGCCGTTTACCATGCAGTGCGCCAGGCGAGAGAAATGGTCAGCCAAAACGTAGCTGCATTTATTGAAGAAGAAGTAAAAGAAGAAAAAACAGATGAGTAGTCTGGAGGTTACCGCATCATGAGTAAGATTGCATTTTTATTTCCCGGACAGGGATCACAATTCATCGGTATGGGAAAAGACTTGTATGAACGGGAAGAAGCATCAAAGCGTATTTTTGATGAAGCGGACGAGACGCTTGAAACAAAGCTCAGCTCGCTGATTTTTGAAGGAGACGCCAGTGAATTAACTCTTACATATAACGCGCAGCCCGCGCTGTTAACAACAAGCATTGCCGTATTAGAAAAATTTAAAGAATCCGGCATCACGCCTGATTTTACAGCCGGACACAGCCTTGGCGAATATTCAGCGCTTGTTGCGGCTGGAGCGATATCATTTAAAGACGCCGTCTACACTGTCAGAAAACGCGGAGAATTTATGAACGAAGCAGTACCGGCCGGAGAAGGGGCGATGGCTGCGATTCTCGGCATGGACGCGGAAGCCTTGAAGAAGGTAACGGATCAAGTGACCGAAAAAGGCAACCTCGTGCAGCTTGCCAACCTGAACTGCCCCGGTCAGATCGTGATTTCGGGAACGGCAAAAGGCGTAGAGCTTGCATCAGAAGAAGCGAAAAACAACGGAGCGAAACGGGCTATTCCGTTGGAGGTAAGCGGTCCGTTCCACTCTGAATTAATGAAACCCGCCGCACAAAAGCTTGAAGAGGTGCTTGACGCCTGTGAATTAAAAGATGCCGCTGTTCCGGTCATTTCAAATGTTTCAGCAGATGTTATGACCGAAAAAGACGATATCAAGAAAAAACTGATCGAACAGCTTTATTCACCTGTACGCTTTGAAGAAACCGTCAATAAGCTGATTGACGAAGGCGTCACGACTTTTATTGAAATCGGGCCCGGAAAAGTGCTTTCAGGGCTTGTAAAAAAAGTAAACCGCCGCTTAAAAACAATTGCGGTTTCTGATCATGAGACGATTGAATTGGCGATTCAAACGCTGAAGGAGGAGAACCAGGATGCTTAATGAAAAAACGGCAGTCGTAACGGGAGCGTCACGCGGCATCGGACGGGCCATCGCGCTTGACCTTGCGAAAAACGGCGCAAATGTTGTGGTCAATTATTCAGGCAATGAAGCGAAAGCGAATGAAGTGGTGGATGAGATTAAATCATTGGGCCGAAACGCGATCGCGGTAAAAGCGGATGTATCAAATCCCGAAGAAGTACAAAACATGATGAAAGAAGCTATCGCGGCATTTTCGTCTATCGACATTCTCGTGAACAATGCGGGCATTACGAAAGATAATTTATTAATGAGAATGAAAGAAAATGAATGGGATGACGTCATTAACATTAACCTAAAGGGTGTATTCAACTGCACAAAAGCTGTGACAAGACAGATGATGAAGCAGCGTTCCGGCCGGATTATCAATGTATCATCCATCGTCGGCGTCAGCGGAAACCCCGGACAGGCCAACTATGTGGCGGCAAAAGCCGGCGTGATCGGCTTAACCAAATCATCAGCTAAAGAGCTTGCAAGCCGCAATATTACGGTAAATGCCATTGCGCCGGGCTTTATTTCCACAGATATGACGGACAAGCTTTCTAAAGAAGTCCAAGATGAAATGCTGAAGCAGATTCCGCTCGCGCGTTTCGGAGATCCCGGTGATGTCAGCAGCGTTGTGACGTTCCTGGCTTCTGAAGGAGCGCGTTATATGACGGGCCAGACCCTTCATATTGACGGCGGAATGGTGATGTAAAGATTTGTTTTTAAAATTTCGTCCTAGTTTCTCTAGTTTTTTAAAAACGAATCCACTATAATACTTTGAGGGGAGGTGAATTGCTATGGCAGATACATTAGAGCGTGTAACGAAGATCATCGTAGACCGCCTTGGCGTTGATGAAGCTGACGTCAAACTTGAAGCTTCTTTCAAGGAAGACTTAGGTGCTGATTCCCTAGATGTAGTTGAGCTTGTTATGGAACTTGAAGACGAGTTTGATATGGAGATTTCTGACGAAGATGCTGAAAAAATTGCAACAGTCGGCGACGCTGTGAACTACATACAAAACCAGCAATAAGCTGATGCTGAAAGTCCCGCCTAACCGCGGGGCTTTAGCCCTTTAATCGTGCGGTTATCAGCGTATGACGCTGTGCGCGCTGCCGATTCCGTTTATGGTGAGGAGCGCGGTGAACCTGATGTGCCTATGGAGGTTACTATGTCAAAACACTCACATTTTAAAGATAAAAAAAAGTTCTATAAAAAAATAGAGCAATTTAAAGAGTTTCAAGAACGGATTTCGGTTCATTTTCAAAACGAGAAACTTTTGTATCAAGCATTTACACATTCATCTTATGTGAATGAGCATCGGAAAAAGCCGTATGAAGATAACGAAAGGCTTGAATTTTTAGGTGACGCTGTTTTGGAACTGACGATCTCCCAATTCTTATTTGCCAAATATCCGGCCATGAGTGAAGGAGATTTGACGAAGCTGAGAGCCGCTATCGTATGCGAGCCGTCACTCGTTTCCCTTGCCCACGAATTGTCCTTCGGCGACCTCGTGCTGCTGGGAAAAGGAGAAGAGATGACGGGCGGCAGAAAGCGTCCGGCGCTTTTAGCGGATGTGTTTGAGGCGTTTATCGGCGCGTTGTACCTGGATCAGGGCCTTGAGCCGGTTCAGCAATTCCTAAAAGTTTATGTATTCCCTAAAATAAACGATGGTGCTTTTTCTCATGTGATGGATTTTAAAAGCCAGCTTCAAGAATTTGTACAGCGGGACGGAAAAGGGTCGCTTGAGTACAAAATACTCAATGAAAAAGGGCCTGCCCATAACCGGGAATTCGAAGCCATCGTCTCTCTTAAAGGCGAAGCGCTCGGTGTCGGCAACGGCCGCTCCAAAAAAGAAGCCGAGCAGCACGCAGCACAGGAAGCTCTTGCGAAATTGCAAAAACACCATACGAAACAATAAAATCCCCCTGTATCTCCTAGGGGGATTTCAGTATGTTTGCCGACTGATATAAGCGTGTGATTATGATAATATTGAAATACTTATACGATAAGGAGGATCTAAGATGTTCCTCAAACGTTTAGACGTTATAGGATTTAAATCATTTGCAGAACGGATCTCCGTTGACTTTGTGAAAGGCGTCACGGCCGTTGTCGGACCGAACGGAAGCGGAAAAAGCAACATTACGGAAGCGATCCGCTGGGTGCTGGGCGAACAATCGGCCCGTTCGCTTCGGGGCGGGAAAATGGAGGACATTATTTTTGCCGGAAGTGACTCGCGCAAACGGCTGAATCTTGCTGAAGTTACTTTGACGCTTGATAATGAAGATCACTTTCTGCCGATTGATTTTCACGAAGTCAGTGTGACGAGACGGGTGTACCGATCAGGAGAAAGTGAATTTCTCATTAACAACCAGCAGTGCCGCCTGAAGGATATCATCGATTTATTTATGGATTCCGGGCTCGGAAAAGAAGCGTTTTCCATTATCAGCCAAGGAAAAGTCGAAGAAATTCTCAGCAGCAAGGCAGAAGACCGCCGCAGTATTTTTGAAGAAGCGGCCGGAGTGCTGAAATATAAAACAAGAAAGAAAAAAGCAGAAAACAAGCTGTTTGAGACGCAGGATAACTTAAACAGGGTGGAAGATATTCTTCACGAACTTGAAGGCCAGGTCGAACCGCTTAAAATCCAGGCGTCTATCGCCAAAGATTATTTAGAGAAAAAGAAAGAGCTTGAGCACGTTGAAATTGCCCTCACTGCTTTTGATATCGAAGAGCTGCATGGCAAATGGACCGGCTTAAAAGAAAAAGTACAGACGGCAAAAGAAGAAGAGCTTGCGGAATCGTCCGCAATATCAGCCAAAGAAGCGCTGATTGAAGAGACGCGAGATAAAATTCACGCTCTTGACGAATCAGTAAACGAACTGCAGCAGGTTCTGCTTGTGACAAGTGAAGAGCTTGAGAAGCTCGAAGGCCGGAAAGAAGTGCTGAAAGAACGCAAAAAAAACGCCGCACAAAACCAAGAACAGCTTGAGGAAGCGGTTACGCACTATGAAAAAAAAGAAACCGAACTGAAGGCCGGCATTTCGAAGCAGTCGGCTGTCTATGACAAGCTGCGGGCAGAAGTAAAACAATTAAAAGCCCAGGTGAAAGAAAAGCAGCAGGCCCTCAGTCTGCACAACGAAAACGTAGAAGAGAAAATTGAACAATTAAAAAGCGATTACTTTGAGCTGTTAAACGGTCAGGCGGCGATTCGGAATGAGCTTCAGCTTTTGGATGACCAAATGTCCCAATCAGCCGTCCAGCAGGCAAGACTGACCGCAAATAACGAAAAATACATCCAAGAACGCAAAGACATTTCTGTCCGCAAAGCGGCGTGTGAGGATGAATTGGCCCGTATTGAACAAGATATTCACAATCAGGTCGGCACATACCGCGACGTACAGACGGCATATGAACAGAAAAAACGCCAATATGAAAAAAAAGAATCCGCGCTTTATCAGGCATATCAATTTGTCCAGCAGGCCAGATCTAAAAAGGATATGCTTGAAACGATGCAAGGCGACTTTTCAGGATTTTATCAAGGTGTAAAAGAAGTGCTGAAAGCGAAGGAGCAGCTCGGCGGAATCCGGGGCGCCGTTCTTGAACTGATCACCACCGAACAAAAATATGAAACGGCGATCGAAATCGCGCTCGGCGCAGCGGCGCAGCACGTTGTCACAGAAGATGAGCAGTCCGCGAGAAAAGCGATTCAATATTTAAAACAGAATTCTTTCGGCCGCGCGACGTTTCTGCCGCTTTCGGTGATCAAAAACCGCCAGCTGCAATCACGGGACGAGCAGGTGGCACAAGGGCATCCTTCTTTTCTCGGCACAGCAAGCGGGCTCGTCACATATGACCCGGCTTACCGAAACGTCATACAAAACCTTCTCGGCACGGTGCTGATTACCGAGAATTTAAAAGGCGCAAATGAACTGGCCAAGCTTCTCGGCCACCGCTACCGCATCGTCACGCTTGAGGGCGATGTCGTCAACCCCGGCGGGTCTATGACGGGCGGTGCGGTGAAAAAGAAAAACAATTCTTTGCTGGGCAGAAGCCGTGAGCTTGAAACAGTGACGGCGCGGCTTACCGAAATGGAAGAAAAAACGGCCGTGCTCGAAAAAGAAGTCAAAACTCTGAAACAAGCCATTCAGGAACTTGAGAATACACTCACCGGCTTGCGTGAAGACGGTGAAGCCTTCAGAAGCAAACAGCAGGATGTAAAAGGCCGGCTGTATGAACTTGAAGTCGCCGAAAAAAACATCAATACCCATTTGGAGCTTTATGATCAGGAGAAAGCGTCACTCACTGAAAACAGCCGGGAGAAACAGATGCGCAAGTCGGAATTGGAAAAGCAGCTCCAAGAAGCATCAACCCAGCTGAAAGAGCTTGAAGAGGAAATGGACAGGCTGACAAAGCAAAAGCAAACTCAATCCTCTACAAAAGAAACGCTCTCCCATGAGCTGACAGAATGTAAAGTAGCCGCAGCGAAAAAAGAACAGGCATGCACGAGCGAAGAGGAAAATCTCACAAGGCTGAAAAAAGAGCTTGAAGAAACACAGCTCGCCTTAAAAGAAACGAAAGAAGATTTAAGCTTCTTAACCTCAGAGATGACCTCAAGCACGAGCGGGGAAGAGCAGCTTGAAGAAGCGGCAAAGCATAAGCTGCACGATAAAACGAGAACGATTGAACTGATTGCGTTACGTCGCAACCAGCGTGTCAAACTCCAGCGGGCTCTTGATACGAACGAGCTTGAACTGAAAGAGATGAAACGCCTGTACAAGCAAAAAACAGCCATCCTGAAAGATGAAGAAGTAAAGCTGGGCCGGATGGAAGTAGAGCTCGATAATTTACTGCAATATTTACGGGAAGAATACAGCTTATCCTTTGAAGGGGCGAAAGAAAAGTATCACCTCGAAACAGAACCTGAAGAAGCAAGAAAACGGGTCAAACTGATCAAGCTGTCAATTGAAGAGCTTGGAACGGTCAATCTCGGAAGCATTGATGAATTTGAAAGAGTCAATGAGCGGTATGAGTTTTTAACAGAGCAAAAAAATGATCTGACAGAAGCGAAAAATACGTTGTTCCAAGTCATTGAAGAGATGGATTCCGAAATGACGAAGCGTTTTCATGAGACGTTTGTCCAAATCCGTTCTCACTTTAATGACGTGTTCCGTTCCTTATTCGGGGGAGGACGCGCCGAACTGAAGCTTACCGATCCGAATGACCTTCTCAACTCAGGTGTGGACATCATCGCGCAGCCTCCGGGGAAAAAACTGCAAAACTTAAATCTGTTGTCAGGCGGAGAACGGGCGCTTACAGCCATTGCCCTTTTGTTCTCCATTCTGAAGGTAAGGCCTGTGCCGTTTTGCGTTCTTGATGAAGTTGAAGCTGCGCTTGATGAAGCCAATGTCTTCAGGTTTGCGCAATACTTAAAGAAATACAGCGGCGACAGCCAGTTTATCGTCATCACCCACAGAAAAGGCACGATGGAAGAAGCGGATGTCCTCTACGGCGTCACCATGCAGGAATCCGGCGTCTCCAGGATGGTTTCAGTGAAACTGGAAGAAACAAAAGAATTCGTTCAGTAACGAGGAAAGAGGTTGAAAGATGAGCTTTTTTAAAAAATTAAAAGAGAAAATCACGAAACAGACAGACTCCGTATCTGAAAAATTTAAAGAAGGACTTGAAAAAACGAGAAACTCTTTCTCAACTAAAGTGAACGATCTCGTCTCCCGCTACCGAAAAGTTGACGAAGACTTTTTTGAAGAGCTTGAGGAATTGCTGATCAGCGCGGACGTAGGCTTTACAACAGTAATGGAGCTGATTGACGAGCTGAAAAAAGAAGTGAAGCTGAAGAATATCCAAGACCCTCAGGAAGTTCAGTCCGTTATTTCTGAAAAGCTTGTCGAGATTTATAACAGCGGCGATGAACAAATTTCTGAATTGAATATTCAGGACGGCCGCTTGAATGTCATCCTGCTTGTCGGTGTAAACGGCGTCGGAAAAACGACAACGATCGGAAAGCTTGCCCATAAGCTGAAAAACGAGGGCAAGTCAGTCGTGCTTGCTGCCGGAGACACATTCAGGGCGGGAGCGATTGAACAGCTTGAAGTATGGGGAGAACGGTCTGGCGTGCCTGTGATTAAGCAGGCTGCCGGAAGTGATCCTGCGGCGGTTATTTACGATGCCGTACATGCTGCAAAAGCGAGAGGCGCGGATGTGTTAATTTGTGATACGGCTGGCCGCCTTCAAAATAAAGTAAACTTAATGAAAGAGCTTGAAAAAGTAAAACGCGTCATTGAAAGAGAAGTGCCTGACGCGCCCCATGAGGTTCTGCTCGCTCTCGATGCGACGACAGGACAAAATGCGATGGCGCAGGCTAAAGAATTCTCCAAAGCGACAAATGTGACGGGAATCGCATTAACGAAGCTCGACGGAACCGCAAAAGGCGGAATTGTTTTGGCGATCCGTAATGAGCTCCACATTCCGGTCAAGCTGGTCGGCCTCGGCGAAAAAGTCGATGATCTCCAGCGGTTTGATGCGGAGTCGTACGTATACGGACTCTTTTCAGACTTAGTGGAAAACGCGGAAGAATAGACTGCCGGTTTCAGCCGGGGCGCAAAAAGCGCTCCGGCTTTTCGCTTACAGAAAGCCGCGGAATAAAATGAAAACGGCATAATATTCTAGAGAGAATGAAGGGATTTCGGCTGGCTTTCCATTGACAAGATAAAAACTTGACAGTTGCTTTGAAACCATGTAAACTAAGTTTTTGTAAAGGGATTTGACTTAACAAAGGGGAGAGCTCAAATGTCGCTCGAAAAAACGACGAGAATGAACTATTTGTTTGACTTTTACCAGTCGTTGTTGACGTCAAAACAAAAGAGTTATATGTCGCTTTATTATTTGGACGATTTCTCCCTTGGTGAAATAGCCGAAGAGTATGACGTTTCAAGACAAGCCGTTTACGATAACATCAAACGGACAGAAGCGATGCTTGAACAATATGAAGAAAAACTGCTCCTTTTAAAGAAGTTTCAGGAGCGTAAAGAGATGTTTACAAAGCTGAAAGAGCTTGCTTCCGGCTTGCGGGAAGAAAAAGAAATGACGGCTCTGATTGAAGCGCTTGAGAAATTAGATTAGGAGGCGGCAAACAATGGCATTTGAAGGATTAGCCGACCGACTGCAAAAGACGATTTCAAAAATCCGCGGAAAAGGAAAAGTCAGCGAACAAGACGTTAAAGAGATGATGCGTGAAGTCCGTCTTGCACTTCTTGAGGCTGACGTTAACTTTAAAGTCGTAAAGGATTTTGTGAAAAAAGTAAGTGAACGGGCCGTCGGGCAAGACGTCATGAAGAGTCTGACACCCGGACAGCAGGTTATTAAAGTTGTAAAAGAAGAGCTTACCGAGCTGATGGGCGGCGAAGAGAGCAAAATCGCCGTTGCCAAACGCCCGCCGACCGTTATTATGATGGTCGGGCTCCAAGGTGCCGGTAAAACGACAACCACGGGGAAGCTTGCCAACCTGCTGCGTAAAAAGCATAATCGCAAACCGCTGCTCGCAGCTGCGGATATCTACCGCCCCGCTGCGATCAAGCAGCTGGAAACACTGGGGAAACAGCTTGATATGCCCGTTTTTTCACTCGGCGATCAGGTCAGCCCGCTGGAAATCGCCAAACAGGCGATTGAAAAAGCGAAGGAAGAGCACTATGATTATGTGATTATAGATACCGCCGGACGCCTGCACATTGATCATGAATTGATGGATGAGCTCGCCGGCGTAAAGGAAGTTGCAAATCCTGAGGAAATTTTCCTTGTCGTAGACTCAATGACCGGTCAGGATGCGGTAAACGTTGCCAAAAGCTTCAATGATCAGCTCGGATTAACCGGTGTTGTATTGACGAAGCTTGACGGGGATACCCGCGGCGGCGCTGCGCTTTCTATCCGCGCAGTGACAAACACGCCGATTAAGTTTGCGGGATTGGGAGAAAAACTCGACGCGCTTGAAGCGTTCCATCCTGAACGGATGGCTTCCCGGATTCTCGGAATGGGTGACGTGTTAACCTTGATCGAAAAAGCTCAGGCGACAGTCGATGAAGACAAAGCCAAAGAGCTTGAACAAAAAATGAGGACGATGAGCTTCACATTGGACGACTTTTTGGAGCAGCTCGGTCAGGTCAGAAACATGGGCCCTCTTGACGAACTGCTGCAAATGATGCCCGGCGCAGGCAAAATGAAGGGCTTAAAAAACATCCAAGTGGATGAAAAACAGCTTAATCATGTAGAAGCGATCATTAAATCAATGACTGTTCTTGAAAAAGAACAGCCGGATATCATCAATGCCAGCCGGCGCAAGCGGATTGCGAAAGGAAGCGGAACATCCGTTCAGGAAGTCAACCGTCTTTTAAAGCAGTTTGAGGAAATGAAAAAAATGATGAAGCAAATGACAAACATGTCAAAAGGGAAGAAAAAAGGCTTTAAATTACCTTTTATGTAATCGGTTATACATGATAAAACCGTTGTTAAGAAAAAACACTTTACAAACACTTTTATCATTGTTAATATACTATCTTGTTGAAATATTTTCGGAGGTGCTAGTAAAATGGCAGTAAAAATTCGTTTAAAACGTATGGGAGCAAAAAAATCTCCTTTCTATCGTATTGTTGTAGCAGATTCTCGTTCACCGCGTGACGGCCGTTTCATCGAAACAGTCGGCACATACAACCCGGTTTTGAAACCGGCTGAAGTTAAAATCAACGAAGAGCTTGCTCTTAAATGGCTTCAAACAGGAGCTAAACCTTCTGACACAGTTCGCAACTTGTTCTCAAGCCAAGGAATTATGGAAAAATTCCACAACGCTAAACAAGGCAAGTAATGACTGATCAACACTTGGAAGATTTGATTGTCAGTGTTGTGGCTCCGCTTGTCGACCATCCGGAAGACATCCGGGTCACAAAAGAAGAGACCGATCAAAAGATTGCGCTTCGCTTATCTGTCAATGAGTCAGATACCGGTAAAATTATCGGAAAGCAAGGCCGGACTGCAAAAGCGATTCGAACCGTTGTTTTTGCAGCTGGCGCACAGTCTTCTAAGAAAGTTCAATTTGAGATATTTGACTAAAAGGGAGAGGGCCGGCACCTCCCCTTTTTTTACACGTAAAAAAAGCAAATGAACAGAATATGTTGGAAAAGTGGGGAGTCTGGTCCTATGCAGATTATTCACAGGGTAACCGTTATGCAGGTTCTGACCGAGCAAAGTAAGGAAAAGCTTTTAGCCTCTTTTGCAGAAAAAAAGCAAATGCTTGAACGAGAATGCAGCCAGCTCTATTTTCAGCTTAGAAAACATGAAAAAGATCAGCAGAATCCGGATGTGGCGGAATCCTTTAAAAAAGCCATTGAAAAAAGACAAGACAAAATCAAAATGATCGATTTTCAGATGAGCCAGACACACACGCTGCCGCTTGGAAGCGAAGTGAAGGAAAAGGAAATCGATGCGCTGCTGTCGATTGAAGTCGGTGATAACTGGCATGAAAAAACAGCGGCAAATACCATCGTCATAAAAGACGGGGTAGTAATTGAAATTCGCCCGAGGTGATGATATGACAAACAGATGGTTTAACGTAGGCAAAATTGTAAATACTCACGGCATTAAAGGCGAAGTGCGGGTTATTTCTAAAACGGACTTTGCCGAAGAACGGTACAAGCCCGGCAATACGCTGTATCTATTTATGGAGGGTGCGGCGGAGCCTGTAAAAGTTACGGTAAATACACACAGGCTTCATAAACAGTTTCACCTGCTGCAATTCAAAGAAAGACCGAGCTTAAACGAAGTAGAAAATTTAAAAAACGCGATCATCAAAGTTCCGGAAGAAGATCTGGGAGAGCTTGAGGAAGACGAATTTTATTTTCATGAAATCATCGGCTGCGAGGTTGTTTCAGAAGACGGAGAGCTGATCGGCACAGTCAGAGAAATTTTGACGCCGGGGGCTAATGACGTTTGGGTAGTAGCAAGAAAAGGAAAAAAAGATGCGCTCATTCCGTATATTGCTTCCGTGGTAAAGGATATTAATATAAATGAGAAGAAAATTAAGATTCATGTAATGGAAGGGTTAATAGACGAATGAAAATCGACTTTTTAACACTGTTTCCCGAGATGTTTCAAGGTGTGCTCGGCTCATCCATCCTGCTGAAAGCGCAGGAAAAAGAAGCGGTGCGCTTTGACGTCATCAATTTCCGGGCCTTTTCTGATAATAAGCACCAAACGGTTGACGATTACCCGTACGGCGGGGGCGCAGGAATGGTGTTAAAGCCTCAGCCCGTCTTTGATGCGGTTGAAAAGCTGACAGCCGACACAGACGCTAAGCCGCGCATTATTCTCGTCTGCCCGCAAGGTGAGCGCTTCACGCAGAAGAAAGCGGAGGAGCTGGCGCGCGAGGAGCATTTGATGTTTATCTGCGGCCACTATGAAGGGTATGATGAACGCATCCGGGAGCACCTCGCAACAGATGAAATCTCGATCGGAGACTTTGTGCTGACGGGAGGAGAGCTGCCTGCGATGATGATTGCCGACAGTGTTGTCAGGCTTTTGCCGGGAGTCCTCGGAAAAGAAGCGTCCCATGTGGAGGATTCCTTCAGCACGGGGCTTTTAGAGCATCCGCATTATACAAGGCCCGCAGATTATAAAGGTTTAAAAGTGCCAGATACCCTTCTTTCCGGCAACCACGCAAAGATAAAAGAGTGGCGGAATAAAGAATCGATCAGGAGAACCTTTTTAAGAAGGCCGGATCTTCTTGAAAACTATCCGCTTACTGACGAACAAAGAAAATGGATTTCTGAGTGGGAAAACGAATAGATCCTATTGCACAGGCAATGAAGTTATGATATGATACTACTTGTGGCTTAAGAGGGCTTATCCTTCAAAAGCTTGAAAACGATGTTCCGCTGTGCCGGGCAATTGTGGCTAAGAGCATCTGTTGGAAGGAGTTGAAAACGATGCAAAAACTAATTCAAGATATCACAAAAGAACAGCTTCGCACTGATCTTCCTGCGTTCCGTCCTGGTGACACTTTACGTGTACACGTAAAAGTTGTTGAGGGTAACCGTGAGCGTATCCAGATCTTTGAAGGTGTTGTGATTAAGCGTCGTGGTGGTGGAATCAGCGAAACGTTCACAGTTCGTAAGATTTCTTACGGTGTTGGCGTTGAACGTACTTTCCCTGTACACACACCAAAAATCGCGAAAATCGAAGTTGTACGTTACGGTAAAGTACGCCGTGCTAAGCTTTACTACCTGCGTGAACTTCGCGGAAAAGCGGCTCGTATTAAAGAAATCAGACGATAATGATAACGAACGAAAAGAGCTTGTTACCCGTAACAGGCTCTTTTTTTATATTAAATTTGTAAAAGCGGCATAAGCAACGTAAAATACATAAGAGATCACCGGAACTTACGGTTTCGGGAAATAAGGCAGGTGTCAGAGTCACATGACCATTCAATGGTTCCCGGGCCATATGGCTAAAGCAAGACGGGAAGTAACAGAAAAACTAAAATTAATTGATATCGTATACGAATTGGTTGACGCGAGAATCCCCATGTCATCCAGAAATCCGATGATTGAGGAGATTTTAAAAAATAAGCCGCGCATTATGCTGTTAAATAAAGCAGATAAAGCCGACGCAGCAGTGACGGCGCAGTGGAAAAACCATTTTGAACAGCAGGGCATTCCCTCTCTTTCCATCAACTCCGTCAACGGACAAGGCTTACATCAAATCGTACCATCCTCGAAGGAGCTGTTAAAGGATAAGTTCGATAAAATGAAAGCAAAAGGCATTAAGCCGAGGGCCATCCGCGCTTTAATTATCGGGATTCCGAACGTCGGAAAATCAACGCTCATCAACCGACTTGCCAAGAAGAACATTGCCAAGACAGGGGACAGACCCGGTATTACCAAATCCCAGCAGTGGGTGAAAGTGGGCAAGGAATTAGAGCTTTTAGATACGCCGGGTATTTTATGGCCTAAATTTGAAGATGAGCTCGTCGGTTTGCGCCTGGCAATCACCGGGGCGATCAAAGATTCTATCATCAATTTACAAGACGTAGCCGTTTTCGGGCTGCGCTTTCTGGAAGAGCATTATCCCGATCGTTTAAAAGAGCGCTACAGCCTTCAAGACATTCCTGAAGACATTGCTGCCCTTTTTGACGCAATCGGCGAAAAACGCGGATGTTTCATGAGCGGCGGGCTTATTGACTACGATAAAACGACAGAGGTCATCATCCGGGACATCCGGACGGAAAAGTTCGGCAGGCTGTCATTTGAAAAACCATCAGAATAAAGACGCGCAGCGATGCGGGTCTTTATTTTTTCCGCGCCGGACCGATATACATAAAGTAAGGGAGAAGAGAAAGTGAATACATTAACCGTAAAAAGCGTAAAAGAGCGCCTGCAAGAGATGAAGGACGAACGCGACCCATTCCTTGCCCAATGCGAAAAAGACCCCAGAAAAAGCGTACAGGCGCTTGCAGAGCAATGGCTGAAAAAGCATGCGAAGGAAAAAGCGCTCAAAGAGCAGTGGCTGAACATGACGGCCTACGAAAGGCTGTCCTGCAAAAAGGGTTTCCGTCTCATTGCGGGTATTGACGAAGCGGGGAGAGGGCCGCTGGCCGGACCGGTTGTCGCAGGCGCCGTCATATTGCCGGCGGAATGCGAAATCCTCGGCCTGACAGATTCAAAAAAGCTTTCCGAGAAGAAGCTGGAGGAGTATTACAGCCGGATTTCGGAAGAAGCGGTATCCATCGGAATCGGCATTGTTGACGCTTCTGTCATTGACCGGATAAACATATACGAGGCGGCAAGACTGGCGATGGTCAAGGCAGTTAATGAGCTGGAAAAAGCGCCGGATTATCTGCTTGCAGACGCAATGACGCTTCCGGTCGATATCCCGCAATCGTCTATTGTAAAAGGCGATGCGAAAAGCGTTTCGATCGCTGCCGGAGCCTGTATAGCCAAAGTGACAAGGGACCGCCTGATGGCCGAGTATGCGAAAACATACCCGATGTACGGCTTTGAGAAAAACAAAGGCTACGGAACGAAAGAACATCTTGAAGCTCTTGCGGCATACGGACCGACAACTATTCACAGAAAAACGTTCGCTCCCGTTCAATCTTATTGTTAGAAGAGGGGCTTAAGACATGAACATAAGCGGCGATATACAAACGGCGTTCAAACAGCTGATGGCAGGAAGTGCTGCCGCGCAGCAAGACGGTGATAAACAAAGCGGAACACAGAGGCTGCTTTTAGGAAAGGTTCTCCGTTTACTGGGGGATCAAAGCGCCCTCATCCAAATCGGCGGCCAAACGATACAGGGCAAGCTTGAAGCCGAAATCCGCCCGCAGGCGTACTACTGGTTTTCCTATGATAAACAGCCGGCTGAAAAAATGGGCCGCCTTCAGGTCGTTGATCGGTTTGAAGGCAGCCCTAAAACCGTTCAAGAAGCCGCCGGCAGGCTTTTAAACGCCCTTTCCATTAAACCTGACCCGGCATCTCTTCAAATCGCCGGAGCATTTATGAAAAACAAGCTGCCGATGACAGAAAACAATCTTAAAGCTGCTGTCCGCTGGGCGGAATCCCTGCCGTCCGCCGAATTGAAGAAGGCGGCAGACACAGTCGTATTCGCGCTGAAAAGGGAGCTTCCCGTTCATCCGGAGGTATTGTCAGGAATTCATGCCGTCAAATATCCGGTTCCGACCCGCCGCCTGCTGTCCCGGCTGCTTCAGGCGATCAATCAGGCTCCCCAATCGGGAAAAGAGCTTTCAGGCCTCAAGGAGGCCGTGACTGATGTATTAAACTCAGAAACTGATCTTCATGCCGAGCGCCTTTTGAAGAAGCTTGCATCGGCTGCGGATATGCCTCTTTCTGAGACAGGTCAGAAAGAAGAAGGCGAATTGTCAGCGGAGAAAAAACCATTCCCGGTCCGTGAAACGCCCGGAAATGTGAAAACCCCCGCAGACAGCAAACCAGACAAACGCGCTTTACCAAGTGTCGGGACAGGCACTGAAATACCTAAGAGAGAGGCAAAACAGCTTCTGGAGAAATTGCTGATGTCCGCTGAAAAAAACGAAAACCAGCCGGTGAAAGAAACAGCGAACATGATCAAAACCCTATTTTCTCTAGAAAAAACAGGTAAAGCACCGTCTGTTCTTCACACCGCACAGCTGACCGATCAAGAGGCAGCTGTTTTCGAAAAAGCCGTGCAGCTGACAGAACTGAAATTTGCTGAAAAGCATGACGTGCTAAGCCTTTTACAGAGGCTGAAAAAAGGATTGGGCGCCCGCGATGAATTAACATTCATTAAATCGTTTGAACAAGGCGTTTCTCCGCAAACGGCTGATAAACAATCGTTAAAGACGGCCCTCCATGCCGCCCGTTTGCTTCAAGATGTGCCGCAATCGGTTAAACAAGAGGCAGAGCCGCTTATGCACAAATTAAACGGTCAGCTTTTTATCGAACAAACCCATCCGTCCTTCACGCAGATCATGCTGTCATTTCCGCTCGGCCCGTCTGCATATGAACATGATATGACCGTTCTTTTTAAAGGACAGAAAAAGCCTGACGGAAAGCTTGATCCGTCACATTGCAGGCTGCTTTTTTTGCTGCAGCTGGAGACGTTAAAAGAAACCATCGTCGATTGTATGATTCAGCAAAATGTGATGACCATTTCTATCGAAACCGACTTTGAGCTGCAAGCGGCAATTGATCCATTCGTGCCGGGCCTGAAAGAGGCTTTAAAAGAAACGGGCTGCAGCCTGTCCGGCGTTACGGCTAAAAAAAGACGGCCTGAAGAACAAAATGCTGTGATGGAGGAGTTTATGGCAAAAAGCGGAGGGCAGGAAGTGGATGTGAAAATATGAAAGAACAAACCCCGTTAAGAAAAGCTGTCGCCCTGCATTATGACCGGCAGAAAGATAACGCTCCCAGAGTCATCGCGACAGGCAGAGGGCATGTGGCGGAAAATATCATCAAAGAAGCTGAAAAGGCGGGAGTCCCCATTCAGGAAGACAGGACTCTTGTCGAATTAATGCGCCATTTAACAGTTGACGATCAAATTCCGGAGGCGCTTTATGAAACTGTTGCTGAGATTTTTTCCTTTGTATACAGGCTCGATGAAAGTCTGAAAAACGAAAAATAAGGTACATTCATTTCCTGGACTCCGTTGAAATTTATATTTTTAATAAAATAAAAGTTAGAATGTTTGGAAGGATAGAAAGATTTTGTTTCGAACCCTAGACAATTCTTCCAGTATTATATAGAATGAAAGCGCAGTCTATTTTTAGTTTTGCTACATAAGTTAGGAGGATGGGAAATGAATATCCATGAGTACCAGGGAAAAGAAGTCCTCAGAAAATATGGGGTGTCTGTTCCTGAAGGTAAAGTGGCTTTTACAGCAGAGGAAGCAGTTGAAAAAGCAGAGAGTCTGTCAAGCTCGGTTTATGTCGTAAAGGCGCAAATCCATGCTGGCGGCCGCGGCAAAGCTGGTGGGGTAAAGATTGCAAAAACAAAAGATGAAGTGAAAGAGTATGCCGAAGAATTGTTAGGCAAAACGCTCGTCACACATCAAACGGGTCCTGAAGGACGAGTAATAAAACGCTTACTTATTGAAGAAGGCTGCGATATTAAAAAAGAATATTACGTCGGGCTTGTACTTGACCGCGCCACTTCAAGAATCGTGTTAATGGCGTCTGAAGAAGGCGGCACGGAAATTGAAGAAGTAGCGGAAAAAACACCGGAGAAAATCAAAAAAGCGGTCATTGATCCGGCTGTCGGCCTTCAAGGATATCAAGCCAGGGAAATTGCATTCGCAATTAACATCCCGAAAGAGCTTGTCGGTAAAGCCGCTAAATTTATGCTTGGCCTATATAAAGCATTTGTTGAGAAGGACTGCTCTATCGCCGAAATCAACCCTCTCGTCATAACGGGAGAAGGAAACGTCATGGCGCTGGATGCGAAGCTGAACTTCGACAGCAATGCGTTATACAGACAAAAAGACATTTTAGAATATAGAGATTTAGACGAAGAAGATCCGAAAGAAATCGAAGCGTCTAAGTACGATTTAAGCTATATCTCCCTTGATGGAAATATCGGCTGTATGGTAAACGGCGCGGGTCTTGCGATGTCTACAATGGATATCATTAAACACTACGGCGGAGAACCTGCAAACTTCCTGGATGTCGGGGGCGGCGCAACCGCTGAAAAAGTAACGGAAGCATTTAAAATCATTCTTTCCGATCAAAACGTAAAAGGGATTTTCGTCAATATTTTCGGAGGCATCATGAAGTGTGATGTCATCGCAGAGGGTGTTGTTGAAGCGACGAGACAAGTCGGATTGACATTGCCGCTGGTCGTGCGCCTTGAAGGGACAAACGTAGATTTAGGAAAGAAAATCCTGAATGAATCAGGCTTAAATATCACATCTGCGGAATCAATGGCAGACGGCGCGCAGAAAATCGTATCCTTAGTTTAGGAAAGAATGAAAGGCAGGGGACCAGATAATGAGTGTTTTTATCAATAAAGATACAAGAGTTATTGTACAGGGGATTACAGGTTCTACCGCTTTATTTCATACGAAGCAAATGCTTGAATACGGCACGAACATCGTTGGCGGGGTAACACCTGGAAAAGGCGGAACAGAAGCGGAAGGAGTGCCTGTATTTAATACGGTCGCAGAAGCTGTTCATACGACAGGCGCTAACGCGTCAGTCATCTATGTTCCGGCTCCGTTTGCGGCGGATGCAATCATGGAAGCGGTAGACGCTGAACTTGATCTAGTCATTTGCATCACTGAGCACATTCCTGTTTTGGACATGGTGAAAGTGAAGCGCTTTATGGAAGGCAAGAAAACGAGATTAATAGGACCGAACTGTCCCGGCGTTATTACGCCTGAAGAATGCAAAATCGGCATTATGCCGGGATACATTCATAAAAAGGGCCATGTAGGCGTTGTGTCCCGTTCCGGAACATTAACATACGAAGCCGTGCATCAGCTTTCAGAAGCGGGTGTAGGCCAGTCTACGGCTGTGGGAATCGGCGGAGACCCGGTCAACGGCACGAACTTTATTGACGTGTTAAAAGCGTTTAACGAAGATCCTGAGACACATGCCGTTATTATGATCGGCGAAATCGGCGGTACTGCTGAAGAGGAAGCGGCAGAGTGGGTAAAAGCCAACATGACAAAACCTGTTGTCGGCTTTATCGGCGGTAAAACCGCACCTCCTGGAAAACGCATGGGACATGCCGGCGCTATCATCTCCGGAGGAAAAGGCACAGCGGATGAAAAAGTCAAAACGATGAACGCCTGCGGTATTGAAGTAGCGGAAACACCATCTGTCATGGGGGAAACGCTGATTAAGGTGTTAAAAGAAAAAGGCTTATTTGAAACGTGCAAAACTCACTAATGATAAAAGGGGCAGCCGTAACGGCTGTTCCTATTTTTGCTGTTAAAAAAGAGGAGGTCATTTAGAGTTGGATCAAACGTCACGGAGTCTGATCATCTGCAGAATCAAACAATTCATTTCCCCGTCTCTTCTATTAAAATGGTGGAAAGCCGATTCTACACTGTCTTTTGCACGAGATCCTCATCCTTTAACCGCTTTATCAGGAGGGAAAATAGACTCTGAAGCCATTAAACTGCAAATTGAGCGTGAGAGCCCGAAGCTTGAAGGTGCTCTTTCAGATTTCCGCCGCCAAGGGATTTCAGTCATTCCGATTTCATCAAGCCGATACCCTTCATGGCTGAAAACGATTTATGATCCGCCGGCTGTGTTATTTGCAAAAGGAGATGTATCACTTCTCGAAAAAGGAAGAAAAATCGGGATTGTAGGAACGAGGAAACCGACGGAAGACGGGATAAAAGCGGTTCATCATCTTACCGCTGAACTTTCAAAAAAAGGCTGGATTGTTGTAAGCGGGCTCGCAGCAGGTATAGACGGATTGTCTCATAAGGCGAGCATCAGGGCAAAAGGGCATACGATCGGCGTAATAGCCGGCGGATTTCACCATATCTATCCCCGAGAAAATCTCCCGTTAGCAGAATACATGGCTGAACATCAGCTCCTTCTATCAGAACATCCCCCTGAAACAAAGCCTAAAAAGTGGCATTTTCCGATGAGAAACCGCATCATCAGCGGATTAAGTGAAGGAATTGTAGTTGTACAGGGAAAAGAAAAAAGCGGTTCATTAATCACGGCCTACCAAGCTCTTGAACAAGGAAGAGAAGTATTTGCCGTTCCCGGTTCCATATTTAATCCATATTCCGGAGGACCCATAAAACTGATTCAAGAAGGGGCGAAAGCTGTGTTATGCGCAGAGGATATTGACGGAGAGCTGACCGGGCAAAACGTTCAGTATACGGAACCCTTTTGAAATATCGTTTGACAAACGGCATTGTAATATTTAATAATAGTGAGGATTTAAAGTTGCACATTGATTTTCATGTATAAAATGACGTTCATCATAAAGAATGAAATGTTGAAAGCCATAAAAAGGCAGCTCTAAAATGAATTGATACTTGAGAAGAGAGAGAACACCTCTTGAGGGGGATGAAAATGTCTGATTATCTAGTTATCGTGGAATCGCCGGCTAAGGCGAAAACGATTGAACGTTATTTAGGTAAAAAATATAAAGTCAAAGCTTCAATGGGACATGTCCGGGATCTCCCGAAAAGTCAAATGGGAGTTGACATTGAACAGAACTTTGAACCGAAATATATTACGATCCGAGGAAAAGGCCCTGTTTTAAAAGAATTAAAAACAGCGGCAAAGAAAGCCAAAAAAGTCTATCTCGCGGCTGACCCCGACAGAGAAGGGGAAGCGATTGCATGGCATCTGGCCCACAGCCTTGATCTTGACCTTAGCTCTGACTGCCGGGTGGTCTTTAATGAAATAACGAAAGATGCCATTAAAGAATCATTTAAACATCCGCGCATGATCAATATGGATCTTGTCGATGCGCAGCAGGCGCGGCGCATATTAGACAGACTCGTCGGATACAAGATCAGCCCGATCCTTTGGAAAAAAGTGAAAAAAGGGCTCAGCGCGGGCCGCGTGCAATCCGTTGCGCTCCGTCTGATTATTGACCGAGAGAAAGAAATCAACGACTTTAAGCCTGAAGAATACTGGACGATTACCGGCTCGTTTTTAAAAGGCAAAGACACATTTGAAGCAGGCTTTTTCGGGAAAAACGGCAAAAAGCTTCCTTTAAAAAGCGAAGAAGACGTGAAAGCCGTTCTCGCTGAACTGAAAGGAAACAAGTATACCGTAGACAAGGTAACGAAAAAAGAACGGAAACGTAATCCCGCTCTGCCGTTTACGACGTCCACCCTTCAGCAGGAAGCGGCCCGGAAACTTAATTTCCGAGCGAAGAAAACGATGATGATCGCCCAGCAATTATATGAAGGAATTGACCTCGGCAAAGAAGGAACGGTCGGTTTAATTACGTATATGAGAACGGATTCAACCCGGATTTCAAACACGGCCGTTGATGAAGCTGCAGCCTTTATTGACCAGGCATACGGAAAAGAGTTTTTAGCCGGAAAACGCAAAGCGGCGAAGAAGAATGAAAATACACAAGACGCCCACGAAGCGATCCGCCCGACTTCCGTGCTCAGAAAACCTGCCGATTTAAAAGCCGTGCTGGGAAGAGACCAGCTCAGATTATACAAGCTGATTTGGGAACGCTTTGTCGCTAGCCAAATGGCATCTGCCGTCTTGGATACGATGAGTGTCGACCTCAGCAACAACGGATTGACATTCCGGGCTAACGGAAGTAAAGTCAAGTTCTCCGGATTTATGAAAGTTTATGTAGAGGGAAAAGACGATCAGCTTGAAGAAAAAGATCGCATGCTCCCAGATCTTAAAGAAGGAGACACGGTCTTATCAAAGGATATTGAGCCTGAACAGCACTTTACTCAGCCGCCTCCGCGCTACACAGAGGCACGCCTAGTCAAAACTCTTGAAGAGCTTGGGATCGGCCGTCCGTCAACATATGCGCCGACCCTTGACACCATCCAGCGCCGCGGTTACGTCGCACTGGACAATAAACGGTTTGTGCCGACGGAATTAGGCCAGATCGTGCTTGACCTCATCATGGAGTTTTTTCCGGAGATCATTAACGTTGAATTTACGGCCAAAATGGAAAGAGATCTTGACCATGTGGAAGACGGCCAGACGGAATGGGTACAAATCATTGACAGCTTTTATACCGATTTCGAAAAACGGGTGAAAAAAGCGGAAGCCGAGATGAAAGAAGTAGAGATAGAGCCTGAATACGCTGATGAAGACTGTGAGCTATGCGGCTCCCGAATGGTGTATAAAATGGGGCGTTACGGTAAATTCATGGCGTGCTCTAATTTTCCTGACTGCCGGAATACAAAACCAATCGTCAAACAAATCGGCGTAAAATGCCCTAAGTGCCATGAAGGAAATATTGTTGAACGAAAATCGAAAAAGAAACGCGTGTTTTACGGCTGTGACCGTTACCCTGAATGCGACTTCGTATCCTGGGACAAACCGATTGAACGAAAATGCCCGAAATGTGAAAATATGCTCGTAGAGAAAAAACTCAAAAAAGGCATACAAGTCCAATGCGTGGAATGTGATTATAAGGAAGAACCACAGAAATAGCGGTGAGCAGAGCCTTGCTCACCTTCTTTGTGTGTGTGGAGAGACAAACAACAGGAGATGAAAATAGATGAACCAGCAAACAGTCAATGTAATAGGAGCAGGCCTTGCCGGAAGTGAAGCGGCGTGGCAGCTTGCCAAACGCGGAATTCAAGTAAAACTATATGAAATGCGTCCCGTAAAGCAGACGGCGGCCCACCATACCGATAAATTTGCCGAGCTTGTGTGCAGCAACTCATTGCGTTCAAATACGCTTGCTAATGCAGTGGGCGTATTAAAGGAGGAAATGCGCGCGCTTGATTCAGCGATCATTAAAGCGGCCGATGAGTGTTCCGTACCTGCGGGAGGGGCGCTTGCCGTTGACCGCCATGAATTTGCACAAAGCGTGACGAATCTCGTGAAAAACCACCCGAACGTAACGGTTCTTCATGAAGAAGTAACAGAAATTCCGGAAGGCCCGACAATCATCGCGACGGGGCCGCTCACTTCTGAATCGCTCTCACAGCAGCTGAAAGAGCTGACCGGCGAAGACTATCTTTATTTTTATGACGCAGCGGCGCCGATTGTCGAAAAAGACAGCCTTGATATGGATAAAGTGTACTTAAAATCCCGTTATGACAAGGGTGAAGCGGCATATTTAAACTGCCCTATGACAGAGGAGGAGTTTGACCGTTTCCACGAAGCGCTGACAACGGCTGAGACGGTCCCGTTAAAAGAGTTTGAAAAAGAAATTTTCTTTGAAGGCTGCATGCCGATTGAAGTCATGGCGAAAAGAGGCAAAAAAACAATGCTTTTCGGCCCGATGAAACCGGTCGGCCTTGAAGATCCCAGAACTGGAAAGCGCCCATACGCCGTCGTTCAGCTCAGACAGGACGACGCGGCGGGAACCCTTTATAATATTGTAGGATTTCAGACACATTTGAAATGGGGAGATCAGAAAGAAGTGCTTAAATTGATCCCCGGTCTTGAAAATGTTGACATCGTCAGATACGGTGTCATGCACAGAAATACATTCATTAACTCGCCGAGTTTACTGAAGCCGACATACCAGTTCAAAAACCGGAACGACCTGTTTTTCGCAGGCCAGATGACCGGGGTGGAAGGTTATGTTGAATCTGCGGCCTCCGGTCTTGTGGCAGGCATCAACGCAGCGAAACTCGTGCTGGAGCAAGAGCTGGTCACCTTCCCGCAGGAGACGGCGATAGGCAGCATGGCTCACTATATTACGACAACCAATCAGAAGAACTTCCAGCCGATGAATGCAAACTTTGGGCTTTTAAAAGAATTGCCTGTTAAAATTAAAAACAAGAAAGAACGCAATGAAGAATACGCTAAACGGGCAATTGAGACTATTCAAACTATTTCGAAAACGGTATAGCTTTTCATTGCAACTTCAACGCATAATATGATACCATTTAAAAGCCCTTCGGAGAGGGAGGTCTTCAATAATGGCGGAGAATGTTAACTTTTTTTTAAAGTTATTCGTTGAATATTTACAAATTGAAAAAAATTATTCACAATATACTATTGTGAATTATGTTAATTCGATTGAAGAATTTGAGATGTTCCTGCATGCTCAAAATATAAATGGAATGAAAGAAGCTGCATATCATGATGTAAGGATATTTTTGACAGAAGCCTATGAAAAAGGTCTGTCAAGAAAAACAATCAGCAAAAAAATTTCAGCTTTGAGAAGCTTCTATAAATTTTTAATGAGGGAAAAGCTTGTAGAAGAGAATCCGTTTCAGCTTGTTCATCTGCCGAAACAGGAGAAACGGATTCCGAAATTTCTTTATCAAAAAGAACTTGAGGAGCTATTCGCTGTTTCTGACAAAAGCCAGCCGTCCGGGATGCGGGATCAAGCATTGCTGGAGCTTCTTTATGCGACCGGAATGAGGGTCAGTGAATGCTGTTTGCTCACTGTGAGTGATCTTGATTTGTTCATGGATACGGTGCTCGTTCACGGAAAAGGCAAAAAGCAGCGCTATATTCCGTTTGGTTCATACGCCCGGGAAGCGCTGGAGCTTTACATAAACAGCGGAAGGCAGTGCCTGCTGGAAAAAGCAAAAGAACCTCATGATGTGTTATTTGTCAATCAAAGAGGCGGCCCGCTTACAGCCAGAGGAATCCGGTATATTTTAAGCGGGCTTGTAAAAAAAGCATCCGGCACTTTACATATACACCCGCATATGCTTCGCCATACATTTGCGACCCATCTGTTAAATGAAGGGGCGGATTTAAGAAGCGTCCAGGAACTTCTGGGCCATTCCAATCTGTCTTCTACACAGATATATACGCACGTATCGAAGGAAATGCTGAGAAACACATATATGTCCCACCATCCAAGAGCTTTTAAAGAAAATTAAAAGGAGGCCCTTCTCATGTCATCTTTTCATGCGACAACGATTTTTGCCGTACAGCATAAAGGAAAAAGCGCCATGTCAGGAGACGGCCAGGTCACATTCGGTCAGGCCGTTGTCATGAAACATACCGCAAGAAAAGTGAGAAAATTGTTCAACGGAAAAGTTTTAGCCGGCTTTGCGGGATCTGTTGCAGACGCTTTCACTCTTTTTGAAATGTTTGAGGCGAAACTCGAAGAATACAACGGCAACTTAAAACGCGCGTCAGTTGAGCTTGCGAAAGAATGGCGCAGCGACAAAGTGCTGCGCAAGCTGGAAGCCATGCTGATTGTCATGAACCAGGATACCTTGCTTCTCGTATCGGGAACAGGTGAAGTCATTGAGCCGGATGACGGCATATTAGCGATCGGCTCCGGCGGCAACTATGCCCTGTCCGCCGGCCGGGCGCTTAAAACATATGCCGGCGAAAACCTGTCTGCCAGAGATATTGCCAAAGCCGCTTTGGAAATCGCGGGCGAGATTTGTGTATACACAAACGATCAAATCATTTTGGAAGAACTTGAATAGAAAGGACTTGAGGCGCATGGAAAACAAACCGTTAACACCGAGACAAATTGTAGATCGGTTAGACCAATACATTGTAGGGCAGCAAGATGCAAAAAAAGCTGTCGCCGTGGCATTAAGAAACCGCTATCGCAGAAGTCTTCTTGATGAAAAGCTGAGAGATGAGATCGTTCCTAAAAACATCCTTATGATGGGCCCTACCGGGGTGGGGAAAACAGAGATCGCCAGACGGATCGCCAAACTTACCGGTGCGCCATTTATAAAGATTGAAGCAACTAAATTTACAGAAGTCGGATATGTAGGCAGAGATGTCGAATCAATGGTCAGAGACCTTGTAGAGACGTCCGTACGGCTCATTAAGGAAGAAAAAATCAGCGAAGTAAAAGAACAGGCTGAAGAAAATGCAAACAAACGCATTGTGCGGCTTCTTGTTCCGGGAAAGAAAAAACAAACGGGTGTGAAAAATCCGTTTGAAATGCTGTTCGGAGGCAGTCAGCCGGCAAATGATGATGAATCTGAACATCAGGAAGAAGCAAGCCTTGAAGAAAAAAGAAAACGCATGGCGCATCAGCTCGCGTTAGGAGAGCTGGAAGACCATTATGTGACCGTAGAGGTGGAAGAGCAGCAGCCGTCGATGTTTGACATGCTGCAAGGCTCAGGCATGGAGCAAATGGGCATGAATATGCAGGATGCGCTGAGCAACCTGATGCCCAAAAAGAAAAAACGCCGAAAAATGACGGTCAGAGAGGCAAGGAAGGTTCTGACCAATGAAGAGGCAAGTAAACTGATTGATATGGATGAAGTAGGCCAGGAAGCCGTTTTGAGAGCTGAAGAAGGCGGCATTATCTTTATTGATGAAATAGATAAAATCGCAAAAAACGGAGGAGCTTCATCCTCTGCTGACGTATCGAGAGAAGGCGTTCAAAGGGATATCCTTCCGATTGTCGAAGGCTCTACGGTCGTCACCAAATACGGCTCCGTCAAAACCGATCATGTGCTGTTTATAGCTGCCGGAGCGTTTCATATGGCAAAACCGTCTGATCTGATTCCGGAGCTGCAGGGGCGTTTTCCGATTCGTGTAGAATTGAGCAAACTGACAGTGGATGATTTTGTGAAGATTTTGGTTGAACCCGATAACGCGCTTCTGAAACAATATCAGGCATTATTGCAGACAGAAGGTATATCTCTTGAATTTTCTGACGAAGCTATTCGTAAGATCGCAGAAGTGGCTTATCATGTGAATCAGGATACAGATAACATCGGTGCGAGAAGGCTTCATACGATATTGGAACGGCTTTTAGAGGATCTTTCTTTTGAAGCGCCGGACGTGACGATGGAAAAAGTGTCCATCACGCCGCAATACGTTGAAGAAAAGCTCGGAACGATTGCAAACAACAAAGATTTAAGTCAATTTATATTGTGAAAATTTAATAAGAGGAATTCTAGGAGGATTATTTATTATGGCTTTACTACAAAAAACACGCATTATTAACAGCATGCTGCAAGCTGCTGCAGGCAAACCCGTAAACTTTAAGGAAATGGCTGAGACTCTCCGTGACGTCATTGACGCCAATATATTCGTTGTCAGCCGCAGAGGGAAGCTTTTAGGCTATTCTATTAATCAGCAAATTGAAAATGACCGTATGAAAAAAATGCTTGAAGACCGCCAATTCCCGGAAGAGTACACAAGAAATCTGTTTAACGTTCCGGAGACATCTTCAAACCTCGATATCAACAGCGAATATACGGCATTCCCGGTCGAAAACAGAGACCTTTTCCAAGCCGGCCTAACTACGATTGTGCCGATTATCGGCGGTGGCGAGCGTCTGGGCACGCTCATCCTGTCCCGTCTGCAGGATCAATTTGAGGACGATGATCTCATTCTTGCCGAATACGGAGCAACCGTTGTAGGAATGGAGATTTTAAGGGAAAAAGCAGAAGAAATTGAAGAAGAAGCGCGAAGCAAAGCGGTCGTTCAAATGGCGATCAGCTCTCTGTCATACAGTGAGCTTGAAGCCATTGAGCACATCTTTGAAGAGCTTGACGGTAACGAAGGGCTGCTGGTCGCAAGTAAAATTGCGGACCGTGTAGGCATTACGCGTTCTGTGATCGTCAACGCGCTGAGAAAATTAGAAAGCGCCGGTGTCATTGAGTCAAGATCACTCGGAATGAAGGGGACTTATATTAAAGTCCTGAACAACAAATTCCTGGTTGAATTAGAAAATCTGAAATCTCATTAATCCAAAAGCAGGGTCCCTTGTGAAAGGGGTCCTGCTTTTTTTATGAACAATGGGTGAAAAGTTGCAGTTTAAAGTTGATTAATGACAGGTGTTCTGAGATAATCCATTTTGCTGTGCGGAAGCAGGGGAAAGATACAGAAATTCTGCTATTTTCAGGCTTATATCAAACAAATTATTGTAGGACAAATACTCTAGGACTTAATACCCACTTATAAAATAGATATAATTGAGCACTTTTTTTTAACATAACTTCATAGACTTTAAGCCTGTTATTTCTTACAATAAGCATATGGTTTTACAAATCTCGACAAGGATTTTTAGGAGAAAAACAACTGAAATGGAGGTAAGTGGATTTGGACTTATTTTCTGGAACCATACAAAATCTTGATAAAGCCTTGGGGAGAGCGAACATTAAGCAAAAAGTCATAACTGATAATATCGCCAATATAGATACACCGAACTATAAGGCAAAAAAAGTCTCTTTCCAAAATTTATTAAATCAGGAAACAACTAACCTTGAGGCTGTAAAAACCGACTATCGTCACGTTGACTTTACGGATTCAGGGACTGATTATTCAATCGTGTCCAGCGGTGACACATCGTATCAGCAAAACGGAAATAATGTGGACATTGATAAAGAGATGACAAGTTTAGCTGAGAACCAAATCAACTATCAGGCTTTGGTCGAAAGAATGAGCGGCAAATTCAATTCTCTGAAAACCGTTCTGACAGGAGGAAAATAATGAGTGCCTTTCAAAGCTTAAATATTTCAGGTTCCGCTTTAACCGCACAGCGTGTCCGGATGGACGCCGTATCGTCTAACTTGGCCAACATGGATACGACGAGAGCGAAGCAGGTTAACGGAGAGTGGGTGCCTTACAGGAGAAAACTGGTTTCCCTGCAATCCGGCGGAGAATCGTTTTCATCACTCTTAAACTCCAAGCTGAGCGGAAGCGGCAGTGTCGGAAGCGGTGTTAAGGTATCCGGTATTACGGAAGATCCATCGGATTTTAATCTCGTTTACGATCCGCAAAACCCAGATGCGAATAAAGACGGATATGTGCAAAAGCCTAATGTTGATCCGTTAAAAGAAATGGTTGACCTTGTCAGCAGCACGAGATCATATGAAGCAAATGTAACGGCAATGAATGCTTCCAAGGGCATGCTCTTGAAGGCTTTAGAAATCGGAAAGTAAGGTGATGTAAGTGGTTAACGCTATTACTCCTTTTCAGCTTCAAAATACCCAAAACACTCAAAACGTAACGAATCAATTGAACCAAAGTCAAAAAACTGACTCTTCAAATCAAACAAGCTTTTCGGAGCTTTTAAAAAACTCTATTGATTCGTTAAATGAGTCTCAAGTGCAATCTGACCATATAACGAACAAATTGGCTGCAGGAAAGGATGTCAACCTTGACGAGGTCATGATCGCTGCCCAAAAAGCAAATATTTCTCTGACGGCTGCAACTGAATTCCGCAACAAAGCGGTGGAAGCCTATCAGGAAATCATGAGAATGCAGATGTAAGGGGTCAGATTGAAGAGAATGACTGGAATGACCGGGGGTTAACATGAATCGTACTCTAATGCAAATGAAAACCAAAACGGCAGCGTTTTGGAACAACAGATCAAAAACACAGAAGATACTCATGACAGGCGGATTAGCCGCATCGATAATTTTACTCATCGTAGTTATTATTTTTACTTCTTCTGAAAAGATGGTGCCTCTTTACAAAGATTTATCGGCTGAAGAAGCCGGCAAAATCAAAGAAGAGCTTGATACGAAAAAAGTATCTTCTGAGCTTGCTGACGGCGGCACAGTCATTATGGTTCCGGAAAGCCAAGTGGATACGCTTAAAGTGCAGCTTGCAGCAGAAGGCCTGCCGAAAACGGGATCAATCGATTATTCGTTTTTCGGACAGAACGCAGGCTTCGGCCTGACAGACAATGAATTCGACGTGTTAAAGGTTGAAGCGACCCAAACTGAATTATCGAACCTGATTAATGAAATGGACGGTATTAAAAGCTCGAAGGTTATGATTAATATGCCGAAAGAAGCTGTTTTTGTCGGCGAAGATCAGCCGGCAGCATCCGCATCCATCGTTTTGCAGATCAAGCCGGGCTACTCGCTCGATCAAAGCCAGATTAACGGGCTGTACCATCTCGTTTCTAAAAGCGTTCCGAATTTAAAAGAAGATAATATCGTCATAATGGACCAAAATTCAACATATTATGACAAAAGTGACAGCGGTGCAGGGTCTGTTTCTGACAGTTATGCTTCTCAGCAGGGTATTAAGTCGCAGGTCGAAAAAGACATACAAAAACATGTGCAGTCTCTGCTCGGCACAATGATGGGACAAGATAAAGTCGTTGTCTCTGTTACAGCTGATATAGACTTCACAAAGGAAAAACGCACTGAAGACATTGTCGAGCCTGTCGATAAAGATAACATGGAAGGGATAGCAGTAAGTGCTGAAAAGGTTTCAGAAACTTATAAAGGTGATGGGGCGGCCAACGGCGGAACAGCCGGAACAGGCAGCAATGACACTGCAAACTATGCCCAGACAAACGGAAGTTCAGGCAGCGGTGACTACGAAAAAAACAGCAATAAAATCAACTATGAAGTAAACCGCATTCATAAAGAAATTGCGGAAAGCCCGTATAAGGTGCGGGATTTAGGCATCCAGGTAATGGTAGAACCGCCGAATCCGAAAAATGCCGCGTCTTTAACCGCTCAAAGACAGGCTGATATTCAAAAGATTTTGGGAACTGTCGTCAGGACGTCTCTTGATAAAAATGAGACGCAAAATCAAAACCTTACAAACAATGATATCAACAACAAAATCGTCGTTTCCGTTCAGCCGTTTGACGGAAAAGTAAGCCTGAATACTGCGTCGGCCAACTCATCAGGCCTGCCGATCTGGGTATACATTACAGGCGGCGTGCTGCTTGCGGCCATTATTCTGCTGATCATTCTTCTCATCAGAAAGAAACGTTCACGGGATGATGAATACGAAGAATACGAGTATGAAACAGCGCAGGAGCCGATTCGATTGCCTGATATCAACGAAGAAGAAAATGAAACGGAAGAAACAGTCAGACGAAAACAGCTCGAAAAAATGGCAAAAGAAAAGCCGGAAGACTTTGCGAAATTGCTTCGAAGCTGGCTGGCCGAGGATTAGGGGGAATAAAAAATGGCGAGACGTGATCAAAACAAGCTTACAGGAAAACAAAAAGCAGCCATCCTCATGATTTCCTTAGGCCTTGATGTATCAGCCTCCGTATACAAGCATTTGTCTGAAGAAGAAATAGAAAGGCTGACACTCGAGATTTCGGGAGTCAGAAGCGTTGACCATCAGAAAAAAGATGAAATCATTGAAGAGTTCCATAATATTGCGATTGCTCAGGACTATATTTCTCAAGGCGGATTAAATTATGCCCGCCAAGTCCTTGAAAAAGCGCTCGGAGAAGACAAGGCTGTAAGCATTTTAAACAGGCTTACCTCCTCTCTGCAGGTAAAACCGTTCGACTTTGCAAGAAAAGCCGAACCAGAGCAGATTTTGAACTTCATCCAGCAGGAGCACCCTCAAACAATGGCGCTGATTTTATCTTATCTTGACCCGGTGCAGTCCGGACAGATTTTGTCTGAGCTGAATCCGGAAGTTCAGGCTGAGGTTGCGAGAAGGATTGCCGTTATGGACAGAACGTCTCCTGAAATCATAAATGAAGTGGAGCGGGTTCTTGAACAAAAGCTGTCATCTTCCTTTACGCAGGATTATACACAGACTGGCGGCATTGAAGCCGTTGTCGAAGTGTTAAACGGCGTAGACAGAGGAACGGAAAAAACAATTCTCGATTCATTGGAAATACAGGATCCTGATTTGGCAGACGAAATCAAGAAACGGATGTTTGTCTTTGAAGATATTGTTACACTTGATAACCGCGCGATTCAGCGGGTGATCAGAGACGTTGAAAACGACGACCTTCTGCTTTCATTAAAAGTTGCGAGCGAAGAAGTCAAAGAGATCGTCTTCAGCAATATGTCGCAGCGTATGGTTGAAACCTTTAAAGAAGAAATGGAAATCATGGGGCCTGTGCGTTTGCGTGATGTGGAAGAGGCTCAATCAAGAATCGTGGGTGTTGTCCGAAAACTTGAAGAAGCCGGTGAAATTGTAATCGCGCGAGGCGGAGGAGACGATATTATTGTCTAATGTGATTAAACAGCAATCATCATTTTCTCCTGAACAAAAAAGGCGAAAGCTATCCTTGCAGGAAGTTCGCCAAAGTCATCCTCAGATTGATCAGGAGGGTGCCGAAAACCCGGAGGCTCTCATGGCGTTAGCCAAAGCGGAAGCTGATCGGGTTTCTGAAGAAGCGAAAAATCAGATGGAGCTCACCCGTCAGCAGATTGAACAAGAGAAAAACAGCTGGGCCGAAGAAAGACAGCGGCTGATTGAAGAAGCAAAAGCAGAAGGCTACAAAGAAGGCATGGCGTTGGGAAAAGCTGAAGCGGCAGATCAATATGCAGACCTCATCAGCCAAGCCAACGCGATTACCGAAATGGCCAGACAGTCGGTCGAAGAGAAACTGGAAAGCGCAGAGGAAGAAATCATTGAGCTTTCTGTTGCGCTCGCTAAAAAAGTATGGCAGCAAAAAAACGATGATCAAGAGGCTTTCATTCTGTTAGTCAAACAGGTAATAGCCGAAGTGAAAGATTATGATGACATTTCAATTTATGTAGACCCCGAGTATTATGAAGCGGTTTATCAGCATAAGGACGAAATTCAGCAGCTGCTATACAAAGAATGCAGGTTAAGCCTGTATGCCGATGAGAAAGCCGAAAAAGGCACTTGTTATATAGAAACACCGTTTGGGCGGGTTGATGCCGGCATAGATACCCAGCTGATGCAATTGAAGCAAAAACTTTTAACGGCACTTGAGGTGGGAGCGGATCAATGAAAACGCAGCATTTAATAGACGCGATTGAAATGGCGGATTCGTACAAACGCTACGGCAAGGTGAAGCGCGTTATCGGGCTGATGATTGAATCGAAAGGACCCGAAAGCTCGATCGGAGACGTTTGTCTGATTTATCCGAAAGGCCGGGCCGGAAAAGCGATTAAAGCTGAGGTCGTAGGCTTTCAAGATGAAAGTATTCTATTAATGCCCTATCTGGAAGCAGCCAGTATTGCACCGGGGAGCATTGTGGAGGCTACAGGCGAATCACTCCGCATCAAAGTGGGAGCAGGACTGATCGGGCAAGTAATCGACGCATTCGGTGAACCGCTTGACGGAAAGGCGCTTCCGAAAGGCTTATCCCCGGTATCAACTGAACAGTCCCCGCCAAATCCGATGAAACGGCCGCCGATCCGGGAAAAGATGGGTGTCGGTGTCAGGTCAATTGACAGTCTGCTGACTGTAGGCAAAGGACAAAGAATCGGTATTTTTGCAGGAAGCGGAGTCGGAAAAAGCACCCTGATGGGAATGATTGCAAAGCAGACGGAAGCCGACTTAAACATTATCGCTCTTGTCGGTGAACGGGGCCGTGAGGTGCGGGAATTCATTGAGAAAGATTTAGGCGCAGAAGGCCTGAAACGTTCTATCGTCGTTGTCGCTACATCTGACCAGCCCGCCTTGATGCGGCTGAAAGCAGCATATACGGCCACCGCCATTGCAGAATATTTCCGCGACAAAGGGCAGAATGTGATGTTTATGATGGATTCCGTCACGAGGGTGGCAATGGCTCAGCGGGAAATTGGGCTGGCTGCCGGCGAACCGCCGACGACAAAAGGATATACGCCTTCTGTGTTCGCTATATTACCTCGTTTATTAGAACGAACAGGTGCGAATGAACAGGGCACGATAACCGCTTTTTACACTGTTCTCGTTGACGGGGATGACATGAACGAACCCATTGCAGATACGGTCCGCGGGATTTTAGACGGACATATCGTACTCGATCGGGCGCTTGCCAACAAAGGGCAGTTTCCGGCCGTGAATATACTGAAAAGCATCAGCAGGGTCATGTCAAACATTTCGGAAAAACAGCATTTAGATGCGGCGAACAAATTCCGCGACCTTCTGTCAACTTATCAAAACTCTGAAGATCTCATTAATATCGGAGCATACAAAAGAGGGTCATCAAGAGAAATTGATGAAGCGATTCAGTTTTACCCGCAGCTTATTCAATTTTTAAAACAAGGCACAGAAGAACCGGCTCAATTGGAAGAAAGTATCGCGGCATTGACGAGTTTGACAGGAAAAGAGGAATAAATCGTGGCGTATCAATTCAGATTTCAAAAGCTGCTGGAATTAAAGGAAAATGAAAAAGACCAATCATTATCAGAATACCGGCAATCGGTATCTGAATTTGAAACGGCAGCTGAGAAACTATATGAAAATATGAGCAAAAAAGAATTGCTGGAAAAAGATAAAGAATCAAAGCTGAGAACCGGAATGAGTGTTCAAGAAATGAGGCACTACCAGCAATTCGTTTCAAATCTTGAAAACACCATTTATCATTACCAAAAGCTTGTCATTATGAAAAGAAATGAAATGAATGAGAAGCAGGATCAGCTGACAGAAAAAAACATTGAAGTAAAGAAATTTGAAAAAATGCGAGAAAAACAGTTTAATATGTTCGCTCTTGAAGATAAAGCTGCAGAAATGAGAGAAATGGATGATATTTCAATTAAGCAGTTTATGATTCAGGGGCATTAGGAGCGAATGAGATGTCCGATAAAGAAAAGGGATCTGGCAAGTTTGGTTCAATCCTGCTTTTTATCATTATTCCGCTGATTTTCCTGATCATCGTAGCAAGCATTGTGCTTTGGGCTGCCGGCGTAGATGTGATGAAGCCGATTCAGGAAACGGCCGCTAAAACGCCTGTTTTGAAACAGCTGGTTCCTGAAACGAAAGAAAGCAAAAATGCGGCGGAGAAGCAGCAGGAAGACAGAACGGCTTCGCTTGAGAAAACCATCAAGGAACAAAAAAGCGAAATTAATATTTTAAATAAAGATTTAGACACGAGCAAATCAGAAATAGACAGCCTGAATCAGAAAATCCGTTCAATGAAGCAGGAAGCTGAAGAACAGAAGAAAAAAACGGACGAAACGGCAAAGACCGCTGCTTCGGATTCAGCCGGGAAAGATAAAATAATCAATATATATAAAAGCATGGACAGCGGTAAGGCAGCAAGTATCATTACACAGCTGAAGGAGAAGGAAGCGCTCGATATTTTAAACGGATTAAGTAAAAAGCAGCTTGCTGAAATCTTGACGAAAATGACTCCTGAACAAGCGGCAAAATATACAGAAAAAATATCCGCTGATGAAAAATAGGGGTGATGTAAATTGAAGTTGCTTGAATTAACGGGAAACCGCATGCAGACGGCGCAAAACAGCAATGTAAAGGCAAATCAAAACAGCTTAGGTTTTTTTCAGAATTGGCTTCTGTCTGAAATCACTTCTCCTCAGCAGCCTGAAGAAGAGACGAAGACAGACAATAAAGCGCTGAAGGATGCCCTTTCGAAAATCGGCGATTGGCTGAAGGCCGGCCAGGAAGAAAAAGAACAGCAATTGGAACAGCTGCTGCAGTCGGTAAAAGAGCTTGAAGGAAAGCAGACAAATGAAAACGTCCTGCCTTTATTACATAAGCTTGCTCAATCTGTTGAAGCAATGTTAGCCAAACAGCAAAATGAGGTGAAGCCTGAGATCCAAAATCCGCAGCCTTCAGCGGAGGAGCGGGATTCCGGCCGTGACGCGATTGAGTCTGGACTTCTTTTCATTCAAGGCGCTCTGTGCCAGCTTCTGCAGCATGAACAAGAGCTGCCGGGCGGCACTCAGGCACAGGCAGTTTATCAAGAAGGCGGCCGTATATTGGATACTTTGAAAAGCCAAGGGGTTCCGGATCGACTGATTCAAGATCTGCAGCAGACGTTATTTCCGAAAAACGAATCGGCTTCTAAGCTCTATACAATGTCGGCTGCTGAGCTGAAAAGCTTCCAAAGCGTTATAAAGCAGCTCACAGGCCTTTCTCAAAAAGGAATGAAGGAATGGAGTATGGCTGAGACCGAGCTGAAAGCTCTCGTGTTATCTCAATCATCTGAATCGTTTCAAGAGTTTGGCAGACAAATGCCGGCATCAGCCGGAAAAACGGAAAAGGCGAACAGCGGCGCGGATGCTCCGTTAAAGGCTGCTGACAGCAAATACGCTGCGCATATGCTGTTTACCGGAAACCGCAGTCTTGCTGGTATACAACAATCAGCCATCGGGACAAGCGAACAGCCGGTTCCTGACAATAAACCTTTGGCTGACCAGGTCATCAGCGGATGGAAACAGATGAAATATACACCGTTCGGAAAATCAACAGGCAGTTTTACGATTCGTCTGAATCCGGAAAATCTCGGATTTGTCACAATTAAGGTAACGAATGAAAACGGAATGTTTCAAAGCAAAATTATCGCATCAAGCCAATCTGCAAAAGAGCTGCTGGAACAGCATCTTCCTCAGCTGAAACAATCTCTCCCGAATATGTCGGTGCAAATCGACCGTTTCACCGTCCCGCTTCAAAGTGCGGATCAGCAGCCGGTCTACGGACAACTGGCTGACCAGCAAAAGCAGCAGCAGGAGGGGCAGAGAGAGCAGAGGCAAAAGCAGCAGTCAAATGATTTCGGAGATATGCTGGAAGAGCTTTCTCTTAATGAAATGGAGGAAGAATAATTGACATCAGTGAACTCAGCTGCGGCAAGCAGTAATGCGGCTAAAAGCACCACCGCCGCAAACAAAAGCACGAGTTTAGGAAAAGACGAATTTCTGAAGATTTTAATGACGCAAGTCCAAAACCAGGACCCGCTCAATCCGGTTGATGATAAAGAATTTATCAGTCAGATGGCGACATTTTCTTCATTGGAGCAAATGATGAATTTGAATACAACGATGACAAAATATGTGGAAAATCAAGACCCGTTTACGATGTATGTAAACTGGATCGGCAAAAATGTGACTTGGAGCGACAGCGACGGAACCGAGCAAACGAGTCCGGTCAATTCAGTAAAACATTCAAACGGCAATTATGTGCTCGTTCTGGAAAACGGTAAAGAGGTTAGTCCGTGGAATGTCACGGCCGTAAGCCAAACTTCTAAATAAAAAGAAACCTAGGGGGAATTTGACATGTTACGTTCATTATATTCTGGTATCAGCGGGATGAAAAACTTTCAAACAAAACTTGATGTAATCGGCAATAATATCGCCAACGTCAACACAGTGGGCTTTAAGAAAAGTCGTGTCACCTTTAAAGATATGATCAGCCAGACGGTATCCGGCGGTTCGGCAGTGACCAATTCAAAGCAGATCGGTTTAGGTGCCGCTACTTCTTCTATTGATGTCGTTCATGCTACAGGAGCGCCTCAATCAACCCAGATTAAAAGTGATCTGGCCATTAACGGAGACGGCTACTTTCAAATAAATACCGGGGCAGGAATCGCTTATACACGGGCCGGGAATTTCGGGAAGGACAATGACGGAAATATTGTCACAACCGACGGTTACTACCTTGAAAAAATCGGCGGCGGCAAAATCAATATTCCTACTGATGCGAAAGATTACAGCATCGGACCAGACGGGAACGTTACATACACTGATTCAGGAGATCAGGTCCACAATGCGGGGCAAATCGGGCTTGTCACTTTTCCAAACAGTGACGGTCTTGAAAAAATCGGGGGCAACCTCTACAGAGAATCTTTAAGTTCGGGGGCAGCGAGCGCTGTCAATATTCCGGGAGAAAACGGCTCAGGTAAGCTTCTGCCGGGCTATCTTGAAATGTCCAACGTTGATTTAACAGACGAATTTACCGAAATGATCGTTGCTCAGCGCGGTTTCCAATCAAACTCAAAAATCATTACGACATCAGATGAAATCCTTCAGGAGCTGGTTAATCTGAAACGCTAAGGAGGGAGGAGAGGCGGTTAAACTGCTTCTCCGGATTTTATGATTAAGGTCACCCGTTTAAACGGCCAGCCTTTTACGCTTAACGCGCTGTTTATTGAGCAGATTGAGTGCTTCCCGGATACTACGATTACTCTGTCCAACGGCAAAAAATTCGTAGTAAAGGAAACGGAAGAAGCAGTGCTGGAAAAGGTCACATCGTTTTACCATAACATACAAATATTTTCACTGGATCAGGGAATAGAGGAAGAAGAATGAAGAAAAAATTAGTCATCATTATGCTGATTATTTTGGTTGTCCTTGCCGGCCTCGGAGCCGCAGCATATTTTGTCGTAAGCGGAAATTCCGAGAAAGACAAAAAGCCGACAATTGATGAAGTCGTTGCAGCTACTGTGTCTGTAGACGATATTACGACAAACTTAAAGTCAAACACCATCATCCGCATAGGAATCAAGCTTGAAACAGACTCGTCAAAAGCGAAGGAAGAACTTGAAAAACGCGATTTTCAGGTGAAGGATAACATTATTTCCATTTTAGCTGATACAAGCGCCGACAAGATTGAGGGAGATAAAGGAAGAGAAGCGTTTAAAGATACATTAAAAGAGAAAATAAACAGCTATCTCCAAGCAGGAAAAGTTCAGAAAGTGTACATTACCTCCTTTAATCTGCAATAAAAACGAATTTGACAGAATACGGAGGTGAAGAAAATGTCAGGAGAAGTTCTCTCCCAAAATGAAATCGACGCATTGCTTTCTGCTATATCAACGGGTGAAGCGGATGCGGAAGAGCTGAAAAAGGAAGTAAAAGAGAAAAAAGTAAAGGTATATGATTTTAAACGGGCTCTCAGGTTTTCTAAAGACCAGATACGGAGTTTAACCCGGATACATGATAACTTTGCGAGACTTCTCACAACACACTTTTCTGCAAAGCTCAGAACGTATATTCACATATCTGTCAGCTCAGTTGACCAGGTGCCGTATGAGGAGTTCATCCGCTCAATACCGAACATGACGATCTTAAATTTATTTGACGTCCATCCGATGGAAGGCAGAATTATGATGGAGGTTAATCCAACCATCGCATACGCCATGCTTGACCGCGTCATGGGGGGCATTGGAATCACCCATAATAAGGCGGACAATCTCACGGAAATTGAAACTAATATTATTTCTAATTTATTTGAAAATGCACTGGGCAACTACAAAGAAGCGTGGCAATCCATTGCCGATATTAATCCTGAAATGACCGAATTTGAAGTGAATCCTCAATTTGTGCAAATGGTTTCACCTAATGAAACTGTTGTGGTCATTTCACTCAATACGCAAATCGGTGAAATCAGCGGTGTCATCAATCTTTGTATTCCGCACGTTGTGCTTGAGCCGATTATACCTAAGCTTTCCGTTCATTATTGGATGCAATCTGAACGAAATGAAGCAAAGCCGGAAGAAACGAAGTCTCTTGAAAAGCGCATCATGACGGCTCAAATTCCTGTTGTGGCTCTATTGGGCGCTTCTGAACTGACAATAGAAGAGTTTTTAAGTTTGGAAGTCGGGGACTGTATTACTCTAGACAAATCAGTGACTGCTCCTCTTACTGTATTGGTCGGAAACAAACCGAAATTTTTAGGGCAGGCCGGCCGGGTGAATCGTAGACAGGCAGTGCAAATTTTAGATCACGACATAAGAGGTGAACAAGATGAACAATAGATTATCTCAAGATGAAATCGATGCTCTTCTTAATGGCAGCAGTCAATCGGAGGAGTCTGAACAGCCCGGCATGAACTTGTCTGAGCTGGAGCGTGATGCGATCGGAGAAATCGGAAACATTTCATTCGGCAGCTCGGCTACGGCGCTTTCCACCCTTTTAAATCAAAAAGTGGACATTACAACGCCGAGTGTGACCGTCATTTCAAAAAGCAAAATCAGCGATGAATTTCCTCATCCGTATGTTGCGATTGAAGTGAACTATACAGAAGGTTTTGACGGCAGCAACTTGCTTGTTGTCGAGCAAAACGACGCGGCAATCATTGCTGACCTGATGATCGGAGGGGATGGCAAAGGTGCTGACCCTTCACTCGGTGAAATCCATCTGAGCGCCGTTCAGGAAGCGATGAACCAAATGATGGGGTCGGCGGCAACGTCTATGTCGACTGTATTCAGTAAAAAGATTGATATTTCTCCGCCGCGGGTTGAACTGCTTGATGTGACAGAAGAAAAAGGCACGGACAGAATACCTGAGGATGATTTGCTTGTAAAAGTTTCATTCCGGTTAAAGGTCGGAGAATTAATAGATTCGAGCATTATGCAGCTTTATCCGATCACGTTTGCGAAAGATCTGATTGCAGAGCTGATGAATACGGATGAGGCCCAAGAAAGTATGCAGATATCAGAACCGCAGGAAACGTACGAGCCGCAGCCGGAACCGGCTGTTCAGCAAGAACCGCAGTCACTACCGGAGCAGAAGACGCAGAAGAGACAGGGAACTGCCAAAAAAGCTGCACCTGTTCAAGTCGCGCCGGTGGAATTTCAAGCATTTGATCAAAATGACGCGGCACACGCTTCCAGAAATAACCTTGATATGCTGATGGATATTCCGCTTTCTATTACAGTTGAGCTTGGAAGAACGAAAAGAAGCGTCAAGGAAATACTTGAGCTTTCTGCTGGAAGTATAATCGAGCTGGACAAGCTTGCGGGTGAACCCGTTGATATTTTAGTCAATCAGCGGATCGTAGCCAAGGGCGAGGTAGTTGTAATTGAAGAAAACTTCGGCGTAAGAGTCACTGATATTTTAAGTCAGGCAGACCGCCTTAACAATTTAAAATAACCGAACAATAGAGGAGAGAAACAGATTATGGCACATAGAATTTTAATTGTAGACGATGCAGCATTTATGAGAATGATGATTAAGGATATTTTAGTGAAAAACGGTTTTGACGTCGTGGCCGAAGCATCAGACGGAGCGCAGGCCGTTGAAAAATTCAAAGAGCATTCACCTGACCTGGTGACGATGGATATTACAATGCCGGAAATGGACGGAATTACTGCTTTAAAAGAAATCAAACAAATCGATCCGCAGGCAAAAATCATCATGTGTTCTGCCATGGGCCAGCAGTCAATGGTTATTGACGCGATTCAAGCCGGCGCAAAAGACTTTATTGTGAAACCGTTCCAAGCAGACCGCGTGCTTGAAGCAATTAATAAAACATTAAGCTAAAGGGTGTACGACTGTTGAAAAAGAGTCATGGTTTACTAGCTTTGATTTGTTGTTTCGTTTTACTCAATGTACATCCGTTCGCTGCTTTTGCAGCGGGGTCTGACAACTCAACTGTCAACGAATGGTTTGACAAACAATCAACAAACAAAACAGAGAAAAAAAGCGATAAAACGAAACAAACGGCTGATGATGAGATAGGGGATGCTTCTGCATCTTCTGTCTCAGCTTTTGATTTTGTGAAGATGATTGCAGCACTATTATTTGTCATTCTGCTGATCTATGGATTTGTCAAACTGATGAATAAAAGAAACCGCCTGCTAAAGCCGTTTCAATATGTGGAAAATATCGGCGGAACCTCAGTCGGCCAAAATCGTTCGGTCCAGCTGATTAAAGTCGGAAACAGCGTATTGGTAGTCGGTGTCGGCGATACAATCCAGCTCTTGAAAGAAATTGAAGATGAAAAAGAGCGAGAAGCGATACTGAGCCAATATGAAGAGGCGATGTCCTCTAAGATGGAATGGTCTAAAATTGTGAGTCCGCGCAAGGATTCAGAGAAAAAGCCTCAAACCATGCTCCCGTCGTTTTCAAAAGCGTTAAAAGAGCAGCTGAACGAACTGAAACAAAACCGTTCTGAAGGAAAGAAGAAAGGCCCGTATCATCATGAATGAGTTCATTAATCTTTTTAATTCAAGCAATCCGACCGAAGTCAGCTCAACTGTTAAATTACTATTGCTCTTGACTGTATTTTCAGTGGCGCCGGGCATCCTGATTTTAATGACCTGCTTTACGAGAATCGTCATCGTCCTTTCTTTTGTCAGAACGTCACTGGCGACGCAGAACATGCCTCCGAATCAGGTTTTAATCGGGCTCGCGCTGTTTTTAACATTTTTTATTATGGCTCCGACATTTTCAGAGATTAATAAGGAAGCCTTAACACCTTTGATGGATAACAAAATCAGTCTCGACGAAGCTTATACAAAAGCCGAGAAGCCGATTAAAGAGTTTATGAGCAAACATACAAGGCAGAAGGATTTGGCGCTGTTTATGAACTACGCCAAAATGAAAAAACCTGAATCGCTGCAGGATATTCCTTTGACGACGATGGTGCCTGCCTATGCGATCTCAGAACTCAAAACCGCTTTTCAAATGGGCTTTATGATCTTTATTCCGTTTTTGATTATCGATATGGTTGTGGCCAGTGTTTTAATGTCAATGGGAATGATGATGCTTCCGCCGGTTATGATCTCTCTGCCCTTTAAAATATTGCTTTTTGTTTTGGTCGACGGATGGTATTTAATCGTGAAATCTTTGCTTGACAGCTTTTAGGGTAGGTGCTAAATGTGAGTTCAGAATTTGTAATTTCCATGGCGGAAAAAGCCGTATATGTAACACTTATGATCAGCGGGCCGCTCTTGGCAATCGCTTTAATAGTCGGTTTGCTCGTCAGTATCTTTCAAGCGACAACTCAAATCCAGGAACAGACTCTCGCTTTCATCCCGAAGATTGTGGCGGTTATGCTCGGGCTGATCTTTTTCGGTCCGTGGATGCTGTCAACGATTCTTTCGTTTACAACTGAGCTGTTCTCTCATCTGAACCGATTTGCAGGGTAGAATCAAATGAATTCAATCATTGATTTATTTCCCGCTTTTTTATTGGTTTTTATTAGAATTTCTGCTTTTTTTGTTACGGTTCCGCTGTTCGGCCACCGAAATGTGCCGGCCGTTCACCGTATCGGCTTTGCCTTTTTTCTTTCGGTGATTTGCTTCAGCACACTGCAGCATGCACCGTCAATTGAAATAGGGGAACAGTATATGCTTCTTGCCGTAAAAGAGGCGGTCGTCGGTTTGAGTCTCGGCCTGATCGCTTACATGATAATGGCAGCTATTCAAATAGCCGGCTCCTTTATCGATTTTCAAATGGGGTTTGCCATTGCCAATGTGATTGATCCGCAGTCAGGGTCTCAAAGCCCTTTGATCGGCCAATTCGTGTATACGATGGCGCTGTTATTTATGCTCAGCGTAAATGCCCATCACCTTTTGCTGGATGGTATTTATTACAGCTTTCAGTATATTCCGCTTGATCAGGCATTTCCGGCGTTTGGAAATGAACAGTTTGCACTTTTTATCGCGAAGAGCTTCAATGCCATGTTTATTATCGCTTTTCAAATGTCGGCGCCGGTTGTGGCCAGCCTGTTTTTAGTTGATTTAGCCCTCGGCATTGTGGCCAGGACTGTGCCGCAGCTGAACGTTTTTGTTGTCGGGCTTCCTTTAAAAATAGCTGTCAGCTTTATTATGCTGATCGTTTGTATGTCCGTGATGTTTGTCGTGGTCCGCAGTATTTTCAGCTTAACCGTTGAAACGATGCGAAATCTATTGGCATTGGTCGGTGTGACATGATGAGACTCAGACTGGATCTGCAATTCTTTGCAGGAGAAAAGACGGAGAAAGCCACTCCGAAAAAACGAAAGGACACGAGGAAGAAAGGGCAGGTTGCGAAAAGCACGGATGTCAATACAGCGGTTTCGTTATTGCTGATTTTCCTTTCGCTATTAGCAATCGGGCCTTTTATGAGGGACAGGCTGCTGTCGTTTATTAAAAGGTTTTATACCAAATCAATCTCGATGCAGCTGTCAATGTCTAACGTGCACGAGCTGTTTGTTGATGTGGTAAAAGATATAGCCATTATTCTTGCGCCGATTTTGCTTGTTGCCCTTCTGGCGGGTGTTATAAGCAATTACATGCAGGTGGGATTCTTGTTTTCTGCAGAAGTCCTTAAGCCTGATCTCAATAAGCTCAGCCCGTTAAAAGGTTTTAAGCGAATCTACAGTATCAGGGCAATCGTGGAACTGATTAAATCCATTTTGAAAATTGCCGTGGTCGGTTTTGCCGCTTTTCTTGTGCTCTGGCTGCATTATGGGGACATTCTGCGCCTCCCGCTTTTAACGCCTGCTGAAGTCCTTACCTTCGTCTCCAAGCTGACCCTTTGGATGGGTCTTGCCGGATCGGGGGCTTTAATGGTATTGGCGGGTCTTGATTATTTATATCAGCGATTTGACTATGAAAAAAACATCAGAATGTCAAAGCAGGATATAAAAGATGAATATAAAAAATCGGAGGGTGATCCGATTATCAAGTCCAAAATTAAGCAGAAGCAGCGGGAAATGGCCATGAGGCGGATGATGCAGGAAGTGCCGAAGGCCGATGTCATCATTACCAACCCGACCCATTATGCGATCGCTTTAAAATATGACGAGAAGAAGATGGATGCCCCCTATATCGTTGCCAAAGGGGTCGATCACCTCGCCTTAAAAATCAGGCAAATTGCCAAAGAGCATGATGTCATGACGATTGAAAACAGACCGCTTGCGCGTGCGTTATATGACCAGGTTGAGATTGACCAGCCCGTGCCGGAGGATTTTTTCAAAGTCATCGCAGAAATTTTAGCTTATGTATATAAAACGAAACAAAAAGTATAGTGAATTTCAGATTCAAAAGGAGAGAAAAACAGCATGTCAACAAGAGATTTATCGGTTTTAATAAGTGTTGTCCTCATTGTGGCAATGCTGGTGATTCCATTTCCTCCATGGTTGTTAAGTATTTTGATCATCATTAATATCTCTCTTGCGTTGATCGTGCTTCTCACCACAATGAATATGCAAGAACCGCTGCAGTTCTCCATTTTCCCGTCATTGCTGCTATTGCTGACGTTGTTTCGGCTTGCGCTTAATGTTTCGACGACCCGTTCCATTCTTTCTCACGGAGAAGGGGGAAAAGTTGTTGAGACATTCGGGAATTTCGTTGTCGGCGGAAATGTGCTGGTAGGACTTGTTGTCTTTATTATTTTAATTATTATCCAATTTATCGTTATTACCAAAGGCGCCGAACGTGTGTCAGAAGTCGCTGCCAGATTTACGCTTGATGCGATGCCGGGAAAACAAATGAGTATTGACGCTGATTTAAATGCCGGCATGATCACGGAGCAGGACGCGAAACACAGGCGTGAAAAAGTCGGAAGAGAAGCTGACTTTTACGGCGCGATGGACGGTGCGAGTAAATTTGTTAAAGGGGACGCCATCGCCGGAATTATTATCGTGATGATTAATATTATCTTCGGAATTGTTATCGGCATGCTTCAGCAGGGGATGAGTATTCAAGAGGCAGCTTCTCACTTTACAATGCTGACGGTCGGTGACGGAATCGTCTCCCAAATGCCCGCCCTGCTCATTTCTACGGCCACGGGAATTGTCGTAACGAGAGCGGCGTCAGACGGAAACCTCGGTCACGATATTACAGGACAGCTGTTTGCATATCCTAAGCTTTTGTATGTAGCGGCAGCCACCGTTCTTTTGCTAGGTCTCTTTACGCCAATCGGCATTCTGCTTACAGGCCCTATTGCCGGCTTGCTGGCCTTTGGCGCTTACACGCTGTCCAAAACCGCCAAACCGAACGAAGAAGAGGAAGAAATTCTTGAAGAAGAGGCTCAAGTGGATGAACTGAAAAGTCCGGAAAGCGTTGTGCAGCTTCTGCATATTGATCCGATCGAATTCGAATTCGGCTACGGTCTCATACCGCTTGCAGATGCGGGGCAGGGCGGTGATCTTCTGGATCGGATCGTCATGATCAGACGCCAGCTTGCGCTTGAATTAGGGCTTGTGATTCCGGTTGTCCGCATTCGGGATAATATCGCGCTTCAGCCGAATGAATACCGATTAAAAATCAAAGGCAACGAAGTCGCAAAAGGTGAGCTTTTGCTCGATCATTATTTAGCAATGTCACCGACGCCTGAAGATGACATCATTGAAGGAATTGAAACGGTTGAACCGTCGTTCGGGCTTCCCGCGAAATGGATCGGAGAAGCCGCTAAGGACGAAGCGGACATGCTCGGCTATACGGTTGTTGATCCCGCGTCTGTCGTATCTACGCATATTACAGAAAAAATTAAACAGCATGCCCATGAACTGGTCGGCAGACAGGAAACAAAACAGCTTATCGATCATCTGAAGGAGAATTATCCTGTGCTTGTGGATGAAGTCACACCTAATCCGTTATCTGTCGGCGACATTCAAAAGGTGCTTGCGAAACTATTGAAGGAAAAGGTATCAATTCGGAACCTGGTTACCATTTTTGAAACACTTGCCGATTACGGAAAATTAACGACGGATTCGGACCTTTTGACAGAATATGCGAGGCAGTCACTGGCCAAACAAATTACCGCCCAGTACGCAAGAGATGATGAAACACTGAAAGTCATGACATGCTCAGGGCGGGTGGAAAAGGCGATTGCAGATGGCGTGCAGCAGACTGAACAAGGCAATTATTTGTCGCTTGAGCCTGACGTGTCAGACAGCATCATCCGTTCAGTCGCCAAAGAGGCTGAGCAGCTTTCAATCCGGCAGGAAACAGCCATTCTGCTTTGCTCTCCTCCGGTCAGAATGTATGTAAAACAGCTGTTAGAACGCTATTTCCCTGATCTTCCGGTTCTTTCCTATAATGAGCTTGAAGCAAATGTTGAAGTACAAAGCATTGGAGTGGTGGATATTTAATGAAGATTAAAAAATTTACAGCCGCTTCAATGCAGGAAGCCGCAAAACAAATCAAAAAAGAACTCGGCAACGACGCCGTGATTTTAAATTCGAAACAAGTGAAAAAACGAAAATGGCTTGGCTTGCGGGCGGAGCAGGCTGTTGAAGTGATTGCGGTGTTAGATCGGGACGTAAGGGAAGCGAAAAAAACTCCGCCAAATATCGGCGAGGGGAAGAAAAAGACGGAAATGACAGACACCGTGCAAACCATTCAGCCGCCTCAGCAAGCGCCGAATCAAAGCACGTCCTATGATCTGTCTCATTACAAAGAAGTGCTGCCTGAACCTTTAAAGAAAGCGGAACGTCTTTTGGATAAAGCGGGGCTTACAGACCAAATGCAGAAAACGGTTTTGAGTGAGCTCCTCAATTCTTCAATTGCAGCAGGCGATTTGACTGAAGAGAACGTCGTTGTCAAATTGCAGGAACTATTAGCTGAAAAGCTTCCTTCAAAAGACAGGTGGCAGGAAGGCATTCAATCAAAATACGTGGTGCTTTTCGGTTCAACAGGAGCCGGGAAAACGACAACTCTCGCGAAACTGGCCGCTTCATCGATGCTTGCGGAGCATAAGAAGATTGCGTTTATAACGACGGATACTTACAGGATCGCCGCGGTCGAACAGCTGAAAACATATGCGGAGCTGTTACAGGCGCCCCTTGAAGTATGCTATTCGAAAGAAGAATGTCTTAAAGCTCAAGCCAAATTTGCGGAATATGACCATGTCTTTATCGATACCGCGGGAAGAAACTTTAAAGAAGAGCAATATATTACGGAATTACAAGAGATGATTCCGTTCGAATCCGGCTTACAATCGTTTCTTGTATTATCGGCATCTTCAAAATATGAAGATATGAAACAGGTGCTGACACGGTTTTCCGATGTTCCGGTGAATCAATTCATCTTTACGAAAACAGACGAGACCGCCTCACTCGGTTCGGTTTATCAAGTGCTGACAGAATCAAGGATCGGCGCGGCTTTTTTGACAAACGGACAAAATGTGCCTGAGGATATACTGACTGTTTCTCCGAAAGACTTTGTAAGGATGCTTATGGCATGAAACCCGATCAGGCCGAGTCATTAAGAAGAAAAATGAAACAGCGGCAGCTGATCAAGCCGCAGCTGTATGAAAAAAAAGCAAAGACATTGGCGGTTATCAGCGGAAAGGGCGGCGTCGGAAAATCCAATATCACGTTAAATTTGGCAGTTGCCCTGCAGGAAAAAGGGGAAAATGTGCTCATTATCGATCTCGATATCGGAATGGGAAACATTGATGTGCTGATCGGGGCTTCTTCTTCCCGCACCATCATCGATGTGATGGAGAACCGGTATGCGCTGGCTCAATCACTGTCTGCCGGTCCGAAAGGCATCCGCTACATATCCGGAGGGACGGGGCTTGATGTCATATACCGGGCGGACAGGGAGAAATGGTCGTATTTTATGAATGATCTTTCCGCTGTTTTAAGAGACTTTGATTATGTTCTGTTTGACATGGGAGCGGGTTTATCAAAAGAGCAGCTGCCGTTTATTTTATCAGCGGAAGAGATTCTCGCCGTCACAACGCCTGAGCCGACGGCCATTATGGATGCCTACAGCGCAATTAAACATCTCGTGATTGCAGATGAGCGGCTGTCGATAAGCATTGCCGTTAATCGCGCCCGCAGCAAAAAAAATGCACTGGATACTTTTGCCCGCCTTTCTCACGCGATTCACACGTTTTTGGGTGCAGACGTCAAATTCGCCGGCTCTATACCGGATGATCCGCTTGTGAGTCAAGCTGTGATTGACCAGGTGCCTTTTTTAATAAATAGTCCTCAAGCAAAAGCCAGCAAGTCCGTCCGTCTGCTAGCGGATGTCTTGTTTCAAACGGAAGAAAACAAACCTAGAGAAGAAAAGTCAGCATTTATTGAGAAATTATCTTCTTTTTTGATGAGGAGGACTTTACATTGATTCGTGTGCTTGTCGTTGATGACTCAGCTTTTATGAGAAAGATGATTACAGATTTTCTGGCCGCGGAAATACAGATAGAAGTCATCGGGACTGCAAGAAACGGAGAAGAGGCGTTAAAAAAAATAGAGCTTCTTCAGCCGGATGTTGTCACGCTTGATATTGAAATGCCGGTCATGAACGGAACGGATACATTGCGGAAAATCATCGACATTTATAAACTTCCGGTGATTATGGTATCGAGCCAGACACAGCAAGGAAAAGACCGCACGATTAACTGCTTGGAAATGGGAGCGTTTGACTTTATTACAAAGCCTTCCGGAGCGATTTCCCTTGATCTTTATAAAATTAAAGAGCAGCTGATTGAAAGAGTCATTGCTGCCGGACTGTCTCAAACCAAAAAACCAGAAGCGGTTTCGGCCGAACCCCTCACGCCTAAACGCCCGGCTGCAGCCGGGCTTGAAAAACCGAAAATAAGATCGGCCAAGCAGGCTGTATTCATTGCGACGTCTACAGGGGGGCCGCGTGCGCTGCAAAAGGTCATTCCGAAGCTGCCGAAGGATTTAAACGCGCCGATCCTTGTCGTTCAGCATATGCCTGAAGGCTTTACCGCTTCACTTGCAGACAGGCTGAACCACTTGTCAGATATACAGGTGAAAGAAGCAGAAAACGGTGAAGAAGCAAAAGCAGGCTGTGTGTATATCGCCCCCGGCGGAAAAAACATGACGGTTATACAAGACGGCGGGAGACTCCGCATTGTTCTTGATGTTCATGACACGGCAAGCAGGCATAAGCCGTCAGCCGATTATTTGTTTCGTTCAGCGAGCAGGCTGCACGATTATGAAAAGGTGGCCGTCATTATGACCGGCATGGGCAGTGACGGAACCGAAGGCGTAAAAGAAATGCTTAGAGCCGGCGGTGTCAAAACGATTGCGGAATCGGACGAATCATGTGTTGTGTTCGGAATGCCGAAGTCAGCCATAAAAGCGGGCCTCATTCATGACATTAAACATGTAGAAGATATCGCAGCATCCATCACGAGCTGTGTGAAAAAAGAGAGGGTGTGAATCAATTGGATATGAATCAATATTTAGATGTCTTTATTGATGAAAGTAAAGAGCACTTGCAGACATGTAACGAAAAGCTGCTGCTTTTGGAAAAAGATCCGGCAGACCTTCAGATTGTCCATGACATCTTCAGAGCTGCCCATACGCTGAAAGGCATGAGCGCAACAATGGGGTATACAGACTTGGCGCATTTAACCCATCTGATGGAAAATGTGCTGGACGCCATCCGCAACGGAGAGATGGCGGTTACATCAGAATGGCTGGACGTCCTGTTTGAAGCGCTTGACCACCTTGAAGAGATGGTGCAGTCCATTATTGACGGGGGAGACGGCAAAAGAGATATTTCTGAAGTGAGCGCGAAGCTCGACGTAAACGCTGTGCATGAGACCGCAGCTTCCGTTGAAACAGTCGAACCGCCAGCCGCAGAAAATAAGGAAGCGGCAGCATGGGATTATGATGAATTCGAACGGACCGTCATTGAAGAGGCAGAAGAGCAAGGATTCAGCCGCTATGAAATAAAGGTGTCCCTCAATGAAAACTGCATGCTGAAAGCAGTGCGGGTTTACATGATATTCGAAAAGCTGAATGAAGCTGGAGAAGTCGCGAAAACGATTCCGAATGCGGAAGTGCTTGAAACGGAGGATTTCGGTACAGATTTTCAAGTGTGCTTCTTAACAAAGCAGCCCGCTGATGAGATTAAGCAAATCATAAGCGGGATTTCAGAAGTGGAACGCGTGGAGGTTTCTGTCGGCGCGCCGTTAAAATCGGCTGAAAAACCGAAAGAGCCGCAAGCTGCTGAACCAGTGAAGACCGTGCCTGCCAAAAAAGCCGAGAAACAGCCGAAGCCTGCAAAAACAGAAGAGCATACGAAACATAACGGCGGCTCCAAAACGATCCGTGTCAATATTGAAAGACTTGATTCTTCGATGAATCTATTCGAAGAGCTGGTCATTGACCGGGGGCGGCTTGAGCAAATCGCCAAAGAGCTGGATCATAATGAATTGACTGAAACCGTTGAACGGCTGACAAGAATCTCTGGAGACCTCCAGTCTATTATTCTCAATATGCGAATGGTTCCAGTAGAAACGGTCTTTAACCGTTTTCCGAGAATGATCCGCCAGCTTCAAAAGGAATTAAACAAAAAAATAGAACTGTCCATCATCGGCGCTGAAACCGAACTTGACCGCACAGTGATTGATGAAATCGGCGATCCGCTTGTTCATTTAATCAGAAACAGCATTGATCACGGTATAGAATCGCCTGAAGTGCGCGTAAGTAAAGGGAAATCAGAATCCGGCCGGGTCGTTCTTAAGGCTTATCACAGCGGCAACCACGTCTTTATTGAGGTTGAAGATGACGGAGCGGGACTGAACAGAAAGAAGATTCTCGAAAAAGCGCTCGAACGCAACGTGATTACCGACCGGGAAGCTGAAACGCTTGAAGATAATGAAATCTACGAACTTATTTTTGCGCCCGGCTTCTCGACTGCTGATCAAATTTCCGATATTTCAGGCCGGGGCGTCGGATTGGATGTCGTTAAAAACAAACTCGAATCTCTCGGCGGATCAGTCAGTGTAAAATCAGCAGAAGGACAAGGCTCGCTCTTTAGTATTCAGCTTCCGCTGACACTGTCCATTATATCTGTTTTGCTGATAAAACTTGAAGAAGAGACATTTGCGATACCGATTTCTTCTATTATAGAGACGGCAGTTATTGATAAAAAGGATATCCTGCAGACGCATGACAGGGAAGTCATTGATTTCAGAGGACAGATCGTGCCGATCGTCTACTTGAAAAAAGAGTTTAACATCACCGATACAAAAGAAGACGCAGAGCAGTTCCATATGATTGTTGTGAAAAAAGGCGATAAATCAACTGCATTTGTCGTCGACTCTTTTATCGGCCAGCAGGAAGTCGTACTCAAATCACTAGGCGACTATTTAACAAATGTCTTTGCGATTTCCGGCGCCACGATTCTTGGGAATGGCGAAGTGGCGCTGATTATTGATTGTAATGCGCTGATCTACTAACGACACGAGGAGGTGCCCACATGACTGCGGAAATCAAAACTGGTGAAAAAATGATTGTGTTTATGATAAACGGGAAAGAGTACGCGATTTCGGTTTCACAAGTGAAATCAATTGAAAAGTGGCAAAAACCGACGAGAATACCAGGTGTTGAATCCTATATTCGCGGCGTCATTAATTTACGCGGTGTGATCACGCCGGTTCTGGATTTAAGAAAGCGTCTTAACCTGCCTGAGCAAGAAATCACTGAAGAATCACGAATTATTATCATCGCTTACCGTGATGCGGAGGTCGGATGGGTCGTGGACGAAGCCAATGACGTCATTACCGTGCATGAAAATGAAATCGAGTCTGCGCCTGAAAGCCAGACAAAAGAAGCGGATGTGTGGATTAAACAGATCGTAAAGCAAGAAAACAGGCTGTTGAATATTATTGATGCGCAAGCGGTACTGGACAAAGATTCTGCGCTGTCTGTGCCCGATCAACCTTATGCTTAAAGGGGTTAAGACAACATGAGTATGTTTAAAGGAATCAAAGAAGAGCAAATGGACATTTTGCGGGAAGTCGGGAATATCGGTGCAGGCCACTCGGCTTCTGCAATGGCTCAGCTGCTCAATAGAAAAATAGATATGGAAGTGCCGTTTGCTACATTGCTGACATTTGATGAGCTCGCTGATTTTTTTGGCGGCGCTGAAACGCCGGTTGCCAGTATCTTTTTAAGAATGGAAGGCGACATGACCGGCTCTATCTTTCTCATTATGCCTTTTCATCAAGCGGAACAGTTTATCAGAGAGCTGATCGGCAATCCGGATTTTGATATTGATCAGTTAAGCGAGGACCATTTAAGCTCTTCTGCCTTACATGAGCTGGGCAATATTTTAGCAGGTTCCTATTTAACGGCATTGGCTGATTTGACGAAACTGGACATTTATCCGAGCGTGCCGGAAGTCTCCCTTGATATGTTCGGAGCGGTCATCAGCGAAGGATTAATGGAGCTGAGCCAAGTCGGGGAGCATGCCATTGTCGTGGACACCTCTATTTTTGACCAGAGCAGCCGGCAGGAGCTGAAAGCCCATATGTTTATGCTGCCGGACTATGATTCATTTGAAAAACTCTTTGTCTCATTGGGTGCATCTTTATGAGCCATGCGGAAGCTGTCGTCGTAAAAGTAGGGATTGCTGACGTTCAGGTCGCCCGTTATCCGGAGAAAATCCGGACTTCGGGTCTCGGTTCATGTGTGGGATTGGTTTTATATGATAAAGACAAGCAGACAGCCGGACTTGTTCATGTCATGCTGCCGGATTCCGCTTTATCGAAAACAGCAGAGCTTAACCGGGCAAAATATGCCGACACTGCCGTAAAGGCGACGATTGATATGCTGCTGGAAGCCGGATGCCGCAAGTTTGCTCTAAAGGCTAAACTCGCGGGGGGAGCGGAAATGTTCAAATTTAAAATGACGAACGACTTGATGAAAATCGGCCCCCGAAATGTAGCGGCCATTAAAGAACAGCTTACATTGTATAACATTCCTGTCATCAGTGAAGATACGGGCGGCTCAAGCGGCCGGACGATTGAATTTGAACCAAAGTCCTGCATGCTGCATATCCGGACTGTTAAACAAGGTGAAACAACGATTTAATTAAGGTATGAGGTAGGGGGATAACGATGCAATCCTTGAATTATGAAGATCAGGTGCTTTGGTCGCGCTGGAAAGAGTGGAAAGATCCTAAAGCCGGTGATGATTTAATGCGCCGTTACATGCCGCTAGTCACATATCATGTCGGCAGAATTTCTGTCGGACTGCCAAAATCGGTGCATAAAGACGATCTAATGAGCCTTGGTATGCTTGGTTTATATGATGCCCTTGAAAAATTTGACCCCAGCCGGGATTTAAAATTTGATACCTACGCCTCGTTTAGAATTCGCGGTGCAATCATTGACGGGCTGCGCAAAGAGGATTGGCTGCCCAGAACTTCACGGGAGAAGACAAAAAAGGTCGAGGCTGCGATTGAGAAACTGGAACAGCGCTACCTTCGCAATGTGACGCCCTCAGAGATCGCAGAAGAGCTGGGGACGACGGAGCAGGACGTGGTGTCAACGATGAACGAAGGTTTTTTTGCCAATCTTTTGTCAATCGATGAAAAGCTGCACGATCAGGATGACGGTGAAAACATTCAAGTAATGATCAGAGATGACAAAAACGTGCCGCCGGAAGAAAAAATCATGAAGGACGAGCTGATCGCTCAGCTTGCCGGAAAAATTCATGAGCTTTCTGAAAAAGAGCAGCTTGTCGTCAGTCTATTTTATAAAGAAGAGCTGACATTGACCGAAATCGGACAAGTGCTGAACCTTTCGACTTCGCGGATCTCGCAGATTCATTCAAAGGCACTTTTTAAATTAAAGCATTTGCTTGAAAAAGTAATTCAATAATGAACTCATGGTTAGCGAGTGAAAAACATGTCAACACTATTATGGCTTTTGAGCTTTGTGCTTCACGGCGTACTGCTTTATGCCGTCATTATTCTGTATACGAGGTTTTCAGCTCTTAAGGAGACAGAGCGTCAGCAGCAGAAGATACTGGAAGAGACGGAAAACACCCTTGCTGCGTTTCTGCTCGAATTAAAAGAAGAAAACGAGAGACTCAAAGATACCCGGAGCCCGAATGCCGGGATGGAAGACACCGCAAATGACACGCCTCAACCCGCTGAATCAAAGCGGCAGCCTGACATTCCGGATCATATTGAAGCGCTGATCAGTGAAGTGGAACGCGCTGAAAATGACGAAAACAAAGGCGGGCGTTCGTTTGAAGAGCAGGTTTCAGATTTATACGAACAAGGGCTCACTCCGGGCGAAATCGCCAAAAGGATGAAAAGCGGAAAGACGGAAATCGAGCTGTTTTTAAAATTTCGCGGCAAAGCTGTAAAGGATTCTTGATTGTCGCATAAAGCTGTGTTATATTATTTCTTGGTGTTAAATACACACGCTTAACGATTTATGCAGAGGGTGCTGCAGGCGGCAGTTCTGCACAAAAATGACCTAAGCGGAGGAAAAAAACCATTTTATTAGGAGGAAATCACATGTCAGTTATTTCTATGAAACAATTGCTTGAAGCTGGTGTTCACTTCGGTCACCAAACACGCCGTTGGAACCCAAAAATGAAGCGTTACATTTTCACGGAGCGTAACGGAATCTACATCATTGACCTTCAAAAAACAGTGAAAAAAGTAGAGGAAGCTTACAACTTCACGAAAAACCTTGCTGCTGAAGGCGGAAAAATCCTTTTCGTCGGCACAAAAAAACAAGCTCAGGATTCTGTTAAAGAAGAAGCTGTACGCTCTGGCATGTTCTATGTCAACCAACGCTGGTTGGGCGGAACACTGACAAACTTCGAAACAATCCAAAAACGTATTAAACGTTTGAAAGACATTGAAAAAATGCAAGAAAACGGTACGTTTGAAGTACTTCCGAAAAAAGAAGTTGTTCAATTGAAAAAAGAATTAGAGCGTCTTGAAAAATTCCTAGGCGGAATTAAAGATATGAAGGATCTTCCTGATGCATTATTCATCATCGATCCTCGCAAAGAGCGCATCGCTGTTGCGGAAGCTCGCAAATTGAACATTCCTATCATCGGAATCGTAGATACAAACTGTGATCCTGATGAAATTGATGTCGTAATCCCTGCAAACGATGACGCGATCCGCGCTGTCAAACTTCTTACTTCTAAAATGGCAGACGCTATCTTGGAAGCGAAGCAAGGCGAAGAAGAAGCGGTAGCTGAAGAAACTGCACCTGAAACAGAAACGACAACTGCGTAACCTAATCAAAAGGTGATAAGAGGGACTGCCTTTTATCACCTTTTTTCAAGAAAAATGTATCTATACATATCTTGTTACACATATAAGGAGGAATAAACATGGCTATTACTGCACAGCAGGTAAAAGAACTGCGTCAAAAAACAGGCGCGGGTATGATGGATTGTAAAAAAGCGTTAACTGAGACTGACGGAGATATGGACAAAGCAATCGACCTTCTAAGAGAAAAAGGGATTGCTAAAGCTGCTAAAAAAGCTGACCGTATCGCTGCTGAAGGTTCTACGCTTATTAAAACGGACGGCAACAAAGGCGTTATCTTAGAAGTAAACTCTGAAACTGATTTCGTTGCGAAAAACGAAGGTTTCAAAGAACTTCTGAACACACTTGCTGACCACCTTCTTGCAAACGCTCCGGCTGATCTTGAAGAAGCAATGGGACAAAAAATGGAAAATGGTTCTACTGTTGAAGAATACATCACTGGCAACGTTGCTAAAATCGGAGAGAAAATCACTCTTCGCCGTTTTGCCGTTCTTACAAAAGAAGACAGCGACGCTTTCGGCGCTTACCTTCACATGGGAGGCCGCATCGGCGTATTATCTGTTCTTAGCGGAACATCTGATGAAGATCTTGCGAAAGACATCGCTATGCACGTTGCTGCAGTAAACCCTCGCTACATTTCTCGCGACCAAGTGTCTGAAGAAGAAGCGAACCATGAGCGTCAAATCCTGACTCAGCAAGCCCTTCAAGAAGGTAAACCTGAAAACATCGTTGCTAAAATGGTTGAAGGCCGTCTGAACAAGTTCTTCGAAGAAATTTGCCTGTTAGACCAAGCTTTCGTTAAAAACCCAGACGAAAAAGTGAAACAAGTTGTGGCTGCGAAAAACGCAACAGTTCAAACTTACGTCCGCTACGAAGTTGGAGAAGGTATTGAAAAACGCCAAGAAAACTTTGCTGAAGAAGTTATGAACCAAGTGAAAAAATAATGGTGAAAAGCCTTGGCGAATCTTTCGCCGCTTTTCAGGCAGTATAGGGGACACAACTTGTGTTCCCTATTTTTAAAACTATATTTACAAACCTTTTTTTCTCTTGCATAATAGGAAACGGCAATGTTTACACTTGGAGGTTATCATGGAAAAACCAAAATACAATCGTATCGTTTTAAAGCTTAGCGGAGAAGCATTGGCAGGGGAACAGGGAAACGGAATTAATCCGACTGTCATTCAATCCATAGCAAAACAGGTAAAAGAAATCGCTGAGCTTGACGTCGAAGTAGCCGTAGTCGTAGGCGGCGGCAACTTATGGCGCGGAAAAACAGGCAGTGACTTAGGAATGGACCGTGCGACGGCCGATTATATGGGTATGCTTGCGACTGTCATGAACTCACTTGCTTTGCAGGACAGCCTCGAAACACTCGGAATCCAGTCCAGAGTGCAAACATCAATTGAAATGCGGCAGGTCGCTGAGCCGTACATCAGAAGAAAAGCCATCCGCCACTTGGAGAAAAAACGTGTCGTTATTTTTGCCGCGGGTACAGGAAATCCTTATTTCTCTACGGACACAACCGCAGCACTGCGGGCCGCTGAAATTGAAGCGGATGTGATCTTAATGGCTAAAAATAATGTCGACGGTGTTTATAATGCCGATCCGAGAAAAGATGAATCCGCAGTAAAATACGAAACATTATCTTATCTCGATGTTTTAAAAGACGGGCTGGAAGTCATGGATTCTACAGCTTCTTCACTCTGTATGGATAATGATATTCCGCTGATCGTCTTTTCTATTATGGAAGAAGGAAACATTAAGCGCGCCGTAATCGGCGAATCAATCGGAACGATCGTAAGGGGGAAATAACGTGTCAAACGAAGTATTAACACAAACGAAAGAACGTATGGAAAAAGCGGTTGCCGCTTATTCTCGTGAATTGGCGTCAGTCCGTGCGGGACGTGCCAATCCGTCTCTATTAGATAAAGTAACAGTTGAATACTACGGTGCCCAAACACCTTTAAACCAGCTGTCTTCCATCAATGTGCCTGAAGCTCGTATGCTAGTTGTCACACCGTATGACAAAACAGCGATCGGCGATATTGAAAAAGCGATTTTAAAAGCGGATCTTGGTGTAACACCTACAAGTGACGGCACAATCATCCGCATCGCCATCCCTGCTTTGACGGAAGAAAGACGGAAAGAACTTGTCAAAGTTGTGAAAAAATACGCGGAAGAAGCGAAAGTGGCCGTCCGTAATGTGCGCCGTGACAGCAACGATGAACTCAAAAAACTTGAGAAAAACGGTGACATTACTGAAGATGAGCTGCGTGCTTCTAATGAAGACGTTCAAAAGCTGACAGATGAATATGTGTCAAAAATTGACAGTGTTACAAAGGACAAAGAAAAAGAAATCATGGAAGTTTAATGAAAAACTCTGTACAATAGATAATGTGAAAAGACCCTCTCATGTTTACAGGGGGTTTTTTTGTTAATACTGTTGATTAACATTGATCATCAGCAACGCAACCTTTTTGGGTGACGGAGGAATCTCATGCTCAACATACTCAAAAATTGGAAGAATCAGCAGAATGCGGCTTCCAACTTAGAACGGTATACAAAAGAAGACATACTGAAGGGTGAAATTCCCGCACACATTGCCATCATTATGGACGGGAACGGACGCTGGGCGAAAAAACGCTCACTTCCGCGAATTGCCGGACATCATGAAGGAATGAAAGTGGTAAAAAGAGTCACGAAGCTTGCAAACCAGCTGGGCGTCAAAGTTCTGACCCTATATGCCTTTTCCACGGAAAACTGGAAACGTCCGAAAATGGAAGTGGACTTTTTGATGAAGCTTCCGGAAGAGTTTTTGAACACGTATCTTCCTGAATTAGTCGAGGAAAATGTGCGGGTGAAAATCATCGGGGATGAATCCGCGCTTCCTTCCCATACGTACAAGGCGATAGAAAAGGCTGTAAAAGATACTGAACAAAATGACGGACTGATTCTTAATTTTGCCTTGAACTACGGCGGACGGACAGAGATCGTAAATGCTGCAAAAGCACTCGCTGAGCGGGTGAAAGACGGCTCATTGAATATCGAAGACATTGATGAAGCGCTTTTCTCCGATCATTTAATGACTGAATCGATACAGGATCCGGAGCTTCTTATCAGAACGAGCGGAGAAATCAGGCTGAGCAACTTTATGCTTTGGCAGGTGGCTTACAGCGAATTCGTTTTTACAGATGTCTTGTGGCCTGACTTTAAAGAAAATCACTTTTTACAGGCGTTGGGAGAATATCAACAGCGGGGCCGGAGGTTTGGCGGAATTTAGAGGATGGTGGAAATGAAACAAAGATTGTTAACAGGTGTTCTGGCGGCGGCACTATTTTTATTTTTAGTTATTTTCGGAGGATTGCCGTTCACCGTATTTGTTTACGCAATGGGAAGTATAGCGCTTTTTGAGCTTTTGCGGATGAAAAAGCTCAGGTTTTTTTCATTTCCGGGACTGATCAGCCTGCTGTTATTGTGGCTGTTTATCATGCCGGGCAAATATCATTTCTTTGATGCGAAAATTGAAGTGACGATTTTCGCTGTACTGATATTGCTCAGTTACACCGTGCTGGTGAAAAACACCTTCACCTTTGACGAGGTCGGTTTTATCGTCCTCGCGACGATTTATATCGGGTTATGTTTTCATTATTTTATCGAAATCAGAAACATTGAAACAAGCGGGCTTTTATATATTTTTTATGCCTGTGTTGTCATATGGTCGACAGATTCCGGCGCATATTTCGTCGGAAAATCGCTCGGGAAACGTAAGCTGTGGCCTGAAATCAGTCCTAACAAAACAGTGGAAGGATTTCTCGGCGGCATTATTATCGCCCTCATATGTACAGCGGTATTTCAGCTGTTTGCAGGTCTTCCGATTTCATATCCGCTTCTGCTTTTGATTACGCTGGTTTTGTCTGTTTTCGGACAGATCGGGGATTTAGTGGAATCAGCGCTCAAACGGCATTATGAAGTAAAGGATTCGGGGAAAATCCTGCCGGGGCACGGCGGTATTTTAGATCGATTTGACAGCTTTTTGTTTGTCATGCCGTTCTTATACTTTCTGCTTGCGCTTTTTTCATAAGAAAGGCTAATATGAAAATAAGACCGATCTGGACGCATAGAATGGGAGTGGCATTTTGAAGAATATTTGTCTTTTAGGAGCAACAGGATCAATAGGGGAGCAAACGCTTGATGTATTGCGTATGCATCAAGACCAATTTCGTCTCGTCTCAATGACATTCGGCAAAAATGCCGAGAAGGCGATTCCGTTGATCAAAACCTTTCAGCCGAAATTTGTAGCGGTCGGCGACATGGATACATATCAAAAAGTGAAAGAAGCGTCTTTTTCTCATGAATGTCAAATCGGTATCGGAGAAGAAGGCCTGATTGAAGCGGCAGTCATGGCTGAAGTGGATATCGTTGTCAACGCGCTGCTCGGAAGCGTCGGATTAATCCCGACGTTAAAAGCGATTGAACAGAAAAAGACAATCGCGCTTGCAAATAAGGAAACTCTCGTTACTGCCGGGCATATAGTGAAAGGACACGCAAAACAATACGGTGTGCCTCTCTTGCCGGTTGACAGCGAACATTCCGCTATTTTTCAGGCGCTTCAAGGCGAGAAAAATAAAAACATCGAACGCCTGATTATCACAGCATCCGGCGGAAGCTTCAGAGATAAAACACGGCAGGAGCTTGAATCAGTGACGATTGAAGATGCGCTGAATCACCCAAACTGGTCGATGGGCGCAAAAATCACGATTGATTCGGCTACAATGATGAATAAAGGACTTGAAGTCATTGAGGCGCATTGGCTGTTTGACATTCCGTATGAACAAATTGACGTTGTTTTACATAAGGAGAGCATCATTCACTCGATGGTTGAATTTCACGACAGAAGTGTCATTGCCCAGCTCGGTAATCCGGATATGAGGGTGCCGATCCAATACGCGCTGACATATCCTGATCGGCTGCCTCTCCCTGAAACAAAAAGACTTGAATTATGGGAGATCGGGAGCCTCCATTTTGCGAAAGCTGATTTTGAAAGGTTCCGCTGCTTACAATTTGCCTTTGAATCGGGTAAAATAGGGGGAACGATGCCGGCGGTCTTAAATGCGGCGAATGAAGAGGCCGTTGCTGCTTTTCTGGCCGGACACATTTCGTTTTTAGCTATTGAGGACCTGATTGAAAAAGCACTGCATCGTCACAGCGTGATTCAGCATCCGAGTCTTGCGGATATTCAAGAAGTGGACAAAGACACCCGGGGATACGTCAATTCAATACTCACATAAGGTGGTATGTTCGTGAATACAGTTATAGCGTTTATTATTATTTTCGGAACGCTCGTTTTCTTCCATGAACTGGGGCATTTATTGCTTGCCCAAAGAGCGGGGATTCTCTGCCGTGAATTTGCGATCGGCTTTGGCCCTAAAATTTTCTCATTTAAAAAAAATGAAACCGTATATACGATCAGGCTCCTTCCGGTCGGCGGTTTCGTCCGCATGGCCGGTGAAGATCCGGAGATGATTGAAGTTAAACCCGGTTATACCGTCGGGCTTCTTTTTAATAAAGACGACCAGGTTGAGAAAGTCATTATTAATCAAAAAGAAAAATATCCCGATGCGTTAATTATTGAAGTAGAGACGGCTGATCTTGAGCATGAGATGAAAATTTCCGGGTACGAGCAGGGGAAAGAAGACGAACTGTCAAGCTTTACAGTCAGTCAAACCTCTTTTTTCATCGTAGACGGAGAAGAAGTGCAAATCGCGCCGTACAATCGTCAATTCGGATCAAAGCCTGTCTGGAAACGGATTAAGGCCATCGCTGCCGGTCCGATTATGAACTTCATTTTAGCGTATGTCATTCTTGTCATGCTCGGTTTCATACAAGGCGTGCCTTCTAATCAGCCTGAGCTCGGGAAGCTGACAGATAACGGACGCGCAGCGGCTGCAGGTTTACAAGAAGGCGACCGCATTCAAAGCATTAACGGAGAAAAAATGCGGTCATGGACCGATATTGTTACCGCGGTAAAAGAAAATCCGGGAAAAAAAATAGACGTTGCCGTCAAAAGGGATGGCAAGTCGCTTCATATTTCGGTTACACCTGAAGCGGTAAAAGATGAAAACAAAAATACAATCGGCCGTTTCGGCTCTTATGCCCCGACTGAAAAGGGCGCTTTTGCGGCTATCTCTTACGGGGCCACGTCAACGGTTGATGTGACAAAAGCGATCCTGACTAATCTGGGCAAGCTGGTTACGGGACAGTTTAAGCTTGATATGCTCTCAGGCCCCGTCGGAATTTACGATATGACAGACCAGGTTGCAAAAACGGGCATCATCAACTTATTCCAGTTCGCTGCGTTCTTGAGCATCAATCTCGGAATCGTCAACCTGCTGCCGATTCCGGCGCTTGACGGAGGAAGATTGTTATTCCTGTTTATTGAGGCAATCCGCGGCAAACCGATTAACCGTGACAAAGAAGCATTTGTTGTGTTTATCGGCGTGGCTTTCTTAATGCTTCTTATGCTGGTTGTCACATGGAACGATATCCAGCGCTTATTCTTATAATTGACTAGTAAACAAATCAGAGGTGCGAAGACATGAGACAAAGTTTGACGCTTATTCCGACTCTGAGGGAAGTGCCGGCTGACGCTGAAGCAAAAAGCCATAAGCTTCTTTTACGAGCGGGATTTATCAGACAAAATACGAGCGGGATTTACAGCTATATGCCCCTTGCTTACAGGGTCATTCAAAACATTCAGAAGATCGTGCGTGAAGAAATGGAAAAAATCAACGCGGTGGAAATGCTGATGCCGGCCCTTCAGCAGGCCGAAACATGGCAGGAATCAGGCAGATGGTATACGTACGGGCCTGAATTAATGCGGTTAAAAGACCGTCACGGCCGTGAGTTTGCTTTAGGAGCGACACATGAGGAAGTGATTACGTCACTCGTGCGCGATGAAGTTAAATCTTATAAGCGTCTGCCGCTGACTCTTTATCAGATCCAGTCTAAATTCAGAGATGAAAAACGCCCTCGTTTCGGATTATTGCGGGGCCGTGAATTTATTATGAAGGATGCATATTCTTTCCATTCTTCTGAAGAGAGCCTGGAGGAAACGTACCAAAACATGTACAGCGCGTACAGCAGCATTTTCGCCCGCTGCGAATTAAACGTCCGCCCGGTTATTGCTGATTCAGGCGCAATGGGAGGAAAAGACACGCATGAGTTTATGGCTCTTTCTGAAATAGGGGAAGATACCATTGCTTATTCCGACGAATCCCCTTATGCGGCAAACACGGAAATGGCGGAAGTTGTCATGAACAGCGAGCCTTCAAATGAAAAACCAGAGGCGCTCGAGAAAATCGATACGCCGAATGTCAAAAGCATTGAAGAACTTTCTGCTTTCTTACAAATCGAGCCGAGTGCCTGCATCAAGTCTATTCTGTTTAAAGCGGATGACCGGTTTGTTCTCGTTTTAGTCAGAGGAGATCATGAGGTCAATGACGTAAAAGTGAAAAATCTTCTCAATGCAGAAGTGGTTGAGCTTGCGTCATTTGAAGAAGCAGCAGAAAAACTCGGAACGGAGCCCGGATTTATCGGCCCTGTCGGTGTTGATTCAGATATTGAGATTTATGCCGACCAAGCTGTGAAAGTCATGGTGAATGCCGTCAGCGGTGCGAATGAAAAAGACCGCCATTACCGGAACGTTAATATTGAACGGGACGCTTCCGTTAAAGAATATGCTGACCTCCGAATCATTCAGGAAGGCGATCCGTCTCCTGACGGAAAAGGAACGATCCGTTTCGCGGAAGGTATCGAGGTCGGACAAGTCTTTAAACTCGGCACGCGTTATTCTGAAGCAATGAATGCGACATATCTTGATGAAAACGGACGTGCGCAGCCAATGCTGATGGGATGCTACGGAATCGGCGTATCCAGAACGCTTTCGGCAATCGCTGAACAGCACCATGACGAGAAAGGCCTGATCTGGCCGAAAAGCGTTGCTCCGTATGACCTTCACATTTTGGCTTTAAACATGAAAAATGAAGCGCAAAAGGAACTCGCTGAACAGCTGTACGGCAAATTCCAAGCGGAAGGCTATGACGTGTTATATGATGACCGTGCGGAACGCGCCGGCGTAAAATTCGCTGATTCTGACCTGATCGGCCTTCCGATCCGCATCACTGTCGGAAAACGTGCCGACGAAGGCATCGTTGAAGTGAAAATCCGCAAAACCGGCGAATCCGCCGAAGTTTCAGTGGATGAGCTGTCTGAATTTATCAAGACGAAGTAATCAGCATAACGAATTGGTGAAAACCATGTTAAAATAGAGAAAAAAGAAGGTACCTCATCACCAGCGGAGGTACCTTCACTTATGATGTTTTTAGGGAGGGATACTGTCTGAATGGAACAGTTATCAGTAAACAGAAGACAGTTTCAGATTCTTCTGCAGCAGCTTAATATGACAGATGATACCTTCATGACGTACTTTGAAGACGGAGAGATTGATAAACTGACAATTCATAAAGCACAAAAGGCTTGGCATTTTCAATTTCGCTTTAAGGCTCTTTTGCCGTATCAAATATATGACGCGTTTATGATGAGATTGACACAATCATTTGCTCATATTGCCCGCGTCACGTCGTCGATTAAAGTCATTGACCCGGCAGTCAGCGAGGAGCTTGTGCAAGATTATTGGACACGCTGCATTGAAGAGCTTGAAGGCACCTCGCCGCCGATGGTGGCTTTGTTAAATCAGCAGAAGCCGAAGCTCATGGGGAACAAACTGATCGTCAAAACAAAAACCGATACAGAAGCATCGGCCCTTAAAAATAAATACAGCTCACTTATCCAGCAAAGCTACCGCCAGTTTGGCTTTCCTGACCTTCAGCTCGATACGGAAATTTTTGTGTCTGACCAAGAAGTGCAGAAATTCCGGGAGCAAAAGCTTGCCGAAGACCAAGAGCGGGCAATGCAGGCTCTGATCGAAATGGAGAAGAAGGAGAAAGAGGGCGATGAGGACCAGGCGCCGTCAGGACCGCTTGTCATCGGCTACCAAATTAAAGAAAATGAAGAGATTCGGACGCTTGACAGCATCATGGATGAAGAAAGAAGAATTACGGTGCAAGGCTATGTTTTTGATGCCGAAACACGTGAGCTGAAAAGCGGACGCACGCTTTGTATTTTTAAAATTACTGACTACACAAACAGCATTTTAATTAAAATGTTTGCAAGAGAAAAAGAAGACGCCGCTTTAATGAAAACGCTGAAAAAAGGCATGTGGGTGAAAGCAAGGGGAAGCATCCAAAATGATACGTTTGTCAGAGACCTCGTCATGATTGCAAACGATGTGAATGAAGTAAAAGCAAAAACCCGTGAAGATACTGCCCCTGAAGGCGAAAAACGGGTCGAGCTTCATCTGCATTCTCCGATGAGCCAAATGGATGCCGTAACGGGCATCGGAAAGCTTGTGGAACAGGCAAAAAAATGGGGGCATGAAGCGATCGCATTAACAGACCATGCTGTCGTACAGTCTTTCCCGGATGCATATGCCGCGGCGAAAAAGCACGGAATTAAAATGATTTACGGGATGGAAGCCAATATCGTTGATGATGGTGTTCCGATCGCGTACAACCCTGCACATCGTCTGCTTGAAGAAGATACTTATGTCGTATTTGACGTTGAAACGACAGGTTTGTCAGCCGTATACGATACCATAATTGAGCTTGCGGCAGTCAAAATAAGAGGCGGAGAAATCATAGATAAATTCGAAGCATTCGCCAATCCCCATCACCCGCTGTCGGCAACGACGATTGAACTTACCGGTATTACGGATGACATGGTTCGTGACGCTCCGGATGTTGTTGATGTAGTGCGGGATTTCAAGGAATGGATCGGCGATGATGTGCTTGTGGCACACAACGCAAGCTTTGATATGGGATTTTTAAATGTGGCGTACAAACGTCTCCTGAAAACGGAAAAAGCGAAAAACCCGGTCATTGATACGCTCGAACTTGCGCGTTTCCTTTACCCTGAATTTAAAAATCACCGTTTAAATACGTTATGTAAGAAATTTGATATTGAATTAACCCAGCACCACCGTGCGGTTTTTGACGCAGAGGCGACAGGCTACCTGCTGTTAAAAATGCTGAAAGATGCCGCCGAAAGAGATATTCATTATCATGATCAGCTGAATGAGAACATGGGGCAATCTAATGCTTACCAAAGATCCAGACCTTATCACGCAACATTGCTTGCCGTAAATGAAACCGGCCTGAAAAACTTGTTTAAGCTTGTATCTATTTCTCATATTCACTATTTCTACAGAGTGCCGCGCATTCCGAGGTCACAGCTTAATAAATACCGGGAAGGCCTTTTAATCGGTTCTGCCTGTGACAGGGGAGAGGTCTTTGAAGGCATGATGCAAAAATCGCCTGAAGAGGTCGAAGATATCGCTTCCTTCTATGATTATCTTGAAGTGCAGCCGCCGGAAGTATACAGGCATCTGTTGCAGCTTGAGCTCGTCCGTGATGAAAAAGCGCTGAAAGAAATCATCACGAATATTACCAAGCTCGGTGAGAAATTGAATAAGCCCGTTGTCGCAACGGGAAATGTCCACTATTTAAACGATGAGGACAAAATTTACCGGAAGATCTTAATTTCCTCCCAAGGCGGTGCCAATCCGTTAAACCGGCATGAACTGCCGAAAGTGCACTTTAGAACAACTGATGAAATGCTTGACGCTTTCTCCTTTTTAGGCGGGGAAAAAGCGAAAGAAATCGTCGTCACGAATACGCAAAAAGTCACCTCGATGATTGAGGACATCAAACCGATTAAAGATGATCTGTACACGCCGAAAATTGAAGGCGCCGATGAAGAAATTCGTGAAATGAGCTACCAGCGCGCCAGAAGCATTTATGGCGAAGAACTGCCTGAAATTGTGGAAGCGAGAATAGAAAAAGAGCTGAAAAGCATTATCGGCCACGGTTTTGCCGTTATTTATCTTATTTCTCATAAGCTTGTAAAACGGTCACTCGATGATGGTTATCTTGTCGGCTCACGGGGATCGGTCGGTTCGTCACTTGTGGCGACGTTAACGGAAATCACTGAAGTAAACCCGCTTGCTCCGCACTATGTGTGCCCGAGCTGCAGGTATTCCGAGTTCTTTAATGACGGCTCAGTCGGTTCAGGCTTTGACCTTCCGGATAAAAGCTGCCCGTCTTGCGGCACTCCTTTGAAAAAGGACGGACATGATATCCCGTTTGAAACGTTCTTAGGCTTTAAAGGTGACAAAGTACCCGATATCGACTTGAACTTCTCAGGTGAGTATCAGCCGCATGCCCATAACTACACGAAAGTGCTGTTCGGTGAAGATAACGTGTACCGTGCGGGAACGATCGGCACCGTTGCGGAAAAGACGGCTTACGGGTATGTGAAAGGCTATGCGGGCGATCACAATCTTCATATGCGCGGCGCGGAAATCGACCGCCTCGTGCAGGGCTGTACAGGCGTCAAAAGAACGACCGGACAGCACCCGGGGGGAATTATCGTTGTGCCGGATTATATGGATATTTACGATTTTTCACCGATCCAATTCCCGGCGGATGCGACGGGCTCTGAATGGAAAACGACTCACTTTGACTTCCATTCCATTCATGACAACCTGCTGAAGCTTGATATATTAGGGCACGATGATCCGACAGTCATCCGTATGCTTCAGGATTTAAGCGGTATTGACCCGAAAACGATACCGACTGATGACCCCGAAGTGATGAAAATATTCCAAGGGACTGAATCTCTCGGTGTAACCGAAGAACAAATCGGCTGTAAAACGGGAACGCTCGGTATTCCTGAATTCGGAACGCGGTTTGTACGGCAAATGCTTGAGGATACAAAGCCGACGACGTTTTCTGAGCTTGTCCAAATTTCCGGCCTTTCCCACGGAACTGACGTATGGCTCGGCAATGCCCAGGAATTGATCCACAATAATACGTGTGAACTCAGTGAAGTGATCGGCTGCCGTGACGATATCATGGTTTACCTGATCTATCAGGGCCTCGAGCCGTCACTGGCCTTTAAAATTATGGAGTTTGTCCGTAAAGGAAAGGGCCTCACGCCTGAATGGGAAGAAGAAATGAAAAATAACAATGTACCGAACTGGTATATTGATTCGTGCAAAAAAATTAAATATATGTTCCCGAAAGCCCACGCCGCCGCGTATGTGTTAATGGCGGTACGGATTGCATACTTTAAAGTGCACCACGCGCTTTTATATTACGCCGCTTATTTTACCGTGCGTGCCGATGACTTTGACATTGACACAATGATTAAAGGCTCGACTGCCATCAGGGCGGTTATGGATGAGATCAGCTCAAAAGGGCTTGATGCTTCGCCGAAGGAAAAAAACCTCCTCACTGTTTTAGAGCTTGCGCTTGAAATGTGTGAACGAGGATATTCCTTCCAAAAGGTTGATCTTTACCGCTCCAGCGCAGCGGAATTTATCATCGACGGCAACAGCCTGATTCCGCCGTTCAACTCGATCCCGGGGCTTGGAACAAACGCCGCTCTTAATATCGTGAAAGCGCGTGAAGAAGGGGAATTCCTTTCTAAAGAGGACCTTCAAAAAAGAGGTAAAGTGTCAAAAACCATTTTGGAGTATTTAGATCGGCACGGCTGTCTGGAGTCGCTGCCTGACCAAAACCAGTTATCACTGTTTTAAAGCCCGTGTAAGTAAGGCTTGCGATGGATATTGATTTGCATAAAATATATGGTTATGGTATAGTTTTATTGGAAATGCTAACGATTACCGAGGCAAAGAGTGGGGAAACCCGCTCTTTTGTATTGAACAGGCAATTTTGCCTCGACATGTCCATCGTTTTCTTAAAGCCCCTGCTCTTTTGAAGCAGGGTTTTTATGCAGAGAAGACGGCTGATATGATATCGCCAGCACAAGGAGGAAAAACATGAGCAAAAAAGTGACTGATACCGTTCAAGAAATGGCTCAGCCCATACTAGATGACCTTCAGCTTGAACTCGTAGACATTGAATTTGTCAAAGAGGGTCAAAACTGGTTCCTTCGCGTGTTTATTGATTCCGATGACGGTGTTGATATTGAGGAGTGCGCCAAAGTCAGCGAAGCGTTAAGCGAAAAGCTGGATGAGGCCGATCCGATTACTCAAAACTACTTTCTTGAAGTATCCTCTCCTGGAGCCGAGCGCCCATTAAAGAAAAAAGCCGACTTCGAAAAATCACTTGGTAAAAATGTTTATATGAAAACGTACGAACCGATTGACGGTTTAAAAGTGTTTGAAGGCAAATTGGCTGAATTTGATGGACAAACTGTTACAATAGAGATGACGATCAAAACAAGAAAGAAACGGGTCAATATTCCGTACGAAAAAATAGCTAATGCAAGATTAGCTGTAACATTTCATTAATTGAGTATAAGTGTTTAAGGGGGGAGACCGCTAACATGAGCAGTGAACTATTAGATGCCCTCACTATTCTTGAAAAAGAAAAAGGCATCAGTAAAGACATTATCATCGAAGCAATTGAAGCTGCCTTAATTTCTGCCTATAAGCGAAATTTTAACCAGGCGCAAAACGTACGTGTTGATTTGAACCGTGAGACGGGCACCATTCGTGTGTTCGCCAGAAAAGACGTTGTAGACGAGGTGTATGATTCAAGGCTTGAAATCTCGCTCGACGACGCCCAAAGCATCCATCCGAACTATCTTGTCGGAGATGTTGTTGAAATAGAAGTGACACCTAAAGATTTCGGACGAATTGCCGCGCAAACGGCGAAACAAGTCGTGACGCAGCGTGTCCGCGAAGCTGAGCGCGGTGTGATTTATTCGGAATTTATCGATCGTGAAGAAGACATCATGACGGGAATTGTACAGCGCTTAGACAGCAAATTTATTTACGTGTCTCTCGGCAAGATTGAAGCGCTGCTGCCCGTTAATGAACAAATGCCGAATGAAAGCTACAAACCGCACGACCGGATTAAGGTATTTATCACCAAGGTCGAAAAAACGACAAAGGGACCGCAAATTTATGTGTCAAGAACACATCCTGGTCTTTTAAAGCGTCTTTTTGAAATAGAAGTGCCGGAAATTTATGACGGAACCGTTGAGCTGAAATCTGTTGCCAGAGAAGCAGGCGACCGTTCTAAAATCTCCGTCCGCACTGACGATCCTGATGTAGATCCGGTCGGCTCATGCGTCGGTCCGAAAGGTCAGCGCGTGCAGGCGATCGTTAACGAGCTGAAAGGCGAAAAAATTGATATCGTCAACTGGTCTGACGATCCGGTTGAATTTGTTGCCAATGCGCTCAGCCCGTCCAAAGTGCTGGAGGTCATCGTCAACGAAGAAGAAAAAGCAACCACTGTCATCGTCCCTGATTACCAGCTTTCTCTTGCAATCGGAAAAAGAGGGCAGAACGCCCGCTTAGCTGCGAAACTGACAGGCTGGAAGATTGATATCAAAAGCGAAACGGATGCAAGAGACCTTGGCATCTATCCGAGAGAGCACGATGAAGATTTAGAGCCGCTCTTTATGGAGCCTGAAACAGCCGAATCGGATGAATAAGAGGTGACTTTAGGTGAATAAGCGAAAAAAAATTCCTCTGCGCAAATGCGTGGTAACGGGGGAAATGAAGCCTAAAAAGGAACTGATCCGAATTGTCCGTTCTAAAGAAGGCGAGATCTCAGTCGATCCGACCGGAAAAAAGAACGGCCGGGGTGCCTACATCACCCTTGAAAAAGAATGCATCTTAGCTGCGAAAAAGAAAAACACATTGCAAAATCAATTTCAATCACAAATCGATGACCAGATTTTCGAAGAATTGCTGGAACTGGCGGAAAAGGTGAAAAAATAACATGTCTGGAATGGAATGGTTTCCCTTGCTGGGTCTGGCCAATCGAGCTCGTAAGGTCGTGTCAGGCGAGGACTTGGTTATAAAAGAAATTAGAAATGCGCGTGCAAAGCTTGTTCTGCTGACAGAAGATGCATCAGCGAATACTGCAAAGAAAGTATCCGACAAATGCAATTATTATAAAGTGCCCTATAAAAAAGTCGAAAGCCGCGCGGATCTCGGCCGCTCTATCGGCAAGGAATCACGTGTCGTTGTCGCCGTCACTGACCAAGGTTTTGCGAATAAGCTGATCAGCTTGCTCGATTAATATTTTTGGGGGTGAACGAATGGCTAAAATGAGAGTATACGAATATGCAAAAGCCATCAATGTTTCAAGTAAGGAAATTTTGACGGCGCTGAAAAACATGGATATAGTAGTAAATAACCATATGGCAACGCTTGAAGAAAAGACCATTAAGCAGCTTGATGCGAAATTTAAAAAAGGCGGCGCCGGCGTTAAATCTCAAAAGCCTGCGGAAACGAACAAAAACAAGCAGCCGCAAGGGGTTAATCAGCAGTCTGCTGGAAATCAACCAAACAAAATTCGAGACGGAAAGAAGAATGACGTGCAGAATAATCAATTTAACAAAAACAAGAAGAATAACAACAACAAAAAAAACAAACGCAATCACAACAACAAAAATCAGCATCAGCAAAAACCGCTGAAGCCGAAAAAAGAGCTTCCTGAAAAAATTACGTTTTCAGGCACTTTAACAGTCGGAGCCTTAGCCGAGGAACTTGGCAAAGAACCGTCTGAAATCATTAAAAAACTCATGCTTCTCGGCGTAATGGCCACCATTAACCAGGAGCTTGACAAAGACACAATCGAACTGATCGCATCTGAATACGGTGTGGAAACAGAAGAAGTGATTGTTCTTGAAGAAACTGAGCTCGAAAAGTACGAAGAGGCTGACAAAGAAGAAGACCTTCAAATCCGTCCGCCTGTCGTAACGATTATGGGCCACGTTGACCACGGGAAAACGACGCTTCTCGACAGCATCCGAAAAACAAAGGTTGTTGAAGGGGAAGCCGGCGGAATTACGCAGCATATCGGTGCATACCAAATCGAAGAAAACGGCAAAAAAATCACGTTTCTTGATACACCGGGACACGCGGCTTTCACAACGATGCGTGCGCGCGGTGCGGAAGTAACCGATATTACGATTTTAGTTGTAGCGGCCGATGACGGCGTTATGCCGCAAACAGTCGAAGCCATCAATCACGCAAAAGCGGCTGAAGTTCCGATTATCGTTGCCGTGAATAAAATTGATAAAGAAAGCGCAAACCCTGACCGTGTCATGCAGGAGCTTACGGAATACGGACTTGTTCCTGAAGCATGGGGAGGAGAAACGATTTTCGTTCCGCTATCCGCTCTTTCCGGCAAGGGAATCGATGAGCTTGTCGAAATGATTCTGCTTGTCAGTGAGGTAGAGGAGCTGAAAGCCAACCCGAACCGCCAGGCAAAAGGAACGGTTATTGAAGCCGAGCTTGATAAAGGCAGAGGATCGGTTGCGACATTACTCGTTCAAACGGGAACATTGCATGTCGGTGATCCGATCGTTGTCGGAAACACATTCGGCCGCGTGCGGGCAATGGTCAATGATCTCGGCCGCCGCGTGAAAACAGCCGGACCGTCAACACCTGTAGAAATTACGGGTCTTAACGACGTGCCGTTAGCAGGTGACCAATTCCTCGTCTTTAAAGACGAAAAAACAGCCCGTTCTGTCGGTGAGGCGCGCGCTTCTAAACAATTGGAAGAACAGCGCAGCGACAAAGCAAAGCTCAGCCTTGATGATCTGTTTGAACAAATCAAACAAGGCGATGTCAAAGACATTAACTTAATTGTGAAAGCTGACGTTCAAGGTTCAGCTGAAGCGTTAACGGCCGCTCTTCAAAAAATTGAAGTAGAAGGCGTTAAAGTGAAAATCATTCATACAGGGGTCGGCGCGATTACGGAATCAGACATTATTCTGGCTTCTGCATCAAATGCGATCGTTATCGGGTTTAATGTACGCCCTGACGGAAATGCTAAAAGTACGGCTGAAGCTGAAAATGTAGACATCCGCCTTCACCGTATCATTTACAAAGTCATCGACGAAATTGAAGCAGCGATGAAAGGTATGCTTGATCCTGAATACGAAGAGAAAATCATCGGTCAGGTTGAGGTTCGCCAAACGTTCAAAGTATCTAAAATCGGCACCATTGCCGGAGGCTATGTAACCGAAGGCACAATCACACGCGACAGCGGCCTGCGTCTGATCCGTGACGGCGTCGTCATCTTTGAAGGTGAAGTAGACGTTCTGAAACGCTTTAAAGATGATGTAAAAGAAGTTTCACAAGGATATGAATGTGGTATTACAATTAAGAAATACAATGACATTCGCGAAGGTGATATCCTTGAAGCGTATGTCATGCAGGAAATCGAAAGAAAGTGATCGGATTTGCGGAATGTGAATGCATCATTTATGATGCGGGATCATTAAAGGAGAAGCGCGCTGTTTTGAAGCGGATCATCACAAGGGTTCGAAATAAGTTCAACGTGTCTGCCGCAGAAATCGGCTATCAGGACACTTGGCAGAGAACCAGCTTCGGAATCGCCGTGGTATCCTCCTCTCACGTTCAGGCGGAAAGGGAGCTGCAGCGCGTTCTCGCGTTTATTGACTCCTTTCCCGAAATTGAGCGGACGATCACTAGAACAGAGTGGTTTTAACTTAGAGGTGATTGAAATGAGTATGAGAGCAAACCGTGTCGGCGAGCAGATGAAAAAAGAGCTTGGGGATATTATCAGCCGTAAGCTGAAAGACCCGAGAATCGGTTTTCTGACTGTAACAGACGTACGTGTTTCTGGTGATTTACAAATTGCAAAGGTGTATATCTCCGTTCTCGGCGGAGAGAAAAAGAAAGAGGAAGCGCTGAAAGGGCTGGAGAAAGCGAAGGGATTTATCCGTTCGGAAATCGGCAGCCGAATCAGACTCCGCAAAACGCCTGAGCTTGAATTTGAATTCGATGAATCCATTGAATACGGAAACCGTATTGAAACATTGATTCATGAACTGCATTCAGATAAACCATCTGAATAATCCGGAAAAAGAGGATGGGCGTATGTCGTCTGTCCTCTTTTCTGCGTCTGAAAGACACAAATGAAAACAATTCAGAAGGAGCGAAGGACAGATGGTTAACGGAGTTCTCCTTTTACATAAACCTGTCGGCATGACCTCGCACGATTGCGTGATGAAAATAAGAAAGCTGTTAAAAACAAAAAAAGTCGGGCATACGGGAACGCTTGATCCCGAAGTGTCAGGCGTGCTGCCGATCTGTGTCGGACGGGCCACAAAGATCGTCGAGTACGTCACAGAAAAATCAAAAACGTACGATGCAGAGATCACCCTCGGTATTTCGACATCGACTGAAGATCAGACGGGGGAAACAATCAGCGTAAAACCTGTTGAGACGCCGATAGCTGAGGAAGACATCAAAAACGTATTGGAAAGTCTTAAAGGGCCGCAAGAGCAAGTGCCGCCGATGTATTCCGCCGTTAAAGTCAACGGTAAAAAGCTGTATGAATATGCAAGAGCGGGAATTGAGGTAGAACGTCCGAAGCGAAAGATCACGATTGAAGACATAGCCCTCACTTCACCTGTCACGTATACGGATGACACCGCGTCGTTTCGTTTCAACGTAACGTGCACGAAAGGGACGTACGTCCGGACATTGGTGGTTACGATCGGTGAAAAGCTCGGCTACCCCGCTCATATGTCGCATCTCATCCGCACTGCTTCCGGAGATTTCAGCCTTGAAGAGTGTTTTACGTTTGAGGAGCTTGAACAGCAGGCAGCCAATGGCACTGTCGCGGATCACGCAGTACCGATTGAAAGAGCGCTTAATCATTTGCCGAAATGGGTCATAAGTGATACATTAGCTATGAAAGCAGAAAACGGGTCAGTATTTGAAACCCCGGCGCAATTTTCTGCAATGACAAGCGACGGCCGTATAGCGGTCTGTACTGAAGCCGGAGAATGTGTGGCCATTTATATGCCGCATCCTACAAAAAAAGGACTGTTAAAACCGGCCAAAGTACTGATGCAAAAAAGCGAACAATAAGAAAAAAGGTGACCGTTCTGTGAAGACGATACATATTTCTCATCCGCATCATTTACAAAAGGAAGAGCAGGCAGCGTCCGTGATGGCTCTCGGCTACTTTGACGGCGTCCATTTAGGGCATCAAAAAGTAATCGGCACCGCCAGACATATTGCCGAAGAAAAAGGCCTTTCCCTGGCCGTCATGACATTCCATCCTCATCCGTCCCATGTTCTCGGCAGAGACAAAGAGCCTAAGGATTTGATTACGCCGCTTGAAGACAAAATCAGCCAAATTGAGCGTTTAGGCGCGGATGTGCTGTATGTGGTGAAGTTTGATGAAGCGTTTGCCGCCCTTTCTCCCAAACAGTTTGCAGAGGATTATATTCTAGGGTTAAACGCCCGGCATGCCGTTGGGGGATTCGATTTTACGTATGGAAAATACGGAAAAGGCACGATGGACACACTGCCCCTTGATCTGGAAGGTAAGGCTGATTGCACGACTGTCGAGAAACTGACCGAGCAGGACAGGAAAATCAGTTCCACTTATATTCGATCGGCGCTGCAAAACGGCGATGTTGAGCTGGCGCACACCCTTCTCGGACAGCCTTATTTCATAAAGGGCATTGTAATCCACGGTGATAAAAGAGGGCGGACCATCGGGTTTCCGACCGCGAATGTCGGTTTACATAACAGCTATATCGTACCTCCGACAGGCGTCTATGCCGTCAAGGCTGAGATAAATGGAAACGTTTATGAAGGGGTCTGCAATATCGGCTATAAACCGACGTTTTATGAAAAACGCCCGGATCAGCCGTCTATTGAAGTCCATTTGTTTGATTTTGACCAAAACGTATACGGGGAAACCGTGAAAATTGAGTGGTATAAACGCATCCGGAGTGAACGGAAGTTTAACGGAATTGATGAATTAACCGCTCAAATCGAGAAAGATAAACAGGAAGCAATCCGTTATTTCAGCAAATAACGGAAAGAAAGTGAAAAAGTGTACAAATTTTATTCTAAAATATTTGCATACGGGCGCGATTTTTAGTATCATATATTTCGTAGTCTTAAAACCATTGCTTGGCAATCCGAAGTCACCGACGGTTGCTAGGTAACTGGGGCTAATTATGATATGGAGGTGAAACAGGATGGCAATTACTCAAGAACGTAAAAACCAACTCATCAGCGAGTTTAAAACACACGAATCTGATACTGGATCTCCAGAAGTTCAGATCGCTATCCTAACAGACTCAATTAACAACTTGAACGAGCATTTGCGTACTCACAAGAAAGATCACCACTCACGTCGCGGTCTTCTTAAAATGGTAGGTAAACGTCGTAATCTTCTTACGTATCTGCGTAATAAAGACGTAACTCGTTACCGTGAGTTAATTAACAAACTAGGCTTACGTCGATAATCGTAAAAAGCGGGAGGATTCCCGCTTTTTTATCGTATTAAAGCGAAAAAAATGTTGATCAATACATTGAAATCCTTTTACATACTACTTTGACATTGATATGTTCAATTCATTTCGTTCATAATAGGAGTAATTGATTATTTCACACATAAAGAGAGGAGCTCGTAATCGAATGGGACAAGAGAAACATGTCTTTACCATAGATTGGGCCGGCAGACAGCTTACAGTAGAAACCGGCCAGCTTGCCAAACAGGCAAACGGCGCTGTCATGGTCCGCTACGGCGATACCGCAGTGCTCAGCACAGCAACTGCATCAAAAGAACCGAAACCGCTTGATTTTTTCCCGCTTACCGTTAACTATGAAGAAAGATTATACGCAGTAGGTAAAATTCCGGGCGGCTTTATTAAAAGAGAAGGCCGGCCGAGTGAAAAGGCTATTTTAGCCAGCCGTCTGATTGACCGTCCGATCCGCCCGCTTTTCGCTGACGGATTCCGTAATGAAGTACAGGTCATCAGCATTGTGATGAGTGTCGATCAAAACTGCTCTTCTGAAATGGCGGCTATGTTCGGTTCATCACTGGCTCTTTGCGTATCAGATATTCCGTTTGAAGGCCCGATTGCGGGTGTGACGGTGGGCCGCATTGACGGTCAGTTCATCATCAATCCGACGGTTGACCAGCTTGAAAAAAGCGATATCAACCTCGTCGTTGCAGGTACGAAAGACGCAATTAACATGGTGGAAGCCGGAGCAGATGAAGTTCCTGAAGAAATCATGCTTGAAGCGATTATGTTCGGCCATGAAGAAATTAAACGCCTGATTGCATTCCAAGAAGAAATTGTCGCTGCAGTCGGCAAAGAAAAGACTGAGATTGCCCTGTATGAAATTGATGCAGAACTCAGCGAAAAAGTGAAAAGTCTTGCAGAGCCGGATCTTCTTAAAGCGATTCAGGTTCATGAGAAGCATGCGCGTGAAGATGCCATTAATGATGTGAAAGATGCAGTCGTTGCTAAGTTTGAAGAAGAAGAGCACGATGAAGATATCATTAAAAAAGTGAAACAAACGCTGTCTAAGCTTGTGAAAAACGAAGTGCGCCGTTTGATCACAGAAGAAAAAGTCCGTCCTGACGGCCGCGGCGTCGATCAAATCCGCCCGCTTTCTTCAGAAGTCGGCCTTCTTACTAGAACACACGGCTCCGGATTGTTTACAAGAGGACAAACACAAGCGCTCAGCGTTTGTACGTTAGGCGCCCTCGGAGACGTTCAGATTCTTGACGGCTTAGGCGTTGAAGAATCAAAACGGTTTATGCATCACTATAACTTCCCGCAATTCAGTGTTGGTGAAACAGGACCGATGCGCGGCCCGGGACGACGTGAAATCGGACACGGGGCTCTTGGAGAGCGTGCGCTTGAACCTGTCATTCCGAATGAAAAAGACTTCCCGTATACGGTTCGTCTTGTATCAGAAGTGCTTGAATCAAACGGTTCAACATCACAGGCAAGTATTTGCGCCAGCACACTTGCGATGATGGATGCAGGGGTTCCGATTAAAGCGCCTGTTGCGGGTATCGCGATGGGACTTGTGAAATCAGGCGAGCACTATACTGTATTAACGGATATTCAAGGCATGGAAGATGCCCTCGGTGACATGGACTTTAAAGTAGCCGGCACGGCAAAAGGCGTTACCGCGCTTCAAATGGACATTAAAATCGAAGGCCTTTCAAGAGAAATTCTTGAAGAAGCGCTTCAGCAGGCGAAAAAAGGGAGAATGGAAATCCTTAACAGCATGCTGAGCACGCTGGGTGAATCAAGAAAAGAACTTTCTCAATATGCGCCGAAAATTTTAACGATGACAATCAATCCGGATAAAATCCGTGACGTTATCGGACCAAGCGGCAAGCAAATCAATAAAATCATTGAAGATACCGGTGTTAAAATCGATATCGAACAAGACGGCACCATCTTTATTTCTTCTACTGATGAGAGCAGCAACCAAAAAGCGAAAAAAATCATCGAAGATCTTGTCAGGGAAGTAGAAGTCGGCCAGCTTTACCTCGGTAAAGTCAAGCGAATTGAGAAATTCGGAGCTTTCGTTGAAATCTTCAGCGGAAAAGACGGTCTCGTTCATATCTCTGAACTTGCGCTTGAACGCGTCGGCAAGGTTGAGGATGTTGTAAAACTCGGCGATGAAATGCTTGTGAAGGTAACCGAAATTGACAAGCAGGGTCGAGTAAATCTGTCACGCAAAGCAGTGCTGCGTGAGGAAAAAGAAAAAGAAGAACAACAATCTTAAATGAAAACCTAACAAGGAGCCTGGGAGACCCGGCTTCTTTATTTTGAGAATGACTGCATGCGGGTTCTACCTTGTCCTCCTCTTACATAATGTGTGGTGAGGGGGGAAGGACATGTTGAAAAAATTCGTGCCGTTTGCCGTTTTTTTATTTCTTTTTTTTGTTTCGTTTGAAATGTTAAAAAATCCGTACACAGTTGATTACATAGACGCAATGAAGAAAGACGCAGTGACTGTTTCAGCTTCAAAAGATTCGCTCTACGAAGAATTGCAGCGAAAAGCGCCGGAGTATGAAGTAAAGGCTCAAGACGCAAGAATCGACAAAATATGGAAAAGTATACCTGGCTATAACGGTTTAAAAGTCAATGTGGAAAAATCCTATAAGCAAATGAAAAAGGATGGAGAATTTCATGAAGATGACCTTGTGTATGAGCAGGTAAAGCCGAAAGTTCATCTTGATTCTCTTTCACCTGAGCCCATTTATAAAGGAAATCCGGACAAACCGATGGTTGCTTTTTTAATAAATGTAGCGTGGGGAAATGAATATGTGGAGCAAATGCTGCCTATTCTGAAAAAGCAGCAAGTCAAAGCGACCTTTTTTCTGGAAGGAAAATGGCTGAAAAACAATCAGGAACTGGCCAAACAAATAGCAGCGGACGGACATGAAATCGGAAATCACTCATACAATCACCCTGATATGAGCAAACTGACTTCAGGAAGCATTTCCGAACAGCTTGACAAAACCAATGCACAAATCAGCAAGACGCTCGGTGTAAAGCCGAAATGGTTTGCGCCGCCAAGCGGCAGCTTCAGAAAAGCGGTGGTTGACATTGCTGCGGAAAAAGGAATGGGCACCATCATGTGGACCGTTGATACCATTGACTGGCAAAAACCGTCTCCGGCTGTTTTACAAACAAGGGTGTTGAGCAAAATACATAATGGGGCCATGATTTTAATGCATCCGACTGATCCGACAGCGAAAAGCCTGGACGTGTTAATTACGAAAATTAAAGAAAAAGGCTATGCACTCGGTTCAGTGTCTGACTTAATGGATGAAAACAGGCTGATGAAGTAGCAGGCGGCAGTTTGCCTGCCTTTGAATAGGAGGAACAAACTTGATAAAACGCTATACATGCCAAAATGGTGTAAGAGTTGTGCTTGAAAATAATCCGACAGTGCGGTCTGTGGCAATCGGCGTCTGGATCGGAACGGGTTCACGCCATGAAACGCCGGAAACCAACGGCATCTCACATTTTTTAGAGCATATGTTTTTTAAAGGGACAAATACGAGATCCGCACGTGAAATCGCAGAATCCTTCGACCGTATAGGCGGACAAGTGAATGCCTTCACTTCAAAGGAATATACGTGTTATTACGCGAAAGTGCTTGACGAACATGCAAACTATGCGCTTGATGTGCTGGCGGATATGTTCTTTCATTCTGCTTTTGATGAAAATGAACTCAAAAAAGAAAAAAATGTCGTATACGAAGAGATTAAAATGTATGAAGATGCACCGGATGACATTGTCCATGATCTGCTGAGCAAAGCAACGTACGGCAATCATTCGCTCGGTTACCCGATTCTCGGTACAGAGGAAACGCTTGCTTCTTTTAACGGTGATTCCCTCAGAAAGCATATGGATGATTTCTACACGCCGGACCGTGTCGTCATTTCTGTTGCCGGCAATGTGACGGAGCAATTTATCAAAGACGTTGAGAAATGGTTCGGTACATACGAAGCAAAAGGCAAAGCGAGCAGTATCAGCGAGCCGGAGTTTCATTATGAAAAGCTGACAAGAAAAAAAGATACCGAGCAGGCACACCTCTGCCTCGGTTTTAAAGGTCTGAAAGTCGGGGACCCGGACATCTACGATTTAATTGTGCTGAACAACGTGCTTGGCGGAAGCATGAGCAGCCGGCTCTTCCAAGATGTGCGTGAAGATAAGGGGCTGGCTTATTCTGTATACAGCTATCACAGCTCTTATGAAGACAGCGGTATGCTGACGATTTACGGCGGCACCGGCGCCAATCAGCTCGGGCTTCTGTCAGAAACGATCCAAGAGACGTTATCGGTTTTAAAACGTGACGGCATTTCTCCGAAAGAGCTGGAAAACAGCAAAGAGCAAATGAAGGGAAGCCTGATGCTAAGCCTAGAAAGCACAAACAGCAAAATGAGCCGTAACGGAAAAAATGAACTGCTGCTCGGCAAGCATAAAACAATGGATGAAATCATCGGTGAATTAAATGCGGTCAGCTTAGAAAGCGTCAACGGCCTCAGCCGCCGCTTATTCACGGATGACTATGCATTATCATTGATCAGCCCGACAGCCAGCATGCCTGCCTCAACATAAGCAAGAAAGCGGTCTGCCTCTATATATGGGGCAGGCATTTTTTTATGCTGAAGGTCATATAGTACAAGGGGGTGTCTATCATGAGGCTTAGTGAACTATCAGGTAAAGAAATCGTAGACATTAAACGGGCTGAGCGGCTCGGAGTGCTCGGCCAAACCGATTTGGAAATTAATGAGCAGGACGGACAAATTACGGCCCTTCTCATACCGACGGTAAAATGGTTTGGTTTAAGAAAACAAGGCCATGACATTCGTGTCCCCTGGAACCATATACAAAAAATCGGATCAGATATGATTATTTTAGACGTGCCCGGGGACATCACTCCTCCTGAAAGGTAAGATTCTTAATTTACAGCATCGGCTTATCAGCGCCGATGCTTTTTTATTGAAAAAAAATACTGTACATTCACCGCCCTTTCTATTCGAACATACGATGAAGAGGAGAATGACACTTAAAAGATCCAGTAACTGTAAAGAAGGTGAACGTTTCATATGTTAACCGGATTGACAATTGCGATCATTGGCGGTGACGCAAGGCAGCTTGAGATTATAAGAAAGCTGACAGAACAGCATGCTGATATTTATCTCGTAGGATTTGACCAGTTAGATGACGGTTTTACAGGAACCGTAAAATGCAAAATCGATGACATACCATTTCAGAAAATAGACAGTATGATCCTGCCCGTATCAGCAACAACCGGAGAAGGTGTTGTCTCGACGGTTTTTTCAAATGAGGAAGTGGTGTTAAAGCAGGAGCATCTTAATCAGACACCGGCGCATTGCGTCATCTACTCAGGCATCTCAAATGCCTATCTGGAAGGAATCGCCCAAGAAGCCGGCCGACAGCTCGTTAAATTGTTTGAGCGGGACGATATCGCGATATTTAACTCTATTCCGACGGTTGAAGGAACGATCATGATGGCTATTCAGCATACTGATTACACCATCCACGGATCGAGTGTGGCCGTTCTCGGATTAGGGCGCACCGGCATGACAATCGCCCGGACATTTGCGGCTTTAGGAGCAAAGGTAAAAGTGGGGGCGCGAAGCTCGGCGCATTTAGCCCGTATATCCGAAATGGGGCTTTCTCCTTTTCAAATAGAAGAGCTTGCAGACCATGTGAATGATATTGATATCTGTATTAATACTGTGCCGAGCTTGATTTTAAATCAAAACGTTTTGTCACGGATGACACCGAAGACCCTGATTTTAGATTTAGCTTCCCGTCCGGGCGGAACGGACTTCAAATATGCTGAAAAGCAGGGCATTAAAGCGCTGCTTGCCCCGGGACTTCCGGGAATTGTCGCGCCGAAAACAGCCGGCCAGATTATTGCAAATGTCCTCAGCAAGCTTTTGGCAGATGTAAAGAAAGAGGGGGAATAGCCATGTCTCTGAATGGGAAAAGAATCGGATTCGGATTAACCGGCTCACACTGCACATATGATGCCGTCTTTCCGCAAATCGAAGCGCTTGTAAATGAAGGAGCTGAAGTCCGTCCTGTCGTAACGTCCACCGTCCAATCAACCGACACCCGATTTGGAGAGGGAGCGGAATGGGTCAGAAAAATCGAAGAGCTGACTGGGTTTGAAGCGATAGACTCAATTGTAAAAGCAGAGCCTCTCGGGCCGAAGCTTCCGCTTGATTGCATGGTCATCGCCCCGCTGACGGGAAATTCAATGAGCAAGCTGGCAAATGCAATGACCGACAGTCCGGTGCTGATGGCCGCGAAAGCCACAATCAGAAACGGCCGTCCTGTCGTGCTCGGAATTTCGACAAACGACGCGCTCGGATTGAACGGCACGAATTTGATGAGATTGATGTCAACCAAAAACATTTTCTTCATCCCGTTCGGTCAGGATGATCCTGTTAAAAAGCCGACATCGCTCGTCGCTAAAATGGAGCTGCTTCCGATAACGGTTGAAAAAGCCCTTCTGCATGAACAGGTTCAGCCGGTGCTTGTACAGCATGATGAATAAAATGATTAAATATACAGAAAATCTTTGCGGAATAAAAAAATTCAGTCAATCCGTGACTATTCTATGGTAAAATAAAACGTAAAATGCATAGTCAATTCAACAAATGATGCTTAATTGGCGGAAGGAGTTTTACAGATGGGAAGAGGATTACATGTAGCAGTTGTCGGAGCGACGGGAGCTGTAGGACAGCAAATGCTGAAAACACTGGAAGACAGAAACTTTGAAATAGAAACACTCACACTACTATCCTCAAAACGCTCTGCTGGTACGAAAGTAACGTTTAAAGGCGAAGAATATACGGTGCAGGAAGCCGTTCCTGAAAGCTTCGAAGGCATTCACATCGCTTTATTCAGCGCCGGCGGAAGCGTATCACAAAGCTTGGCGCCTGAAGCTGTAAAACGCGGAGCTATCGTCATTGACAACACAAGTGCGTTTCGCATGGATGAAAATACACCGCTTGTCGTGCCTGAAGTGAACGAGGCTGATCTGCATGAACATAACGGTATTATCGCCAATCCTAACTGCTCAACCATTCAAATGGTGGCGGCTCTTGAACCGATCCGCAAAGCATACGGCTTGAAAAAAGTCATTGTTTCTACTTACCAGGCAGTGTCCGGTGCGGGTAATGAAGCGGCCAAAGAACTTTACAGCCAGACAAAGGCGATTTTAAATAATGAACCGGCAGAACCATCCATTATGCCTGTTAAAGGGGACAAAAAGCATTATCAAATCGCTTTTAATGCCATCCCGCAAATTGATAAATTCCAAGATAACGGCTATACGTTTGAGGAAATGAAAATGATTAATGAAACGAAAAAAATCATGCATATGCCGGAGCTGGAAGTAGCGGCGACATGTGTCAGACTGCCGATTGAAACAGGCCACTCCGAATCTGTCTATATTGAACTAGATCGTGATGATGCAACGGTTGAAGACATCAAACATCTTTTAAAAGAAGCACCGGGCGTTACGCTTCAGGATGACCCGGCGGAGCAGCTTTACCCAATGCCTGCCGATGCCGTCGGCAAACGCGATGTATTTGTGGGACGAATCCGTAAAGATTTGGACAGAGCAAACGGTTTTCATTTATGGGTTGTTTCTGATAACCTGTTAAAAGGCGCTGCTTGGAACTCAGTTCAAATTGCGGAAAGCCTGCAAAAACTGAACCTCGTATAAAACGAAACGTATTTTTCTATAGGCGAACAGAAGAGAGTAAGGCTCTGCCTGCTCTCTTCTGTTACGTCAGACTAATTTGGAGTGAAAATAGTGAAGATCATTGTTCAAAAATTCGGCGGAACATCCGTAAAGGATGACAAAGGACGTAAGCTCGCGTTATCGCATATTAAAGAAGCCATCAGTGAAGGATATAAAGTCATCGTTGTCGTGTCGGCGATGGGCAGAAAAGGAGACCCGTATGCAACAGATTCTCTTATCGGGCTTCTTTACGGCAGCCAGTCTGATATTTCTCCGAGAGAGCAGGATATGCTTCTGTCTTGCGGGGAAACGATCTCTTCTGTTGTTTTTACCAGCATGCTTAAAGAAAACGGGATAAAAGCCGCGGCTTTGACAGGAGCCCAGGCCGGCTTTTTAACAAATGCCCAGCATACCGATGCCAAGATTCTTGAAATGAAAACAGAGCGGCTGTTCGCGGCGCTCGCCAATCATGAAGCCGTAGTTGTCGCAGGTTTTCAGGGAGCCACTGAAAAAGGCGACACGACGACGATCGGAAGAGGAGGCAGCGATACGTCGGCAGCAGCGCTCGGCGCGGCGGTCGATGCCGATTTTATTGACATTTTTACGGACGTGGAAGGCGTTATGACAGCCGACCCGAGAATCGTTGAGAACGCCAAGCCGCTTCCGAATGTCACATACACGGAAATCTGCAATCTGGCTTATCAAGGCGCGAAAGTCATTCATCCGCGCGCAGTGGAAATCGCTATGCAGGCAAAGGTGCCGATTCGCGTGCGCTCCACCTATTCAAAAGACAAAGGTACATTGGTGACGTCCCATCATTCTTCAAACGTCGGCAGCGATGTTTTCGAAAGATTGATTACCGGAATCGCTCATGTAAAAGATGTGACGCAATTTAAGGTTCCTGCTAAATTAGGGCAATACAACGTTCAGACAGAAGTCTTTAAAGCTATGGCAAATGCCGGAATCAGCGTCGATTTCTTTAATATCACGCCGAGCGAAATTGTTTATACCGTGGCCGGCAATAAAACGGATGCCGCGCGCAGCATTTTGGCCGATTTAGGCTATGAGCCTACGGTAACGGAAAGCTGTGCAAAAGTGTCAGCGGTCGGAGCCGGTATTATGGGTGTGCCGGGAGTCACGTCGAAAATCGTCTCAGCGCTGTCTGACAAAGGCATTCCTATTTTGCAATCTGCCGACAGTCATACTACGATTTGGGTTCTTGTCCATGAAAAGGATATGGTGACGGCCGTAAATGCTTTGCATGAAGTGTTTGAACTTTCAAAGTAAATGTGATTGAATCATGATGAGGTGAAAAAAATGAATGTCGGAAATATATCTACAGCGATGATTACGCCCTTTGACAATAAAGGGAATGTAGACTTTCAGAAGCTGTCTACATTAATTGACTATTTGTTGAAAAACGGAACGGATTCTTTAGTCGTTGCGGGCACAACGGGAGAATCCCCGACCCTTTCAACAGAAGAAAAAATTGCACTCTTTGAATTTACTGTCAAAGAAGTGAACGGACGGGTTCCGGTCATTGCGGGGACGGGAAGCAACAATACGAAAGACTCAATCAAACTGACAAAAAAAGCGGAAGAAGCCGGCGTCGATTGCGTCATGCTTGTCACGCCTTATTATAATAAACCTTCACAGGAAGGAATGTACCGCCATTTTAAAGCCATAGCTGAAGAAACGTCTCTTCCGGTTATGCTTTACAATGTGCCGGGCAGAACGGTTGCTTCACTTGCGCCGGAAACGGCGATCCGGCTGGCTGAGATTCCGAATATCTCAGCTATTAAAGAAGCGAGCGGCGATTTGGATGCCATTACGAAAATTATCGCGGAAACGCCGGAGGATTTCTACGTCTATTCCGGTGACGACGGTTTAACGCTTCCTGTTCTTGCGGTGGGCGGAAGAGGGGTCGTGTCAGTGGCGAGCCATATCGTCGGCCCTGACATGCAGCAGATGATTAAAAACTATACAAACGGGCAAACGGCAAATGCGGCGCTGATCCACCAGAAGCTTTTGCCGATTATGAAGGAGCTGTTTAAAGCGCCTAATCCGGCTCCGGTCAAAACAGCGCTTCAGCTGAAGGGCCTTGATGTCGGATCTGTGCGTCTTCCTCTTATCCCGCTGAATGAAGATGAGCGGCTGAGCCTGAGCAGCGCCATCAGCGAACTGTAAGAAAAAATTCATACAGTGAACATAAGCGGTCATTCTCATCTTTATCATGAGTTTGACCGTTTTGTCTACATATTGGTTTTCCCTAAACCCTCTGCTTCAGCTTGTTTTCTAAAATTGATATCAGTTATAATAGAAACAAGTGATGATGGACGGGTATGAGACTAGGAGGATATAGATTTTGAAAAAGAAAAATACAGAAAACGTCAGAATTATCGCCCTTGGCGGTGTCGGAGAAATTGGGAAGAACCTATATGTCATCGAAATCGACTCAGACATATTTGTAGTTGATGCAGGGCTGATGCATCCGGAAAATGAGATGCTCGGAATTGATGTCGTCATTCCGGACATTTCTTATTTAGTTGAACGGGCTGACCGCGTGAAGGCCATCTTTCTGACACACGGACACGATGAAAACATCGGAGGCGTCTTTTATTTATTGAACAAGCTGTCAGTTCCCGTATACGGAACAAAACTTACACTTGCTTTGTTAAGAGAAAAACTGAAGCAGTACGGACACAATCGAAAAGCTGATTTACGGGAAGTTCACTCAAAATCTGTCATTACATTCGAATCAACAAAAGTATCGTTCTTTAAAACGATCCACAGCATTCCGGATTCAGTGGGAGTCAGCTTCAAAACATCACTTGGCTCTATTGTATGCACGGGAGACTTTAAATTTGACCAGACGCCCGCTTATCACCAATCATGTGATATCGGCGAGATCGCAAAAATTGGAAACAGCGGCGTGCTTGCCCTGCTTTCAGACAGCGCCAACGCTGAGCGGCCGGGGTATACTCCATCTGAAGCGTATGTAAGCGGAGAAATTTCTGACGCGATGTACAATTCAGAAAACCGGGTCATCGTTGCCGTATTTGCGTCAAATATCAATCGCATTCAGCAAGTCATTCAGGCTGCTGCCCAAAACGGCCGAAAACTCGCCATAGCCGGAAAGAACCTGCAAAACGTGCTTCAGCTTGCGCGCAAGCTCGGCTATATCGAAGCCGATGATGAATTGTTCATTCCGGTTCAAGATGTGAAAAAATATCCGAAACGCGAAGTGGCGATTGTCACGGCAGGAAGCCACGGCGAGCCGTTAGCCGCTCTGACGAGAATGGCGAAACAAGCGCACAAGCAGCTCAACATCGAAGAAGGGGACACTGTTGTCATCGCGTCAACGCCGATTCCGGGACACGAACTGATTTATTCTAAAACCGTCAACCTTCTCGTGCGCGCCGGCGCTCAAGTTATTTTCGCCCAAAAACGCGTGCATGTGTCAGGCCACGGTTCTCAGGAAGAATTGAAGCTGATGCTTAATTTGCTAAAACCGAAATATTTGATTCCGGTCAACGGCGAATTCAGAATGCAAAAAGCACATTCAAAAATCGCTGAAGAAATCGGCATGAAACGCAGTGATATTTTCTTAATCGAAAAAGGCGACGTTGTCGAATTCCGCGGACAGAATGTGAAAATCGGTGATAAAGTATCTTACGGAAACGTCCTGATTGACGGCCTCGGTGTCGGTGACATCGGCAATATCGTATTAAGAGACCGCCGCTTATTGTCACAAGACGGTATTCTGATTGTCGTGATTACGCTCGATAAGCAGAAAAAACACCTTGTATCAGGTCCGGAAATTATTACGCGCGGTTTCGTTTATGTCAGAGAGTCAGAAGGGCTGATTGTACAAGCAACTGAGCTCGTCCGCTCTATCGTGACGGAAGCGACGGAAACGTCCGCCGTAGAATGGTCAACATTGAAACAGGCGATGCGCGACGCGTTAAACCAATTCCTTTATGAAAAGACAAAACGCAAGCCGATGATCATCCCGATCATTATGGAAGTATAATGTAAACAAAGCCGGAGCGGCCGAAAAAGCTCCGGCTTTGTTTTTCGTTCTCCCCGGATGGAAACCCGATTCTTTGTTCATAATACAAAGAGACATTCGGAAAGGGTGAAAGTAAAATGGATCATCGTATGGAAAACAACGAAGAACAGCAGCCCGAAAAAACAGATGCGAAAGACAGTATCATGAGCAAAATTCAGCAGCTGGGAGAAACATCTCTTCCGCAAATGCCTCAAGATACCAATATTCATTGCCTGACAATCATCGGGCAAATTGAGGGGCATGTACAGCTCCCGCCGCAAAACAAAACAACCAAATATGAACATGTCATCCCGCAAATCGTGGCCATCGAGCAAAATCCGAAAATTGAAGGCCTTCTGATCATATTAAACACTGTCGGCGGTGACGTGGAGGCGGGGCTTGCGATTGCCGAAATGCTGGCGTCATTATCAAAACCGACTGTTTCGATCGTGCTTGGAGGCGGTCACTCCATAGGCGTTCCGATTGCCGTGTCATGTGATCACAGCTTTATAGCCGAAACCGCGACCATGACCATTCACCCGGTTCGTCTTACGGGGCTTGTAATCGGCGTCCCGCAAACGTTTGAATACTTGGATAAAATGCAGGAGCGGGTCGTGAACTTTGTTACGAATCACTCCAATATTTCTGAAGAAAAATTCAAAGAACTCATGTTTTCAAAAGGAAATTTAACTCGGGACATCGGTACGAATGTCGTCGGAAAAGACGCGGCTGATTACGGTTTAATTGATGACGTCGGCGGAGTCGGCCAGGCGATTAAAAAGCTGAACCAGCTTATTGAGGAACGAAAGGGCGAGGAAGGAAGGATAATTCAATGATTCTTTACACCGTCATGCCCCAAGAAGTCGTCTATCAAAGTGAGCAGGAGCAAAGCGTGCATGAACAGGTTGATTACGCAGGTGTGCCGCTGCTCGTTGAAATGAAGGGAAATGAAGCGGAAGTCGTGCAAATTTTAAGTACGAACCCGATGGATTTTCTGAATCCCCACATTGCCCCCGGGCAAAAACTTAAGTTGAATCTAACCGGCATTCAGTCCGCTTCTCAGGGGCAAAATATGCTATAATAGGGGAATCCTACAGAAAAATGCAGCCGAAAGAAGGCTGCTTTTCTTCATGATGTATGATTTTACATTTTTTAACGCAGTAAGGTGATGAGTATGGCCAAGAAAAAACGGAAATCAAAAAAGAAACAAGAGAGCAAGCTCAACATAAAATACGAACTATGCGGATTACTCTGTGTTGCGATCTCGATTATAGCCGTTTTGCAGCTCGGCGTTGTCGGACAGACCTTTGTGTATTTGTTCCGTTTTTTTGCGGGAGAGTGGTTTATTTTATGTTTGCTGGCGTTATTCCTTTTAGGAATTTCGTTATTTTGGAAAAAGAAGAGTCCTAGTCTTTTAACGAGAAGAAAAGCCGGATTGTATTGTATTATCGCCAGTCTTTTGCTTTTGTCTCACGTCCAGCTTTTTAAAAATCTGTCTCATCACGGATCCATTCAGTCAGCGAGCGTCATCAGTAATACGTGGGAGCTGTTTATGATTGATATGAATCAGCAGGCGGCTTCACCAGATTTGGGCGGAGGCATGATCGGTGCGGTTCTGTTTGCCGCGTCCCATTTTTTATTTGCGTCAACAGGTTCTCAAATTATGGCGTTTGTGCTGATTCTGATGGGATTGATACTGGTTACGGGACGTTCTCTTCAAGAAACGCTCATAAAGTGGACAAGCCCCATCGGCAGGTTTATAAAAGGCCAATGGCTGGCATTTATTGAAGATATGAAAACGTTCAAAACAAATATGTCTTCTCCGAAAGCAAAAACAAAATCGGGCAAAAAACAAAAACGGGTGCAAAAGAAAAAAGAAGAGCCTGAACCGGAAGAAGAGGACGAAGAAATTATGTCGCCTATCATCCATTCAGAGCCGATTATCTCAAGCTTTTCAGACCGCGAGGAGCAGGCAGAACAGCCGATGATTCTGGAAAAAGCACATGTGCCTGCCCAAGGGGCGAAAGAAGAGCAGATAACCGTTCAAGACTCTGACGAAACGGCCGCGGCTCCGCCGATGACCTTTACAGAGCTTGAAAATAAAGACTATCAAATGCCTTCACTCGACATATTGGCGGATCCTAAGCATTCAGGACAGCAAACTGACAAGAAAAACATTTACGAGAATGCAAGGAAGCTGGAACGGACGTTTCAAAGCTTCGGTGTGAAGGCAAAAGTAACACAGGTCCATCTCGGCCCCGCCGTGACAAAATACGAAGTATATCCTGACGTAGGCGTCAAGGTCAGTAAAATCGTCAATTTGAGCGATGACCTTGCTCTTGCGCTTGCAGCAAAAGATATCCGGATAGAAGCGCCGATCCCGGGCAAATCGGCCATCGGCATCGAGGTGCCGAATGCTGAAGTGGCGATGGTTTCATTAAAAGAAGTGCTGGAATCCAAGCTGAACGACAGGCCGGATGCGAAGCTGTTAATCGGCTTAGGCCGGAATATTTCCGGCGAAGCGGTGCTTGCGGAATTAAACAAAATGCCCCACTTACTCGTAGCCGGAGCAACGGGAAGCGGAAAAAGCGTTTGTGTCAACGGTATCATTACGAGCATTCTTATGAGGGCAAAGCCTCATGAAGTAAAAATGATGATGATTGACCCGAAAATGGTCGAACTGAATGTGTATAACGGCATTCCGCATCTGCTCGCTCCGGTCGTAACAGACCCGAAGAAAGCGTCACAGGCTTTGAAAAAAGTCGTCAATGAGATGGAGCGGCGCTATGAGCTGTTTTCTCACACGGGAACGAGAAATATAGAAGGCTACAACGATTATATCAAGCGGTCGAATGCCGAAGAAGAAGAAGTCAAGCAGCCTGAACTGCCTTACATCGTCGTCATTGTTGACGAGCTTGCCGATCTGATGATGGTTGCTTCGTCGGATGTGGAAGATTCTATTACGCGGCTCTCACAGATGGCAAGAGCCGCCGGAATCCATTTGATTATCGCGACACAGCGGCCTTCGGTGGATGTCATTACAGGGGTCATTAAAGCGAATATCCCGTCAAGAATCGCTTTCAGCGTCTCTTCCCAAACAGATTCCCGGACGATTTTGGACATGGGCGGCGCGGAGAAGCTTTTAGGCCGCGGAGATATGCTGTTTCTGCCTGTCGGCGCCAATAAACCGGTGCGGGTGCAGGGTGCATTCCTATCTGATGAAGAGGTTGAGCATGTCGTTGAGCATGTCATTACTCAGCAAAAGGCGCAGTATCAAGAAGAAATGATTCCGGATGAAACGCCTGAAACACACAGTGAAGTAACAGACGACCTGTATGATGAAGCTGTCGATTTAATAATCGGCATGCAGACGGCATCTGTCTCCATGCTTCAAAGACGGTTCAGAATCGGATACACGAGGGCGGCACGATTAATTGACGCGATGGAAGAACGCGGAGTCGTCGGACCGTATGAAGGAAGCAAACCGAGGGAAGTATTATTATCGAAGGAACAATATGATGAGCTCTCTTCTTAAATGAAGAGAGCTTTCCCATGTATGCTTGTTACTCATAACAAACTTATGTCAACCAGCGCATCCCTATTTATTTTTTTGACAAAACATGATATAGTTGTCCCAATTGTTCAATAATTTATCGAAAGTGGTTTACGGAGGGGAAACATGTCTACAAAAGCTGACAATCGTCACTTGTATTTAAAAGTGATTGAGCGAATCAAAGAGGATATTAAAAACGGAATTTACACCGAAAAAGAAAAGCTTCCTTCTGAATTTGAGCTTTCAAAATCAATGGGTGTCAGCCGGGCAACTCTGCGTGAAGCTTTACGTATCCTTGAAGAGGAGCATGTGATTATCAGAAGGCACGGTGTGGGCACTTTTGTCCATACAAAACCGCTGTTTCTTTCAGGTATTGAACAGCTCAACAGCGTGACCAAAATGATCAAACAAGCGAATATGGTGCCGGGAACGATTTTTTTGTCGTCCCAAGTCATTGCGCCGTCTGATGAAGATATGTCAAGATTCCAGCTGCAGCGTGACCAGGAGCTTTTTTATTTGGAACGCGTCAGAACGGCCAGCGGAACGCCTGTCGTTTATTGTTTAGATACGATTCCGATGGATATTCTGCCAAGTTCTTTCTGCCATGAGCAAGAGTCCATTTTCGACTTGATTGAAAAAAATTCCGGGTCTGTGATCAGCTATGCTGTCGCTGATATTGAACCGATCGGATATCATGATAAGATTTCGCCTGTTTTGGAATGCGAACCGGAGACCGCGCTTTTATTGTTAAAACAAACGCACTTCAATCAGCATGATCAGCCTGTGCTGTATTCTTTAAATTATTTTCGTGCTGACAAATTCAGCTTCCATGTATTAAGAAAACGTTTTTAAGACAGACGCTTACACGTGTCTGTTTTTTTATTTGTCCCGTTTGTACATACTTTGGTTCAAAGCAAGGCACAATGAAAGAGAAACAACCAAGTACAGTGAATGGGTGAATATGTTGAGTAACAAAAATGGAACGAAAAATATTATTGCTTTATCTTCTGTACCGCTCGTCATGACACTTGGGAATTCAATGCTGATTCCCGTGCTTCCGATGATTGAAAAGCAGCTGTCCATCTCGTCCTTTCAGGTGTCGTTAATTATAACGGTCTACTCGATAGTGGCGATTATTTGTATTCCGATTGCGGGATATTTGTCGGATAAATTCGGAAGAAAAAAGATCCTTTTGCCCTGTCTGCTGATAGCGGGGGCGGGCGGAGCGCTTGCTGCATTTGCCTCGACCGCCTTTAAGAATCCCTATCCGATTATTTTGGCCGGGCGGGTGCTGCAAGGCATTGGGTCAGCAGGGGCTGCGCCGGTTGTCATGCCGTTTATCGGGGATTTGTTTAAGGGGGATGATGAGCAAGTTACGGCAGGGCTCGGCGATATTGAAACCTCCAACACTGCCGGGAAAGTTTTAAGTCCGATTCTCGGATCGTTACTGGCATCTTGGTATTGGTTTATGCCGTTTTGGTTTATCCCGTTTTTTTCACTCATCAGCTTTTTTCTCGTCTTATTTTTAGTGGAAAAGCCCAAAAAGCAAAACGAAGCACCCTCTATTTCTGAATTTGTGAAAAAAGTGGGCGGCATTTTTAAGCGGGACGGACGCTGGCTTATCACAGTGTTTATCATCGGCTGTGTGATCATGTTTTTACTTTTCGGCGTTCTTTTTTATTTATCAGAAACGCTTGAGAAAAAATACGGGATTGACGGCGTGGCTAAAGGCGGTCTATTGGCAATCCCGCTTTTATTTCTTTCGGTCAGTTCGTATATTGCAGGAAGAAAAATCGGCAAAAAGCAAGGCAGGATGAAGTTTTGCGTTGTTGCGGGAATGAGCGCTGTGACACTGTCGTTTATCGGCTTATGGTGGAATCACAGTTTTTATTTTTTATTTATTTTTCTGTGTGTCAGCGGAATTGGCATCGGAATGGCTTTGCCGGCTTTAGACGCCGTCATCACAGAAGGCGTGGAGAACGAGGAATCCGGCACCATTACCTCATTTTATAACAGCATGCGGTTTATCGGAGTGGCGGCGGGACCGCCGATATTTGCCGCATTGATGTCAAATGCAAGCTGGCTGATCTTTATTTTGTCCGCTTTTTGCGGCATCCTCTCGGTACTTTTAGCGGTGTTTAATGTCTCCTCAGAACAAAAAGAAAAAAAGGAATCTTTAAAGACGGTGTAATCTGCACTGTCTTTTTTTATTTTCGACACGATTCGTGATCGTTATTTTGAACGATACCGCCCTCGGGCGTTTGTCCCTCTTGCAGCCGCGGGTTAACCGGGTGCGCAATTGTAGTGCTGCCGGTAATGGTCAATATATCCGGAAGTGCCCTTTCGAAGCCGAAACATAAAGCTGCAGCCTCTGTCTGTTTTCCGGCAGAAGTTTTTTGTTTCCTTATAAATCCTCCAGTTGATATAATTACATTCACGCACTCTTTTTTGCGAATGCTGAATTTTGGTCATAATACATACTATTAAAGAATGAACGAAGGAGGTTTCACATGACTTACGTAAATGAAATGAAGTCAAAGCACGGCGGAATCACCGCCCATATTGTTAAGACAGAAAAGTTTAAAACCGTTTCACTGACATTTAAAATGCTGGCTCCTTTAACAAAAGAGCTCGTAACGAAAAGGGCGCTGTTTCCGCATGTGCTTCTCCGCGGTACAGAAAGCCGGCCGAAAACCGCTGATTTGCGCGCTTATTTTGATGAGCTTTACGGCACATCCGTTTCCGCAGACCTGGCAAAAAAAGGGGAGCGGCATATTATCACATTCAGGCTGGAAATCCCGAACGAAAAATATTTAAAGGATCGGACGCCATTGCTTGAAAAAGGGCTGCAGCTTTTATCAGAGCTGGTGTTTTCACCTGCTCTGGAAGACGGCGCATTTCAGCCGCTGTATGTCACGCAGGAAAAACGGACGCTGAAACAGCGCATTCAAGCCGTATATGACGATAAAATGAGATATTCCAACTTGCGTCTCGTTCAGGAAATGTGCAAAGACGAGCCTTACGCCCTTCACGTAAACGGTGAACTTGAGGACGTCGAACACATTACGCCGAAGAATCTGTATGAAGCATATCAAAAAGCCGTCAATGCAGATCAGCTTGATCTGTATGTGATTGGCGACGTCGATACAGAGCAGGTAAAAACGGCTGTCGATACGTATTTTAAAACAGAAGAGCGGGCGCAGCAGCCATTTGAAAGAAACCAGACAAATGAACAGCCTGAGCCTAAGGAAGTCATTGATGAAGAGGATGTCAAACAAGGCAAGCTGAACATCGGATTCCGGACCAATACCACCTACACAGACCGGGACTATCCCGCATTGCAAGTGTTTAATGGGCTTTTCGGCGGTTTTTCACATTCGAAGCTGTTTATGAATGTCCGTGAAAAAGCGAGTCTCGCTTATTATGCCGCATCGCGTGTTGAAAGTTTTAAAGGGCTTTTGATGGTCATGTCGGGCATTGAAGTGAAAAATTACAAGCAGGCTGTCACAATTATTGAAGAACAATTTCAGGCGATGCAAAACGGGGATTTCTCTGAAGATGATATCACCCAAACAAAGGCCGTTATTAAAAACCAAGTGCTGGAAACGATTGATACCGCATACGGTTTAGCAGAATTTCTGTATCAGCAGGCCGCAGCCCAAGTGGAAATACCGGTCGAGACGTTCCTTGGCAATATCGAGCGGGTGACGAAAGAGGACATTATCAATGCCGGAAAGAACATTAAATTGGATACGACTTATTTCTTAAAAGGGACGGGGGGAGCATCTTGACTAAACCGATAGAATTCGAACAGCTTCAGGAAACGCTGTATCATGAAAAAATGGCAAACGGCCTTAACGTCTATGTGCTGCCGAAACAGGGCTTTAACAAAACATACGCCGTTTTTACGACAAAATACGGTTCCATTGACAATCAGTTCGTCCCTTTGAAAAAGGAAAACATGGTTCATGTCCCGGACGGCATCGCACATTTTCTGGAGCATAAGCTGTTTGAAAAAGCGGACGGCGACGTGTTTCAGGATTTCAGTAAGCAAGGAGCTTCGGCAAATGCCTTTACGTCTTTTACAAGAACCGCTTACCTGTTTTCGAGCACTTCAAATGTAGAGCGGAATTTAGAAACACTCGTTGATTTTGTGCAGGATCCTTATTTCACGGAAAAATCGGTAGAAAAAGAAAAAGGCATTATCGGCCAAGAAATTAACATGTATGACGATAATCCCGATTGGCGGCTGTTTTTCGGCCTCATCGAAAATATGTATAAAGACCACCCGGTCAAAATTGATATCGCAGGCACGGTGGAAAGCATATCTCATATCACGAAAGACCTTCTGTATGAGTGCTACGAAACCTTTTACCATCCGAGCAATATGCTGCTCTTTATCGTAGGCCCTGTCGATCCGGAAGCCGTCATAAAGCAGGTCCGGGAAAATCAGGAGAAAAAACCGTTTACAGACCAGCCTGAAATCAAGCGGAAGGAAGTTCAGGAACAAGAAGCTGTTTTCCGTCAGGAACAGGAATTGAAGATGAACGTCCAAGGCTCAAAATGTCTCGTCGGCTTAAAAGCAAAAGACCCATATAAAACAGGACAGGAGCTTTTGAAACACGAGCTTGCCATGAACCTGATGCTTGAGAGCCTTTTCGGTAAAAGCTCTTCGCATTACGGGGACTTATATGACAAAGGGTACATTGATGAAACATTCAGTTTCGATTATACGGCTGAATACGGATTCGGCTTTGCCTCAGTCGGAGGAGACACACCGGAACCGGATAAGCTGGCAGATGAATTAAAACAGATGCTTCTTCAAGCGGGATCTGCGGTTACCGCGGAAAAACTTGATTTGGCGAGAAAAAAGAAAATCGGGTCATTTTTAAAAGCGCTGAATTCACCTGAATATATCGCGAATCAGTTCACCCGCTACGCGTTTTTAGACATGAGTTTATTTGACGTAGTGACCGTGCTGGAACAAATTACGCTGGAAGACGTGCAGCGTGTCATAAAAGAAGAAATCGCCGAAGACAGGCTGACAGTCTGCAAAGTGGTGCCAAAATCATAAGGAAACATCCCTCAACGTTTTGAGGGATGTTTTTCTGGGGAAAGAAGGGATTTGAGTGATGAATCCGACAGCACTCGTGACCGGCGCAAGCGGCGGCATCGGGCAAAGTATAAGTGAAACGCTCGCCAAAAACGGGTATGATGTGCTTTTGCATTATTATTCTCATAAAAAGTCTGCAGCCGCGCTTGCAGAAAGACTGACCGCGGCGTTTGACGTGCGCGCCGATATTATACAGGGTGACCTGTCTTCGCCGGACGGAGCGGAGACACTCACCCGTTTGATTCAAAAGCCTGTTGATGCCCTTATTCTGAACAGCGGAAAAAGCCATTTCGGTCTGATTACAGACGTGACGGATGAAACGGCGCGGCAGATGGTGCAGCTGCATGTGACAAGCCCGTTTATATTGGCGAGAAACCTTGTGCCCGGCATGATTCGGAAAAAAAGCGGCGGCATTGTCGCGATCGGCTCTGTATGGGGAGAAACTGGGGCATCATGCGAGGTTTTATACAGCATGGTAAAAGGAGCACAGCATTCGTTCGTCAAAGCCCTTGCCAAAGAACTCGCCCCGAGCGGCATCAGAGTGAACGCGGTCGCGCCCGGAGCGGTGGATACGAAAATGCTTGATCAATTCACCGCAGACGAAAAAGAAGCATTGGCAGAGGAGATTCCGGCAGGCAGGCTTGCGGAGCCGAAAGAAATCGCCGAAGCTGCGGCATTTTTATTGTCGGACAAGGCTTCCTATATTACGGGGCATATTTTATCCGTTAATGGAGGCTGGCACTGCTGAATAAAAAATATGTGTATAGTTTGTATCTGCACGGACAAAATAATTTTGTAACGACAGATGAAATGGAGGAAGCCCAAATGTCAGTATTAGAAAACTGGGATAATTGGAAGAATTTCCTTGGAGACAGATTGAACTATGCGCAGGAAAAAGGAATGAGTGATGAAACCGTCACTGATCTCGCTACAGAAATCGGCGGTTACCTCGCGAACGAAGTCGATTCTAAAAACCATCAGGAAAAAGTGCTTGCGGATCTTTGGAGTGTAGCTTCTAAAGATGAACAGCGTGCCATTGCAAATATGATGGTTAAGCTTGTTGAAAATAACAGCACTCATTAAGAGGGGAGATTTCTCCTCTCTTTTTTTATGTTTTCCTCTGGAGAGCAACATTCTTCTTTCTAATTAGAGAAAAATGCTTTATGATAAAGGAAGGTAAAAATTTGCCACAATGGAGGGGGTATATCATTTGGCAAAGCTCGAATGGTATTTTGAATATGAAATTCAAGTGAACCGCCCCGGCCTGCTCGGGGATATTTCATCTCTTCTCGGGATGCTTTCGATTAATATTGTCACCATTAACGGCGTCGACCTTTCCAGAAGGGGAATGCTGCTCAGATGCCGCCATATAGATCAAATTAAACGATTAGAATCAATTTTAAAAACAATGGAAACCATTAAAGTAACGAAGCTGAGAGAACCGAGGCTTCGCGACCGCCTCGCAGTCCGTCACGGAAGATACATCCAGCGGGATGCCGACGATAAAAAAACCTTCCGCTTTGAGAGGGACGAGCTGGGCCTTTTGGTCGATTTTATGGCTGAGCTGTTTAAAAAAGAAGGACACAAACTGATCGGAATCCGTGGAATGCCGCGCGTCGGAAAAACGGAATCCATCGTCGCTTCAAGCGTATGCGCCAGCAAAAGATGGCTTTTTGTATCATCAACGCTTTTAAAGCAAACGATCAGAAGCCAGCTCATTGCCGATGAATACAGCACGGAAAACGTATTTATCCTGGACGGTATCGTCTCAACAAGGCGGGGATCGGAGCGCCATCTTCAGCTCGTCAGTGAAATTATGAGGCTGCCTGCGACAAAGGTTGTGGAGCACCCCGATATTTTTATCCAAAATACGGAGTACACGCTGGATGACTTCGATTATATTATCGAGCTCAGAAATGATCCTGACGAAGTGATTACATATGAACATGCAGAAGAGCCGCAAATGTTTGACCAGACCGGTTTTTCAAGCTTTGATTTTTAATATTGGAAGGTGTTTGTTGTGACAGAATTAGCAATCCGGCTCAAAGAAGCCAGAGAGGAAAAAGGCATGTCATTGGATGACCTCCAAGCGGCGACGAAAATTCAGAAAAGATACTTAACCGCTTTGGAAAAAGGCGCTTATGACGTCATCCCCGGCAATTTTTATGTGCGGGCGTTTATCAAGCAATACGCTGAGGCTGTAGGGCTTGATCCAGATCAATTATTTGAAGAATATAAAAAAGACATCCCTAACACGTATCATGACGATGTATCAGAAAAAATTTCCGGTCTCGGCATGCAAAGGGAGCTGCCGAAGCCCGCTTCAAAAGCGGTTGAATGGCTTCCGACTATTCTTGTCGTCATTGGTGTCATTATCGTCATCGCGATCGTATATGCGATTATTCAGTTCGGAATGAGCAAGTCCGGACAAAGCGACGCCGATAAGGCTGCCACGCAGAGTGAGAGCAAATATGAGATTCCTAAAGATTCTGCGCTGAAAAACGATGGCAATAAAAACGGAGAATCTCAAACAGACAGCAAAAAGGACACAAAAGCATCTGATAAAAAAGATAAAGAAAAAAGCAGCAATAAGACTGTGATTAAAGCGGCCGGCACGGAAGGTTCAGCCACTTCGTATAAAGTCTCCGGCGCGGATAAGTTTGAGCTTGAGCTGACTGCGTCAGACAGCGCATGGATCCGTGTTCGTGATGATAACGGCAGCTCCTTAAAAGAAGGAACACTGCAAAAAGGGGAAACCTATAAAAAAGATATAACCGATCAAAAGCAAGTTGAAATACGCACGGGCTATGCCCCTAACCTGAAAATTAAAATCAACGGAGAGGTTCTTTCATATGAACTCAATCCACATGACGTGATGGCGCAAACAATCAAGATTACAAAATAAAAAGGAGGAAAAGTCATCTGCACAATAAGATGACTTTTTCTTCACGTCCGAGTACATACATTGGAGGGGCTTTATGTTTAACTTACCGAATAAAATCACACTGGCAAGAATCGCTTTAATTCCTGTATTTATGATTATCATGCTTGTTCCTTTTCAATGGGGCAGCCTTCATATCGGGGAAGAGTCGATTCCGGTTGCACATCTTGCAGGAGCTATTTTGTTCATTATCGCATCAACGACTGACTGGGTGGATGGATACTACGCCAGAAAACTGAACCTCGTGACAAATTTCGGGAAATTTTTAGATCCGCTGGCTGACAAGCTGCTTGTTTCGGCAGCATTAATTACGCTTGTGCAATTTGACCTTGCACCTGCGTGGATGGTTATTGTCATTATCAGCCGCGAATTTGCCGTGACGGGCTTAAGGCTTGTGTTAGCAGGGACGGGGGAAGTCGTTGCCGCCAATATGCTGGGGAAAATTAAAACATGGGCTCAAATCATTGCTGTTGCTGCCCTTTTACTTCATAATCTTCCATTTGAGCTCGTTTCCTTCCCATTCGGCGATATCGCTTTATGGGTGGCCGTGCTCTTTACAGTCGTCTCAGGCTGGGATTATTTTGCGAAGAACTGGGAAGCGTTAAAAACATCTAACTAACGAAAGAAGGACTGTAAGATGGAAATAGCCAAAAAAGCGGAAATTATTGCGGTCGGTTCAGAGCTTTTGCTCGGCCAGATCGCCAATACAAACGCGCAGTTTATCAGCAAAGAACTGGCCGAAATCGGCGTAAACGTATTTTATCACACTGCCGTCGGCGACAATCCGGAGCGGCTTAAGCAGGTGATCCGCATTGCCGAGGAGCGTTCGGACCTGATTATTTTTTCAGGCGGGCTCGGACCGACAAAAGATGATTTAACAAAGGAAACTATCGCAAACACATTGGGCCGGCCGCTCGTACTGAATGATGAGGCGTTCCGCTCCATTGAGGAATACTTCGTGAAAACGAAACGGACAATGTCGCCCAATAACCGTAAACAGGCGCTCGTCATTGAAGGTTCAGAGGTTTTGGCGAATCATTTCGGCATGGCGCCGGGAATGCTCGCAGAGCATGACTCGCGGCTTTATATGCTGCTGCCGGGACCGCCGAGCGAGCTGCGCCCGATGTTTGAAAACGAAGCCAAGCCGCTGCTTCTTAAAAAGCTCGGTTCAAATGAAAAAATTGTATCAACGGTTTTGCGGTTTTTCGGAATAGGCGAATCTCAGCTTGAGGCTGATTTAGAAGATATCATTGACGCCCAGACAAACCCGACGATTGCGCCTTTGGCCGCTGACGGGGAGGTCACGCTCCGTTTGACGGCGAAACATGCCGACGAAAAAGAAACAGAGCGGCTTTTGAAAGAAACGGAAGCCGTCATTTTAGAACGTGTCGGTGAATTTTTCTACGGATATGATGATACATCTCTGGTGAAGGAGCTTTCAAAAGCATGCAGGGAAAACGGAATCAAACTTTCCGCTGCTGAAAGCTTTACCGGCGGCCTGTTTTCAGAGTGGCTGACTGATATAAGCGGCGCTTCTCACATATTTGCAGGGGGCGTGGTTTGCTATTCTAACAGCGTGAAACAAAACGTGCTTGGCGTAAAAGACGAGACGCTGAGCGGCAGCGGTGCGATCAGCAAGGAATGTGCAAAAGAGCTTGCTGCCGGCGTGAGAAAGCTGACCGGAAGCGATATCGGCATCAGCTTTACGGGAGCAGCCGGACCGGAACCGCAAGAGGGGCATTCTCCGGGACACGTCTTTATCGGCATATCGGCGGCCGGTAAAGAAGAGGTGCACGAATTTAACTTCGCCGGCTCTAGAACGGGTATCAGAAAGCGCGCCGTCAAATACGGCTGCCATTTGATTTTAAAGCTGCTGGAGCAAAAATAATATTTTCAGTGCAGTTTCTCCTTCATAATCAAGTTTTATAGGTGAAATTATACTGTTTTATCAAAAAGCGAACGCGGAAAAAATCCGAATATGCGTTCGCTTTTTTCTTGGCAAATGCCAGCAAACAAGGTATAGTATATGTAGTGGCAAGATAAAGGAGGAAAAAAATAAATGAGTGATCGTCAGGCAGCCTTAGACATGGCTCTTAAGCAAATAGAAAAACAATTCGGCAAAGGTTCCATCATGAAACTCGGGGAAAAGACGGATACAAGAATTTCAACGGTTCCGAGCGGTTCCCTTGCACTTGATACCGCTCTCGGAATAGGCGGATACCCGCGCGGACGAATTATTGAAGTATACGGACCTGAAAGCTCAGGTAAAACGACTGTAGCGCTTCATGCGATTGCTGAAGTTCAGGAGAAAGGCGGACAAGCCGCATTTATTGATGCTGAGCATGCCCTTGACCCTGTTTACGCGCAAAAGCTCGGTGTAAATATTGAGGAGCTGCTGCTTTCTCAGCCTGATACGGGAGAGCAGGCGCTTGAGATTGCCGAAGCGCTGGTACGAAGCGGAGCCGTCGATATCGTAGTTGTCGACTCTGTTGCGGCGCTTGTTCCGAAAGCTGAAATCGAAGGAGATATGGGGGATTCCCACGTCGGTTTGCAGGCCCGTTTGATGTCTCAAGCGCTCCGTAAGCTTTCCGGTGCCATCAATAAATCTAAAACAATCGCAATCTTTATTAACCAAATTCGTGAAAAAGTCGGCGTTATGTTCGGAAATCCGGAAACGACTCCGGGCGGACGTGCGCTGAAATTCTACTCTTCTGTGCGTCTGGAAGTGCGCCGGGCTGAGCAATTGAAGCAGGGCAACGACGTAATGGGGAATAAAACGAGAATTAAAGTCGTGAAAAACAAAGTCGCTCCTCCGTTCCGTACGGCTGAGGTCGACATTATGTATGGTGAAGGAATCTCCAAAGAAGGAGAAATCATCGATCTTGGAACTGAACTTGATATCGTGCAAAAAAGCGGCTCATGGTACTCTTATGAAGAAGAACGCCTCGGGCAGGGACGTGAAAATGCCAAGCAGTTCTTAAAAGAAAATAAAGACATCATGCTGATGATTCAAGAACAGATCCGTGAACATTACGGTTTGGACAATAACGGCGTTACGGACAAAGCGGAAGAAGTTCAGGAAGAGATTGAGTTTGAAGAATAAAAAACGATATAAAAAAAGAGCGGAATGAGCGATTTCCGCTCTTTTTTTTGTGTGTTTCAAAAAACACTGGCTATTTCGGAAATTTTTATCTGGAATGTTACAACTTTTTTCACACTTCATTCGTCTAAAATCATGGCGAAAGCGAAAGTTGAAATTATATCTGAGGAGGAAAAAAGATGACAAGCCCCCGCCGCACCAGAATAAATAAAAAAAGAAAGAAAAAGCTGATAAAAACGGGAGGGCTGTTTCTTTTTCTGCTGCTTGTCACTGTTTTTATAACGATCTGGAGCATTACAGCCCATCATCGGGATGAAGAATCTGCCAAAAGCGCTCCCGCTGCTCAATCTGATTCTTCAAAAGACCAGAATCAACAGAAAAAAGAAAAGAAGCAAAAAGAGAAAAAACCCAAATCCATCGACAACGATAAAAAGATCAGCAATTATTTACACCAGATCGGATTCAGCGGCACAGCCATGATCGTAAAAGATGGAAACGTTGTGTTGAAAAAAGGCTTCGGTTATGCGGACCGTAAGCAAAAGATCGAAAACAATCCGGAAACAGCGTATTATATCGGTTCATCACAAAAAGCATTAATTGCGACTGCTATTTTGCAGCTTGAAGAAAAAGGGCTGTTGCAAACGAGTGATCCCGTCAGTACATATTTGCCGAATTTTCCTAACGGGGCGAACATCAAACTGAAGAACCTGCTCAACCATACGTCCGGCATAAACGGGCACATTGAAGGGCAGGGGGCGATTTCTCCAATTGATTTAATAAAGGATATAGAATACCGCGGGATAAAACGGCAGCCGGGAATATGGGATTATAGGGATTCCAATTATTCGGTACTCGCCTATATTGTAGCCCAGGTCAGCGGAGAGTCATACGAGCAATACATAAAAGATCATGTGTTCAAACCGGCCGGAATGAAGCATGCCGGATTTTATAAAACGTTTGCTAAGGAGAAGTATCCTGCCGTCGGATACAAAGTAGATGAGGGCGGTCAGCTTGTAACGCCTCATATTCTCGACTTATCACAGCTTTACGGGGCGGGCGACATGTATATGAGCGCTGAAGATCTTTATAAATTTGATAAGGCACTTATAAACGGTAAGCTGTACTCAAAACAGAGTTTTTCAAAAATGTTCACACCAGGGAGCAATTCAACCTACGGAATGGGCTTTTACATTGACCCCGGCAGCTATTCCAACCACGGCGTCATGCCCGGTTATAACATTTTAAACAGCTTCAGCCATTCGGCGAGCAAATATGTCATATTACTGTCAAATATCCAAAATAACGCCAAATTAGGACAGGTAAACAACAAAATATACCAATTGCTTAACCAAGAATCATAAACGAAGCCGTCATTTACAAAAAGAAGATGAAGGTATGGTATGATGTAAGCAGGCTGCAGGTTCAGAGCTGAGGGCTAAACGTTAAGCTGGCAAGCTTGACAAGTATTTCCGACACAATTACAATGAAGTTGTAACATTTGTTTTTTTAACATGATTGTTAAACCATTAAACTTGACAAGGGCATGAGTGATTCATTCCCTGTGAAGGTCCTGTATGTTGAGGAAATCAGACAATGTACACGCCGACACTTATTTTTAGCAACAACCAAGTTCATAGCAAGAGGAGGTGAAAGTATGACCCCAATGATGGTTCTCATCTCCATTTTGCTGACTCTGCTCGGTTTAGTTGTTGGCTACTATGTTCGTAAAACCATTGCCGAAGCAAAGATTGCGGGCGCACGCGGTGCTGCCGAGCAAATCCTTGAAGATGCAAAGCGTGATGCTGAAGCACTGAAAAAAGAAGCTCTGCTTGAAGCAAAGGACGAAATCCATACACTTCGAATAGATGCTGAACAGGAAGTTCGTGAAAGACGAAATGAGCTTCAAAAACAAGAAAACCGTTTACTTCAAAAAGAAGAAAATCTTGACCGTAAACATGAAGGAATTGATAAACGGGAAGCGATGTTGGAGAAGAAAGATCATTCTCTGAATGAACGACAACAACATATTGAAGAGATGGAAAGCAAAGTGGATGAGATGATTCGTATGCAGCAGTCAGAACTCGAACGCATTTCGAGCCTGACAAGGGATGAAGCGAAACAAATCATTCTTGACCGGGTTGAAAACGAGCTTTCACATGACATCGCCATCATGACAAAAGAAACCGAAAACCGTGCAAAAGAAGAGGCAGATAAAAAGGCGAAAAACATTCTGTCACTTGCCTTGCAGCGCTGTGCAGCAGATCATGTTGCCGAAACGACGGTATCGGTCGTCAATCTTCCGAATGATGAGATGAAGGGACGTATCATCGGCCGTGAAGGGCGTAACATCCGTACGCTTGAAACGCTTACAGGTATTGACCTGATTATTGATGACACACCTGAAGCCGTCATTCTTTCCGGATTTGATCCGATCAGACGGGAGACGGCAAGAATTGCTCTTGATAAACTCGTTCAAGATGGACGTATTCACCCGGCGCGCATTGAAGAAATGGTTGAAAAATCCCGCCGCGAGGTTGATGACTACATTCGGGAAATGGGTGAACAAACGACGTTTGAAGTCGGCGTTCACGGACTCCACCCGGATTTGATTAAGATTCTCGGCCGGTTGAAATTCCGTACAAGCTACGGGCAGAATGTACTGAAGCATTCAATGGAAGTTGCGTTTTTAGCCGGTTTAATGGCTTCCGAGCTTGGAGAAGATGCGAAGCTTGCCAAGCGGGCCGGTCTTCTGCATGACATCGGAAAAGCAATTGACCATGAGGTGGAAGGAAGCCACGTGGAAATCGGAGTGGAGCTTGCGACCAAATATAAAGAGCATCCAGTCGTCATTAACAGTATTGCGTCACACCACGGAGACGAAGAGCCGACTTCCATTATCGCCGTTCTGGTCGCTGCAGCTGATGCACTGTCTGCCGCAAGACCGGGAGCGAGAAGTGAAACGCTCGAGAACTATATCCGCAGACTTGAAAAGCTTGAAGAAATCTCCGAGTCTTACGAGGGTGTCGAAAAATCATTTGCGATTCAGGCAGGCCGTGAAGTTCGTATTATGGTGAAGCCGGATTCCATTAATGATTTAGAAGCCCATCGTTTGGCGCGTGACATCCGTAAACGAATTGAGGACGAGCTTGATTATCCGGGCCACATTAAAGTGACTGTGATAAGAGAAACTCGGGCTGTAGAGTATGCAAAATAAAGTGATGCTTAGCGCATCACTTTATTTTTTTGATTGGCAAAAGCTGAAAAAGAGAGGAATACAAAGCATGAGAATTTTATTTATTGGCGATGTTGTCGGCTCCCCGGGCCGCGACATGGTAAAAGAATATGTCCCGAAACTAAAAGCAAAACACAAGCCGCATTTTACGATCATTAACGGAGAAAATGCCGCACACGGCAAAGGCCTGACGGAAAAGATTTACCATAGCCTGATGGAGGCGGGGGCGGACGCCATTACGATGGGGAACCATACGTGGGATAAAAAAGAGATCTTTGACTTTATTGATGACGTACCGCACCTCGTCCGCCCTGCAAACTTCCCGGAAGGAACACCGGGAAAAGGCATTACGTATGTGAAAGCTCAAGGAAAAGAGCTTGCCGTCATCAATTTACAGGGCCGCACTTTTCTTCCGCCGCTTGATGATCCGTTTCTGAAGGCTGATGAGTTAATTGCTGAAGCGAAAAAACGCACGCCGTACATTTTTATTGATTTTCATGCCGAGGCAACAAGCGAAAAACTTGCAATCGGATGGTACACAGACGGGAGAGCGTCTGCGGTTGTAGGGACGCATACACACGTGCAAACGGCAGATAACCGCATTTTGCCGAAGGGAACTGCATACATTACTGATGTGGGCATGACAGGGCCGTATGACGGCATTCTTGGAATGGACAGAGAAACGATTATTAAGCGGTTCAAAACGAATCTTCCGGTCCGGTTTACGGTCGCGGAAGGAAAAACAACGCTGAGCGGAGTGCTCATTGATATTGATGAGCAAACGAAAAAAGCCGTTAAAATCGAACGAATTTTAATAAATGATGACCATATGTTCTTTGAATAGGTGTTCACATGTTTGTTTTATAAAAATATTAAAAGGAAAAGCAGGAATATAGCAACTTCTTAGTGAATATAGTAGAAATGGAAGGTAGCCCGCTATTTATGAAAAGCATTGTGGGGATGGCTTTTTGGATAGCAACATCTAATAATGATTGTTCTAATGAACACTCACTTATCCATTGTAAAACTAAGGGGGAGCAGAAATGGAAATCTTAAAAGTTTCAGCAAAATCAAGTCCAAATTCAGTAGCAGGCGCGCTGGCTGGCGTGTTGAGAGAACGCGGAGCCGCCGAAATTCAAGCGATTGGGGCGGGTGCCTTGAACCAGGCTGTTAAAGCGGTTGCCATTGCCAGAGGCTTTGTCGCGCCAAGCGGCGTTGATTTGATTTGTATTCCAGCTTTTACAGATATACAGATTGACGGAGAGGAAAGAACGGCAATTAAATTAATTGTCGAACCCCGTTAACAAAAAATGTACATTCTCAACCTGCTTGCGTGGAGCAAGCAGGTTGTTTTTATTGTTGTTATATTTTCTCACAATATTATACTGGTAGTGTGAACAAATGTTGAACGACTTTATTCGTATAATATTTCAAAAAAAACCGCCCATTTTTCCAGGAAGAAGCAGTTGTCTTTTTCTGGTGGACACTGATGTTTACCTCCTTCGTAGCACATGGTACAATCCAGTTATAATAACGTTTTTTGAAAAGGAGTGTACATGTTGGAAGGAAAGATGAAAGCTGTTGTTAAAAATGAAAACGCTTACGGGGCTGCGCTGAAAGAAATACCTATACCTTCCATTAATGAGAATGAAGTTCTTATTAAAGTACAAGCCGCATCTATATGCGGTACAGATGTGCATATTTATAATTGGGACCAATGGGCACAAAAACGAATCAAAACACCCCAAGTATTCGGACATGAATTCAGCGGTACTGTAGAAGCAGCAGGGAAACACGTCACAAATGTCAAAAAAGGGGATTATGTGTCGGCAGAAACCCATTTCGTCTGCGGAACTTGTATCCCTTGTTTATCTGGCAAGCATCATGTGTGCACTCATACAAAAATCCTCGGCGTTGATACAGCCGGTTCCTTCGCTGAATACGTCAAAGTGCCGGCCCAAAACATTTGGAAAAACCCCGTTGATATGGATCCGGTGGTCGCCTCCGTTCAGGAGCCGTTAGGAAATGCAGTGCACACGGTACTGGAAAGTCAGCCGGCGGGAGGCTCCGCAGCGATTATCGGCTGCGGGCCGATCGGACTGATGGCAGTGGCCGTAGCAAAAGCGGCAGGTGCAGCCCGTATTGCGGCTATTGATAAAAATGACTACAGGCTGTCTTTAGCGAAAAAAATGGGAGCCACAGTCACCATTTCAGCTGATAAAGAAGATCCGCTCGAAGTGATTGACGCATTAACCGGAGGAGAAGGGATCGACCTTGTCTGCGAAATGTCAGGCCATCCCCAAGCCATAAACCAAGGATTGAAAATGGCAGCCAACGGGGGAAGGTTTCATATGTTAAGCCTGCCGGAAAATCCGGTAACGATTGATCTGACAAATGACGTCGTATTTAAAGGCCTTACCGTCCAAGGCATTACGGGCAGAAAAATGTTTGAAACCTGGCGGCAGGTATCTCACCTGCTTGAATCTCAGCTCGTTGATCTGACGCCGCTCATTACTCATCAATTCCCGCTGGAGGAATTTGAAAAAGGATTTGACCTGATGAGAAAAGGCCAGTGCGGGAAAGTCATTTTAATACCATAAGGGGAGGGTTTTATTATGAAAGAATTTGAATTTTTGAAAAGTGAACTTGATAAAATGAAAGAAAATAAGACATGGCAGCAAATCAAACAAATCGAAACGAAGCAGGGACCTTGTGTAAAGGTCAAAGGAGAAGAGGTCATTCAGCTTTCGTCAAATAATTATCTCGGCTTGACGTCACATCCGAGGTTAGTAGAAGCAGCCAAACGCGCCGCAGATGAGTTCGGAGCGGGGACGGGCTCGGTTCGGACGATCGCCGGGACGTTTACGATGCATAATGAATTGGAGAAAAAACTCGCAAATTTTAAGAAAACAGAAGCGGCCCTTGTTTTCCAATCGGGGTTCACAACGAATCAAGGCGTATTATCAAGCATTCTCACAAAAGAGGATATTGTTATTTCTGATGAACTGAATCATGCGTCCATCATTGACGGGATCAGACTGACAAAGGCAGACAAAAAGGTATACCGCCATGTTGATATGGATGATTTGGAAAAAGTGCTGAAAAAATCAATGAATTATCGCATGCGGCTGATCGTAACCGACGGCGTTTTCTCCATGGACGGCAATATCGCTCCTTTGCCTGATATCGTAAACCTGGCGGAGAAATACGATGCATTTGTGATGGTAGATGATGCCCACGCTTCCGGCGTGCTCGGAAAAAACGGAAGGGGAACCGTTAATCATTTCGGACTTGACGGCAGAGTGCACATTCAGGTGGGCACATTAAGCAAGGCAATCGGAGTGCTTGGGGGTTACGCCGCCGGATCTCAAGTTCTTATTGATTACCTGCGTCATAAGGGACGCCCGTTTTTATTCAGCACCTCTCATCCGCCTGCGGTGACGGCTGCCTGCATAGAAGCCATCGATGTTCTGCTGGAAGAGCCGGAACATATGGAAAGGCTTTGGAAAAACACGGCGTATTTTAAAGACAAACTGATTCAAATGGGGCTGACACTTACAAAAAGTGAAACACCGATCATCCCGATTTTAATCGGCGAGGAAGAAAAAGCCCAGGCATTTTCTGACCGTCTTTTGTCACACGGCGTCTTTGCTCAAAGCATTGTATTTCCGACTGTCGCCGAAGGAAAAGCGAGAATTCGCACGATCATTACGGCGGAGCATACGGAAGAAGAACTCGATCGGGCGCTTGACGTCATCCGGTCAGCTGCAAAAGAGCTTCAGCTCGTGTAGAGGGGGATATCCCCTCTTTTTTATTTCTTATTGATTCTTATTCTCAGTAAGGTGTACAATGATAGGCTGGCGGTTGTGCCAATCGGTTATAACCAGTATACTTGAGGGTGGAAGTTTCGGTTGAAAGGAGACATTCGAATATGAATGAAAAGCAAAAGCAAGAAAGCGGACAAGTGAATCCAGCGGACAAAAAATCCGAAAAGGATTACAGCAAGTATTTTGAAGCCGTATATATTCCGCCTTCTTTAAAAGACGCGAAAAAACGCGGCAAGGAAGCCGTTCAATATCATAACGATTTTAAAATCTCAGAAGACTTTAAAGGCCTCGGTGACGGCAGGAAGTTTTATATCCGTACGTACGGCTGTCAAATGAACGAACACGATACAGAAGTGATGGCGGGTATTTTTATGGCTCTCGGCTATGAAGCGACAAATTCGGTTGATGATGCCAACGTGATTTTATTAAACACCTGTGCGATCCGGGAAAATGCTGAAAACAAAGTGTTCGGGGAGCTCGGCCATTTAAAAGCCCTCAAAAAAAATAACCCAGATCTTATTTTAGGCGTATGCGGCTGCATGTCACAGGAAGAATCAGTCGTAAACCGCATATTAAAGAAGCATCCGTTTGTCGATATGATTTTCGGCACACACAACATTCACCGTCTGCCTGAGCTGTTATCAGAGGCTTATTTATCAAAAGAGATGGTCATCGAAGTGTGGTCGAAGGAAGGAGACGTTATTGAAAACCTTCCGAAAGTCCGCAATGGAAAAATTAAAGGCTGGGTCAACATTATGTACGGCTGTGACAAGTTCTGCACATACTGTATCGTGCCGTATACCCGCGGAAAAGAAAGAAGCCGCCGGCCTGATGAGATTATTCAGGAAGTGAGAAGGCTCGCGAGCGAAGGTTATAAAGAAATCACCCTTCTCGGCCAAAACGTAAATGCATACGGAAAAGATTTTGAGGATATGACGTACGGCCTCGGAGATTTAATGGACGAACTGCGCAAAATTGATATTCCAAGAATCCGATTTACAACGAGTCATCCGCGTGACTTTGACGATCACCTTATTGAAGTCCTCGCAAAAGGCGGCAACTTGCTCGACCATATCCATCTACCTGTTCAATCAGGAAGCTCTGAAGTGTTAAAAATGATGGCGCGCAAATATGACAGAGAGCGCTACATGGAGCTTGTCGGTAAAATCAAAGCGGCAATGCCGAACGCTTCCTTAACAACGGATATTATCGTCGGTTTCCCGAATGAAACGGACGAACAGTTTGAAGAAACGCTTTCCTTATACCGTGAAGTGGAATTTGACAGCGCCTATACGTTTATTTATTCCCCTCGAGAAGGCACACCTGCTGCGAAAATGAAAGACAATGTGCCGATGAGGGTCAAAAAAGAACGTCTCCAGCGCCTCAATGATTTGGTTAAAGAAATTTCAGCCAAAAAAATGAAGGAATATGAAGGAGAGACTGTCGAAGTATTAGTCGAGGGAGAAAGCAAAAATAACCCTGACATTCTTGCCGGCTATACGGAAAAAAGCAAGCTCGTCAACTTCAAAGGGCCGAAAGAGGCCATCGGCAAGATTGTACGCGTCAAAATCCAGCAGGCGAAAACATGGTCGCTTGACGGAGTGATGGCAGGAGAAGCAATCGAGGTGAATTAATAATGACGCTTTACTCTAAGAAAGACATTGTACAGCAAGCCCGGAATCTTGCAAAAATGATCTCAGAAACCGAAGAAGTTGATTTTTTCAAACGCGCGGAGGCGCAGATCAACGAAAATGAAAAAGTATCTGTGATCATTAATCAGATTAAGGCCCTGCAAAAGCAAGCCGTCAATTTGAAACATTATGAAAAGCTCGAAGCATTGAAGCAAGTTGAAAATAAAATTGACGCTTTGCAGGAAGAGCTGGAGGGCATTCCGGTCATTCAGGAATTCAGAGATTCCCAGCTTGAGGTCAACGATCTTTTGCAGCTTGTGGCACATACGATATCCAACCAGGTCACAAATGAAATCATCACATCGACCGGCGGCAACCTGCTCACGGGAGAAACCGGTTCAAAGGTGAAACATTCGAATAACAGCTGTTCCTTTTAACACGAGGCCTTTTTAAAGGCCCCGTGTTTTTTTGTTTTATTATAAACTAATTGAATTATGAACTAAATGTTCTATAGGGTTTTTGTCCTGCTTCCGCGAGAAACTTTATCAGACTTAAAAGTAAAGTTTCTGGGCAGGGCTGCATACAATGAAACAGAAACTTTGTATTTTTATATTTTCTTTATAAAAATGCACATTAGACGAATGCCCAGCATAAGATATCACGAAGAAGAACAAGGAGGCATAACGGAATGTCTGAATACAGGGAAATTATTACGAAAGCGGTAGTAGCCAAAGGCAGAAAGTTCACTCAATGCACCAATACGATCTCTCCTGATGAAAAACCGTCAAGTATATTGGGCGGCTGGATTATCAATCACAAATACGATGCTGAAAAAATCGGAAAAACGGTAGAAGTTGAAGGGTATTATGATATAAACGTCTGGTACTCTTACAGCGACAATACAAAAACAGAGGTTGTCACCGAAAGAGTTAAATATGTAGACGTTATCAAGCTCAGATACAGAGACACCAATTACTTAGATGATGAGCACGAGGTAATTGCAAAAGTACTGCAGCAGCCGAATTGTCTTGAAGTGACCATTTCTCCTAACGGAAATAAAATCGTCGTTCAGGCTGAAAGAGAATTTTTAGCTGAAGTGGTCGGTGAAACGAAAGTGGTCGTTGAGGTGAACTCTGACTGGGAAGAGGATGATGACGACGATTGGGAAGATGATCTTGACGAGGAATTAGAAGACATTAACCCAGAGTTTTTAGTCGGAGATCCTGAAGAATAAAAAAAGGCTAGGGGAGTTAAACACCCCAAGCCTCTTTTTTATATGAAGATATCACTCTTTTGTTTATGTTATAATGGGATGCGGAATAGAGAAACGTTGATACATAGTGAGGGATTAAATGATGGCTAGTTATACGCCTATGATACAGCAATATTTAAAGATAAAGGCAGAGCACCAAGATGCCTTTTTATTTTTTCGGCTTGGTGATTTTTATGAAATGTTTTTTGAGGATGCGAAAAAAGCTTCACAAGAGCTTGAGATTACACTGACAAGCCGTGACGGCGGTTCTGCCGATAAAATTCCGATGTGCGGCGTGCCGTATCATTCTGCGGCCGCTTATATCGAACAGCTGATAAAAAAAGGGTATAAAGTGGCGATTTGTGAACAGACAGAAGACCCGAAGGCGGCAAAAGGCGTAGTTAAGCGTGAAGTCGTCCAGCTGATTACACCGGGAACCGTGATGGACGGAAAAGGCATTCACGAGTCTGAAAACAATTTTATCGCTTCCGTTTCTGAATTTACAAACGGGTACGGACTGGCTTTATCAGACTTAACGACCGGAGAAAATTTAGCCGTTTTTATTGAGCGGATTGAAGATGTTATGTCGGAAATTTATTCAGTCGGCGCAAGGGAAATCGTTATTTCAAGCAAGTTTGATGAAAAAGCGGCGGTTCAGCTGAAAGAGCGGTGCGGTGCCACGATCTCAATCGAAGACGGAAAAATTGAAGAGCGGATCGACATTGCGAAGCATCTGCCAAGTGAAGAACTGACAGAAACTTTTATGCGTTTATATACGTATTTGCAGAAAACGCAAAAACGGAGCCTCGATCACCTGCAGCCTGTCCAAATGTATGAATTAGAAGAAGCGATGAAAATCGATCTGTATTCAAAACGAAATCTTGAGCTGACAGAGACGATCCGTTCTAAAAATAAAAAAGGGTCATTGCTCTGGCTGTTAGACGAGACGAAAACAGCCATGGGAGGAAGGCTTCTTAAGCAGTGGATCGATCGGCCGTTAATCAGGGCAGCTCAAATCGAAGAGCGGCAGGAAATGGTCGAGACGCTGATCAATCATCTGTTTGAGCGCGAGGATTTGCGCGAGCGGCTGAAAGAAGTTTACGATTTGGAGCGTCTCGCGGGCCGTGTTGCATTCGGCAACGTGAATGCACGGGACTTAATCCAGCTGAAAGAATCCTTAAAGCAAGTGCCGAGCATTAAACAGCTTGTGGCATCACTCCGTCACGAAAAAGCGAAAGAACGCGCCCGCCTGATTGATCCGTGCAGTGACCTGCTTGAGCTGTTGGAAGAGGCATTATACGAAAACCCGCCGTTATCTTTAAAAGAAGGAAACTTAATTAAAGACGGTTATCATCAAAAGCTTGATGAATACAGGGACGCCAGCAAAAACGGAAAAGATTGGATCGCCCGCCTTGAACAGCAGGAGCGCGCTTATACGGGCATTCGCTCTTTAAAGGTCGGCTTTAATAAAGTATTCGGTTATTATATTGAGGTCACAAAAGCAAATCTTCATTTGCTTGAGGACGGACGATATGAGCGGAAGCAGACGCTGACGAATGCCGAACGGTATATTACACCGGAATTAAAGGAAAAAGAAGCGCTTATCTTAGAAGCGGAAAACAACATCTGTGAGCTGGAATACGAGCTTTTTGCCGAACTGCGTGAAAATGTGAAGCAGTATATCCCGCGCCTGCAGCGCTTAGCGAAACATATGAGTGAACTCGATGCCCTGCAATGCTTTGCGACGATCAGTGAAAGCAGGCATTATACGAAGCCTGCATTTTCCGAAAATGAGGTCAAGGTGATTGAGGGAAGACATCCCGTCGTTGAAAAAGTGATGGACAGCCAAGAATATGTGCCGAACAATTGTATGATGGGAGAATCAAGAGAAATGCTCCTGATCACAGGCCCGAATATGTCAGGAAAAAGCACGTATATGAGACAAATCGCCCTCCTTTCCATCATGGCTCAAATCGGCTGTTTTGTGCCCGCAAAAGAAGCGGTCCTGCCGATTTTTGACCAGATCTTTACGAGAATCGGAGCTGCGGATGATTTAATTTCCGGACAAAGCACCTTTATGGTCGAGATGCTGGAGGCGAAAAACGCAATTGTGAATGCCACAAAAAACAGCTTGATTTTGTTCGATGAAATTGGCCGCGGCACCTCAACATATGACGGCATGGCGCTTGCACAGGCAATCATTGAATATGTTCATGACCATATCGGCGCGAAAACACTGTTCAGTACACATTATCATGAGCTGACTGTGCTAGAGGAAAAGCTTCCTCAGCTGAAAAACGTTCATGTGCGCGCTGAGGAATACAACGGGACGGTCGTCTTTCTCCATCAAATAAAAGAAGGGGCCGCCGATAAGAGCTACGGCATTCATGTCGCCCAGCTTGCCGAGCTTCCTGATGATCTGATCAGCCGGGCGCAGGAGATCCTGAAAGAGCTTGAGCAGTCAGAGAATAAACCGGAACTGCAATCGCCGCAGGAGAAAAAAACTGCCGTGAAAGAAGAACCGGCCCAGCTGTCCTTCTTTGAAGAAGGAGAGAAAGAAAAGAAGGCTCCGCCCATGTCTAAAAAAGAAAAACAAGTGCTGGAAGCCTTTAAATCGATCAATATTCTCGATATGACACCGCTTGAAGCAATGAACGAAATGTACAAGCTGCAAAAGAAATTGAAATAGAAAGAGGTGATCGACTTGGCAAAAGTCATCCAGCTGTCAGATGAACTTTCAAACAAAATAGCGGCCGGCGAAGTGGTGGAACGGCCGGCCTCTGTCGTCAAGGAATTAGTGGAGAATGCGATTGACGCAAACAGTACAGTCATTGAAATCGACATTGAGGAAGCGGGGCTTTCATCCATCCGGGTGCTCGATAATGGCGAAGGGATGGAGACCGATGATTGCAAACGGGCTTTCCGCCGCCATGCGACAAGTAAAATCAAAGATGAAAACGACCTGTTTCGGGTAAGAACTCTCGGATTCCGCGGAGAAGCTTTGCCAAGTATCGCGTCAGTCTCACATTTGGAAATAAAAACGAGCGTTGGTGAGGGAGCGGGAACGCATCTCATTCTCCAAGGCGGGAATATCATTTCTGAAAAGAGATCCTCAAGCAGAAAAGGAACGGAAATCGCTGTTACTAATCTGTTCTTTAATACACCGGCCCGATTAAAATATATGAAAACCGTGCATACGGAGCTTGGCAATATTACGGATGTCGTCAACCGGATTGCTCTTGCTCATCCTGAAGTATCGATCCGCCTCCGCCATCAAGGGAAAAATCTGCTGCAAACAAACGGCAACGGGGATGTGCGCCACGTGCTGGCGGCGATTTACGGGACGGCGGTCGCTAAAAAAATGATACCGCTCCATGCCAGCTCACTCGACTTTGAGGTGAAAGGTTTTATTGCGCTGCCGGAAATCACTCGAGCCTCCAGAAACTATATGTCGTCAGTCATTAACGGAAGATACATTAAAAATTTCCCCCTTGTCAAAGCGGTGCATGAGGGCTATCATACACTGCTGCCGATCGGCCGCCATCCGATTACGTTTATTGAAATCACGATGGACCCGATATTGGTCGATGTGAATGTTCATCCGTCAAAGCTTGAGGTCCGCCTCAGTAAAGAGACGGAGCTGCACGAGTTGATCCGCGACGGCATTAAGGATGTATTTCAGCAGCAGCGGCTGATTCCGAGCGCCCAGCTGCCGAAAAAATCAACACCGCCGCCGATAAAAAACGAACAGCAATTTATGACATTTGACGAAAGCGCGTCTGAACGAAAGCTGCCTGAAAAACCGCCGGAACCTTCCTATTCGCCGTTGAAGCTAAGTTCGGTTGTAAAAGAGCCAGAGCCTGTAAAAGAAGAAAATACTCTCACAGAGGAAGCGGAAAGTGAGCTGCTGCCGGAAATCGATCGGCCGGAACCGCTTCCAGAAGTGCAGGCTGCTTCAGAGGAACCTGTCTATGAGGGAGAGCCGTCAGAAAGAGTACCGGTCATGTATCCGATCGGCCAAATGCACGGGACATATATATTAGCCCAAAACGAAAATGGCCTGTACATCATCGATCAGCATGCCGCCCAGGAACGGATTAAATATGAATATTTCCGGGAGAAGGTCGGGCAGGTTGAGCCCGAGGTGCAGGATATGATCGTGCCGCTCACCTTTCATTATGCTGCAAATGAAGCGCTCATCATCGAACAGCATCAGCAAGAACTTGAAAGCGTCGGCGTATTTTTAGAAGCATTCGGCTCTAACAGCTACATCGTCCGCTGCCATCCGGCCTGGTTCCCAAAAGGAGAAGAAGCCGAGCTGATTGAAGAAATTATTCAGCAGGTGCTGGACGCCAAACAGATCGACATTAAAAAGCTGCGGGAGGAAGCGGCTATTATGATGAGCTGCAAAGGCTCTATCAAAGCGAACCGCCATCTGCGCAACGACGAAATCAAAGCACTTTTAGACGACCTGCGCCGAACGACAGATCCATTCACATGCCCGCACGGCCGCCCGATTATTATTCACCATAGTACGTATGAGATGGAGAAGATGTTTAAGCGCGTGATGTAATAAACTGAACCGCGAACCTGAAATTGCTAAAAAAGATTTTGGCAGAATAACGGCACACCATTTTGTTATAGATAAGGTATGATGGTAATAGGTAATAAACAGGCAGGCGCTTTCCCGCAGGGGAGGGCGCTTTTTCTATTGAGGAGGGATATTATTGAGCGGCATTGGCACACCGTCTTACGAAGAAGTAAAACAATGGATGAAACTTGATCCATGCGGTAACGGAATAATGTCTATGTCTAGTTTGCAACGGCGGTTTAAAATCGGTTACATGAATGCTGCAACACCATGGAGCGGCTGGAAGAGGAAGGGATTGTATCTCCTTGGGATGGCTCTAAGCCGAGAACAATCTTAGGAAAAGAAAATAACTAATTATGCTACCGTTCTCTTTTAAATCGCTGAAAATGAATCCTTTTGACCACGTTGAAAACAATTGTGATTTTTTCTTCCAAAAGCTTCTGAAAAAAGTGAAATATATACTGTTCATTCTATTAAAAAAGACCCGATTGATTTATATGACCTATCGATCTGTCCCATGTTATATTTTCTTTCCCTTCCGTTAATATGACTTCTGACTAATCAGAAAATACTCTTTTTTCATCATTATTTCAAACGAGAAACTTTATATACTTGATTCAAGGAAAGGGGGGGGCATAAAGCAGGAAACGAGAAATAAGTTGTCTGTTGTTGGCCTATTGATCTCACACTTATTAAAAAATCTCGAGGAGGAAATTTGAATTGAAGAAAAAAATAATCACATCCGTCACCGCTATGATGGTCGCTACTTCCTGTCTGCCTGTTTTAACCCACGCTAAAGAAAAAGTGGCTGAACCCACTGTTTCATCAGCACCCGCTGTTAACGAAACAATGAGCCTTAAACAGCTTAATGCTAATGCCAGCACTGGTATCCCTGGTGTTAATTTCAACGTGAATCTTGACGTCCTCGGCATAGCAAATTCAATCCGAGATGCTGTTGTGCAAAACGCAAATCGAAGCGGTTTTGTCAAAAACATGATGGAATCTACCTTTTACTCTGCGGGACAGAAATATAATGTCATGGTATTTAATTTAAGCCAGAATTACGAAGATCATTTCAATGGGGTCAAATTCTATGGATCTGCCGTTCTTAACGGAGTGGTGTACGGCATCTGGGTGTTTGAAAGCGGAGAATTCACCAACAAAGGAGATGGCGGTTGGGATAACTGGGCTTTCAGAGGCTGGTTTGACAGAAATGACAAACATGTCACATTTCGTAAACCGTAAACCGTAAACCGTAAACCGTCAAAAAAGGTGTGCAACTTTATCAACTGCACACCTTTTTGACGTTTTGTTGAAAGCAAATTTAAGGCCGATCAGTCAAATAAAGTTCCTTATCAACAAGTAAGGTTTATTTTATGTTGATAAGGATGCACCCTTTCGATGTTACACATTGCAATGCTGCAGAACAATTTATTGAATAAAAAACGGGATATAACTTAAGCATCCGCCGGTGTTTTTTTGTCTTACGACTGCCACCTATTTATGAAAGACACTCTTGTTCGACAAATTTTGCGAATGGTTCCTTTCTTCTGCTCCTTAACCGGTAAAGGTGGGAGGTGAGTGTATGAAACCAATTTAATGATTTCCTAGAAAAACAAGGGCATAGAGCGTGGTACGATATAGAAAAAGATATGCAAGAGGAGTTGTGGCGGATTGGTAGAAAGTACAATGTGACGGGGCCTACTGTATTCCATGAGTATATGGATTGGAGAGCGAGTCAACTGAAGAAGTAAAAACAAGCATCCTTCGGGTGCTTTTTTATGTTCTCTGTAATCTGCATCCGGTAAATCAGTCATCGGTATTTACTGAATTTGTTTCAAATATAGTTTATAAGAATCATTTATAACGCTTTACCATTCTTCCACCTCTAATAGTGTGTTAACATGTTTTAATAAATCGGTATCTTTACAGCTAGTACCAGTAAAGGGGAAATAAATTATTATTAGAAAGTTGCGGGTAGGCAAAATATTTTATGTTTTATAAAAAATAGGTGTGTTTATAAACAAGCATCCGGAATTATGCAGATGGAGGAAATCAAAATGACTAATAAGAAAATTATCTTTGACATCATTATGTACATCATTTTCGGTGGGGTAAGTGTTTACTTATTTTCGCAAACTAATTTTGGAACAGGTGCGTTGATTTGTATTATCGTAATTTATCTTGCTGTTATCGGGTATAAAGTCAAACAGTTAGTCAGTCGGGCTGATTCTTAGGGTGCGTTAAGGGGGATTAGTAAGTGAAAAGGAAAAAAATTTTCGCCGGTGTTTTGGCTGTGTCAATCGCTGCAGGTACAGTTTTACCAACAAGTTCTGCGTTTGCTAAAAGCATTGAAGCGCCATCCTATGGACAATTAAACAAGGATTTTAATATCACAAGTGAAGTAATTAAGGATGGCGGCAAACTAGTGAAGATTCAATACGCCAAACAAGGTGAGAAACACAAAGCTGTGCTTAATGCAAAAGACCATACTTGGAACGGTGTCCGGTCATACAAAAGAGTCTAAAAATGCAATCACCTTAGAGGCATCTTTATATGGAACAATTCCCGGGATTGGATGGGGTGATAAAGCTGCGGGTGTCTTGTTTGCTTACTGGACTAAAGAACGAATCCCTGATGCTTATTACAAATATGATTTATATGAAAAAGGTGCAATGACTAACTCATGGTATCAATATACTACGACTCAATTTTTTGAAGATAAAGCTCATAAAAAACTGATGGGTAAACCTTGGACAAGTAGTCCATCCAAAATTGATTTGCCTAATAGCTAACTAGGAAAGCAGGTGTTTAAGCCTGCTTTTTTATATTCTCTGTAAACTGCATCCTGTAAATCTCAGGTGAGACTATGGGCGGTTAACAGCTTGAGTACGGGGACAGTTTAGAAAGAATATGAAGGAGGATAAGCATGAGTGTCATAAAAGGATTGACGCATTGCACATTCAGACCACTGAAAAAGTGTACTGAGCCGCCGTTGGGTGTAATCCCCAATTGGTTGCATAATGAACGCAGAGCAGAAGATTTAAAGGCGGCTATTAATAGATACATTGATACAAACTGCGAGATTCCCGCTGAATGGGTTGAAGAATATAATTTGTTGATTAGGTCGATTAGAGCTGAAGGAGAGAACAAATGAAATTATTATTAGTCCAAGCTGATTCTTATTTGACGAATGAAACTAAGGAGAAGCTAAAGAAGGATGTCGTAAACGCACTCAGACAAGAATTCTTAGTTTATGATAAAGGGTTACATGTGCAAGTTGTTGAGCGGGGTGGCGTTTTGGCCTTTCCCTGTCGCTTCTTGTATTGCCTGAAAATCTGCCAATAAACGTCTCATTAGCTTATGTCAGCGCATATTCATTTGAAAGGTTGTTATCCAGCTCACCAATTTTTTGTATT